>JANRJY010000098.1:0-25074 GCA_033763735.1 Bacteroidota bacterium | reverse complement strand
CAGCCTCTACTACCACAGGGGTGGCTCCATTGGCGGTTAATTTTAGTGTTTCTGCTTCTGATCCGGAAAACAATTCTCTTACTTATTCGTGGGATTTGAATGGTGACGGCACATTTGGTGATAATACTTCTACTTCTACTTCTACTTCCTTTAATTACACAGTAGCAGGTACCTATACTGTAACAGTAAGAGTCAGTGATGGCACCAATAGTCCTGTTTCAAGATCTGTGGGCATAACTGTTTCCGGTACTTCTACTCCACCTACAACTACATCAGGCACTGCATTACCCTGGATGGAAGATTTTACTTTATCAAATGGTACAAATGTAGATAATGGATCTACGAAATGGTCTTTGGTTAATACTGGGATGACTGCAACTGCTACATTCTCAGTTCAAAGCAACCAACTTACCATTTCCGATGTTGATGTGGAAGTAAAATGGTTATCTGAAGAGATTACTGTAAGTTCAGCAGGAAGTATAAAAGTTTCGGCCAAGTTTAACAGCAATAATGCTGGAAATCTTGACCCTGATGATTACTTGGGTCTATATTATACTATTAATGGGGGATATGAAGTGCTTATCTCTAACCAATTTGATGATTTTGCATCCAACCTTGTTGCTAAAACATTTACAGTATCTGCCGGAGATAAAATCCGATTAATAGCAAAGGCAAGGAATACATCAACAAATGAAATTTATTATTTAGATGATGTTAAAGTGGAAAGTGTTGCCGCAGGGGCAAAAATTACTTCGATTGAAGAATCAATCTCTCAGGTAACAGTATTTCCAAATCCTACTAGCGACAAAATTACCTTTACCGGAGTACTGCCGGGTACCGCTTTTGAAATTTATTCCATGACAGGGGAATTTGTAAAATCGGGCCTTGTATCAGAATCGTTTAATAATGTAGAAGATCTTTCCGTTGGGGTATATTTTATTCGATTAAAAGATAAGTCGGTTAAAACGTTTAGAATTATAAAACAATAAATTAAACAAAACCTAAACCCAAATATCACTACTCCGAAATCCGGAGTAGTGATATTTCAAATTTTTGTTAAGCGAAATGAGATATGCCAAATTTTGAAATAATGGATTAAAACAATTGGACGTTTTTAAATGAATTTTAAATTAATTACTATGAAAAATAATGTTAATAGAGTATTAGTGCTCGTTCTTTTTAAAATATTTTTATTAAGTGTAAGCCAAAAAGTATTAGCCGTTGATATTGGGAAATATGACGTGTTTGAGTCGACATTTACTCATTCAGGAACGATTGACAATCCCTATAATAGTCTGTCTGCAACAGCTCAGTTTACCAGTCCCACAGGAAGTACGTACTCTATTCAAATGTTTTGGGATGGAGGAACTACCTGGAAAGCGCGGTTTTCTCCTGATCAAACCGGATTATGGACATACAAAACTACCTCTTCCAATACGGGTCTAAATAATCAAACAGGAAGTTTCAACTGTGTTTCTTCTACAAAAAAAGGTGGAATTAGGAAAAGGTCCGATACACCGTATCATTTTGAAAGGCAGGATGGTACTCCATTTTATTTCTTCGGAGATACTGAATGGTCTTTGTTCACCGATGATGCAACGGAGAATCATAATTACGGTACCGTAGAAACATATATCAATGTGCGTGCATCGCAAGGTTTTAATGTAATTCATGCCATGTTGTTAAATGCTTTAGGTTGGAATAATAATGGAGGGGCACCATTTAATAGTTTTACCAATGAAACTTTAAATCCTCTTTACTGGCAGGAAGTAGATAAAAGAATAAAATATCTAAACTCTAAAGATATAACTGCCGGATTACTGTTAGCCTGGGCAAGTGATGCAAGGGATTGGATGGATTTCGAAAATGACACTGAAAGAAGAAGATTTGCCAGATATGTTGCATCAAGGTATAGTGCTTACAACGTGTATTTTATTGGGGTAGGAGAGTATAACGAATATAGTGCAGGAACAAAGGAGACTTTTGCCTCTTTAATTGGACAAGAAATATATGATAATGACCCACATAAACGGATCATAACCATGCATTCCACCAATACAGTTGAAGTTTTCGCAAATAATTCCTGGTCAGGGTTAGGAGACTATCAACAAGTTTATACTTCTATGAACTCAGCTATTTTAGATGCTAAAGATCATAATAAGCCGGTTGTAAACTCTGAGTATGCATACTATTTGAGACCCAATAAACAAAATAGCGGAGATCTTACTACTATTCGAAATGCTACCTATGATATTGCCATGGCAGGGGGTTACTTTATAACCGGATTTGGTACTACCTATTTTGGAGGAGCAAGAATGGATGGTACATTTAATGTTAATGCTTCTATCAATGATGATTGGGAAGAAGATTTGAAATTTGTAAAAAGCCTATTTACCAGTGTTGATTGGTATAACCTATCGTCGAATAATAGTTTGGTTACTGGTAGTGGAACCAAATATTGTCTTGCCAATCCGGGCAATACATATCTTTTTTATGTAAGAGGAAATTCAGGATCTAATTCTTTGAACCTAAATACCTCTTCTAGTAAGTCCTATTCAATTCAGCGATTCAATCCACGTGATGGTTCATTGACAACGTTGACCGGATACACCGGTACCGGACCTATCAACTTTACCAATTCTGATAACAGTGATTGGGTTTATGTCGTAAAAGCGACGCAGTCGACTGGTCAGGCTCCATCTGCATCTATCAGCGCAACATCGACCACAACAGTATTTGTAAATGAAAATGTTGATTTTAGTGTAACAGCTAATGATCCAGACGGATCCATTTCATCTTATGTTTGGAATTGGGGTAACAGTACTCAAACAGGAACAGGGAGTCCCTCTTCAACTATTTCTAAATCATGGTCTACTGTTGGAAAATATACAGTATCGTTAACGGTACAAGACAACCAAAATTTGACAGGAGTTTCGAATAATATTGAGATTACAGTGACAAGTAATAAACCTCCTGTAATAAGCGAAGTTAATGCTTCTCCCAACACTGGATCGATACCACTAAATGTGACGATTACTGCAATAGCTACAGATCCCGATAATAATACATTAAGTTATAGTTGGGACTTAAATGGAGATGGTAATTACGGAGATGCTACAGGAAGTACAATTAATTATACCTATACGGTTGCGGGTAATTTTACTCCTACCGTTCGTGTTAGCGATGGCACCAATCAGGTTACTAAAGCTACAACAGTAGATGCCGATAATCCATCATCAAATAATACAATTAATGTAAATTTCGAACCAAGTGGAACATTGACTCCTTCAGGCTATTTATCAGACATAGGTGCTGTTTATGGAAATAGGAGCAATGGATATTCGTATGGATGGAATGCTACCAATGCTAATGCTCGTAATAGAAGTGTAAGTGGTGTTTCACTTCTCCAAAATACATTTAATCATATGCAAAAAGGAAGCACTTTTACATGGGAAATAGGAGTAAATAATGGTGTGTATGAAGTAAATTTAATGATGGGTGATCCGTCATTTATAGATCAATTAAATTCTGTGCTAATTGAAAATATTACCGTAAATGATTCGGATGGTAAAGACAACTATGATCTATTCTCAGCAATTACTGTAACAGTTACTGATGGTAAATTAACAATTAGTCCAACTTCCACGGCTTCCAACGCAAAAATTGCATATGTGGAAATTACTTCAAAAGGAAGTATTACTACTCCGAATCCAGGAACAACCACTGGTTCTGTTCTTCCTTGGACAGAAGACTTTACTCTATCAAATGGTACAAATGTAGACAATGGATCTACAAAATGGTCACTGGTTAGTACCGGAATGACTGCAACTGCTACATTCTCAGTTCAAAGTAACCAACTTACCATTTCCGATGTTGATGTGGAAGTAAAATGGTTATCTGAAGTGATTACTGTAAGTTCAGCAGGAAGTATAAAAGTTTCTGCAAAATTCAACAGCAATAATGCAGGTAATCTAGACCCTGACGACTTTTTGGGCTTACACTATACCATAAATGGGGGATCTGAAGTGCTTATCTCTAACCAATTTGATGATTTTGCATCCAACATTGTTGCTAAAACATTTACAGTAGCTGCCGGAGATAAAATTCGTTTAATAGCAAAGGCTAGAAATACTTCGTCCAATGAAATTTATTATTTAGATGATGTTAAAGTGGAAAGTGTTGCTTCCGGGGCAAAAGAAGAGGTAGTTGAAGTATCTGATTACAAAGTTACTGTATTTCCAAATCCTACTAGCGACAAAATTACCTTTATCGGAGTATTGCCGGGTACTGCTTATGGAATTTATTCCATGACAGGGGAATTAGTAAAATCGGGTCTTGTGTCAGAATCGTTTAATAATGTAGAAGATCTTTCCGTTGGGGTATATTTTATCCGTTTAAAAGATCAATCTGCTACAACACTTAGAATTTGTAAACAATAAAATAAACCTCAAAAAATATCTAACTACTCCAATTCTGGGTTAGTTAGATATTTTTTATTCATAGTTACTTAATGATTTTTTTTGAGAAACATTAAAATTTGAGAATACCGGATTAATTCAAGTTTGGTAGATATTAATCAAAAGAGATTTTTTTTGCATAGGCATATAAATGAGTTATCAACAAATGGGAAGACCCTGCATTTGTAATTAAAAGTTAGAGTATCCCCGAACCCTAAACTTTTGACAATAAAATACCTTTTCTTTTTTAAAATAATCTCATTAGTTGTATACATAAGGCATTAAAACAGTGCGTATTTAAACTTGTCGAAGAGAGAAATATAATTTTGATTAGAAAAGTTTTGTTTTTTGAATATGTCAATATTGAAACATAATAAGTAGATAGTAGGTTTAATTGCTAAAAAAACATTGTCTCGGTTTTTGTTTAATATAGGTTATTGGATATAAAGTTTAGAAATTAATCCATTGAAGAAGTCAATATTCTTTATTTGTTTTTTACCTCTAGCTTTGTTTGCACAATATGGTTTATTTAAGCATTTGACCATCGAAAATGACCTTCAAAGCAATAATATTTCTGCCATTGTCCAGGACAAATATGGTTTTATATGGTTTGGAAGTGCTGGTGGTTTGAGCAAATATGATGGATATAGTTTTCAGTATTTTGTTGAAAACAAGGAGGACCGTACGAGTTTGTTTGGCAGTTTTGTTGATGCCGTTGTTATTGACAAACAAAACAACCTATGGATTGGCACCAATAAAGGCTTGAATAAATTCAATTATAAAACCAACAAATTTGAAAGAATAAAGATTATTGATTCACTTGAGGAAGTCAATGTTGCCAGACTGTTTATTGATAGTCATGATGTATTATGGTTTGGATGTCTGGACAAAGTGTATACGTATGATATAGCCACGTCAAAGGTATCACATTTTGAGCATGATGAAAATGACCCTACCTCTATAGGACCAAGAGGGTTAATGGCCGTTCATGAAGACATAATGGGCAATATTTGGCTTGCCACCTGGGATTATGGTATTTATAAATACGATAGAAAGACAGGTGTTTTTACACATTATTTGAATAACCCCAACGACCCCACAACTATTTTTAAACAACCTGTCTTTTCTATTACTTCTGATAAAGACGGGAATATTTGGGCATGTGCTAATGTTGTATCAAAACTGAACCCACGATCAGGGAAATTTAGTTTATTAACTGACTATCTCCGTTTGGCGTAGTCTCTTGACTACGTCACGGTGTAAGTAAATCTCTGATTTACGCCTATTAATAATTCAATTGTACTCAAATATATTGCACTTTTTTTATTTTCAAATCTGAAGATTTGATAACACACAATCGTAGTCTGGAGACTACGCTTAACGAGGGGTGCGGGTAACTCCATCTCTGCTACATTCCTCTAAAATAGATAATTTTTGTTCAGTTGTAAATTGTCTCCTAATTTTTTCCATTTGACACAAATTTAAATGTTTCTCTGTTTTTAGTATATTGTGTCCAACTATTTAGGGGGTTAAATCAGAGGGTATGGAGAGCTACTACAAGAAAATCAGTCCTATGTTTAATGAACCGCTGTATATGGTAGTGAGTGCGAGAGCACGAAACTACCGAGCGTAGCTCTCGTACGTACAGTGGTGTGAGAGGTGCACTTCGTCGAGAAATCGGCGAAGCTGCCTACTCGATTAGCGGTTAGGCCAACTTGTTAAGTAAATTTGAATAATGATGTCGAGTCATAAAATTCAAGTTTAGTTTTTTTGAAATAAGAACTAAGTCGGCTTTTTTCGGCTTTTAATTCTCCCATTGTTTTCCATGCTTGTGGTCTAATAGATATTGCAATTTTTTCAAATGATTTGTCAATTATTTTAGCAAGGTGTTCATCTTGTTCGCTAAGAGATTGCCCATAAATGACTAGTTTTTTGTCTGAACATTTTTCAAACTGATTTAAGGCAAAATTTAAATATCTATTACTTTGAATTGATTTCAACTTTGTTTCAGACTTTCCTTCACTTATAAATAGGGGATAATTATTCTGTGCAATTTCATCAGTAATTCTATTTAATAACCAACCATCAGTCGGTCGAAGAATTTTTAGAGTTGTCAGACCAGACTCAAAAAGGAATAAAGCTCCATGTAAAAAATATATGTGGTTATTATTCATTTGGTCAGGTTCACCAAAATACTTATACTTTTGCGAATAGGCGTTAAAGAAATGGTCTCCAAATTTTTTTGTTTCTAAAACAATGTAATATAGAAATAAGTCGTAATTAGTTGTGAATATTTGGTTGAAGTCTGTAAACTGTTTGGCTACTTGACTTACCAAATCATAGTCTACGGATATTGGTCTTGGGTGTATTGTATTAATTGAATCTATTAGTCCCTCGCGTACTTCCTTTTTATAAGTCTCGAAAGCAGTAGTCTCAATTTTAAGTGCTGTACAGACAGTTTTTGCTGTCTCAATACTCTCTAACACATGTTCGAAATTTCGTGTCTCAAATGCCTCAAACAACCCCTTTGATTCAACAGAACTTTTCGTTATAAAGAAGTCGTAAAGGTTTTTGTAAATTAGGGTGTCACTAAAATTAATGCTAAAACCATTGCCAAGGAGAATAGATGATTTTTTGAATTCATCTTTAATCCAATCCCACTGTCTTATACCTTCTATGTTTAGTTCGTCTTGTGTATACATTTTTCTTTTGGCTTACCGCTAACGTGCGGGTATTTATGGATGAAGGGGATGAAAGAACTGCGAAACTATCCCCCGAGACACACACCGCAGGAGAGCTAAACTACGACCTACAAACAATACCCCTTCATTAATAAATACCATGTTAGGAGTGGTTTTTATTTTCATATTCGTTATAAATCTCTGTCTCACCACCTAACATATCATAAATGTCTAGTCTTAAATATTTTGATGCTTTTTTTGCTATTTCAATTGCTTTATTATCGTCTGTTGTGATTAAAATTGCTAAAACAGAATTTAAATTTGATAATGTCACTATAGTTTTTAAAACATTTAGCTCGCCAAATTTTACTGGAAACAAGATGAGTTCTCTGACATTTTGAGTTCTGTAAATTTCGATTTGTGTAAAATTTTCTATGTATTCCCATTTTCCAATTTTAATCCAAAAGATTGTCCAGTATTTCTTAATTAATTTGGAATCGTATTTGATTTCTACACCGTACTCTGATGAAATTGAAAGAATTTCAATTAAGATAAAAAACAAAATTGTATTAATTATCTGTCTTGTAGTGTCTTGGCTCAAATACTCCATTTTGAAATAAAGATAACCGCTTAAAAATGATGGAATAATTAAACAAACTATTGAAACAAATATCGGAAAAACTTGAGCAGTCCTAAACTTTATTTTCATCCGCGTCTTTTAATTTTAATCCCACTTTAAATAACCAATAATTTATTAAAAACCCAATTATAAAATAAATTAAAAATCCTAATACAAATATGATGTCTAATTCGCCTGAAATTGTCCAACCAACAAAAAGCAGTATAAGTCCTACGTTGAACAAAAAGTAGAGAGTATTAAAAATCAATATTATTGCACCAAGTATGAATTTCATTTTTTTTCTCTTAAAATCACTCCTAACATTTCTATTTACGCATATTGCGTATACATATTATTATTTGCATGTTTTTGTATTGCGTATATATCTTGAAATTAGGAAATATACGAACTTTATTTTTTCAATGATAACAATTAATATTTATAATACACATCTACATATATCTTTTTTGCTAACAAATGTGATATTCATTTACGAAAGCCAACCTACCTGCATGTGGCATAATTCCAATGATGTGGGACTTTCATCGCAGTTCTCATAGTTATTGAACAGTAAATGCACCCCAGTAATTTTATGATATAAATACTTGATTTTTTTGTGAATATTTCTTGCTCAAAATATTAAGAACAATTATGTATTTGTCTCAATTAATATTCACATTTGTTAATCATTACATGCAAGGTATATTTCCCAAGCACAGTATTTATAAAAACAAAATATTTGATAATTTATGAGTAAAATAATTTTTGACAGTGCAATTTCTCTTGATGGATATTTTGCAGGCGATAACAGAAGCCCCCAAAACCCAATGGGGGGTGTATCTGGTCTGATTCATTCCTGGATGTTCAATCAAAAGGCTTTCTGGGAATACTTAGGATTTGAAGGCGGTAAGGAAGACAGTCTGGATGGTAAATATATCAGAGAAACCATAGAGCGAACAGGGTCCTTTATAATGGGTAAGCGTATGTTTGAAGAAGGGGAAGTTGCTTGGCCCAATGACTTATACAAGGCAGATGTATATGTATTGACACACGAAGTAAGAGTTCCTTGGGTACAAGAAGGATCTACTACGTTTTATTTTATTAATGATGGTATCGAAAGTGCTTTACACAAAGCGAGGCTGTCAGCAAAGGGAAAGGATATACGCATACAAGGTGGCGCAGATACCATTCAGCAGTTTCTTAATGCAGGACTTATTGACGAGTTTTTAATTCATATTGCACCGGTTTTTTTAGGAAGTGGCATCCGACTTTTTGAGGGCATCGACAAAGATAGGTACGAAATTCAGATAGCTGAAGTAATACCCTCGGACCTGACTACACACTTGAGATACAAACTCACCCGCAAAAAATGATTGTTGGGAATTGGAGGTTCCAAATGTTGCAAATGTCAAACCTGATTAGCGTTACTAATTAAAGATATGGCTCAGGAAATTAAAAAATATACTTTTTCTAAAAAGACGGATATTCAAATTGAGGTAGTTCCTCTGAATACACTTACCACCGAAAAAAGGCCTCATTTAGTAAATCCGCATCGAACAAACTTTTATCACATTTTCTTGTTCAAAAACTGCCAGCCCAAGCATTTGGTGGACTTTAAATCCATTCATGTAAAGCCTTACTCCATATTATTTATTGACAAGGAACGGGTTCATCAATTTGACCAACTGCTTCATTACGATGGAGATGTAATTATTTTTACGGACAACTTTTATTGTCAAACCGAAAATGACATTCAATTTTTAAAGGGCTCCTACCTGTTCAACGACATACAGGATAACTGTCTGCTTACCCTCGAGCCCAACAGCTTTCAAAAATTATACCATATCAGCAAAGAGATTGATGAGGAAATAAAACAGTTTGACAGCAAAACAAGCCCTACTATTCTTAAGAATTTGCTTCAAAACTTTTTGTTAACAGCCGAAAGGGAGAAAAGTAAAAACGGAAATATTTCTTTTGAAAAAAATATGGACTTTGAATATTCTACCTTATTTAAAGACCTAATAGAGCGCCATTACAAAACCAAAAGAAATGTGGCCTATTATGCCCAACAATTGGCCATATCGGAAAGAAGATTGGGACAGGCTACTCATTTATTTTTTGGAAAATTGCCCAAAGAAATGATCAACGAGCGACTGACTCTGGAAGCAAAACGGCTTTTGGTGTATGGCAACCATTCAATAAAGGAAATTGCTTATGACTTAGGTTTTGAGGAACCCACTAATTTTATCAAATATTTCAAAAATCAAACTTCCCAAACACCCCTTGAATTTAGAGAAATTCATCTGAAAAAATAGTCAGCACAAAAGTATCATACTAATGCAGATTTTCACCTTTTACTGCTTTTGGTTCAGAAGTACTTTTGTTTCATAAACATTCACACTCAAAAGATTTAAAAAATGGATAAAAACAAAGAAGCCTTAACTGCTTTTTACAGAAAAGCGTTAACGGTAAACACCGAAACTACCCCTGCGGCAGTACTCAGTCCTATATTGGCAGACAATTTTGTTTCCAAGGGAAGTGTTGAAAGCAAAACCAAAGAGCAACTTATCGGTCAGGTTGGTTTCTTTTGGAAACTGATTCCCGACCTTACATGGAACCCCACGAATTATTAAATCATGGCGAAAAATATGTGGTGAGAAGTATAGCCACCGGTACGCCCAACGGTGATTTTATGGGCTTGCCTACCAATGGAACAAAGTCATTTAGAATTATGACTATTGATATTCACAAAATTATTGATGGAAAAATAGTGGAAGTGCATCACTTGGAAGATTGGACTACCGCAATGAAACAATTAAAATCGTAAAGACATGACAAAAGCATTGGAACCCCAAAAAGGCGATATGAAATTTAAAATTATCGCGTATGTGTTAGGAGTTGCCCATTTGATTTTTGGTGCAACCAAATTGATCGGGCAACCCGATTTGACCAAGGAATTCACTGAAATGTGGCAATTTCCACTGTGGTTTATGTACTTTGTAGGCATAGCCCAAGTGTTGGGAGGATTGGCTCTCTTTATTCGTCAGTTGCGAATGCCGGCTTCATTGGCAATGGCATTAATCATGATTGGGGCGATAGTTACCACCATTATTTCAGGACAAATCGTAAATGTAATTATCTGTTTTGTTGTGTTGGTGTTGTGCCTAATTACATTTATTGTACGCCTCAAGGATTTGGCAATTGAATTGGCTCTTGAACAAGGATACTCAAAACCATAAAAGCAAAATTAAGATAAACTAATACAAACACTTTAAACAAGCACAAGCTTCAACTACACTTTTGCTTGTTTTTACCATACAATATTTAGACATACTGATTTGGTTTTGTTTTCTTTTATTAATGCTGTCGAGATAATATTAAGCCTCAACTGAAAAGAAAGAACGACATATTTAAACTAGAGTCTTTTGGAAATTTTATTTCCTGTACCTCGCTGGCTGTTACTTTTGAATTTTATAGTGGTTTGGGCTCTAAGCAATTTGTGTTTGGTTTTTCTAGCATTCATTCTTTTTCGCCACATCCTAAAGCTCGATGGCAATGAGTGCTTTCGCATAAATTCAATTACATCTTTTTCTTTTAACCCAAATTGAAATTCAATGGCTTCAAATGGTGTCCTATCCTCCCAAGCCATTTGAATGATTCTATCTTTATCAGATTGATTTAAAATTGTATCCGAAGTTTTGGATTTTGAAATTGCATACGCTCCCTTTTCGGTTATATATGAAGCTAAAGATGGAAGTCCGCTATAGGCACAAATTAAGTCTTGTTCAACCATAAGTTTCTATAAGTTTTATTTTTATCATAATCGTTGGCTTGTTTTTCAATATTAAAAACTCTGTTGGCTATGGGGTCGTTGCCAACACCTGCCAAATAAGCCCAATTGCCCCAGTTGCTCGACACATCATAATCGATTAATTGTTCTTCAAAATAGGCCGCTCCATATCGCCAATCTAGTTTCAAATTATGGCAAAAATAGCTTGCTACGTTTTGCCTACCTCTATTGCTCATATAGCCTGTGGTTTTGAGCTCAATCATATTGGCATCTATAAAATCGTTTCCGGTTTGTCCATTTTTCCATTTTTCAAATATTTCGGGATTAAAGGCACTTTCGATTGCTTTTGATTCTTTAATTCCGTTTTGTTTAAAGTATTGATTGCGATGTTTTTTCATCATAAATCTGAAATAATCTCTCCATATCAATTCAAATACCATCCAGTAAGTCGATTCGTTAGCAACATATTGAGTTTCATATTTTTTTATTTCATCATATATTTTGCGGGCAGAAATACAACCAAGGCTCAACCATGCCGAAAATTTTGAAGAATAATTTTCGCCTATCAAATTGTTTCTGGTGAGTTTGTACGTAGAGATCGATTTGGTTTCAAATATGTATGAATGAATGCGCTTGATTCCTTCCGACTCCCCTCCCATAAATTTGAAAGAAGCCCTATTGTCAAGCTTAATTCGTGTAAAATTTGCAATTTCGGGTAAATGTAAGGGTTCTATTTTGGGGGATTTAATGGAATTAGGTTTTTCAAAAACTTTCCTGATTATCGATTCTTTTTCGACTTGCTTTCTAAAGTTAGTGAACACATCCGGAATTTCTTTGAGCGTAAATGGTAAATCCTGAGCCAAGAATAAAGTGCTGGTACTATAAGTTTCAAATTCACATTGTATTTTCCACAGTTCTTTTTCAACTAATTCTTGAGTAAGCATTTCTTCATAAGCCACCTCTTTTTTAGCGAATACCTTTCGAACACCATAAATTTGTGCAATTTTTATAATTTCAACCTCCGGTTTTCCATATACAACCTTTAATCCTGACCCTAATTCTCTTAAATTTTTGTCTAAATCAATAATTGATTCCATTAAAAATTGTATTCTAAAGTTACCTGTTTTTTTAAGGCCGAAATCGGTTGTTTTATAGTGATTTTCATCAAAACAATACACAGGAACAATTTCATCGCTATAAGCAATGGCGCGAATCAAAGTTTCATTGTCGTGCAATCGCAAATCGGTTTTAAACCATACAATTGATCGTATCATTTGCAACAAGTGTTAATCCACATAATAAATACTATGTTGAATTCTCTTGTTTTAAAAAAGATGATTTTTGATTACTTTTTCTGCATTGATCACTACAGTATTTAACTTCATTCCAGCATTTTTCCCATTTTTTGCGCCAGGCAAATGGTTTATTGCAACAAACACAAATTTTGAATGGTAAATGATGTTTTTTTACGCCTCGCATAATTTCATTTAAAAACGAATTCGCTTCCAATCAATTTCAACATCTGAACCTTCAGCAATCATTACGCTATGTGGTTTTGTATGATTCAAAATTTCGAAATCAGGGCCATAGAAAGCGTTAAAATCACAGGTAATTTCATAGTCCAAAATGGTATTTACATGCCACGTCGGATGATTCACCTTGTATTCTATACTTTGAAAGTCATTAACTTTAGTATAGCCATAATAATGCTCAAATATGTATTCTTCCATGCTTTTAGTCGAAATGGGCATGTAGTTTGTCAGAGCTTTAACTTTGATAGTATTCCATTTGGAATTGACTTTCCATTGGTAGCAGATTTCTTTAATATCGTTTGCAAATGTCCAGTCATGGCGAGTAGGAACAGAAATGTAATGTTCTTTGTATAATAAGTTGGCCACCCCTGCCACTATTTTGTTTGGTACGGTTTCATTAATAAATACTACCCCACGTCTTTTTTCATTGTCAACCTTTCTTATTACATAAAAACGTAGATTTACTTCTTCAAAAGTGCCTAAAAAAGGAATTGGGGTGTTAAATATGACACTATCTTTAAACAAAAATCCAACCAAACTCACGTAGCACTCGCCCTCATACAAATCAAGTTCAACACCTTTGGGCAAATAGGGCAATAAAATATGAACATCGATTTTATAATTTGCCATAATGATATTTTGCCAATTAGCTTTCAAAAAGGTTTTCATTTGAGTACTTTTAAGTTAACAACTCAGGAATTTTATCAGTTTTTGCATAACTTAATCTTGCAATTTGTTGGGTAGAGTGGTAACTGTCCAATCCTGATAGGGTTATAGTGCCTGCTTTTTCAATATCAATTGTACCATCAGTATACAAGCAGTTTTCAGGAAGTATAATTTCGACAATTTTTCCTATGACTAAAATTGTGCCATTGATTTCAAGCTTATAACTTTCTGCAAACTCCAATCCGTATTTAATGTTGCATTCTTTTACATAGGGTGCATTAATTGCAGTACTATATTCAATAGTTAAACCAGTTGCATCAAATTCAGAAATATCTTTTGGGTATCGTGCCGATGTTTGATGCGATTTTTGATATATATTTTGATTGATATGATTGATAGTGTAACACTTGGTTGCTAAGATATTTTCTAAAGTATGTCTATTGGTGGAGTCCGGCCTGTTGATGAAGCCAATCAATGCCGGATTGGAACCCAAATGAATAACAGAACTAAAGATGGCTAAGTTGGTTTTCTCTGAACTATCCATAGTTCCAATCAAAGAAGCACTCTTAAATCCACAAATCGAATTAATAAATGCAGCCCTGTATCGAGTATCCATTTTGAGAATATCTTCATTGGAAATGTACATTATGGAATTGGTTATGTGTTGATTGAGTTAACTAAAAATACTTCAGATTTGTTGCAGCAAAAAAGTATTACCATATAAAAATAAAAAAGCCACTTTGAACGTCATATTCATAAGTGGCTTTATTTCAGTGTGTTCCCGGAGGTATCACAACCTTCTCTTTGACTTTCTTCTGAAATTAGTTAAAGTATTGATAATCAGTAATATAAATATTTTTACTTTGAATTAGAATGAATATAAATGTATACAAATGATGTAAATGTTTACCCCAATGTTTACCCCATGTCAAAACTTTTTTGTATATTTGAATATCTGATAATCAAATATATATGTCTTCAATTAGTGTTGTTTTTCGAAAAGATAAATTGAATAATAATGGATTTGCACCGATTCATTTTAGAATTATTAAAAATCGTAAACCTAGTTATATTACTTCTGGGCATATGCTTGAAGAAAAATATTGGGATTTTGACAAAGGGCGTGTAAAAGCTGGATATAAAAATAGTGTTCGAATAAATGCGTACTTGACATCAAAGCTTTCGGAATTAACAGACCAAGTTTTGCAGAATGAAACTTTCCAACGTTCGATGACTTCAAAACAATTGAAAGAAAAAATGTATGGGAAGGAACCTATTGATTTTTTTGAATTTGCAGAAAAAGTTAATCAAACGTATTTGAATAATGGAAAACTTACCACATTTGATAAGAACAAATCCGTAATTCAAAAATTTAAAGATTACTTCAAAGGTCAAAAAATATTTTTTCAAGACATTACTTCTAATACCCTTATTGACTACCAGAGATATTTGAAAGATAAATTGGGAAATAAAGTCAATACTATCCATATGAATTTGAAGTTTATTCGCAAACTTTTTAACGATGCTTATAAGCAAGATTTAATTGAGCACAATTTAAATCCATTTCACAAAGTGAAACTGGTCATGGAAAAAACGAATCGAGTTTATCTCACTGAGGATGAATTATCATTAATTGAAAATTGTCCTGTTACACCAGGAACTAGACTTGAACTGCATCGTGACATGTTTGTCTTTGCAGCATATACAGGAGGTTTGAGAGTTTCTGATATGCTTTCTCTAAAATGGAAGGATTTTGATGGTCAGTATTTGCACCTCAGGATTCAAAAAACAAGCAGTCAACTTTCAATTAAAATACCTCAAAAAGGATTAGACATTATTCAGAAATATAAACCCAAAAATACTATTCCAAACAATCATATTTTCCCAATGCTTCCAGATGATTTAGATATGAACAATTTGAGATTGGTTGATTCTGTTTATTCTAGTTCTACAGCTTACATTAATAAAAACTTAAAAATAATAGCTACCAAAGTGGGTCTTGAGAAGCATATTAGTTTTCATATTAGTAGACATACCTGGGCAACCAGAGCACTCAGAAAAGGAATATCAATTGATAAGGTTTCAAAACTAATGGGTCATTCAGCAATTAAAGAAACCCAAGTTTACGCCAAAATTGTAAATGAAGAACTTGACAAGGCAATGGAAGTTTTTAACTAACCAAATATTAAATTGTATTTTTCATTGAATTTCTACTTTTAGCACATTTTTTCGTTTACTTTTATGTAAGGTCGTGTAATAAATGATTCGAAAATCAGTTTTTATATTTATTACAATCAAACCTAATATGATACCCAACGACTTTTTTATTTATACAGTCGAATTCAGTGAACACCCTATTGTTAATTCAAGCAATCAAATACCAACAGTATTTGATATTCAGCTGCAACCTAATTCAAATCCTAGTACAAATTCTAGTAATGTAAGCCAATTTGATTATAAGTCATATTGTATCGAATTATTGAATAAAATTAAAGATTTAGACCTGGAATTATTCGAACATTTCCTTAGATATCAAAGTGATAGAACAATTCATCCTGATAGATGGCTCAAGTCATTAGAATTTCTGATTTTAAAGAATACAGCTTTTATTAATGATTCTAATTTACAAATGTGGCTTTCAAATAAAATAAACACATTTCTTATTATTTATAATCAATCTAAACAAAAGCCTGTTTACAAAAAATATAACTTTTTAGATGTTAAAAAGGAATTAGGAGAACTAGAAACTTACGTTGACAAAATCAAACTACTAAAAATTAGAATGACCGAATATCTACAAGCTAAAGTAGACCATCCAAATCGCCATAATCATACATACTACCGAAAATTAAAACTTGAAGAAGATTTATTGACTTATTTAATTGAAAAATCATCAATATTTGAAAAAAGTCCAAAAAGTCCGATAGACTCCCAGACCATTGAGCCTCTGCGTATTAACTCAAATATCAATCAGTTTATTGATGTATTTTACCAACTTCGAAACGAAATCACAGTTAATAGAACTCCAGTTTTAAACTGCTCCATAGAGTCCTTAACCACCTTATTATCAACATGTTTTTTGGATAAAGATGGTCGTCCAATTAGCAAAGATACCATTCGTACTATTCTGAACCCTTCCAAGACCGACAAAAGACCTAAAGAACATAATCGACTGAATATCAGATTTTAAAGAAAAAAAATAGTCCTAAGGACCTTTTTTGGGACTTCTGGACTTTTTATCTTTTCCGAGACTTGCATAATATATCACTAAACAATAATAATTATGCAAGTAATCACCATTCAATCAGAAGCATTTCACGAAATAGTTAACAAACTAGATGAAATCAAAACCAAAGTACTAGAAGAAAAAGGAAAACAGCCCCTTACCGACATTTGGCTCGACAATACTCAAGTATGCGAACTCTTAAAAGTCAGCACCCGAACCATGCAAACCTATAGAGATGAAGGAATAGTAAGCTTTTCGCAAGTAGGCAGTAAAATCTACTACAAAGCCTCCGACATCGAAGCCCATTTGCAAAGACACTACAACAAAGCATTTAGGAGATAACAATTAAAAAAAAAGTCCTCTTTCAAGTCCCTTCTCTGCAGGAGAAGGGATTTAGGGATGAGGTTTCTTTTACGACCATGCTAATCCTAACCCACCTTCCTTGGATGGACCTGATAGACCATGCCAAAGATATCGTACTTCAAGACGATGAAAAACTTGAAAAAAACAAAGCCTATTACCGAAAGTTGGGACTAGAACCCAACCCGGACAAAGCAAATCTTGAAAAAATGTACCAACGTTTACAATGGGAAAGCCAACGGCTTTCCTACTTTCAAGAATTACTTTTAAGACTGGATAGAGTTGAATATTTATATCTAATTCACCAACTAGAAACCTCTATGAAATCCGAATCATCAAAAAAATGCAAAAATATTGATAATTGGTCATTCACAATTGTAAAACAAAACGCTGAAATCAGAACTTTCTTTACCCCAATCAACAAATGAATGACATCCCAAAACCAATTGACTTTCTACCAAATCAAAAAGTCTCCCCCTTTTCCGGGGGAGATTTAGAGGGGGCTAAGAATGTGAGGATTAAAAGTGGGGTCGATTTAAGTGGGGCTAATAGTTTAAGGCTTCAACAACTCCTCTCTACCCGAGAACATCTCCTAAAAGCACGTACTCAAAAAATCCATTTCGCTCCGGCTATTCTTTTTCAAAACGACAAACCAGTTTTCTTTCCTAAAACTATTAATGTGATTCAAGGTAAGGCAGGCGTACATAAAAGCAGATTAGCAGAAACTATTTGTGCCAGTTTATTAAAACGCCCTGGAACAAACCGCGATTTATTAGGTTTCAAAACCGAAGTACTTAAATACTACAATGTATGTTATGTCGATACAGAAAGAAACTTATCTGATCAACTGCCCTACGCACTTCAACAAATTCAATTGAAAGCAGGATTTAACATGGAAGATACAGTACCAAACTTCGATTGTGTTTCATTGTTAGAGTTTAGCCGAGAAGAACGTTTTGAAGTATTGGATGAATACTTAGAACACATCCGAAATAATTCAAATCAGCATACTTTCATTGTACTGGATGTAATTACCGATTGTGTATTTAATTTCAACGATGCCAGGGACAGCATGAAACTCATTGACATGATGAACCGGAGTATTAACCGTTATGACATTACTTTTTTGTGCCTCATACACGAAAACCCTGGAAGCATTGACAAAGCCCGTGGACACTTAGGTACAGAGCTGATAAATAAAGCCAGTACAGTTATTCAAGTATCCTTCGAGGACTGTCATCCTGAACGAAGTGAAGGAACTAAAGGAAGGACCTCATCGCTCATAAAAATTTCATACCTAAAATGTCGTGCTACTGTACGTCATGAGCCATTTTTTGCAGAGTACTCCGATTATGAAAAAGGACTTGTATTAGCAGATGCAGAAACAGTAACAAATATTAATGCCCAAAATTTAGAATTCAATTCATTATTAGAAATGCTATGGCTAATACTAAAGGATGGCGGGATGTCCAGAAAAAACCTATATCCAATATTGAAAGATGAACTTTTTATAAAAGAAAGAACACTCGACAATCGAATAAATAAAATAATCAAACAAACCATACCAATAGAAACACCTGAAAAGGAAATATTTTACTTGACCAAAACAGCCAAAGGCCAGGAAATGATTTATACAATTATACCCCTTAATTCTAGTAAAAATTAGCGGTTTCTTTTGCGTTCAATTTCTGATACTTATAAATAGCGCAAGCGCAAACCCGTATATATACCCTTGCGCACGTTGCGCTCATTTTTTTGCTTTTAATTTCTTTAATTTTATATTGCACATTCACATTTCAATAGTTGCCTTTTTATGGCCCTTTCCTGGAACGAAATAAAAGAACGTGCAGTACAATTTTCCAAAGAATGGGAAAAGGAATCCAATGAAGATGCGGAAGCAAAGTCCTTTATGGACGATTTTTTTAATGTGTTTGGAGTACCACGTAGAAGAGTAGCATCATTTGAAATAAGTGTCAAAAAAGAAGGGGGTAAGCAAGGATTCATTGACTTGCTTTGGAAAGGAGTAATCTTGATAGAATTCAAATCAAGAGGCAAAGATTTGGATAAGGCACACAAACAAGCCACCGATTATTTCCCTGGACTTAAAGATGCAGAATTACCAAAGTATATTTTGGTATCGGATTTTGAACGATTCAAGTTGTATGATTTAGATGACAATTCCGATTTAGGAATTGAAAATTCAAATGTAATAGAGTTTCATCTCAAAGACTTTGTAAACTATATCCAACATTTTGGATTCATAGCAGGGTATCAAAAAAAGACCTACAAAGAACAAGACCCTGTAAATATCAAAGCTGCCGATTTGATGGGTAAACTTCACGACCGGCTCAAAGAGATAGGTTACGATGGACACCCGTTGGAAGTGTATTTGGTTCGTTTGTTGTTTTGTCTATTTGCTGAAGATACCACCATTTTTGAGAAGCAGCAATTTCAAGATTTTATTGACCAACGCACCAACGTAGATGGAAGCGACTTAGCTGCACGATTGCAAGAGCTTTTTCAGGTACTTAATACACCACCTGACAAACGATTTAAAAACCTTGACGAACAGCTAAATGCTTTTCCATATGTAAATGGCAAATTGTTTGAAGAACAGCTTCCAATGGCAAGTTTCGATTCCAAAATGCGTACAGCTTTGTTAGAATGTTGCTATTTGGATTGGAGCATGATTTCACCTGCCATTTTTGGTTCCATGTTCCAAAGTGTAATGAACCCTGTGGAACGAAGAAATTTAGGCGCTCATTACACCAGCGAAAAGAATATTCTCAAACTGATTAAACCACTTTTTTTAGATGAATTATACCAAGAGTTTGAAAGTATCAAGACGAACAAAAACAAGCTCAACGAATTTCATAAAAAATTAGGTTCACTCAAGTTTCTCGACCCTGCTTGTGGTTGTGGCAATTTCCTGGTAATTACCTATAGAGAATTACGATTGTTAGAACTTGAAATTTTACGAGCATTAAACAAAGCAGGTCAATTGGCTTTGGATGTACGGGAAATTATTTGGCTGGATGTAGATATGATGTACGGCATTGAATATGAAGAATTCCCCGCTCGTATTGCCGAAGTAGCTATGTGGCTAATGGATCACCAAATGAATATGCTCATAAGCAATGAATTTGGTCAATATTTTGCGCGTTTACCTTTGAAAAAAGCAGCTACAATTGTTAATGGAAATGCTCTAAATATAGATTGGCAATCATTGTTGAATCCATTAAATTCAATTTCTATTCATGCAGAACATGTAAATATTATCAAAGAGCCGGAAATTAAATATGGAACAGTAAACGTTTTCACTAAAACATCAAATGAATTAAGTATAAATGAATTTGAAACACAACAGAGTGCGGAAAATACAATTCATTTTAGTTATATCTTAGGTAACCCACCATTTATCGGTAAGCACCTACAAAATGAAAGCCAAAAAGCTGACATGGAAAAAGTGTTCTATGGAGTAAATGGGTCAGGCGTGTTGGACTATGTGGCTGCATGGTATATAAAAGCTGCTCAATTAATTCAAAACACTAAAACTAAAGTGGCATTTGTTTCCACAAATTCTATTTCCCAAGGTGAACAAGTTGGAATTCTTTGGAATTTACTTTTCAATAAATATAAAATTAAAATTCATTTTGCCCACAGAACTTTTAGTTGGTCTAATGAAGCAAAGGGAAACGCAGCTGTACATGTTGTTATCATTGGATTTGCAAATTATAATATTAACTCAAAACTAATTTTTGAATATGAAGATATAAAAAGTGAACCTCATTTAATTGAATGCCGAAACATTAATCCATATTTGAATGAAGGTAAAGACTTTGCCTTATTTTCAAGAGAAACAACAATTTGTGATGTTCCAAAAGTAGTATGGGGTAACAAACCTGTAGATGGTGGACATCTTATTATTTCAGATTTAGAATTAAGTGAGTTCATTTCAAAAGAACCTAACTCACTTAAGTTTATAAAACCACTAATTAGTGCCAAGGAATATTTAAATGGTGAAAAAAGATGGTGTCTGTGGCTTGTTGATGCAAAGCCAGAGGAAATCCAACTTATGCCTTTTGTATTGGAAAGAGTTAAAATGGTGAAGAAAATGAGGGAAGAAAGTATAGATGAAGGAGCCAGAAAACTTGCAGAAAGACCCACTCAATTTAGGGATTTAAAAAATCCTGATAGTTATATTTTAATACCTAGTACAACTTCCGAAAATAGAAAATATATTCCATTTGCTTTCTTTCAAAAGGATAATATTCCACATAATAGTTGTCATATCGTACCAAATGCAAATCTGTTTCACTTTGGTGTTTTATCCTCTATAATGCACATGGCTTGGGTAAAATCTGTATGTGGCCGCTTAGAAAGTCGCTTTAGGTACTCAAAAGACATTGTTTACAATAACTACCCTTGGCCATTAAATCCTGATAAGAAACAAATTGATTCCATAGAAAAAGCAGCTCAAAAAGTATTAGATGCAAGAACTCAATTTCCCGAATCTTCATTGGCAGACTTATACGACCCACTTACTATGCCTCCAGCATTAGTAAAAGCACATAACGAACTCGATAAAGCAGTAGACTTAGCATACCGACCTCAACCGTTCACCACAGAAGCCAACCGCATGGAGTTTCTCTTCGAGCTTTATGAGAAATTTACCGCTGATTTGTTTACAAAGGTTATACCAAAGAAAAAACAACAGAAATAAGATGGAAGCCTTGATTTATTGTAATAAGTGTAACGCACGATTAAATAATGAACTGGAAAACTGTGAAAAATGTGGTCATAATGAAAAAACAATCCGCTTAGATTTTAATGAAAACATAAACGTCAGAGAACAAATCAAGGGCAAGTTAAAAGATATAACAAAGACCGGAAAACGAAAAGAGCCTTTAAAATTTATTATTGGTGACGAAACTTCAGCGAATGGTGAATGGGTATTTAAGGAACGAATTGTTGATTATCCTAATGATAGATATTATGAAAAAGTAGTAAAAGACAATGGTGAGGTAATAAGAAATGTTAATGAATCATTAAAAAAACATATAGGGCGTGGTAGTGCCAAATTCAAATAAGGCAAATAAATATTACTACTCCATAAATAACAAAATCAAGGATAATAATTAGTGAACTCAAATTGTAGTTTGCTAAAATATAAAATAATCAAAAAATGTATGTTAATAAACCGTCAGCGAAAAGTGGTGCTTTCCTAAAGTTCTTACTAGGTATAACCATAAACGTTTAGGCATTTTTGAGGACTGTAATTATATAAAATTCTAGGAATAAATATGAAATTTAGTCAAAAGCAAACGTTAAATATTTTATTGTTTATTTCAATAGTTACAGTGTTAATTAACGACATAATCTTTAATGAGACCACTGAGATAGTTTTGTTTGGTGACGAACTTGGAGCGGTATTATCAAATTTAAGTTTGGCATACATCGCAAGTTATATTTTCTATTATGTTGTTGTAGTTATAAAGGAGAAGAAAGATAAACGCAATATTTATACTACAGTTTACGAATGGACAAGTCATCTTGTAGGTCGTGCTTATGGAGTTTATTACGAAATTATTACTGCCTCAGGAGCAAATCATTTAGATTATGACAAAAAAACGATTACCAAAGAGCAATATTTAGAACTCTGTAAAATTGCTAATCCTAACGAAATTGCAAAAAATGTTTTTTTAGGTTCACCTGGTAATCCACAAACTGCAACACATGGGACACTTATTTACAATAATTCCATCTCTTATGTAAAAGTATATACAGAGAAAATATTTAACTACATGCCGTTTCTTGATACTGAACATGTTAGACTAATAAATCAACTTCTTAATTCGACTTTTTTTATGGTTGCAACTTCTTTTACTTTCCCAACAAGAAATACTGACTTTTCTGCATATGCAGAAAACATGTATGAGTATTTAGAGTATGTAAGAGAACTTGATTTGTATAACGAAACACAAAATAAAAAACTTTTAAAAAATAAAAAACAGTCACCAATAAATAAGCTTAGAGATATATTTGGTCAAAAGCCACAAAAAGGCAAAATGTGAATTCCTAAAACAGAAAAAAAGGGCATAATAATTCAAATTCAACCATCAAAGATTTTAAATTTATGAATCATATAGAAGTATTCAAATATGATGAAATATGTTGGTGGTGCGAAAAAAAAGCTGATACTAATGAACATAAAATTAAAAAATCAGTGTATGATAAATTTTATGGAAAAGGATCGTATAAAAATTTGGGTGATTCATTTCCGCTTTTGATAAAAGATGGCAAAAATTACAAATTACAAAGTTCTAATGACAATAAATTAACTTTTAAAAAGACTCTATGTAAACAATGTAACAACGAATCAAGTCAGCCATTCGATAGAGCTTATGATGTTTTTATTGAATATTATTTGGATAATCAAGAAACTATAATCCAAGAATCAAAATTCGATTATCAAAAAATATTTGGAGATAATTGGAAAATTCAAAAGTTAAATTTATATAAATATTTTACCAAGTATTTTTGTTGTCAGATTGCTACTGGAAACTATAAAATTTCACAGGAAATTATTGATTTTTTAAATGACAATTCAGGTTTAAAACATTTGAAGTTTTATTTTCAAATTAAAATTGCCATTGTTAGTTATCTTAAAATTTTTAAGGAAACACATGATCCATTTCCATATTTGCATATTGGGAACACTTTTTATTATAAAGATGAGAAAAAGGAATTTGTAGATACTATTTTTAATTGGTTTACTATTAATGGTTTATCTATTAATCTTGTTTACAATAAAAATATTAATTATCTGTTTGATTCCTCTGAGAAAAATTTGTTAAATGATAAATTGGATTGTATAGAAATTGTTGATATGGAAAGGTGTCCAAGTTTTTTAGATAGAAACTTAAGTGAATTATATAATATATTTGAGTACAGTGATGTAGACATTAATGATAAATATAAATCTGAACTAGTTTCAAAAATATTGGGCACTTGATATTCACTTTTTCTTATTTCTTTAGCCTTTCATGGTATTTTGAATAAGAATAAACGGCCGTTTTCATTGCTACGTGAAATCTTAAATTTATATATTTAGTCCTTTATATCTATATTATTTTCTGCTTGTACACAAATCTAATAATTGTATTTATTTACTAATAAATGACAAAACTATGACTCCAAGTAACATCCAACAAGAAGTAGAAGCACTCGCAAATACCACTTACAAAAGTTATGATTTAAGCTTCAGATATATTTTAGCAATGGAAGAATTCAAAATCAGAAATGATGAAAGAAAACATTCAGAAATACTTGAAGCATTAAAAGAATTGAAAGAGGTATTGGAAAACAATAAATCAAACCATTAAAATAAATGATGGCTTTTATTGAGGTTATAAACGATTTTAAATAAATTCACTTTTAAACAATTAACCATCTCTAAATTTTTCAAAAGTGGGCACTAGTTTATTGTTAATAACAAATTCAAAATTAACGGGTTCGGAAACCAAAAAAGATTGGGCCCGAATTTTAAATGAATTGAAGCAATTAAATATGAACACAACTTCTTATTTAAATAACAAAGAGGAATGGATTAAGGAAACCGGAGATTGGAGTTACAGAATACATTACGATAAAAGTGATCCATTTAATGTAGACTATGAAGGTCCATTTCACATCCAACCTCAATTGTTTTCTGATATTGGAATACTAAGTACAATATACAAA
>JANRJY010000095.1:0-2373 GCA_033763735.1 Bacteroidota bacterium | reverse complement strand
TTATTATAATGAAGAAAGACCTCACAATAGCATTGGAAATTTCACCCCTATTCAAGTGCATCAAAATAAAAATGTACAATTTGAGAAACTTTGGAAAAATTATCCAAAAAAAATTACTAACTTTGTAAACACATCTCAGGACAATCCTATGGATGTAAATCCTTGCCAGGATTATATGGTTTAACTGTAAACTTTTTTTAGGACGAGACAGTCCGCTTTTCTATTTCGCAGAAATAGCAAGCCTCTGCACACTCGACACGTTGTAAAAATACACAAACCCAATCATTATATCTTGTCTGAACACAATGAAAATCAAACACTTGTCTTTGTAGGATATGTCATCTCACAGCCCCACTCTGGTCGTAGAGTAGCGAAGCGTCCTACGACCTATTATTTTAAAAGCGTCCGCTTTTCTATTTCGCAGAAATAGCAAGCCTCTGCACACTCGACACGTTGTAAAAATACACAACCCCAATCATTATATCTTGTCTGAACACAGTGAAACCAAACACTTGTCTTTGTAGGATATGTCATCTCACAGCTTTTTCTGCTTATCCAGCATCTCGAAGTGCTTTTTGATAAATAATTTCCGTTTTCATCAACCAAAAAGAAATATTTTGAATTTGTAATGACTTATATTTGTATTAGAAATACGAACTAAGTGCGTATAAGTAGATGTGGGTGCTTATCATAAAAAATGAAACAGTAAATTCAACTATTGTAAATTACAATGAATCGAAAGCAATTTTTAAAATATTTATCAATCATTCCCCTAACAGGCTTTTCAATGAAATTAAATGAATTAAATAATATAAGTCAGGTGTTTTCAAATACAGAAAAAATGCCTGTACTATTTTTAGGGCACGGCAACCCAATGAATGCCATTGAAGAAAATCAATTTGTAACAGGGTTTAGAAGCATAGCAAAGACATTACCGAAACCCAATGCAATACTTTGTATTTCAGCACATTGGTACACCAAAGGTACAAAAGTTACGGCTATGGAAATGCCAAGAACTATTCACGACTTTGGTGGTTTTCCAAAAGAATTATTTGAAGTACAATATCCTGCAAAAGGCAGCCCCGAATTGGCACAAGAAACAAAGACAATTCTTCAACCAACAGTAGTAGAGTTAGACGAAAAATGGGGACTTGACCACGGTGCTTGGAGTGTCATCAAACATTTATATCCAAATGCTGACATTCCAGTTATTCAAATGAGTATTGACTATACAAAACCAGCACAATATCATTATGAATTGGCTCAAAAATTAAATTCCCTACGACATAGAGGCATTTTAATTATTGGTAGTGGAAACATAGTTCATAATTTAGGATTGGTAGATTGGAAAAATTTTGAAATAGATAATTATGGACACGATTGGGCAATAGAGGCAAGGGAAACTATGAATAAGTATTTACTGAATGGAGATTACCAACCATTAATAAATTATGACAAGCAGTCAAAAGCAGTAAATATGGCTATTCCAACGCCTGACCATTACTTACCATTAATTTATACTTTGGGACTTCAACAAAAAGGAGAAAACTTAACCTTGTTCAACGATAAGTTAGTTGCAGGTAGTTTAAGTATGACGAGTGTAAAAATAACATAATAAAACTACAGCCACCAACATTACATTTGCGAAAAGATGGGCTAATGTACTCAATTGAGGCTTTTGTGCTTTCTACGCACTGTGTGCGTAGGGCAAAAGATTGCTATAAAGTCTTGTCCTTCGCAAACATTTTTCTGTTGATGGCAAGCGAAAAAAGACACTCTTTAATAATTTAAAGTTGGACAAAAAATGGTTAATACAACTCGAAGACAATTAACTTTGTTCGTTGAACAAGAAGATGCAGTAATAATTGAAAAAGTTAGGGCAAAATTTAACCCAAGGCAAAGCGAGCTCATCAAATGCCACGTTACTTTGTGTAGAGAAGATGAAATTGAAGACATAGAAACAGTACTAACTAACATATTGAATTTAACACAGACCGAAATTGTAATTAAGTTTGGAAAAGCAATTAGGTTTGACAATGGAAAAGGTGTTTTAATACCTTCAAAACCTAACAATAATGATTTTCAAGAATTACGCAGACAAATCCTAAATGGATTATTTGACAATCCAAGATTACAAGAAGCACACATAACATTGATGCATCCAAGAAATTCAACTTGCACAGACGACATTTATGAAGAAATTTGTAATTTAAATTTCCCAACGGAATTAATTTTTAGAAAAATAGCTTTAATAGAACAAATGAATGGGGGGCAATGGGAAACTTTGCAAACATTTCAGTTAAATTATTTTCTATAAATTTAGTTCACGGTTTATCTTTCGTAAATTCAGCTCACAGCTATTTTTTTAAATTT
>JANRJY010000092.1:0-15436 GCA_033763735.1 Bacteroidota bacterium | reverse complement strand
CCTTAATGGTATCTGTCCAAAAGTATATTTCATCCAATTGCATTCTTGAGTTTCTGATGGGTGTGAAAATATCAAGGGAGGACATTTAATTATGCAAATTTGATTTTAAACTGCAAAAATAAACAATGTTATATATTATTTTGCTTAGTAAGGAAAAAACAGCAAGGTTGGGGAAATGTTTCGCTCTGTGAAGACACAGAGCGAGGTTGGGCAATATTTTAATGCTTCATTATTCATTTTCTAATAATTAAATAAATAATTACTTCTTAAAACTTTTCTATCTGTTACATTGTTGTAAATTTGTATTTAGAATCAATCTAAAAGTAAAGCATGTTGCGGGAAGAGAACAATATATTGGACGAAATCACATCCGCAGATTACAAGTATGGTTTCGAAACGCTAATTGAGGCTGATTCTGCGCCTAAAGGACTAAGTGAAGACATCGTAAGATTTATTTCAGCAAAGAAAAACGAACCTCAATGGATGTTGGAATGGCGGTTAAAAGCCTACAAGCATTGGCTTACGCTCAAACAACCGGATTGGCAAAATGTTACTTTCCCAACCATAAATTTTCAGGACATTATTTACTATTCAGCTCCTAAACAAAAAATTGCTCCCAAAAGCTTAGATGAAATTGACCCTGAATTAAGAGCAACTTTCGAAAAATTAGGAATCTCGCTGAATGAACAAAAAAGACTTACCGGAGTAGCTGTGGACGCAGTAATTGATAGTGTATCAATTGCTACCACATTTAAAGACAAATTAGGAGATTTAGGTATAATTTTTTGTTCCTTAAGCGAGGCCATTCATGAGCATCCTGATTTGGTTAAAAAATATATTGGAAGTGTAGTACCAGTCTCTGATAATTATTTTGCAGCTTTAAATTGCGCTGTTTTTTCTGATGGTTCTTTTGTTTATATTCCTAAAGGTGTCCGTTGCCCAATGGAATTATCCACCTATTTCAGAATTAATGCCAAAGAAACGGGTCAGTTTGAACGTACTCTAATCATAGCAGACGAAGGCTCGTATGTAAGCTATTTGGAAGGGTGCACTGCACCTATGCGTGACGAAAATCAATTGCATGCGGCTGTGGTTGAGCTTATTGCATTGGATAATTCCGAAATTAAATACTCTACTGTTCAAAACTGGTATCCCGGTGATAAAGAAGGTAAAGGTGGCATTTTTAATTTTGTGACCAAGAGAGGAATAACACATACCAATTCCAAAATATCATGGACTCAGGTTGAAACCGGATCAGCCATCACATGGAAATATCCTAGTGTTATTCTTAAAGGTGATAACTCTATTGGGGAGTTCTATTCAGTTGCAGTTACCAATAATATGCAACAAGCTGATACTGGCACTAAAATGATTCATTTGGGCAAAAATACCAAGAGTAGAATTGTTTCTAAAGGTATTTCTGCGGGTAAAAGTCAAAATAGTTATAGAGGATTGGTTCAAGTTAACAAAAGGGCTGAAAATAGCCGTAATTTTTCGCAATGCGATTCTTTATTATTAGGGGATAAATGTGGCGCTCACACATTTCCTTATATTGAAATCAAAAACAATACTTCAACCGTTGAGCACGAAGCAACTACTTCAAAAATTGGAGAGGATCAAATATTTTATTGCAATCAACGAGGCATTGATACCGAACAAGCAGTTGCCTTAATTGTAAATGGTTACGCCAAAGAAGTATTGAATCAATTACCTATGGAATTTGCTGTGGAAGCACAAAAACTGCTTGCAATTAGTCTGGAAGGAAGTGTAGGTTAAATTCATTAATAAAATGTCGAACACAGAAACTTTAATTCGAAAGCTGAAAGCCGAACCCAATGTAGCTTTGATTATGCAAAGCGTTCAAAAGGACTTAGATGCTGAAAAAAAGAAGAGGCAGGAGTTCTATGATTTGATTCATGAGGATATTAAAGCAGAATTTATAAATGGTGAAATAATAATGCATTCTCCAACAATGAGAAGACATTGGAAAACATCAATGAAACTTTCCCAATTAATGGCAAATCATGTTGAAAAGTATCAGTTAGGAGAGGTAGGAGTTGAAAAAGTAATGCTTCAGTTTACACGAAACGATTACGAACCGGATATTGTATTTTTTTCTAAAGAAAAATCAAAAGACTTTTACGATGAGCAATTATTATTTCCAGCACCTGATTTGGTAGTGGAAATTCTTTCTGAATCCACCAAAAAACGTGATAGAGGAATAAAATTTGTGGATTATGCCGCACATGGAGTTTATGAGTATTGGATTGTGGATCCTTCTAAAAAAAGCATAGAACAATACGTGCTTCGAAATGGTGAATATTTCATATTGGGTAATCATCAAGAAAGTAAATTCAGAACTGATATAATTAAAGGACTTGAAATTGACGTAAAATCTTTGTTTGAATAATGAAATGTATGATATGTGGTGAGGTGATTCCCGAAATGAGATTAAGAATATTGCCAAAAACCCAAACCTGTGTGCAATGTTCAAATACTTCAAGGGTATATGGGCATGCTATCATCAGTGGTAAAACATCTTACTCTGAAATTCAAATTGTTTCAGAAGAAACAGCACAACAATTGTTTGAACAACAAAACCGAAAAGGGAGTACTGTAGCTGAAGGAGTCAAATTCAGGCAATTACCTCCACCTAAATTGAGTAATTTTGAATAATTTATGATTCCAAAATTGATACAAGTTAAAGCTTTACCTGATTATAAAATTTGGGTAAAATATATGGATGGTTTCGAAGGAAATTATGATCTTAAACATCTTAAAAGTAAGGGTGTTTTTCAAATATTTGATGATTATGATGTTTTTTCAAAAGTTTACATTGATTTTCAAAATAATTCAATTGCATGGAATGAGGAAGTAGATATTTGTCCAAACAATGTTTATTTGAAGCTGCAAAATTTAACTTTTGAACAATGGAAAAATAATAATTCAACAAATGCCTAAAATAAGTAATTTCTTCGGCATTATTATCTCAATGTTCTATGATGATCATAATCCGCCACATTTTCATGCAAAATATGGCGAATATAATGCTCAGATTAGTATTCTAGAACTAAATCTAATTGAAGGAAATTTGCCTCCAAGAGTTTTGGGTTTGGTAATAGAATGGGCAATAATACATAAAGAAGAATTAATTCTTAATTGGGAAAGAATGCTTAATAATGAAACGTTAAAAAATATTGAACCATTAGAGTAATTTATCAATTTAATGACCCAAGAACGTAAAACGCAAATTTATAGTTGGATAAAAGACGAAACCGCTAGTTTAATGTCTGATAGAAAATATAAATTGTTTGTTTTCGGTTCACAGGCTAATAAAGAAATTCTATCAAATAGTGATATTGACATTGGTATTGATGCCGGAAAACCCATCGAAGACAACCTAATATCAAGATTATGGAATAAGTTGGATGATTTACCAACGCTTTATTCTTTTGATATAGTTGATTTTCAACTCGTTGAAGATAGATTTAAAAAAGTATCTTTGAAAAATATCGAAATATTGCACGATGGACTTTGAATATATAGAAAGTAAAATATTAGAATGGGAAAAAGCTTTAAATACTTTCAAAAGGGCAATTGATACAGAAGGAATAAATGAGCTGGAACGTGATGGCGCAATTCAAAGGTTTGAGTATTGTTTTGAATTGTCATGGAAAGTATTAAAAATAGTTATCAATGATCAAAATTCTGTAGAAATTTTGACTCCAAAAGAAGCATTTAAAAAAGCATTTAAAACTGGTTTAATAGATAATGAAATTATTTGGGATGATATTTTAAAAAAAAGAAACGTATCGGTTCATACTTATGTTGAAAGTTTGGCAAAATCTCTTTTTGAATTATTACCAAGCTATTATGAAAGAATGAATTGGAGTTTACAAAACATAAAGAAAATATACGATATAAAATAAAATGCTAGAAATCAATAACATACACGCTAGAATTGGCGAAAAAGAAATTTTAAAAGGTCTTAATTTATCCGTAAAAAAAGGTGAAGTGCATGCCATAATGGGACCAAATGGTTCGGGCAAAAGTACATTGGCATCAGTATTAGCGGGTCGGGAAGAATATGAAGTTACATCAGGATCGATAAATTTTTTAGGTAAAAATTTATTGGATTTTTCACCCGAAGATAGAGCCAGAGAGGGTGTGTTTTTGGCATTTCAATATCCAATAGAGATTCCAGGTGTGAGCACTACTAACTTTATGAAAACGGCCGTAAACGAAATTCGAAAATATAGAGGACAAGATTCATTGGATGCCGTTTCATTTTTGAAATTAATGAAAGAAAAAATGGCCTATGTAAATATTGACCAATCTTTGTTGAGTCGATCTTTAAATGAAGGATTTTCAGGTGGTGAAAAAAAACGAAACGAGATTTTTCAAATGGCCATGCTTGAGCCTAAACTCGCAATACTTGACGAAACGGATTCCGGTTTGGATATTGATGCATTAAAAATTGTAGCAAATGGTGTGAATAAGTTGCGCTCTTCTGAAAATGCAATATTATTAGTGACTCATTATCAGCGACTTTTGGATTATATAGTACCTGATTTCGTACATGTATTATATAAAGGAAGAATAGTAAAATCAGGCACCAAAGAGCTTGCACTTGAGCTGGAAGAGAAAGGCTATGATTTTATTAAAAATGATTTAGATTTAATGATTAAATAATTACTTTGCCTTTTAATGCCTGTATCCAATAAGCTACAAAATTTAATTCAAGAAGAATTTCAACGGTTTGAAAATCAGATTAATGGCGAAAGCTTATCTGAAGTTCAAGCTTTGAGGAAAATTGCTTTTGCTGATTTTTTGAAAAATGGGTTACCAAATTCAAATGATGAAGAATGGAAGTACACGAATCTTGATTCAATTCAAAACTTAGAATTTAGAATTCACAATCCATCACATCTTTCAGATAAAGAAATTAACAATGCTTTATTCAAAGAATTTGATCATAATCGAATTGTTTTTCTTAACGGAGTATATAGTGAAGATCATAGTTTATTTGTAAATAAAAATATAGAAGTAGTCAAAATTAATCAAATTCCAACGGGACAAAGTTCTTTATTAAGCTTATATACAGGGCAATATAAAGCCTATAATTCGGATGGATTTATTCATCTTAACAACTCTTTCTTTAAAAATGGGGTATTTGTCAATGTCGGGTTTTCAAAAGAAAATCAACTCCCTTTGGTATTTTATTATTTGACGGATGCAAAAGACACAAATAATCTATCTCTAATTCAAAATAAAATTGTAATAAATGAAAATGCCACTGTTGAAATATTTGAGCATTTCGTCAAAATAGGAGACAATAATTCATTAACCGATTGCATATTTGAAATATTTATCAATGAAAATGCAAATGTAAGTTATAACAAAATATTAAATGAGGGTATAGGTGCGAGCCATGTTGGAACTACCCAAGTTAATCAAATTGGACAATCAGTTTTTAATTCCTCTGCATTTATTTTTAGTGGTGAAATAGTTAGAAACAACTTGAACGTTACGCTATTAAAGCAATTTTCCGAGTCTCATTTGTTTGGTCTTAATTTAATAACCGGCAATACCATTGCCGACAATCATACGGTTGTTGACCACAAAGTCCCAAATTGCCCTAGTAATGAAACATATAAAGCAGTAGTTGATCAACATGCTACCTCCGTTTTTAATGGGAAAATATTTGTAAGACCCGATGCCCAAAAAACAAATGCTTTTCAAAGTAGCAAAACGATATTGCTAAGCAATGAAGCAAATTCATTCTCAAAACCTCAATTGGAAATATGGGCCGATGATGTTAAATGTTCACATGGGCATGCTACAGGACAATTGGATAAAGAAGCATTGTTTTATTTGAAATCACGAGGAATAGGTGAGAAATCAGCTACATCAATGCTGACAAAAGCTTTTGCAATGGACATATTAAATTCTGTAAAAAATGAATATGTTAAATCATACTTAACTGAATTAGTAGAAAATAGATTCGAAAGTTAATTACAATAATATAGATTTAGGTAAAACTAAATGTTTACCACTTTCAGCTTCTTCTAAAAGTCTTTTTTTTATTTAGTTTCCTTTCATAAAAAAAGCATATTTTTGTTAAGTTAAGTTTTAATGATTTATTCTTCATCCAGATATGTAAAAGTTATTCATTTGGCAATAGATTTTCTATTGCTGAATTTTGCATTTTTCGATGGATACTTTTTAAAGTTTGGAAACCTCAATCTATTTCAAGACAATTCCTATTTTTTATTCATCATTTATTTTAATTTGGTTTGGTTTATTGGTGGAAATTACCTGGGGACATTTAATTTTAATCCATTTTTAGGGGTGGAGAATGTTTTTCGAATTCTCATCCAATTATTTGGCATACACATATTATTTCTTTCGTTTTTTTGGGTATTTATCAAAGGATTTTATTTTTCAAGAGAACATTTAATTTTAGTTTATACAATACTTTTCATATTAATGCTTTTTTGGAAAATGGGACTTTTCTATTTTCTTAAATTTTATCGAAAGCAATGGTTTAGGTTTAAGTCAGTATTGGTTGTTGGATATGGGGAATCAGCAAAAGAATTAGCCATGTTTTTCAAAAAATTTCCTGAATATGGATATCGTTTTCTTGGATTTATAACAGAGAAAGAATCAAAAGAATCGGACGATATAATTGGACAAATAACGGATTTACAATCAATTACAGAAAATATTCAAGTAGACGAAATCTTTTGTTCTATGCCTGATGCTACGGCTTTGAACTTGGATACAATGTACGATTTTTGTGACGATCATTTAATACGATTACGTATTGTGCCCGATTTCAGAAGATTAACCAATAAAAATTTATTGGTAGATTTGTTTGAAGGGGTTCCGGTATTGTCGTTTCGCAAATTACCTTTGGACGATCCATTAAATAGGTTTGCCAAAAGGGCTTTTGACGTTTTTTTCTCATCGTTGGTAATGATATTTATTTTATCTTGGCTATTTCCAATTTTAGCTTTAATAATTAAACTGACTTCGCGAGGGCCCATTTTCTTCAGACAAAAAAGAACCGGCAAAGATGGATTGGATTTTTGGTGTTACAAGTTTAGAAGCATGTATGTCAATAAAGAATCGGACAAAGTTCAAGCAAAAAAAGGCGATAATAGAATCACACCAATAGGAGCTTTTATTAGAAAAACCAGCCTAGACGAATTCCCCCAATTTATTAATGTGTTTTTAGGAAATATGTCAATCGTAGGTCCACGCCCTCATATGCTTAAACATACGGAAGAATATTCTCAAATAATTCGAAAATATATGGTTCGCCACTTTGTAAAACCAGGCATCACCGGATTAGCACAAACAAAAGGATTCAGAGGAGAAACGAAAGATCCTAAAAAAATGCAAGGAAGGGTTAAGATGGATATTTTTTATATTGAAAACTGGTCATTTTTATTGGATTTGAAAATAATTGTCCTCACAGTTTTCAATATCATTCAAGGGGAAGAAAATGCAGGTTGAAAGTTTATACAAATCCCATTTTATCTTTAATTTTATTTATAATTCTTTGAAATATATTTCTTTTTGATTTTTTTAATCCCGAAACGTTAATTTCATTGTTTAAATAATTTTCTAATTTTTCAGCATACTGACTAAGTAATGAGTCTGCTTTTAGCTGATCAAAAAACATTTGTGCTGTATATGAAAAATATCCCCTGTTAGTTACACCGAAATAAAATGAATGAAAGTCATCAGGTTGTGTAAAAGCTATTTCAAAATCTTTAAAATAAGGCATTTGACCAATTATTAAGTTTGATTTGGATAGCATCTTTGAGTTCCTTATCTCGTTAGTAGAAGGACCTTCAGGAACATTTATTAAAGTTTCAATAAAACTTTTTTGCCATATTGATGGTTGATGACAACATAGATATTTGGATTTTTGGTTATTAAGTACATATAATGGAATATTATCAATTGTATCTTTGCTATATAAAACCACATAGTTTGTTTCATCTTTATGTAATTTCAATAAGGGTATTTTGTGGTCAAATGCATATAGAAAAGCTCTATTAAAAAATTTTTTGTTAACTAATTTATAAATCCACATATCTTCTTGTAAATAAAGGATATGGCTATTTGGAATTTGGTTCAATGCTATTTTTAATCTTGTGGACCACATTCCATTACTTGTTTTTATCGATTTAAAATAAGTGTGATTGATTTCTATTTTTTCTGTAACAAAATAATAATCGAAATCACTTGAATACCCGAAATTCTTTTCAAAAAAGTAAAAGAATCCTTGAAAAAGCAGTTCATATTTATCGCAAGTATGTACTACAATTCCAAGCTTCATTCGTCAATCGATTTTTACAACCCCTTCAGTAATTCCTTTCCATTTGTCGGTACGGAATGGAGAGGCTGGTAATCCTTCTTTATTATATAAGTTAGCTTTGGAAGGGTTATTAGACCAAGCATAACGAACAGCAACTGGCAGGGTTACTTTGGGGTTACTTAATACTATTGTGTTGCCTTCAATTTTTGCTTTGGCATAATAAAATTTTTGGTCGGCCCCGGCAATTTCAAATTCTTCCAGTTCTTTACCTTTTGCAACAAGTTGACTTCCATATGTTTCAAATATTACCCTTATTTTATTGTTTTCTATTTTTATGTTTTTGTACATAGGTCCTGAATGGACAATTTTTTGGTTATATGCAACTTTTTTGGCGGCAATTCCAAGTCTTTTTCCAACATCCAATTTGTTAGCCGGGTGAATATCTTTTTCTTCTCCTAAGTCAATAGCAACAGCCATTGCCGTGTTAGGAAGGCTCAATGCCATGGATTGTGCCTCACGTAACTCAGGCCAGGGATCTGTTTTTGGGAATTTATTAGGTTCCAAAAAATTAGCCAGTTGTACATAAATGAAAGGAAAATTGCCTTGTTTCCAGGAAGATCTCCAATCGTTGATAAGTGATGGGAATAATTTTCTGTATTGATAAGCCCTTCCGGCATTACCTTCACCTTGATACCAAATTGCACCTTTAATTGGAAACTTTAACAATGGATAAATCATTGCATTATATAATCCTGACGGCGACCATGGTTGATACAATACACCCCAATCAGGTTCAGTGTATTCAGGAATTGATTTAAAACTAACAGAGGCAATATATTTTGTAGCACCGTTAATACTAATTCTTGTATTATTACTTTCAAAATAAATACTATCAGAACTAAATCCACCATTTCCTCCCCAATCCAATAGTCTTAAATGCACAATATTTCTACCTTTTTTTAGTATTGTAGGTGTGATTTTGTATTTTCTCAAGCTATCCGGAAAGTTTTTACCACCTACGCTTACACCATTTACCCAAACCATATCGGCATCATCAATTTTGCCGAAAAATATATTTCCGCCATTTTTTTGAACATTTTCATCAATTTCAAATTCAAATTGATACCAAACAATTCCATCAAAATTTTGTAAACCTAACTTATCAATCATGCCCGGAATGGTTGTAATTTTCCAGTTTTCGGAAATTTTTAAATCAAAATTATCGGCTTTGAGCTGTTGATATATACTATCATTATTAATCACTGTTTGTATCCATTTGTTTAAGTTCTCATCTCTGAATTTTTGTTTTTGTTTTCTTTCGCTAAAATCATTTTGTTTTTCTTGATAACCTGATTGGATTTCAGGAAACGAAGCAAGCGCAGAAGCACTCATCCATACTTCGGCCGGTGATCCTCCCCAGTTTGTGGAGATAAGTCCAATCGGAACATTAGCTGCGGTCGAAATCTCAACTCCAAAAAAATATGCAACGGCCGAAAAATCCATAATTTCGGGATATTTAGCAGTTTGCCAACCATTATTTTGCTTTATATCGTTTAAAGGAAATGAACTAGTTGTATTTGGCACCTTAATTAATCTGATATTATTGTTATTGGTTCTTCGCAATAAAGTGTCATATCTGCCTTTGCATCCTTTTAATGGCCACTCCATATTCGATTGTCCACTGCATACCCATACATCTCCTACCATTATATCCGTAAGAAGAATATTGTTTTTTGTTCCTTCAATTTCAATAGTATAAGGTCCACCGGTATTTGCTTCTGCCATTCCAATAACCCAATTACTATCGTTACCTGCGGTAGTTTCATATTTTTTATTATTGAATTTTAATTTTAATTGTTCCCCGGGATTTGCCTTTCCCCATATTTTTGGTGGATAACCTCTCTGGAATACCATATGACTGCTGAAAATTCCGCCAAGTTTAATTTCAGAAAATGATTGTAATGAAATCAAAAATGTGGCAAGGACAATATTAAATTTATTCATTATTTATTTAAATTAATAGTTACAATCTGTGCAAATCAACCCATTCGAAGTCATTTCAAGTGTTTTATTGCTATATTTTTGGTTTTTATCATTAAAATAATCTGAATCTTCCTCTTCTTTGAAAATATCTGCGTTTACATCTATGTAATTTGTTTGCAAATTGGGTAACTGAACTTGCTTCCCGACCGGAATCATTAAGATCAACGTAACCTTTTGTGCTCTCCAATTAATGTTTCTGGGTATTTTTATAAATGGTTGCACCAGCCAAGCATCATTATTTACTTGAAAAGAATAGGATATTTTATCTAATTCTTTTCTTGATTTTCTTTCATCCGAACTACCAAAAGTTGAGGGTACATAAAACGCATGAAATTTATTATCTGGTGATTTTTTAAGTTCAATGGCAACACTACGAATATACAAACCACTATCCGTTATCATAAACCCAAATTTATTATCCATTATTTCAATTTTTCTTGGACTTTCATCATTAATTAATTCTGCAATTTCAATATATAATTTGTTTCCTTGTACTTGTAAAGGAACTTCTGTTTTAGAGTAATATATTTCTTTAAATTCCGGATATATTCTAAATGCAGCAAAGCATGTAAATGCCAAAGCTAAAACCCAAAATATTGGAATTAGGAAAATCAAAAATTTAAAAGTTTTTTGCCTGATCCACACCATATTGATTCCAGCTAGGATTAATCCTATTATGGGTAAACCTATTAGTAATACAATTCCCCACTTGGCGATCATAATATCTACATCATTATCCAATAACATCGAAACAAATTCTTCAGACATACCATAAACAAAAAGTAAGGCTATTATTAAAGGGACAGAAATTATTAAAATTAACAAACCTATTATTTTAATAACAAACATAAAGATGCCTACAACCACATTCCCAAAAAAGTAGCCTGTTCTTTTTGCCACTTGCTTTGCTTTGTCTTTAATGTTATTGGATTCCACGAATCCATCTACAGAGTTTCTAATGTCTTTTTCAAATGCATCCAAGTCTAATGGATTGCCTTTCATCTGATTTTTTTCCTCAATGGTTATTGCCTTAGGAACTGCTATCCAAAGAATAATATAAATTAACACTCCAAACCCACCAAAAAATAACATCATAAGAAAAACCACACGGATAATCCATTTGTCAATTCCAAAAAAATCTGCTATGCCACCACTAACACCGCCTAACATTCGCCCTTCTCCATCTCTGAAAAGTCGTTTCGCAAAGAAAGAATTAGTTGTGAATTTAATATGCAGTTGCTCTACTGCAGTTATAGCATCTGATAAAAAAAATACAGTTTTTTGTGTTGCAATAAAATAATTGGCAATTGAAGACTCAATTGAAGCGATTTTAAATGGGTCTGACGAAATTTCTGATTTATATCTATCAAAAAATCTTTTCAAATAATCGTATCCATCTGATTCAATCTGAAAAACCTGATTTGCCAAATGGATGCTTAATACTTTTTGCATAACAACAATTTAATTCCCAAAATTATAAGGCTTTCATTCTTATTGTTATTTTTACTCAATAAATCTTTTTAAACTAACTCAATTATGCAGCCGTTTAACTATTTTAAAGTCATTTTTACTCTATTTGTATTTTCATGTTCCGTATTTGCCCAAAGCCCTTCAATCCAATTTACCCAAAAATGGGAAACAGAACCTGTTCTTAAAGTTCCCGAATCAGTAATTTATGACACAAAGAATAAGGTGTTATATGTTTCCAACATTAATGGCAAGCCTGCCGACAGGGATACTAATGGTTTTATTTCGGTATTAAATATTGATGGCAAAATTCAAAACCTCAACTGGGTAAAAGGCCTGCATGCACCTAAAGGAATGGGTATATTTAACAACAAACTTTATGTATCAGATTTGACTGAAGTAGTAATTATTGATATTGCCAAAGGAGTAATAGAATCAAAAATAAGTATAACGGGCGCAGCATTTTTGAATGATATTTCGATAGATGAAAAAGGTAACGTATATATTACAGATACCGGATTAGCCAAAATATATATGTATGATGGCAAAACTGCTCAAGTTTTTGTGGAAGGTTTACCATTTATGAAACCCAATGGTGCATTGGCACGCAAAAATGATTTGTTGATTCTTGATATGGAAACCCGCAATATTTATTCTGTAGATTATAAATCAAAAAAAATAAATTCTATAGGAAAAGGGATTCCATCAGGTGATGGACTTGCGGCTATTTCTGATTCAGAATGGTTTGCTAGCAATTGGTTTGGCGAAATATTCTTTGTTAAAGATGGCAATTCAGAATTGGTTAAGTCTACCATTAAAGAAAACAAAAGTAGTGCTGATATATGGGTAATCGGTGATCAAAATTTATTATTTGTACCTACTTTTTTTGCAAATACTGTGATTTGTTACACATTCAAAAAGTAGTTAATCTTTTCGAGGATTAAATATGCTTTAAAACGCTAGATATTCTTTATCGATTTTACATTTTCAGTTTTATACTAAATATTTATTGTTAAACTTTAACTCGATCAGGGTAATCATTATTAATTTCCCTTTTTATGACATACTTTCGTCACTTTAAAAGCCACATTTATGCTTAACTCATTAAAACAAGATGCACTTGATTATCACTCGCAGGGTAGACCCGGTAAAATAGAAGTAATTCCTACCAAACCATATACCACTCAACGCGACCTTACCCTTGCTTATTCTCCCGGGGTGGCAGAACCTTGTTTGGAAATAGAAGAAAATCCGGATGATGCATACAAATATACCGCCAAAGGGAATTTGGTAGCGGTTATCTCTAATGGTACCGCAGTTTTGGGGCTTGGAGATATTGGTTCTCTTGCTTCCAAACCTGTAATGGAAGGGAAAGGATTGCTTTTTAAAATTTTTGCAGATATCGATGTGTTTGACATTGAAGTGGACACCAAAAATGTGGATGAATTTATCAATACCGTAAAAAATATAGCCGGCACTTTTGGAGGAATCAATTTGGAAGACATTAAGGCGCCTGAATGTTTTGAAATAGAAAGACGATTAAAAAGCGAATTAAACATCCCATTAATGCATGATGATCAGCATGGTACAGCAATAATTTCTGCTGCCGCACTGTTAAATGCCGTTGAAATATCAGGCAAGAAAATGAGCGAAATTAAATTGGTAATGAATGGTGCCGGTGCTTCAGCCAGTTCATGTGCCAAACTTTATATTGCTGTTGGAGTTAAAAAAGAAAATATACTTATGCTTGACAGTAAGGGAGTTATTCATAAGAATAGGACAGATTTGGACGAACATAAAATATTTTTTGCATCTGATTATAAAGGTATAGATACTTTAGAAGATGCCATGAAAGACGCGGATGTATTCGTAGGTTTATCAAAAGGAAATATTGTATCACAAAATATGATTCGTTCGATGGCAAAAAATTGTATCGTATTTGCATTGGCCAATCCCAATCCTGAAATACCGTATACCGATGCTATTGCCAGCCGGCCGGATATAATAGTAGCTACCGGAAGAAGCGATCATCCGAACCAGGTGAATAATGTATTGGGATTTCCGTTCATTTTCAGAGGTGCTTTAGATGTGCGTGCTACATGTATAAATGAAGAAATGAAATTGGCAGCTACATTGGCAATTGCTGCATTGGCAAAAGAAATTGTACCAGATTATGTGAATCTGGCTTATGGTTCAAAAAACTTAACTTTTGGCACAGATTACATTATTCCCAAACCCATTGACAATCGTTTGTTATCGGCAGTTAGCTCTGCGGTAGCAAAAGCTGCTATTGATAGCGGGGTAGCAAAATATATAATTTCTGATTGGGAGGCTTATCGTACAGAACTTGATAACCGACTTGGAAAAGATAATAAACTCATGCGAAGTATTACTGTTAAAGCAAAAACCAATCCCAAAAGAGTAGTATTTGCAGAAGCCAATAATTATAAAATACTTAAGGCAGCACAAGTTACTAAGGATGAAGGCATTGCAATTCCAATTTTATTAGGAAACAAAGAAAAAATACAAGCCATTCTTAACGAACATCAAATAGATTTGGGCGATACACCTATAATTGACAACTGGTCGGATGAAGCCAATTCGCAAAGACATGCATTTGGTGATTTGTTATGGAAAAAACAACAACGCCATGGACTTACACAATTTGATACATTGAGGTTAATGCGCGATCGTAATTATTTTGGTGCCATGATGGTTGAACAAAACTTGGCAGATGCTATGATTTCAGGCCTAACCCGAAACTATAGTTCACCAATTCGACCAGCTTTGGACATAATAGGTGTTCAAGAAGGCGTCAGCCGAGTAGCCGGACTATATTTAATGGTGACCAAAAGAGGTCCCTATTTCTTTGCCGATACTACTATGAATGTGGATCCTAACACACAACAATTGGTAGATATTACTATATTAACTGCTGACACAGTTAAGCAATTTAATATAACTCCTCGTATTGCTATGTTATCATATTCCAATTTTGGTAGTTCCAAAGGGGAGGTGCCTTCAAAAGTAAGTGAAGCAGTGAAAATTTTGCATAAAAATCATCCTGGTTTAATTGTGGATGGTGATATTCAAGCCAATTTTGCAGTAAATAATGATTTACTAAAAGAACAATATTCTTTTAGTAATTTAGTTGATAAAGATGTAAACACTTTTATATTTCCAAATTTGGCATCTGGTAATATTGCTTACAAACTCATGCAAGAGTTGGGTGGAGCAGAAGCAATTGGTCCGATTTTAATGGGTCTCAAAAAACCTGTTCATGTTTTGCAATTAAGTAGTTCTGTTAGGGAAATAATAAACATGGTAACTTTTGCTGTGGTTGATGCGCAAAATAAAAGTTAAAATAAAAAAACCATTTTGAGGTAAGTATAAATTTTGATTTAATAAAATTTGAAATGGAATACATAAGGTTTACTTTGATTGTTTTAATTCGATATAATAGTCAAAAATAGTTGGTAAACTCGCTGTAAGTCATAGATTGTCAGTTTGTTATAAAGGAGTATATGAAAGTTGTTTCATATACTCTTTTTTTGTTCTATGAATAATACAAAAAAAGATGTTGGGCTTGTGGAT
>JANRJY010000089.1:0-23254 GCA_033763735.1 Bacteroidota bacterium | reverse complement strand
TATACATCCAGAGTTGGATGGGGCATTTTATACACCTTATTCTATTTAAATTTTGCAACGGCATGGTGGCAGTTTTTGTTTTTGCCTATTCATTATTTAATGGGTCCTATTCATGGAGCCATTATCAATTGGTTTGCACACAAGTACGGCTATATTAATTTCAAAGTAAATGACACTGCTAAAAATCTATTGCCGGTTGATATTCTTATGATGGGCGAAGGTTATCATAACAATCATCATAAGTTTGGAGGCAGAGCCAATTTTGGAATCAAATGGCATGAGTTTGACCCTACTTACCCAATTATATTAGTATTAAACGCTTTTGGAATAATCAAACTAAAACTTAACAACGACCTTAATTATATGTAAATCCATCTGACGATTATCTGTTATTTTGCTGATAATTGTCATTTTTCTGATTGACAAGCGATACTAATTTTGATGAAAATTCAAGATTATGGGAGCCGCTGAAGCTATTCACACCAACGATTATCGGGATTCTCTTTCTATATCAGGTTCACATGGTGGAAGAATACGAATATTTCCAAAACAAATCATAGGACCATTGTACAAATGGCGCATGTTTGTAGCTTATGTGCTCATTGGAATGTTATTTATAGGACCTTTTTTAGAATTTGATGGGCATCCATTATTTTTATTTAATGTTTTAGAACGCAAGTTCATCCTATTTGGTGTTCCTTTTTGGCCTCAGGATTTGCATTTATTCGCTTTAGGATTGCTTACTTTTATGGTATTTATCGTACTTTTTACAGTGGTATTTGGTCGTATTTGGTGTGGTTGGGCTTGCCCACAAACGATTTTTTTGGAAATGATTTTTAGAAAAATCGAAAATTGGATAGAAGGAGATTTCAGAAAGCAACAAAAATTTGAACAACAGCCTTGGAATGCCAATAAAATTTTAAGAAAAGGACTCAAACATTTGATATTTATTACTATTTCATTCGCTGTTGCCAACACTTTTTTGGCATACATCATTGGCAAAAATGAACTTTTCAAAATTATAACAGATAATCCAGTGGATCATCTCGCAGGTTTATTTGCCATTGGAGTTTTTACCTTAGCATTTTATTTTGTGTTCGCCAAATTTCGTGAATTGGTGTGTATCATTGTTTGTCCTTATGGTCGATTGCAAGGCGTATTTTTAGATAAAAAGACCGTTGTAGTTGCCTATGATTACAAAAGAGGAGAACCCAGAGGTCATATTAAAAAAGATGAAATCAGGACTTCCGGTGATTGTGTGGATTGTCATTTGTGTGTGGATGTATGCCCAACAGGAATTGACATCAGAAATGGAACTCAACTGGAATGTGTGAATTGTACTGCTTGTATGGACGCATGTGATGATGTGATGCATAAAGTAAACAAACCATTAAATTTAATTAGATATGATTCTATTGATGGAATAGAAAAAGGTACCAGAAAAATAGTAAATACGCGTACAATAGCATATTCTGTGGTATTATTGATTTTAATTGCAATTGAAATCACACTTCTTTCTACTCGCAACAATGTGGAAACGACCGTATTGCGTACTCCAGGCATGATGTTTCAAAAAACTGCAGGTCAAAAAATAACTAATTTGTACAATTATGAAATAGTGAATAAAACATTCAAATCGTTTCCAGCACAAATAAGAGCCGTAAACCTTGATGCTAAAATAAAATTTGTTGGAAACAATGAATTAAATGTGCCGGCCAATGACATTGTGAAAGGTGCATTTTTTATTGAACTTTCAGAAAATGCCATTAGAACTTATAAAACAGAACTGGAATTAGAAGTTGTTTCAAACAATAAGGTAATTGACAGATTAAAAACGAATTTTATTGGACCTGTAACGCAATAGTAATTATGAAACTTAATTGGGGATATAGTATAATGTTGGTAATAATTGTTTTTATGGGATTCATTACCTACATGGTTGTTCAAATGTTTTCAACTAAAGTGGATTTGGTTCGTGAAGATTACTATGAAACAGGAATTCAATATGAAAATCGAATAAGCAAATTGAAATCTGGTAAAAAATTTGTCGATTCATTATTAATCAATTTCGATTCAAAAACTAAATTTTTACAAATTACTGTTCCGGTTCAAATTATCAACCCCGATTCAAGCAATGTATACTTTTATTGGGCTGCCAATAAAAAAGAGGATTTTAGAAAGTCCATTGCTCAACAATTCTCCGGTATAGATTTTTCTAATAAACCCATCGGAAATTGGAAAATAGTATATGAATCCACAAAAAATAATGTTTCATATATTATTGAAAAAGAAATTATTATCAATTGAATCAGCTGATATTATTTGGAGGAGCTTTTTTAACAGGAATCGTAGGCAGCATGCACTGCCTTGGTATGTGCGGACCTATTGCTATGGCGCTACCAGTCGGAAAATTGAATATTCAAACAAAGATTTTTAGTATTTCAGCATATCATTTTGGTCGAATTTTTATGTACTCAATATTGGGAATATGTATTGGATTAATTGGCAAATCTTTTGCAATTGCAGGGTTGCAACAATGGGTTTCCATATTCTCAGGAATATTTTTAATACTTATTTTTATACCAAATTTTAATATTCACATTACTTATGTTTCAACGGGTATGTTCAAACTCAAACAACTGCTATCTGCACAACTTTCAAAAAAGGGAATTTACAATTTTCTTTTTACTGGATTTTTGAATGGATTATTGCCATGTGGTTTGGTGTATGTGGCATTAACTGCGGCTTTGTGCAATTCTGATCCTATAACTTCAGCGGGATTTATGTTATTTTTTGGGTTTGGAACCATTCCTGCTTTGTTTTCAATTGTTTGGATTAGTAGCATACTTTCAGTGCAAAAAAGACAAATTATCAGCAAATTTTCTCCAATCTTCGCCGTTTTTATAGGACTTTTATTAATTACCAGAGGGTTGAATTTGGGAATTCCTTACTTAAGTCCCAAAATTGTAAGCGAACAAAAAATGGAGTGTTGTAAGAAGTAAAATTTAGTTTTGATGGACAAATGTTATTATTTTGTAATAACACAATTACCTAACTGATGAAAGCAAATATTATAAACATTGGAAATTCTCAAGGAATTATTTTACCAAAGCATATGCTTAAACAAATGGGGATTAATAAGGAAGTTGAGTTAAACATATCGGATAAAGAAATTACTATTAAACCAATACATAAAAATAATCCAAGAGAAGGTTGGAAGGAAATGCTTTTAAAAGCAAAAGAAGCTGGCGAAACAACCCTTAATGATGAAGATAAAGATTGGCTAAATTTTGACATTGAAATAGAGGATAATTAATATTTTAAAGTATTCTATTGAAATGTCCGAAATAAAAAGATTTGATATATACTTAATTGATTTAAACCCTACAAAAGGAAGCAAAATTTCAAAAATCAGGCCTTGTATTGTAATTTCTCCTGATGAAATGAATGATATTCTTAAATCAGGTATAGTTGCACCATATACCTCTACTATTAAAGAATTTTACCCATTTCGACTTAATTCTAATTTAAATAATCAATTAGGACAGATAGCATTTGACCGAATTAAATGTGTGGATAAGTCAAAGATTAATTAAGAAGTTAGACGAAGCAAATAAAAATTTAAGTAAAAAAGTAGTTGAAAAACTATTGGAAATATTTGGATAATTATTCTATCATCCCACCATAATCATCCTTCAATTCCACTCCCGAAAATCCCAGTTTTTTCATTTGTATTATCAAATAATTCAACTTTAAAGCAGCTTCTTTATAGCTCAATCCTTCGGGACGGATATTTGATATGCAATTTCTTTTTTCATCCGTAATTCCGGGTTTTGGGCTAAATGTAATATAAGCACCCAAGCTAGTGGGTGAAGTAAGTCCGGGTCGTTCACCTATAAGCATAACCACAATTTTAGATTTCAGCAAACAACCAATTTCATCTCCTAAAGCAACTCTACTTTGGTTTGCAAATACAATAGGTGTCTTAATTTGTTGGTTTATTTGAAAAAATTCTTTTAAAAATGTTATTGCATGGATATTGATTGCATCAGCAGACAGACCATCAGCTAACACAATGCACAAATCTGAACTATTTACTTTCTGATTAATTAACAAATTGGCAGAATCTTTTGACAGCTTTCTTCCTTTGTCCGGATTGCTCAAATAAGCGGTCCTGTTGCTTGCGTCTGAAAATACTTCCAACGATTGCAAATTAAGTATTGCAATTTCTGCTTTCAATTTTTCTAAATCTAATAAGGAATACACCGCATCTCTCGCTTGTGCATGAGCAAGTTTGAAATCCAAAAGTCTGTTGGTAGGCAATGAGCTTCCTGCTCTTCCCAATCCAATACGGGCATCGGTATATTTTCTTAATATTTCCCACTGGTCAGGAAATACGTTAATATTGCTATTTAAATAATTCATATCCAATGAGTTTGTTTTTTGAATCGGGTGAAAGCAATTGCATTTGTTCATTCATTATTCCATACTTAATTAGCCATTCCTCAAACTCTGGTGCGGGTTTTAAGTTACATAGGGTTCGGGCATAATGTGCATCATGAAATGATGTACTTTGGTAATTAAGCATAATGTCGTCTGCGCCAGGCACACCCATTATGTAATTACAACCTGCTACAGTAAGTAAAGTCAGCAAATTATCCATATCATCTTGGTCGGCCTCCGCATGGTTGGTGTAGCAAATGTCGCAACCCATCGGCAAACCCATCAATTTGCCACAAAAATGATCTTCAAGTCCGGCTCTCGTAATTTGCTTACCATCATACAAATACTCCGGTCCTATAAAACCTACTACGGTGTTTACCAAAAGTGGCGAAAATACCTTCGCTACCGCATAAGCACGCACTTCACATGTTTGCTGATCCACTCCATGATGTGCATTTGCCGAAAGCGAACTACCTTGTCCGGTTTCAAAATACATTACGTTGTTTCCAATTTTCCCTCTTTTTAAACTTAGTGCTGCTTCTTGTGCTTCTTTAAGAATATTTAAATTGATTCCAAAACTTGAATTGGTAGCTTCCGTTCCACCAATAGATTGAAAAACAATGTCAACTGGAGCATTTTGCTCAATTGCTTTGATGGTATTTGTTACATGCCCTAAAACACAACTTTGAGTTGGTATTTCAAATTTTTGAATTACTTCATTCATCATGTTCAGTATTGAAGTCATCTTTTGGACATTGTCAGTGGCAGGGTTTACACCAATTACCGCATCGCCTGAAGCATACATGAGTCCGTCCAACATTGAGGCTGCTATTCCTTTCAAATCATCGGTAGGGTGGTTGGGTTGGAGACGAGTGGAAAATCTACCTTTTAAGCCTAAGGTATTATTAAATTTTGAAATCACTCTTATTTTTGAAGCTACCAGAATTAAGTCTTGATTATTCATTATTTTTGAAACTGCGGCTACCATTTCAGGAGTGAGTCCATCTCTGATTTCAGCAATTTCTTTTTCCTGAACTTCGGTAGTAAGCAAGTAATTTCTAAAGTCGCCTACCGTAAGATGGCTTATTTTTGCAAATGCATTTTTGTTATGGTTATCAAAAATTAAGCGGGTGACTTCATCTGTTTTAAAAGGAATCAGTTCTTCATTTAAAAATGTTTTCAAGTTCAAATCAGCCAACACCATTTGTGCAGCTACACGTTCTTCATAGCTTTCAGCAACCAAACCTGCCAATACATCGCCTGAACGAAGCGGTGTAGCTTTTGCCATCAATTCTTTCAGACTTTTAAAAGTATAATTTCTTCCTGAAACGATTGTTTTATACATTCTGCTAAAATTTTTGATTAAACCAAAAAAGGGATTTTTAGTTAGTTTTCAAAATAAGGAATCATTATAAATGAAACTAATTTTGAAGAAAATATAAAAAAGATGATATTAAGTAATCAAGGGTAGTTCTTTACCCGATTCTACAATTCCTAACAATTCAATTTCGTCTTTTGAAAGAGAAAAACAAAGACTATAATTCTCAATTTGAATCACGTGAATAAATGGAAAACCAACTAATGTTTGTGTTTTAAGTTCATTTATCTGTTTTATTCCTTTCATTATTTCCACTACTTCAATAACCTTTTTTTGTGTTTCAATTGGAGTAATTGACAAGTAAGAAATAAATCTATTACTTGTATTTAATTTCATTTTTAAGATTATTGAAATATTCCTCGGTTGCTTCTACACCTAAAAATCCGGATTTTTTACTTTCCATCATTAAAACACCCAATGCAAAATCATTTTCAAAGGTTGTATGAAATACGCTCAAATTCATTGAGTTAGCTAATTCTTCGAATGCTTTCTTTTGGCTTTCGGTTTGTGTATTTATTATTAATGTTTCCATTTATAATTTTGATTTACATATTGTAAATTTAAATATTATTATCAACTATTCCAATAATATACCATCCACTTTGTTCACAAACTCTTAACTTTTAATTGTTTATTCTTGATAGATTTTATATCAGATGTTTATAAATATCTAAACCTTATGAAGTGGTGTAGCTTTCGCCATCAATTCTTTCAGACTTTTAAAAGTATAATTTCTTCCTGATACAACAGTTTTATACATCATTATTACATTTTTAAAATGAGCCGCACTATTAGAATATTTTAAACATTTTTTAGCCAGATTTCAAAATATGGACAAATTTTAAAGCTTCTTTTTTCAAAAATTGAAAATATTTTAAACAAAAAGTAAATTATTCGACTTTTAACGACATTAAAATGAGATTAAATTTGTACTATTGAACTTAAATAAATCCTAATTAACTAAGTGCTCGACCGATTAATCGAATTCAGCGTCAAAAACAAACTGACTGTTGGCATACTTACCGGACTACTTTTTTTGTATGGCAGTTACTCGGTTACTCGGCTTCCGTTAGATGCAGTGCCGGATGTAACCAACAATCAGGTAACAATAATTACCCAAAACTCAAACCTCGCTCCTTATGAAATGGAGAAGTTTATCACTTCGCCACTGGAGTTGAGTATGGCCAATTTGCCCGGTCTCATCGAAATTCGTTCCATTTCCAAATTTGGACTTTCAAATGTGATTTTGGTTTTTAAGGACGATGTGGATGTATATCGTGCCCGTCAGCTGGTAATGGAAAGACTAAAGGAACTTGAAGCAGATATGCCTGCGGAACTTGGCAGACCTACATTAGCACCTGTTTCCACCGGATTGGGTGAAATATATCAATATGTAATTCGACCCAAAAACCCAAATGACACATCTTATTCCTTGATGGATCTTCGGACCATTCAAGATTGGATTGTCCGTAAAAAATTGTTAGGAACCGAAGGAGTTGCGGATGTTTCAAGTTTTGGTGGATATGTTAAAGAATATCAAGCTAAAGTAAAACCTTCATTATTACGTGCTACCAATGTGAGCATGGCCGATCTCTTTGATGCATTGGAAAAAGGCAATGGAAATACAGGGGGAGCTTATATCGAAAAAGAAGGCACTGCATTTTTGATCAGAGGAATAGGTTTGGCCCAGTCATTAGAAGATATAAGAAATATTGTAATCAAGCAAAATAATGGGGTACCCGTATTTGTAAAAGATGTTGCTGAAGTAGAATTTGGATACACCGTTCGATATGGTGCTATGACTATGAACGGAAATGGCGAAGTAGTAGGTGCTGTTGTGTTGATGCGAAAAGGAGAAAATGCATCAAGAGTGGTTGCTAACGTTAAAAAAAGAATTGAAGAAATTAAAAAGTTCCTTCCGGACGACCTAGAAATAGTGGCATTTATCGATAGGGAGGCTTTTGTAAGCAGAGCAATTCGTACAGTAACTAAAAACTTGATTGAAGCTTGCTTAATTGTGGTTTTTGTAATTATTATTTTTTTGGGTGACATCAAAGCAAGTTTGCTTACCGCTTCTGTAATTCCGCTTTCCCTTTTGTTTGCAATTATTTTGATGAATATGGTGGGCGTTGGAGGCAACTTAATGAGTTTGGGAGCTATTGACTTTGGTTTGATGGTGGACCCTTCAATCATAATTGTTGAATCCATAGTGGTAGCACTGGCTCTGGGCATGCAAAAATATGGCAAAGTTGAGGATCAAGACATTAAGGACTTGATTGTAATTGATTCGGTTAAAGAAGTAAAAAAGACGGTGGTATATGGTGGCTTGATTATTCTAATAGTGTATTTCCCAATTATGACACTTACCGGAGTGGAAGGCAAAATGTTTTCGCCAATGGCAATTGCTGTAAGTTTTGCGATTACCGGAGCTATTATTTTGGCGATGACCTATGTAACTATGATGAGTACATTGGTATTGAAACCTCATAATCATGAGCATAAAAACTGGAGTGATAAGTTTGTTGATTTCTTGTTCAAGTTATATGAACCTATCATGAATTTTTCATTCAAATATAAATATGGTGTTGTTATAGCATCTGTGTTGGTTCTATATATCACTATTATCGTTTTTGGTAAAATGGGCGGGGAGTTTATTCCTAAACTTGATGAAGGAGATTATAATATTGAAGTAAGGATGCCCGTAGGAACATCTCTTTCCAAATCAAAAGAAGTTTCTACTAATATTCAAAAAGAAATAATTAAAAGGTATCCAACTGAAATTAAAAATATAGTCTCTAAAATTGGTACCTCTGAAATTCCAATGGATCCTATGCCATTGGAAGCAATGGATATTATTATTGGACCTACAGACAAAGAAGAATGGAAAAAAATCAAATCCAAGCAAGAACTTACTGATAGTATTGATGCGGTGTTGCAAATGTTTCCGGGAATTATTTATTCCATTCAACAACCCATTGAAAACCGATTTAATGATATGCTCTCCGGTGCCAAAACAGATGTGGTTATTAAAATTTTTGGTGATGACCTTGACAAATTGGACAAAACCGGAAAAGAAATTGCGGCTCAAATTGCTACCTGTGAAGGAGCAAAAGATATTCAAGTACAAAAACTCGTAGGCTTACCTCAAATAATGGTTAAATACGACCGAAGACTACTTGCATATTATGGAATTAAGGTAGATGAAGTTAACAAGCTCATACAAACGGCATTTGCCGGAGCTAAAGCAGGAACCATATATGAAGGTGAACGCAGATTCGACCTTTCCGTAAGACTTGGAAAGGAAGAAAGGAGCAATATTCAAGATATCATGAACCTCCAACTTAATACGGCTCAAGGTTATATGATCCCTCTCCGTGAAATAAGTTCTATAAAAACGGAAAAAGGATTTGCTGAAATCTCTCGCGAAAATGGTCAACGAAGACTCAATGTTGGGTTCAACGTACGTGGACGCGATGTGGAATCCATCGTGAATGAAGCAGCCAAAAAAATTGAAAAAAATGTATTGCTGCCCCATAGTTATTATCTGGATTATGGCGGGCAATTCGAAAACCTTCGGATGGCTAAAGAAAGGCTGACATTGGTAGTGCCCATTTCTTTATTAATCATTTTTATTATTCTATTTATAACTATGGGAACTTTTGGTGACAGCTTATTAATATTTACAGCCATACCACTTTCAGCTGTTGGTGGTGTGTTTGCAATTTATCTAAGAGGTATGCCATTTAGTATTTCGGCAGGTATTGGTTTTATTGCATTATTTGGTGTTGCGGTATTGAATGGTATTATGTTAATTGGTCATTTTAAATTACTACAGGGAATGCATGGATTTGATAGCATACACGACAGGGTTAGTACAGGTATTAAAGAAAAGTTCCGTCAGGTATTGATGACATCAGCAACTGCAGCATTAGGTTATTTGCCCATGGCAATGTCTACGGAAGCTGGAGCTGAAGTTCAAAAACCTTTGGCTACAGTAGTTATTGGTGGATTAATTACTTCAACTATACTTACCTTAGTGGTATTGCCTGTGTTGTACATTTTGTTCAATGATAGGAAAATAAGAATTAAACTATAGAAATATAAGTTCAAAATGGAAATGAAACCTAACATCAACCTAGTCCAAAATGTATTAAGAGTAATAATAGTTGTTGCCTTATCAATCAATTTTTCATGCAAAGAGAGCAATGAAAAAAAGGTTGATGTCAATGAGAGCGTGTATGTGGTACCAAGCGTTACCATTACCAAAAAACAAATTGACTTGCTTAACATTAAAATAGCTCCTGTTACCGATCGATTAATTTACCCAACGCTGTATGCAAACGGAATTGTAGCTGCCATGCCCAATCATGAGGCAACCGTTTCCACTCGAATTGCCGGGGTGGTTGACAAAATATTTGTTGTGGAAGGTTCAGTAGTAAAAAAAGGAGATCCCATTATGATTCTGTCAAGTTCTGAACTTGTTCAGTTGCAACAAGATTATTTGTCAGCTTTGGTCGATGCCAGATTTTACCAAAAAGAATATGAAAGGCAAACCACTTTAAGAAAAGAAAATGTGGGGGCACTTTCGGAATTTCAATTGATTGAAAGCAAGTATATGAGTGCGGTAAGTAAGGAAAAAACACTTAAGGAAAAACTTACAATTCAAGAAGGCGTGGACCCAATAGACCTTCAAGATCCATTACAAGCTATTATCCGAACACATATTACTTTAAAAGCCCCAATTAGTGGATTTGTATATAATATGCCCTCACGCATAGGTATGCGTGCCGAACCTGGTATGGTTTTGGCTGAAATAATTGACTTATCTGAATTAAGAGCGGATGTACATTGTTACGAAAAAGACATGGGGATAATCAGCGAAAATCAGGAAATTGAAATTCAATTTATCAACAAAAAAATTCCTCATGTAATGGGAAAAATCGAAAATATTTCACGAACAATAGATAAAGAAACGCGCTCCATCGTACTTCATACTTCCTTTAAAGCACCTAAGGGATATTTGGTAATTCCGGATATGTCGGTGACCGCCAAAATCAAGGGTGAAAATTCCGGTAATATTGCCAAAACAGTACCAATATCGGCCATTCATGACGAAAACGATCAAAGTTTTATATTTTATTGTCATGCTCCTGACACAACGGGAGCTGTTACTTTCAAAAAGGGTAAGGTTAAAACCAAAACCAATGATGGCGAATTTGTAGAAATTGAATACGAAGAAATGATTCCTGCCAATGTTTTAGTGGCAATTAACAATACAGCGGGCATTCAAGCCGAATTGCTGAAAGCCGATCAAGAGAAGTAATAATTCTTTCAATTGACAAGTTAACGTTTGTTTCAATTGAAGCATTCTACCCTATACGAAAGAATTAGTGAGGCACCAAATGTGCTTGTGTATTTGCATCACTTCATTAATCATGGGGCTATTGGAGCTTATAAAAGGATTAGGATTTATTTTTCAATTTGTTTTTAATCATAATCACTTGCAATATTACTCCATTAAGAAAAAGTACAAAACAAACACCAATGGCCATTTTTACTTTAGGATCATCGGGTCCTGTGGCAATCGGATTATCCAAAGGCAAGCGTGAAAGCGTTTCGTTGACTCCTGGAATTAAGTGAAGAAAAAAAGTAAATGAATAGGCAATAGCTTCGATATAAGCTGAAATGGCACCAAAAGGTTGATTTCCTATTTCTACATATATAGCAAAACCAAGAACCAATAAAGTTACAATCCCCAAAATATGTGCTACGCCAAAACCGCCATGTTGATATATTCCAAAACCGGTAAGGCAAGTTATGATGGTAGTGAATATGTATATTTTGCCTACAAAAGTTGCAAAAGAAATTCGTTTTTCCTGAAATAATACGGTTGCGCCTGAACCCAGAGCAACTAAACTAATAAGCGTATGAAATATTCCCAAATAAGTTAGTCCAAACATAAGTTTTAAATTTTATGGTTTAATTAAAAAAATGAAGTTAAAAGTAATTCATTTAAAATAAAACATTTTAAGCTTTCTCATTTTATAGAACATCCTATTATTCGACTGGTTATAATTGGTATTTAACCTAAATTCGGGATAAGAAAACATGAATATATAATGAAAATTGCGTCCTTTAGCCCCTCTAAAAACCTTCGGTTGCAAGCTTCAAACTCTCGTTTTCGCTTGTCCAAAGGGGAGACGTTTAGCCCTTTCCCACTGAGGAAAGGATTGGGATTAGTGCAAATCGTTCATTATTAGGTTTTTCCTATCATTCATTGACTTTTCTTAACCCAAATTCAGGTTATTTATACGGTCTGTTGCAAAATTGGGAAAAAAGTATGTTTCAAAATTGATAATATGATGAACGAATTTGTTTATCACTAATGAATTCATTTTTATAAGATATTACAAGAGTCGTTAAATATGGTTAACCATCATATTTTGTTCAAAAAGGAATATCTTTGAATTATCTAAAATGTCAGATAAGTTAATTATGCAATTCAAAAATATCAGTATCATATGGGTTTGTACCATGTGGATTTCTATAACTCACACACAAGCTGCTACCAAATTAGTCACTTCATCAAACGACTCCGGTACCGGTACACTAAGAGATGCCATTCAAAATGCCTCCAATGGAGATTTAATTAAGATAGATTCATCCCTATCCAAAAAAACTTTAATTCTAAGTTCAACTTTAGAAATTCCGGTTGGCAAAAATATTACTATTGATGGGATTAATGCTTCAGCATTTACGATTAGTGGAAACAATTCGGTTAGGGTTTTTTTGCTCAAATCTACTTCAGTAACTCCAACCAGCCTTACAATTAGAAATCTGAGGATAATGAACGGTTTAACTTCAGAATATGGCGCAGGAATAAGAAGTGAGCATCAGGGTAAATTATTTATTGAAAATTGCTATTTCGAAGGAAACAATGCGCAGCAAGGTGGAAGTGCTGTTTTTAGTCATTTCGAAGGTACTTGTTCTATCAGCAATTGTGTATTTACCAATAACAAGTCTACTGACAAAAATGATGAAAGAGGCTCAACAGTAATGCTATGGGGTCCCAACAAACATAGTGTGTATGGAAGTACTTTTACTAAAAATTCAGGAATTAACGGAGCCGCCATTAATGGACTCAATTCCACATTGGATATTCAAAATTGCATTTTTACTGAAAACACCACTACGATGGCCAAATATGATAAAGGCAATTCCAACCCTTCGTTAAGAGGATTCGGAGGAGCTATTTATGTAGATAGGGCATCAGAAGGAGGCTCCAGCACAAAAGCGGGTAGCATTACCATCAAAAATTGTCATTTCGAATCAAATGTTGCTCAGTCGGATGGAGGTGCTTGTCATATATACACCGATGAAACAGATGAAGTAATCGTTGAAAACTGCACATTTCACAAAAACATAGTTAACCAATTGCTTGGTGACACTAATCCATCCGGAGGAGGCGGTGGAGCTATTGAACAAATGAATAATGCCAAAAACAAAGGTTTTACGGTCCGAAATTGTACATTTTCAGAAAATCAGGCAGCCATCAACGGTGGTGCTATGCGCATCGATTGGGCCCCCACTACTATTGAAAATTGCACATTTTACAATAATAAGGCTCTATACACTTCCACAGTTGATGGATATTCGGCCAATGGAGGAGCTATTGGACTTTATTCCATGTCAAACAGTGAAGTATTCATCAAAAACTGCACATTTGCCAATAATCATGCCGGCTGGGCGGGAGGTGCTATAGCTACTTCAGATCCTTCGAATACAAAAATAAAAAATTCGATTTTCTACAAAAACACTTCCGCAAACGGAGGCAATTCATGGGGTATACAACAACATACGACCAATTTGCTTAATGACCAGGGTAATAACCTTCAGTTTCCTGCCAAAGCAACTACCAATTGGAATGATTATAACGTGTCGTCTGTAATAGGTATTTCTGATCCATTATTGGATGTGTTGACAACCAATGGTGGCAATACTAAAACCATGGCATTGAAACTCGGAAGCCCGGCCATAGACAAGGGTGTCGACTGCCCTACTTTGGATCAAAGAGGTGCTGCTCGAATAGGCAAATGCGACATTGGCGCCTTTGAGTTTGGATCAACCATAAGTGGGAGTAATATACTTGGCGCTACTTTCAGTAAAATCTATGACTTTGATGAATTGGACTATCCCGAAGTTTTTCCTAATCCTACGAATGGAACAAATTTAAACTTGAAGTTTCCGAAAGAATGGTTAGGAAAAAGCATCAGTATAAGCATTTTTTCGCTTTACGGGACAGAACAATTTAAACAAATTATAATGGTCGATACAAATGAATACTCTTGGAATCCGATGCTTACTACACAAGGAATATATATTTTAAAAATAACCAGCGAAAAACTTCAATTTACCAAGCGAGTTATTGTAAAGTAAAAAGAGAAATGGAATTAATGGATTTTTCAATTGCATTGTTTTATTAAGTACATAAAAAAGCGTCAAATGAAGTATTTTGCTTCATCCAACGCTAATTTATCTACTAAAGTTAAGTCGATTTATTTCATTTTGTTAAACATATAACGGCTTATTTTCCATTGTCCGTTTGTCTTTTGTAGAACAAAGAGTTCTCTGTTTTCTTCTGGCACAGTTTGTCCGTTGGCATGAATTAAGGTGGTGCCTTTCGAAGTGGTTCTTGCAAAAGCATAGTCGCCATTAACCACTATCTCGTCAATAAAAAATTCAATGTTTAATTGAATGGTTTTAAAGACAAATTCATAAGAACCTTTTATTTGTTCTTGTCCGATTGCCGATGGCGCATTGGAAGGCATAAATACACCATCTTTTGTGTATAGGGGCAACACTTTATTTACGTCTGATGCATTTAATGCATTGCGGTAAGAGAAAAGTAATTTTTCTATGGCTGATTTTTCGTTTGACTGTTCCATATTGTTTGGTGTTGAATTGGTTGATTGATTTTTTGTTTCGTTTTGGCATGATGCTAAATACACTAGCACCATGGCAGATATTAATAAATGTTTCATTAGAATAATTTTTTAAGTGTGAGAAATGTTGCTTTTCGCTTCGGAGAGTGTTACAGGTTTGCCCAATGCACCAAATTCGTGCAAGTCGCCAAATACTTCTATTTTGATTGATTGTTCAATACCGCCCACGTTGAAAGGATCAAAACCACTACTTGTTATAAGCGCTTCAATTTGTTGTTGGCTGTTGGTACTATCGGTAGCATAAAATAGCACTTTTTTATCTGGCGCATTAAATGCAGCACTTAGGAGCGAAGCAGCACTTAACGTGCCAAAAGCCTTAACTAGTTTAGCATTTTTAGGAATTAATTCAGATAATATTTTTCCGGCCGATTCATTATTACCGATAATTTTTTTGAATCCGCCATTTCCATCAGGAGCAATGGGATTGGATACATCAACAATTATTTTTCCGTCCAATTCTTTTGAATAGGTTTCAAAAAACGCCTTTAATGCGTTGAAGTAAATGGCAGGGATTATTACATCGGCTTCGCGAATTGCATCAGCAATTTCTTTTGTCGTTGCAAGGCTGCCCAATTGTGCTGCCAATGCCTTTGTATTATCAGTATCTCTTGAAGCAAGAATTACAGGATGTTTACCTTTGACTAAGTTAGTGGCAATAGCTTTGCCAATATTGCCTAGCCCAATAATGGCGACTTTTGTTTTTGGAGTATTCATATCTATGCTTTTGAATTTGTGTTGTGTCAAAATTGACAATACAAAGGTGCAATGAATGAAATGCCTTTACCTATAAACTACTTTAAGAAATAGTCTTAACATAGATTAAGGGTAGTTTATTTGATAACCCTTTCCTTTCTTATTTTACTCAAAAATTCGGGTGTAATACCAAGGTAAGAAGCTATTTGTGTGTTTGGCAATCGGTTGACTAATATGGGATATTGTTCCAAGAAACTTTCATAGCGTTCGTAAGCTGTTGAACTGAAAGTTTGAAGCAGTCGGTTTTGAAGTTCAATGTATTTGTCTTCAATTATTACACGAAAGTTCCTGTCAAACTTTGGATAGTGGGTGTACAAATACCAAAGATCACCTTTGGATATTTGAAGAATAACAGTGGGTTCAATTGCCTCAATAAATAATTTGGACGGTCGCTCTTTATGTAAGCTGTCAATGTCGGTAATCCAATCGTCTTCCGCAGTAAATACAAGATTGTGTTCTGCACCCGAACTATCCACACCGTAGGTTTTAAAACAACCTTCAACAACATAAGTAAAACACTTACAAATGTCACCCTCTTGCAAAATGTACTGTTTACGCTTTATTTTTCGCTCCGTCAATCGACTTAACAATGCTTCTTTTTCGTTGTCGCCTAATGGCAGGTATTTGTCGAAATGCTTAATTATTTTTTCCATATAATGCGAATTCTCGATAGTTTGATGGGTTTACCTATTGTTCTAATACTTTGAACAAAACCCCTTGCTGCCGGAAGTTATTTCTGTGCCTACTTGTTCTTTAATATGCGGATGTACCTCTGCTTTGCCCACACACAACATTAGCGCTAGTTTCGGGTCCATCTTGTAATCGTTTAAATCGTGCCTAGTTTTCTTCATAGTAATAGGAGTAATCAATACCCTTCATATACATTTCACGGCTGTGTATGTCGGTAGTTAAGGCTCTTTTAAGCAGTTTCAATAGTTCGCTGCTGTCCACTGTGCTTATTATCATGGCATTCATATAATCTGCTTTGCTTATTTTACTCCAGTCCACACAGCATTTCAGGTGTTTTTTCAGCATCAAATCCAGCCATATCCGTGTGCTTCTGCCATTGCCTTCCATAAAAGGGTGTGCCCTGTTCATGTCGGCATATTTATCGGATATTTCTTCTATGATAGTTTCGGGCATGGCATCTATGGTTTTTAAATGCGTGGCTAAATACTGGGCAGGTGTAAACTGGTAGCCGCCTTTTGAAATTCTTTTGGTTCTTATTTGCCCTGCAAAGTCATACAAGCCGCCAAACAAATAAGCATGAATTTGTTGCAGCCCTTTGGTAGTTCCTACTTCTATGCTGTCAATAAAATTAGTTTCAAACAGGGCATATGCCTTTGTTTTGCTTTTTCCGTCTATGCTTTCATCGCTGTTGGTAAACCATTCAATAAAGCGGTTTGCTTTTTTGCTCGAAAATTCTTTGCCCAGAGCAATAATGCCGTTGTAATCCAGCATATCAGTTAGGTAGCGTTTGCCATCGCTTGCCAATAATTTCAGTTGGGTAGTGCCACTAACCAACTGGCTGTTTTCTTTCTTCAACTTGGCTTTGAGGTATTTCCAGTAGTTCCGGTTTTTGGTGTAATTGCTTTCGTCACGTAGGACCGCCACAATATCCAATACCGAAAACCACCATTTGGCGAATGCTTCGTCCCAAATGGCACGCACCTCCCGGTCGTCAAAAAAACGGATGGATATTTTGGATTTAGAACTCATACCCTATCTTCTTCAAGTTAGTTTTTAATGTCTTTACTTGTCTTTAAAATTCCTTTGTAACCAATATTGTTGATTGGCGGATTTATGTAATCTGTCGAATTATTACGAATTGCTTTAAGAATAGCACTTTTCAAATCATATTTTTTGTCTATCTTGAATAAAGTGTAATACAAGTTTTTTGAGGACATTGGAAATCCCACTGTTGTCTTTAGCATAAAATTATTAAAGCTACACTGAGTTTGCAACCGGATGCAGTATTATTATAGTTTCCTTAGTCACAGAATAAGGAAAGCATTTATTATTACTTAGCAAACTAAGCAGAGCAAGGTTATATTATTAAATTATAAAAAAAATATTTTTTAATTTTAAATGTAAGGTCATTGATTTAATTCATTGTCTATCATTAACTAAAAACTTCTTCTTTTTTCTCTTTCACTTTATTTGGTTTCTCAACCGAACAACATTTTACCAAAGCATTTGCTACGTGCCACATCAAAACTGGTGGAACAGCGTTTCCGATTGCTCGGTATTGTCTGTTTTCTGAAACTACCTCTAATTTGAATGATTCAGGGAATGATTGAATGTTTGCTGCTTCTCTCGGTGTAAATCTTCTATATTTTCCGTTAACCATCAAAACAGGGTCTGTTCCGTTCAAACTTACCTTTGCCAAATGTGAACTAATGGTGTTGCAAGGTTGCTCTAAATCTTGAACTCTTCCTTTGTTCATTTTCTCACGAACTCGAAGCATTCCTTCAACTGCTCTTTGACTAAAAAACCATTTATCGTCAAGGTCTGCTTGTGGGTCAATCACTTGTCTTAGTTTAACCTTTGAACCATTTAATGTGATTGGTTGTGGAAATCTGAAATTGAAATAATCCTCAAACTCACGAAAACCAACCATAAAAACTCTCTCCCTTTTTTGAGGAACGCCAAATTCAGAAGCATTAAGCAATTTATGATGAATGTAATAACCTGCATTTTTAAACTCGTTTACAATCATTGGAAATGCCTTTCCTTTGTTGGCAGATAAAAGCCCTTTCACATTTTCTCCAATGAAAAAGCGAGGTTGTTTTTCTTTCAAAACATTCACCATTTCAAAAAATAGTTTTCCTCTATCGTCTTTGTATCCAAGTCGTGGAGGATTTTGAGCACTTATAGAAAAAGATTGACAAGGAAAACCGCCCAATAAAATATCGTGGTCTGGAATATCACCAGGAACAATATCTCTAACATCTTTTATTTCACACTTATGCTCAAAATTGCTGTTGTAGATAGAAGTTGCATAGCTGTCATTATCGGCTGCATAAACAACTTCAAAAGGCAATTCTTCAAAATGCTTTCCAAGGAAATTAAAGTTACCTTGAATTCCTAAATCCATTCCCCCGCATCCGCAGAATAATGAAGTTACTTTTAGTTTCTTATTTCTAATAGCTTTTCCCATTGTCCTGACTTTTTAGAAAATTCAACTACTAAATTTTTATCTATTTTCAAATTCCCTTGTTCGCATTGCTTTACAGGGTTTTGAATAACGAAAATATTTTTTGAGCCTTCATTTACAACTAAGTAGTAAATGAAATAATTATCTCCAATCGTTTCGGCTGTGTCCCACTCATTTGGAGTTAGTTTGAAGCGATTATTGGTAATTGCTTTACGTGATTTTGTAGTTTTTACTTCGATATAGCGTTTTTTCTTTTCAATTTCAACGCTTTGTATATCGTAACCAACTCCAAGCGGTGTTGGAATTTTATTAATCAAATGTTGTCTGTTTGTCTTGTCTTTGGTTCTCAAGTATTCGTGAGCCAAGATTAAACTTTCTCCATAGTCTCCAATGATTTTCGTGGGCACTTTTTTGTCGCCAGCCATTCGAGAATAATACTCTTGAATTAATGCCGAAATACTTTCTTGTTCTGCTTGGTCAAGATGTGGGGCAAATGCTTCAATGACATCAAACTGATTGACAAACGCAAACCAATTTTCCTCTATTACCGCAATTTCTGGATTGGTTATTTCTTTTTGCTTGTAGAATTTATCGTATTGATTGAACCAAACAGATTTATTCAAATGAAAATTGATTGCTTCTTTGTTTTCATCATTAAGATAGTAGTAATAACCCGTTCCTTTGTGTTGCAAAAGGTTTGCTAAAACCATATAATCCAAAATATCACCTGCATATCTGCAAACATCCCCTTTTGATGGATAAGCACCTGTTTTTTCATCCCTTAATTGGTTATAATGGTGGTCATATTCAATTTTATCGGCTCTGTGTTTGAGAATCATTTTGGCAACATCCTTTGGATGTTTTCCGTCTCGTGTAACTCTCAAATCAAAGTAAGCACATTGGGTTAATTCCTCTGATGTAACACTAAATGGCTTTCCTGTTAGATTTTCGCCTTCAATTAATAACTGCAAAATGAAGTTGCAAGGTTTAAATTTTACACCTGCTTCAATTTGTTTTATTATGTTGTGGGATTTAATATGCCCACCTGGATATTGGAATGAGTAAAGGAAATAATTAAAAAACTCGTCCAAATATTGATTGTTTGCTAATCTGATTGCCATTTTGCTTGGCTGAAGATGTTTGTCTTCTTCTTGTATAAAGGCAAAAAGGGCTGAAATTTCAGTTCTCCAATTATCAATAGTTTTTTGTGTCGAAGAAGCATTTTTCTTAAATCCAAAGAGCACATTGTTTAAAACTGCATTAAACTCTTTTTCGGGCAATACATCCATTTCAGAAATAGAGGTTGCTACATAAAGTAAAACTTCTTCCACATCATTTTTAAAGCGTGGTCTTACGTGATGCAAACGAAAAAAGTATTCGTCAGGAATTTTATATTTCTGTTGTTTACTCATAAATATATTTTCAATGATTTAGCCAATACCTCCGCCAAAAGGGGAGGAACAGCATTACCAACTTGTTTATATTGACTTGTTTTGCTGCCCAAAAAAATGAAAGAGTCAGGAAACGATTGAATCCTTGCACTTTCTCGAACTGTCGGAACACGATTAAATTTGTAATGAAAATGATGTCTGTGACCTGTGTCTATTGTGAAACTTGGCTTTTTGCTGTTAAGCCTTGTCCAAGCAATATTTACATTTCTTGTTTTGTGAAGATGTTCGGGCAGGTTTTTATAATTCCCACCATCAGAAACCATTGATATAATTTCAATCGTTTGGTCATTGTGATTTGTAATTTCGTGATTGTACAAACCTTTTGATCCTTTACGAATTTTTTCTTGATATTCAGATTTTGCTTTACTTGGATATCTTGCCCCGTCTGCAATTGATTTTTCAGGTAAATCAGAAATGGCTTCACTAGATGAAACAAATTCAGGGTTTTTAATTTCAGGGAATTTGAAGCTTTCTTTTCCTTTTGTTCCTATGAAAATAGCTCTCCTTCTGTTTTGTGGAACGCCAAATTCAGATGCTAAAAGCACTTTGTAAACGACATTGTAGCCCAATTTTTGAAAATCTTCAATGATGTTGTCTTTAACAACACCTTTGCCCATTGAAACAATGTTTGGCACGTTTTCCATTAGGAAAACTTGTGGTTCGTAAAACTCAACAAAACTCACAAATGATTTATAGAGTTTATTTCTTTCATCATCTACAATTCTTTTTCCAGCAATAGAAAAACCTTGACAAGGAGGACCTCCAATGATGATGTCTGCCTTATTTATCCCTGTCTTTTTGCTTATTTCTTTTGGTGTTTCGTTAAATAAGTCTGCAACCAAACCTGTTGAACCTTTGTGATTGTGTTCAAAAGTTTTTATGGCATCTTGCCAATGGTCAATACCAAGTAAAACTTCATATCCAGCCTCAATAAAGCCATACGAAAGTCCCCCACAACCACAAAACAAATCTATTACAGTCGGTTTTGCTTTAAGCATTTGTGTTAAACTTTATTTCTCCTTGTTTTACATTCTTACTTTTTAGGTAGTTTACTTTTTCCTCTGCTACCATTAGAGTTTCCATTGAGCAATTGTTTTCGTAAATCTTTTTTGCGAAAAGGTCGCTGAAAAATTCTGTTTTGATGTCTACAAGTTTTAGACTGAAAACTGTGGCAAGTTTTTCAAGTCGTTTTTCGTCAAACTCTCTTTTTCCGTTCTCAATTTTGCTCAAATTAGCTGAGTCCAATTCCAGTTGAGCGGCTAACTGTGTTAAAGTCATTCCGTTCTCTGTCCTTAATTTCCTGATGTATTCTCCAAAACTGGTTTTCATTCGACTTGCAAATTTAGACTTGTCATTATTTGACAAATATAAAACACTTTTTGAAAGTGAATTAAATTTTCATTCTTTTTTTGAGCTGTGGAAAATTGGCTCTTTTGCAAAACTTGGGTCGTGTGTTGGCTTGTGCGGTTTTGCAAATGTGCCAATGTGGGTATGCATAAAATCATTTTTTAAAATGTGCGGTGGGAAAATTTTTTAAACCCTTTTGGGTCGGCTTGGGTGTCGGAAAAGTCAGGTCGGTTTGTGTCAACGAACAGCGAAATGTTTGTCGATTTAAGGTCGGTCTTTGATGCTCGTGTCTGTCGTCCTACGCTTGCTGGTAATGGCTCGGTTGTTGCCGAATGTTGAAACGGGCTGGAGGGACACCAGCGTAAAGTTTCGACATGAAGGCTGCAAAGCCCGTTTTCAATTTCGGCAACAAAGGTGTTGTGTCGAAGTTTTCTCTTGGAACAAAGGTAAGAAAAAGAACGAAGCAGAAAACGGGCATTTGCATCAACCGAGCCATTGGGCAAAATTTAGGATGCGGGAATGCGAGGCACGAGCATGAAGCATCCGTGTGCGAAGGGAACGATTTATTCGGATATTGAGTTGAGAAACGAATGTTGTATATGCTGCTTGGCAGGACAAAGCTTAGGTTAAATGTAGCAGGTATTCCAAGTAGCATATACATAAATGAGTTAGCGAATAAATCGTGCGCGTTTGTAAAATTTTGCCCAACGGACGGCTATTTATGAAAGAATGGGAGAAAGGGCTGCGAAACTATCCCACGAGACACACTACTCAGGAGAGAAAAACTACGACCTACCAACAAGACCCATTCTTTAATAAATAGCATGTTACTTGAAGTTTTATTTTATTGTCAATATTAGCTGTTTTCCTAAACCTAATTCTAATAATTTGTACAAGGTTGACAATTGTATATCACTGTGTCCATTTTCAATCCTTGATATAAAACTTTTTTTTGTACCTGTTTTCTCAGCAAGTTGTTCTTGAGTCATTGAGTGCAATCTGCGTTCTTCTTTTATTACCTCACCTATCGCAAATGCTTTTGCCTTTATTTCAAAATCTGTTCTTTTTTTAGAACCAATTTTTCCATATCTAGAGTCAAAATGTTCTTCGAGTGAGGTTAAATTATCTGAGTTTTTATTTTTTAGTTCCATATTCTAGTTTTTCTTTAAAATACTCATCCTTAATTTTAAGTGCTTTTTCTATTTCACCAGAAGGTGTTTTTTGTGTCTTCTTTTGAAATGCGTTAAAGACTACAACAAGTTTACCTTCATCAAAACAACAAAATATTCTATATATATTACTACTATATTCAACTCTTATTTCATAAAGACCATCTGTACCAGTTATATGCTCCATAAACTTCTTAGGAATCCTTTCTGTTACTGCCACAACAAATAAAACATGGTCAATTTTTCCCTTTACTTTTTCAGTTTGTTGCTCAAAGAAATCTTTGAAATAATTTTTATAAAACTTAACACTTCTAACTTTGTCCAAGTTGTAATTTTTAATGCAAAGTTAACTAATAATGGAACATTAACAAGTGAGTTGTTAGAATATTTGTAATGTTTCCCAAAATTTCAAGTAATGGCTCGGTTGTTGCCGAATGTTGAAACGGGCTGGTGGCACACCAGCATAAAGTTTCGACATGAAGGCTGCAAAGCCCGTTTTCAATTTCGGCAACAAAGGTGTTGTGTCGAAGTTTTCTCTTGGAACAAAGGTAAGA
>JANRJY010000088.1:0-13239 GCA_033763735.1 Bacteroidota bacterium | reverse complement strand
GGTGACCGTAAAGGCTTCCTGAATTCCGCCACCATAAATTCCGGCATTGTTAATGATAACATCAATGCTTCCGTTGGTTTCCGATAAAATGAGTTCCTTGGCATCTTCCACACTTTTGTCTTGGGTTACGTCAAGCTCCACTACTCTAAGTTTTGCCTGATGTAATTTTCCCCAATCAAGCAGTGCGTCTTTATGAGCTTTGTTTTTGCCAGTGGTATTCCTCATAGTGGCATATACTGTATGCCCTGCCTTAGCAAGTAGTTTGGCGGTAAGGTTGCCAAAGCCGGTGCTTGCTCCGGTGATTAAAATTACTTTAGATGTCCTATTCATTAGTTTTATTTAAATTTGTACAGCAAACATTCAGAGTTAATAGTTATATATCAAGTAGGACATTTAATTGTTGTAAGTATTATGGTTCATACTATTGTTGATAATCAAGAAGATAGATCAAAAGAAAAAATCGTTTTTGATGAAAATTCTTGCCCCGTAACTGCAACTATGAAAGTTTTGGGAGGAAAATGGAAACCGATACTCATTAATGCGATTTACCTGACTGCGCCTGCGAGGTTTGGTGAATTGAAGCGAAGTGTAAAAGGGATTACTCAATCAATGCTCACCTTACAACTTCGAGAACTGGAAGATGATGGGTTAATAAGCCGAAAGATTTATGCAGAAATTCCCCCAAGGGTTGAATACACTTTAACAGAGTTTGGGCTAACGCTGTCCCCAATAATGCTGTCAATGGCGGAGTGGGGAAAAGAGTACAGATTAAGTAAGCAAAAGATGTGAATAAAATGATCAGTCGAAATATGCCATATTTGTCATTTCATAGGATTTAGCCAAAATACCGGTTCTCTATCCGTAGCTGGTGGCATTTCACATTTTAATTGGTGCTTTGTATGCCACAGACTACGGAGGGGGTGCTGTTACCTGATGGGATTATTGTCTGTCAGTTTAAATATCGCCCATGAGGTTAAAATCGAAGCTAACAGACAAGTAATTGCTGGCAGTGTAAAAAAATACAAATAGCTTGTCACACTAAAACCTAGCACACAAATAGTTATCGGAACTAAAATTTTCTTAACCATTTGAGGATATTTTTCTGTCTGAGTAGAAAGAAGCCAAAGTATAGACGCAAATGCTAATAAAGTAAATATGAGATTAAGGCTCATTCCTGTATAATTCTCATCAAAGCTTCGAAGTTGACCGAACATATCAAACTTGTTATCAATCATTTGTTGTAGTACTTCTTTTGCTTTGGGGTCGCTTATATTATGCCTAGTTAAATGACCAATACTGTGTCCAAATGCGAAAAATATCAAACATCCAGTTGCTATTCTTAATAATAATTTAGGTTTCATAGTCTTAATTTGCTTTATTATAGGCGATTTCAATCCAATTGATTATTTCCTGATTTATTTGACTTTCATTTTCAATTCGTACTCTGTGCGTGCACATTGCACCTGCTCCTGAAATTAATTCAAGAACTCCGGAGGCTTCTTGCCCTTTGATTATTAGTTCTAATTCGAACCTTGTTTTTGTTGCTGGCCTTAAGCAAGCAAATTGTTTTTTTCTTCTTAAGCTAACATATCCTTTTTTAGGAGCTATTTCTATTTCATCTCCTAATGTCAGTATTACACTTATGAGCTTTTCATAAATAGGTTTTAAGTTTTCTTTACCTTTATATTGCTGCTCAATAAGTTCATCATAACTGATTGACCCAGCATCGGTTCCATTTGCTTTGTGAACAATCAAGTCTGCGAAAAACAGTCCAAGGTTATAATTCTCTTTTAGCCAATTGACGGTTTCACTATGCTTGTTTTTATTGTTTGATTTCGCATATTCAACCCATTCAGCGAGACTTTTTCCGGTGTTTTTTAGCAGATTTGCTGCCATTGTTTCTTCGGTTTTCTTATCCATTTTTGTAAATTTTTAAATTATTCAACAAAGCTATCTAGCTTAGAGAACCTAAAATTGTAAAAAAGGGAAATGACTTATTTTTTGTAAAATATTTTACCAAAATCATTTTTTAATTTTGCATACTGTTTGGGTGAGTGGCCTGTATATTTCTTAAATTCTTTTATAAAGTGTGCTTGGTCGTAGTAAATTTCATAAAGGTTGTCACTATAAAAAGTTGAATTATCATCATTTGCCCAAAGATTATAGAACGATTGAAAGCGAACAATACCTGAATAGGTTTTAGGTGAAATTCCTAGATGCTCTTTAAATAACATATCCAGATACCGCTTGGAATAACCCATTTTTTCTTCGAGTTCTTTAATGGTAACTATTCCTGAAGCGTTTTTTATTAATTGAACTGAATAGTCTATCAAAGTATTGTTACGGTTTGTTAGAGCCATGATGTTTACCAAAAAGTTTTGCAACTCATTTATTTTACTATCAATGGTCATCGCATTTGAAAGTCGCTCCAATAAGTCGCGTCCTGACAATCCGTATATGTCTGTAAAACTGTAAATTTTGTTTACTATTTCAAATGCCGAAAGTCTGGTAAAACGATGCAATCCGTTGGGAGTTAACTCTATCCCAATGGTGCCAGTTGTTCTGGTTTTTGAAGTCAGCGTGACAGGCCTATCCCAAATGCCTATGAAAAATATATCTTGTTCTTTATAATCTGTCTGTATTCCATTCTGAATGGTTGAGAGTCCATTTAGATAAGAATAAATAAATTTCGCTTTGCCATTTGGTGCTATTACTCTGCTGTCGTCCGTTGGAATTCCAAAGTCATTTTCAAAGACCCAAAATGTGTCTATGAATGGTTGAAGTTCAGGTCGCGGTATAATCCTTTTTAAAATCATTTCTTTGTATCTCGCTATTGGTCTTTATGCTTGATGCCAACATTTTGGCGCTTGGCGCAGTGGCGATTTTCAACACAAACTTTCATACGAAGCACGAATGTTCAAATTTACGAAAAACTGTCATATGAAGCACTGAATTCCAACTATGGCCAAAACAGTGTTAGGCGTATGTGCTTCTTTTCCTACCAACCTGTTTACCCAGTTCTGTTTTTAGTTCTGTCGGTAAGTCGCCCCAATGCAAGTCAAGCAAAGCACCTTGTAGTGAATACAAATAATAACAAACTGGAAATGTTTTGTTGGGATTTTGTTTGCAGATACTTTGATATGCTCTTACAGGTGTCATTATAGCAAGTTCTGCAAGTGAGAAAACGCCTATTTCATTTAGGCGTTTCTCAATAGTTGCTCCAATATTTTTTGCACCTTTTAAATTGTTTGAAAGTTGCGTTTTCACAACTATTTGTCTTGTGGTGGTGAATATTTCACAATGTCAATGCCGATGCCATTAGGGTCTTCAATGGCGAAATGCCTGTCGCCCCAAGGTTCGTTTCGAATGTCAATTTTTATGGGTACACCTTTCTTTTTAAGGTCGTTGTAGATGCTGTCCACATCATCTACTTCAATGGTAAGATACATTCCTTGCCCCAAAAAAGGCTTGTGAAAGAAAGGTCGCTGACTTGGGTGGTTGGGAAGCAAAAAACTAATTTCTGCTTCGTGTTTTGGGGTGTGTAATAAGAGGTAAAACTCATTTTCAAATGTTACCCCGAAACCTAAATAGTTGGTATAAAAAGCTTTGCTTTCAGCCAACTTTGTTGTGAGAACTCCTGCGTTTAATTTCATCTTGTTTTGATTTTTAAATGTTGAACTTGATTGTAAAAAAGCATTTGCCGTTAAGCAAGCTACTGTTAGAATTGTGAGTATTCGTTTCATCATTCTTTTGTTTTAATTTACGATACAAAATTCTATCAAACCGTAGTTCAAACATTGTATAAAACGGACATAATCATCTGCCAAACGCCTTGCTTGGTGTTACGCCATAAAAATTCTTGAATTCTTTGATAAAATGTGCTTGGTCGTAATAGCCTACATCAAAAAATAATTTGTTTTGTCGCAAACTTTGAGATGAAGGTTTGGCACGAAGAATATTTTGAAAACGAACCACTTTTGCAAAGGTCTTAGCTGTATCACCAATGTAAAACTCAAAAAGTCTGCGAAGTTGTCTTTGACTAATTCCAGTGTCTAAGTCCTGCTCAATATTTAAAACTCCAAACTCTTGAAGTATCTTTTCAATAGCATTGTAAAGTCTGCTGTCGTTGTCGAAAGTTATGTTTTCAATAAGATTGATAAAATAAGTGTCAAAAGTTTTTTGTATTTGATCTGGTGTTAATTGTTTGTGAAAATTGTCGGCAATGAAAGTTGAAACTTTGGGTACTACATTACTTAATTGTTCAAAACGATTACTCAATTCAGAAGCATTAATTCTGAAAAGTTGCGGAAACATTGTCGGCAAGAAACGAACACCTATGTAATGAAATGAGTTGTCAAGCGAGAACTCAGTGAACTTTTTGCAAAATCCCATTACAAAATTGTCCTTGGGATTATTGAGTTCAAAAAAGATGTCAATACAACCGTCTGCAACTACACGATAAACGAATGGCTCCGAAAGTGTCCTGGTCGTATTGAGTTGCCAGTAGCAGTAAATATAGTTTTGCAGTCTGATGTCGGGCAGAAATTCTGAATAGGCTACATTGTCAGCCGATTGTTTAACCGTCGGTTGAATTGGTTTGTAAAGTTGTCGTATGTCTGCCGATTTTTTCAATATTTACTGTGTTTTTTAGCAATACAACTAACGTATTTGTAAACGCAACCTGTTGCGTAAACCGAATCAAATATAGGAAATAGACGCAGTGATAAGGTGAAATGCGCTAATATTTAGTGTCCATGAGACTTAGACAAAGGGTTTGCTTTATACTTTAATAAGGTTCGTGAAGACACGAACCAATGCTGAGGGAAAATTGCATTCTGGATTTGGTTGTGCCAAAAAATAAGGGTAAGGGAAAGGACAAATTGCCTTTCCCTTTACCCTCTTGTTTATTGAATGACCCATTTCAACAAGGAGTTGGGTTGGGTGGTTTTGATCCAATACATTCCTTGTGGTGCATTTAACCTGAAAGAGTTTTCGATACGTTCAAACGGAACAAGTTCGCCATTGGTATTGAGTATCTGTACGGTAGTGGTCTCCTGAATACCGTATATTGTAATCCATTGTTGCCCGGTAGATGGATTGGGGTAAAGCATAAGACTATTTGGTTTGAAGGAGTTTACTTTGTTAATTACTGAGTCCGGTTTGACTCTTATAATCTGCACAATGGTTTGAAATGTTACCGCTGAAGCAAATTCTGCGTTGCCGGGTTGGTATCCGCTAATCGTAACCGTACATGGACCTGATACGGACAATACATTTCCCGATAAGGTTACCACTGAATAGTCGTTGGTAGCATAGGCATAGCGAACATCAAGGCCTGAAGTGGCTGTGAAGTTAAATGCATGGTTGAATATCTGATTACCAGTAAGTGTTACTATGGGCAAGTGATAACCCAACACGGTTTGGGTACTCTTGTTAATTGAAGGCACAGTGACCACATTTATTATCAAGTTATATGGCTTAGCAGGAAGCAAATATTCGTCCCCTGTTTGGTATCCGGTAAGGGTAATCGTTCCTACTCCGGTAATCGTCAATTTACCATTGTCATACAAGAATATATTTGAAGGTGCGCTTATTCCGTTGACACTTACGTTCTCTAAAGAAGTAGATTGGAAATTGATGTCTTTGACGAGGGCAGATCCACTCAGTGACACGGTTGGGATGGCAGTTGCTGTAATGGTTTGGGTTTCCATAACTAACAGCTCTTTGCTTACACTAATAGGTAAGTAATAGATATTGCCCATATTACCGACAGTCAACATAACGCTTCCTCGGCTGCTTAACTTAACGGTATCGGGTTGGCCATTCACCGCCCATGACCAATTGGCAACGCTGTTGTCTGAAGAGGCATACATAGTGACCGAATGTCCCAATATACGCAACTGAGGCAATAATATAGATTGTTGCGATTTGAAAACGGTGTCAGGTAATATAAACCCAACAACAGTTTGCGGTAATCGATTGACTTGAATTTGAAATGAAGGGGTTGAATACGTTCTACACCCTGCCAATACTTTGCCGTAATAGTTGCCAATATTATGGGTTGAAAGGTTGAGAATTCGTAAAGCAGATGTGGTAGTAAGTAGGGTATTAGAAGAGTTGTACCACTGAACCATAGGAGCGATTCCTGTTACACTTGCAAAATACGCTGTGGTCTCTAAGGCATTGTATGTGGTGCGTCCACCATAGGTTAGGGTTCGATGCGGAGCCATTTGCAATACTTGTGCTCTGTAGTTGCCATTTTCGGCCACTATGACCCATTTTGAGTCTATATCCAAGCCTGTAGGTGCGTCAAAACTTCCGGTAACTGTGGATGGAAAGGACCCGATAGTTTCAATCCATTGATAGCTGCCGCCATCAAAATAAAAGACTTGTATCCTATTGTTCCCATTATCGCTTACATACACTTCGTTACCTCTTACTTTAACATCTTGTGGAGACTGAAATTGGCCATTGGACATACCATTTCCTCCAAAACTACGGAAGAAGGTTAAGGTTGTCCCTTGTACCTTAAATACCTGAATTCGGGAATTATTTTTGTCAGCTACATATAATAACGAATCTTTTACACACATGCCCATGGGTTGATTCAATTGACCAAAAGAAGACCCCTGATTGTTGTACTGTCCCACTTGTTGAAATGAAATTCCGTTGGTGGTGAATATGGTAATTGTATTTCCCGTTGTCTCAGATACATAGAGATAACCATTTTTGAATACCATCCCTGAAGGATATTGCATATTGGTATTCAGGTTGTTGACATATACCAAGTTGTTGCCATTCAATGACATCACTGCAATTCGACCATTGCCGGCCATACTGGCGTATATCAATCCATTAGGGTCCGCAGCTAGCATTTGTGGATTATTCAATTGGCCGGCACCATTACCGTAGGTGCCATAAGAGGAAACCAGATTGAGATTATTTCCATTCATGGTAAATACGCGGATGCGGGCATCACTGCCATCGGCTATCAATACTTTTTGTTTAGTGATCAACACGCCATTCGGTCTGAAAGCATGTGCATGATAAAAACTCCTGCCGGTTACTGAACACACCGTTGCGGTGTCGGTAGGTGGGGATGTTACCGTAGTTGGATATTCTTCAACCACTATTTTGTATTGATTTATAAATCCAATCGCTTCGTCTGATTTATCAGAAACTACCTGTTCTACTAGCTTGCCGGAAGCGTTTTTTGTGTTTTGATAGCGAGTATATCGGTCCAGTTTCCATCCGGTAGCCGGTTCCCATATTTTGGAGTCTTCGGCAATCATATTTCCTTTGCGATCGGTGGTTACGATATTTTCATGGGCATATTCCAATTGATCTTGGATAGTTTCGTCGTAATAATTCCATTGTTCCTTAACAATTGTGTCAGCAATGGTCATTTTCATATATTCAAGCTGCCACCCGTTAGGTATTTTTTTGCTGATGCTTCGTTCACTTTGGTCAGGCTTTTCTATTATCCTTTTGACGGTTATAGGAGCCGTCATGCCGGTAATCGTTTCAGAAAAGAAACCACCGCTCACCGTAGTTTGTTGATGCACCGTTTCCAATTGCCACTGATTTCCTGCATAGATATATCTGCTCATTCCGGTAAATCTATCGGGATGGCTTGAAAACCAACCCGTATATACTTCCTTGTTATCCAACACCCATTGTCCATTGTCAAAAGTAGAAGTGACGACTTCTGCTATTTTTCCGGACAGGTCTCTTTTTATTTCGGTTTTTAATCGGTAGGTCCATTGATTTCCGAAAAACAAGTCGTAGGTACTCATGGTTGTGGTAGTAATAGTGCCATTGACTATTCGGTCATTGCGCATGCCTGTTTTGAGCGTCCAGGCTCCATTTTCAAAGAAATAGCTATACGAGACTTTGACTTCATTTCCTTCGAAATACACCGTTTCGCGGTGTTCGTTCAAGGTGAATCCTGTGGCCGTATTATACGAATAGTTGATGTAATCTATCTCTCTGCCCTGAGCATCATAGATTAAGCTGTCCTTTGATAAGATTCTTTGGTTAGCAAGGTTTTTTATCACACGGCTTACTTCTTTGTTTTGGGCATTGTACTTAATCGAATGCTGGCGATCAGCCTCCCAGTTATTATTTTGAGTGGACCATTGGTAAACGGAATAACGGGAGGGATTATCCGGAATGTTGAATGCACCCACTTCCAAGGAGTTGATAAGTATCGAGGTGATTAAACTTATAATTGGTATATATATCGATTTCATTGTAGTATTGATGTTGATGAATTATTTGATGATACAAAATTGAGGAATGCTAAAACACGTATCAATAGAACAAAAGGACTATTTTTATACTATCGCAGATCAGCGTTTCCGAATAAAATTATGTATTTAATGCTTGATGTAAATTTTGTATTTACTTGATAATGAAATGTTTGCGTGATTTATTTTGGCTAAATCAAATAAGTGTCTTTAAAGCTATGTGGTACATTGATCTAATTAAGTCCCAGTTATAACAAACACTGAAAATTCCTGTAAAATGCAGAATCATTTATTTGTATTTAGAAGGTGTTTTTTTATAAATTGAATTGTTAATTCTTAGAAAAAATGATAATTTTCAGATGTAGAAATACAGAAACCGTTATTAATAAAAAGAGCCTCATAACACTCCATCGTTAGTTTTATGCCCCATAAACAAATTGGATTAAATAATATTTTTGAATTTAGCAGGCACTTGTTGAACAATACCCCTTCATATTATGAGGAATTATTGAATAATTTGCTCCAAACACATCCGGTAGTAAGTACATTAAGAGATACACTTAATCCTTCGGCCTATTTCATTTTTAGTTATGTAGATCTGGGTGTCAAATACTTTACGCCCAATGTTTATGGCAGAATGTTCCGAATGACTGAACAAGAAATTCAGCTCAATTTCAATAAAATGGGTATGAATTTCACATTTAGTCGCATGCATCCTGCTGACTTAAAAATACTGACAATTGATTGTTTTAAATACGCAGAAGAACTTGCGGTAGATATTCCCATATCGTTGAGAGATAAAGTGCGGTATACCAACAATTATCGTTTATTGCGGGGGGATGGTACTTATGGCAAATTCATGAATCAATTTTGTGTGGTTCCTGATCAGGAAAATGGTCTGCCTTTGATTGCATTGGGAATAACGATTGACATCACCGAACTTAAAGCCGATAACAAAATAATATTCAAAGCCGAATTTTATGATAAGCTTAGTGGGCATCAGGAGGTATCCAAGGTATTTATTCCTGAAGACAACCCCATAAATGAGTTGAGTGAAAGAGAATTAGAAATAGCTTATTTGATTTCAAAGGGAGAAACAAGCGAACAAATTGCTGAAAAGTTATTTATATCACCATACACAGTTAAGGCACATAAACGGAATATTTTCGAAAAATTGAATGTGCATAAGTCAACGGAATTGGCCGGTTTTTTGCAATAATCGCTCTTGTACACATTCTGTTTTTTTCTTTTTACGATTGACTTGATTGTATACCCATGGTCGCACACTAAGTGAACTGTGGATATCAGCAATTGTTATTGTGGGATCTTTTCCCCCTTTGGTTTTAGCGTCTCGGTAAGACTCACTCACACTGTGGAGCATCCCCTTTGCACTCCTTTGTATAAAAGAATCCGCTGTTCGACATGTTAGCGAAGCGCATGTCGAACAATAGATAAACAGGATTTTTAATCCCATTTCAATAAACTGCTAATTCCAATAAACTTTTTCTTATTCCATAATATTCACCACAACTACTATATAAATATTATTCTTCTTTTTCCACTATACCAGCTCTAACTGGATTAAGATGGATATAATTCATTTTGGTTTCAAAAAATGGTTTGGTTAAAATCTCTACGCCATGATACCCCTCCTCCCAAAACCAAACCTTGTCTTCTTTCTTCAAAAGCCATAATAGCCATTTTTTTCTGCTTTCCTTTTCATTTAACTTTATTGCAGATACTAACTGAGTAGAGGTATATTTTTTGAAATCCCTGATAATATTACTCAGTTATTCTTTTTCACTTTTTATAATTAAATGAATATGATTACTCATGATTACCCAAGCATAAATTTGTAAACCTTTCTCCTTTTGACAAAATCTCAAACTGTCCAAAATAATATTTACATACTCCTTACGTGTGAAAACATCTACCCACTGATGTACAGTACAAGTGATAAAATAAAGCCCATGTTGGTCTTTTATAGTATATGTTAATGCCATGATGTAAATATATCATGCTTAATATGGGATTGCAAATCCCTTATTATCTACAATTCGACATGCCCTGCGGAACATGTCGAATAGCTGAAAGTTGTTTAAAAATGCGGTTAATGATTTAATCTTCTTTTTGGTATTTACGGATGTTTGGAATACTAATATCATTTTTCATTTTATTAATCTATTCTGCTTGTCGCACCACTCTGAATAACATATAACCGCTTAGAACGAAACCAAAAAATGCTGCAATTTGTCTATAATAAAGGTCTGTCCACATTAGTTTTTCGTAAAGAGCTTGGTCAAAGCCTTCTTCAAGTTTGAACTGTATAGGAAGTTGCACCAACATTGTAGAAATTGTTGGAATGAGATAACCCACAAGAGAAGCCCAAATTGTCCACTTGGGTAAGGATTTGCTACGGTGCCAAAACATTATGATTAGCGGAATGTAAACCAACATTGTTGGCACAACGTAACGAGGAATTATTAAGCTGTCAACTAATTTTTTGAATGTTATCCAGTCTGAATGAATGTGTTGCCAAGATGGATAATAAACAAACACTTCCATTACGGTTGCACCGTAAATGTAAAATGCAAGTAGAAAATAGGCAGTCATTGCTAGTGCCGAAATATTTGATTGTTTTTTCATTTTCATTTTTGAGTTGTGTGAAACCTTAGTTCAGTATTAACAATACCTGAATAAACTTGCGATAAATCTGTATTATGCACCAGTGATATTTTCCATTCATTATTTTCGTTTCTGCAAATAACTTGAATAACCCCTGACCTTATTGGCAATATATCCCCTTTTGGTGTTGTGCTATTTTCACAAACCCAATTGCCTGTTACTAGAATATGATTTTCGGCAACTGACCTTATGTATAAATTGTCCAAGCTAAAAATTGCAATCTTGTTAACAACTTCAAATGGGAAACGGTGTTGCTCAATTAAATCATTTTTCCCTATTGCAATTTGTCCAACGATGTCAATGTATTCAGCATCATCAGTAAATACTGTGCTGAATAGCTCAAGGTTTTTACTATTCCATTTTGTTACAAAATCATTCAAAAGAGATATGTTTTCATTCGTAGTTTCAGAAGTAAGTCTGCTGATATTTTTCATAATTTTTAATTTAGTGAGATTGTAAATTGATTATTTGATTTCGAAATAATTACTGCACAATTATGAAAGGTTGGTGCTGAAAATTTTGGCTTGAAGTTATTGCCAAAGCCCACAGGCTCTAATGGAATTTCAAACCAACCTTGATTTAGTTTTCCATTGTTGTCAATGTCTTGATAGATGGAAATGGCATATGTTCCATTTGGAATTTCAAAGGTAAATTTCAATGAAGCATTGTCGGCTGTTTGCGTTTTTGAAACAAACGCTGTCTTGAAAAAGGATGCTTCTTTGTCATAAATGTTAATGACGACCGAACCTTTGCCAACTTGTATGTTATTTACTTGAATTGTTACTGTGGTTTTTTGTGCCATTACCAAAATCGAAGACAACAAAAAACTTAGTGAAAGAATTATTGATTTCATATTAGTATGCGATAACGGGTTTTTGATGAACAAATTCGTTAGAGGTTACCTGTTTTGTAATGAAGTCGGCAAGGTCGGCTCGTGATATTTTCCAGCCTTTGTCAGGTGAATATGTTTTGTTTACACGATACTTTTTTGTGAGTTCTCCGTTTCGTAGGTAAGTTGGTCTTATGCAAATCCAGTCAATATCTTTTGATTTTTCTAATGTGTTTTCCCAAAGGGTCATATCAGAATAAATGTGTCGCAGATACCAAAGCCCAATATATTTGTAGAAGAAACTTTTTTGAATAACTGGGTCGTCTTTCTGCACTCCGCCCGATGTCAAAGTGATGAGCTTTTTGGTACCTGCTTTTCGCATAGCGTCCAATATGTTTTGACCGCTTACGGAATAAACTGTTGTAGGTTTATTGTTACTACCTGTGCCAAGAATGGAAACAACAAGGTCGTTGCCGTTTATGCACTCTTGAAAACTTGAAGGATTGAAAACATCACCCTTGACTACTTTAAGATTAGGATGACGGGTAGAAATGGTGTCAGGATTTCTTGCCAATGCTGTTACAAAATGATTTTCAACAAGCAAGTTTTCCAAAACCATTTTTCCGGTTGGGCTTGTTGCCCCAAATAAGAATACTTTCATTTAATTGAACTTTTATGTTTACTTATGCAAAGTTCATTACTAGATGAAAGCGAAAAATTGCCAAATGGCAATTTCGTTATTTATGCTTGCGAAGTCGGCTCAACGATGATGGCGTAATGCCTAAATAGGAAGAAAGATATTTGAGCGGAACACGCTGTAAAAGTTTGGGATGTTTCATTGCTTTCTCGTACCTTTTTTCAGCTGTTTCGGTTTGAAATGAAATCATATTGCCTACCAAATGAGAAATAATTTGTTCCCAAAACTTGCGAATGAAGGTTTCAAAAATGGGGACTTCTACAAATAGTTTTTCCATTTCTTTCCGTGTGATGTAAAGAATGGTTGTGTCTTCAATTGCTTGTACACCAAAAGTCGAAGATTGTTGTGGAATGAAACTGCTTAACTCACAAAAAAAGTCGTCTTCAAAAGCAAACCAGCCTGTCACCTCATTATAATCTCGCTCCCAAAATACCCTAAGACAACCTTTGTCAATAAATATAAACTCGTTGCTCGTCTGTCCGCTACGAACCAAAAATCTACCTTTCTTAATTTCCTTTGTTTTAAAACGCTGCAAAATTTTTGTCAAGTCGTCCTGTGTCGGCTTAACATACTTGTTTATATTTTGTAAAAATCTGTCCATTGTTTATGTCGTAGTGGTCGGTTGGTATGCTTGCAGCTAATGGCTCGGTTGTTGCCGAATGTTGAAACGGGCTGGTGGCACACCAGCATAAAGTTTCGACATGAAGGCTGCAAAGCCCGTTTTCAATTTCGGCAACAAAGGTGTTGTGTCGAAGTTTTCTCTTGGAACAAAGGTAAGA
>JANRJY010000080.1:0-80912 GCA_033763735.1 Bacteroidota bacterium | reverse complement strand
GTGCAACACGCCTGTTACGTTGGGTGGGGGAATGACAATAGTGTATGGTTTTTTGGAAGGATTGGCTTTAGCTTTAAAAAATCCATTGGCTTGCCAATAAGCATACCATTTGGACTCAACATCAGTGGGGGAATAGGTTTTAGAAATCTCCATGCGGTTTGTATTCGAAAATCACACAAAAGTAGGGAGATTTATTAATAATTCAGTCAATCTTGAAGAACAAGTGATTTTTGATTTAATCTAATGCAATTCTTAAACTGTATGTAGCTTCATTATCTTTAGTAACAGCTAAAAAATATTTATTAGTAAAATAAGTCACTCTGTACACATGGCCTTCAAAATTGAATAATTCACCTGAAAAAACGATAAAATCTTTGTCGTTTTTAAATTTAACGTTTTTAATATTTGATTCATATTCTGAAGCTTCTAATTCTGTACCACTATTCCAAAGTTTGTATTTATATATAACTCTGAAAGTCGATTTGGCATTAATAAGTTTCATAAATTCATTGTAATCAGGTAAATAATCAGAATATGCGATTCCTGAAATAAAAGTTTCAGTTGATCTTCCGGGCGAATAATTGTTGCCATATTGGTTGCCTGCGGTTTGTTGTTGTGTTAGCCACACCACGTTAGCCCCATTCAAGGCTGCAAATATTTTTAGTTTCTCGTGTGCTCTTTCTCTTACATTTTGAATACTGCTCAAGGTGGTTGTCCCTCTTGCTTTGGCCATTACTTCTGCAATTTTATATAAACCTTGAATTTCACTTTCTGCTTGTGTAAAAGTAACTTTTGCATAATCGTTTGGAGAAATTATTTTATTGAATTTTAATGGTTCGGCAAATACTTGGACTCTACCCGATTTAAATACAATTTTCAAAACCGTATTTTTATAAATACTATTAATCACATCTTCTCCTACATAAGTATACTTTACCAAATCAGGTGCGATTTCTTTGACGACACATGATATTTTCTCCTTTGTAGTATAAATAGTATCTGTTTGAGCATTACTGTAATTAAATGCTACTAAAAATAATATGTACGAAAAAGGTTTCATATTGGAATAAATTATATATTGGTTTGGAGTTGTAAAAGAAGCTAAAAAAGTGATAAAATAAAATCTTAATTTGATTTTTGTATAATAGCTTCGACAGCTTTTCGTAAGTTGTCGAAGCTGTAAAAATTACATATTATATACGTAAGCAAATGTATGTGCAAACTCTTCAATGGTAGTGGGTGTAGTTGAAGCAGCATTGCGAATTTCGGTGTTAAAAATCCCTTCATTTGCTCCTTTACTTAGTCCATTATAGGCATCGGCCATACTTTCTGAAATGCCCATTTGTACCATTCCTGCTTTTGCCTGATCAAAAGGGAATTCTACATATTTCAAATCAGGTTTACCGATAGCCGCACCTAGCACTTTGGTTACTTCATTCATTGTATAATCTTTGGGCCCAAGTAAAGGTTGAATCGTTTTGCCTGTAAAATTAGGATTGAGTAAGCTTGGAACTATCGCTTTGGCAATATCTTGTGTGGCAATCATAGGGAATGACAAATCGCCTTTGAGCGTGCCTCCATTAATTCCCATCGTCTTAATCATACCAATATTACCCATAAGGTTTTCCATAAAGTAAGAAGGTCTGAAAAACAAAATGTCAACGTTGGCAATTGCTTTTAATGCAATTTCAAGCTTTGCCAATCCTGACACAATTCCAGTGTTTTCAACCGAATGACCACCCACGCTGCTAATGACCACAACTTTTTTGATTCCGGAGTTTTTCACTGCTGCGGTTAATGATTTTACTTCTGCATCTTGGTGAGCGGTTACATTGGGTTCTGTAAAATCTGTGGGCATCATTAAAAGTGCTACATCTACACCTTTAAGTTGTTCAGTTATAAATGCTTCATCTGTGATGTCACCAACTTTAATTTCAGCTTTGCCTGCATATTTTTGAAGTTTATCGGCATGGCGGGCAATTAGGCGAAGTTTTGCCCCTTTTTCAATAAGTATGTCTGTTGTTTTGCTACCTACTTTGCCGGTAGCACCTGTAATTAGGATCATGATTTTATTGGGTTAATGTTTAAAATGTATGGTTAATACAAGTAGAAAATAGAAAAAGTTCAAGATTGAAATTAAGTTATTGTTAAACTTAAATGGTTAGATAGATTTCTGAAATTTTAGAAATCACATTTCCCCAACTATGATTTTCAGAAGCCCATTTTCTGGCATTAGATCCTAATTCCTTTCTTTTTGCGTGGTCTAAGGCTAATGTTTGGATGGCTTCTGCAATTTTTTCAGGCGATTTGATTGGAATTTGAATGCCTCTTTCACCATCTTTTACTTGTTCGGGTGTTCCTCCTGTATTGGCTCCTATTACAGGCAGTCCCATACACATGGCATCAATTACCGATAATGAATACATTTCGTACCAACTGGCAAGCACAAATATGTCGATGGCGCCCAGGAAACTAATGTATTCCTTTTGAAATGGAATTAACTTGACATGATTTTCCAATTGATTATCAGATATATACGTTTGTACATATTGGTAAAGCTTGTTGGATTCTTCTTCATGTACCTTTGTTCCGTCTTCAAGTGTCCGGATGATGTTTCTTTCGCCAATTATCCAAATTTGAACTTTCTCCTTAAGCGTGGAGGGGAGATATGAATATGACTCGGCTATTTCGCGAATACCCTTAGCAGGGTCAATTCGGGCCATAGTTGCCACTACAATGGTGTCGTTATCACAGTTATATTCTGCTCTTAATTTATTTCGAATTTCAATGTTTGACTGATAAAGATTGATGTCTCTTCCGTACCTGATTAATTGCACCTTTTCTGGACGAATTGGATACATGGTTTTTACCTCTGAATTGGTGTTTTCGGAAGATGAAATGAGCACATCTATTTTGTGATAAAGGATTCGATGGATAATATCGTTTTTGTTGGTAGCCCCCATGTACAAACTAAAAATGTGTTTCAGATTGGGAATGATCCATGCAGTCATGCAGGCAATTCGGGCATCTTTGCTGGTGTGCGAATGAATGACATTGAAATTGCCTTGCTTAACAGTTTTGAAAAGCTGAATGAATTTCGAAAAGTTACTTTGACTGGACGTTTGTGTCAAGTATACCGCGACGCCATTCGATTGTAATTCTTTGGCAATCAGTGAATTTTTGGTGACAAATACGGATTGATTGACACCAGATTTTTGAAGTTGAATGATTAAGGCAGCCACATATATCTCCAGTCCTCCCCACGATTCGGAAGTGATTACATGAAGTATTTTTTTGGAATGCATCCGGTAAAAATAAAGGCATTTTCCAAAAACTTGTATACATATTGCTGATTTTCATTTTGAAATCTTCATTTGACTCAATACCTTCAACGTTCAATTGATAAATCGAAATAGTCATGCCTACCATATTTACCAAAATTATCAACAAAGAGATACCTGCTCATATTATTGAAGAGAATGATGATTTTCTGGCTTTTTTGGACATTATGCCTTTGAAAGAAGGGCATATGTTAGTCATTCCAAAGAAGGAAGTGGACTATATATTTGATATGGATGATGCACTATTGGCCAAAATGCATGTTTTTGCTAAGAAAATGGCTGTCGCATTGAAAAAAGCTATTCCTTGCAAAAAGGTTAATGTAACGGTAATAGGTTTGGAAGTACCTCATGCTCATATACATTTGATACCCATGAATACCATGGACGATGTTAATTTCAGTAAACCGAAGCTGAAACCAACTCAAGAGGAGCTTAAAGCAGCAGCCGATAAAATTCGCAAGTTTTTGTAAAAACCCCACCCCAACCCCTCCCCATAGGAGAGGGGGTATTTGTAGATCATTCATATGTTAAATAATACTGAAAATATATCGTAAAGTGAATGATTTTGATCCCACTATTTTACTAAAAATCAAAACCACAAAAATGCCTTTTGGAAAACATAAAGGATGGTTGATATACAAACTTCCCGTTTCGTATCTGGAGTGGTTTCAACGCAAAGGGTTTCCTCCCGGTTCATTGGGTATGATGTTGGCTACTACATTTGAAATCAAGTCTAATGGTCTGGAACATTTGCTTGATAAGCTTCCTTAAGTGATTCTATTTCAATCTGTTGCTTGGAGTTGTTTGGTTTTTTGTAATCGCCAAATAAGGACAATTGATAACATAAAAAATGCACCCAATACCAATACGCTATTTCGTGCACTTCCGGTTAATTGTTCCGTGAATCCATAGAAAAATGTGCCAAATACAATGGAGAGGTTGTATGTCACTTCATAAAAGCTAAAGAAGGAAGCATGATCATGTGTATGGGTTGGAATTAGCTTTGCGTAAGTGGCTCTTGAAAGGGATTGAATTCCGCCCATCACCATTCCCACAACAGTCGCCAATACATAAAAATCAATACCATTTCTGACATAATAAGCGCCAATGCATATTCCGCACCAAACAAAAAGCTGTACAATGATCGCTTTAATGTTTCCGAATTTTGATGAGATATACGAAAAAAGCATTGCTCCCGGAATAGCAATGAGCTGAAGAATCAAAACAGTGGCAATTAAGTTTGAAGAAGGCAAATGCAACTCTTTTTCGGCAAATATAGTGGCGACATACATGGTGGTTTGTACGCCCATATTATACATGAAAAATGATAATAAAAACCATTTAAGAGATTGAAGATCTTTGATTTGTACCCATACTTTTTGTAGTTCTTTGAATCCATTCATGATCCAATTGTGATTGGTTTTTTCGGACGTTGAATCTTTGGGCAAATGATAAAAAGTGTATTGCGCAAAGACAATCCACCAGATACCCACACTCAAAAAACTTAATTGAGAGGCCAAAGTCTTAGAAATGTTCCAAAACAACTCAGGCATCATAATCATTAACAAATTAAAAATCAGCAATATAACACTGCCAACATATCCAAATGCATATCCTTTGGCACTAACAGAATCAAAACGGTCAGAAGTGGTTATTTCAGGAAGAAACGAGTTGTAAAACACCCAACTGCCGCTATATCCTATTCCGGCAATTACAAACATCAAAATGGCATACGTAGCCATGCCTTTTTCAAAAAAAGCCAAACTACAACAAGCCAACCCACCCAGCCAACAGAAAAATTGCATAAAAAGCTTCTTGCGACCGCTGTAGTCAGCTATAGAGGTTAGTAAAGGATTGATAATGGCTACAAAAAGAAAAATAAAAGTCAGTGAATATGAAAACAAAACAGAGTTTCTGATGTCCCAATTAAAAAAACGAACGACGTCACCTCCTTGTTCATTGACAGCCATATTAGAATAATAAATTGGGAATATGCTGCTAGTTATAACCAAACTGTACACAGATGCGGCCCAGTCATACATACACCATGCATTTATTATCTTGTTTGCTTTTTTTTGCATTAATAATGTCTTTAATTTTTTACAAATCTACATTAGCTTTGCTGAAAAAAAATCCTTTTTGAAAAAGATACTAATTGTTGTAGGAACTCGTCCTAATTTTATAAAAATCACACAATTCAAGCGTGTATTTGATTTGTACCCAAATCAATTCAATTTCAAACTTGTTCATACCGGTCAACACTATGATTATAATATGGCCGATGTATTCTTCAGCCAATTAAAAATACAAAAGCCAGACTATTTTTTGAATGTGAGTGAAGGTTCTCCAACATCAAAAATCGCTCATATTATATTGGGAATAGAACAAATTATTGACGAATACAATCCGAATATCGTTATGGTTGTAGGAGATGTTGATTCAACATTTGCTGCTGCTTTCGCAACTTATAAGAAAGGCGTGACGTTGGCTCATTTGGAAAGTGGACTACGAAGCAGAGACAGAGCTATGCCTGAAGAAATAAATAGGATATTAACGGACGAGATTAGCGATATGTATTTCGTAACGGAACAAAGTGGCGTAGATAATTTGATTTCAGAAGGCAAAAAATCTTCCCAAATACATTTTGTAGGCAATACCATGATTGATACATTAATTGCCTTTCGTAATGATATCCAACATTCTGATATTTTGGGTAAACTAAATATTAACCCCAAACAATATTGCTTAATGACTATGCATCGCCCTAGCAATGTGGACGATAAGCAGAATTTTGAATTAATATTGAATATCATTGGTGAGTTGGGTCAATTGGGTGTTAAAGTAGTATTCCCATTGCATCCCAGATCTATGAAAAAAGCCGATGAGTTTGGATTGTTAGAAAGACTTAAATCATACAAGCATTGTGTATTGACCGAACCATTGGATTATTTCTCTTTTCAGAAATTAATAAGTGAATCACTATTGGTACTAACGGATAGTGGAGGTATTCAAGAAGAAACTACTTATTGTGGCGTGCCTTGTTTAACTTTGCGCAAGAATACAGAAAGACCATGTACTCTTGAGATTGGCACCAATGTGTTGTTGGAATTTGATTTGAAAATAATCACTTCAAAAGTGAAGGAAATAATAGAAGGGAAATTCAAAAAAGGTTCCATACCGCAATTGTGGGATGGAAAAGCCACAGAAAGAATTGTTGATGTGTTGAAGTTTTGAAGTGTTAAGGTGTCCAAGTGATAAGTGTACATGTTCGATGTTTTAGGTTAAATATTCGGAATTATAAATTACATTTCACATATCTTTTCTGATATTTCAAGTTTTATATATCACTTTAATAAATATTCAATCATTTTAAATTCACTAATTCACTCACTCACTAATTTAATCACTCTATGTCGCTTTATCCATTAAAATTCAAAACCCAATTCAAAGACAAAATTTGGGGTGGAAATAAAATAAAAACAGTTCTGAATAAAGATTTCTCTCCGCTACCAAATTGTGGTGAAACATGGGAAATATCCGGGGTAAAAGGAAATATTTCAGTTGTAGAATCAGGTACGCTAGCAGGCAAAAATTTGGTTGAACTTATCCACCACTTCAAAGGTGAATTAGTAGGCGAAAAAGTATTCCAAAAATTTGGTGCTGAGTTCCCTTTGTTAATTAAATTTATTGATGCCAATGATGATCTGTCGATTCAGGTTCATCCCAATGATGAATTGGCTAAAAAACGCCATGATTCTTTTGGCAAAACGGAAATGTGGTACATTTTTCAAGCAGATAAGGGGGCTGTACTTAATGCAGGATTTGCTAAAGAAGTGAGCAAAGAAGAATATATCAAACATGTGAATAACAATACCTTAAATGATATTTTGAACATCGAACAAGTGCAAGAAGGTGATGTGTACCTGATGCCAGCAGGAAGGGTTCATTATATTGGAAAAGGGATTTTGCTTGCCGAAATACAGCAAACTTCCGATGTAACCTATCGAATTTATGATTTTGACAGGGTGGATGATAAGGGCGTTAAAAGAGAATTGCATACCGAAATGGCTGTAGATGCAATAGATTATAAAGTATATCCCAATTACAAATCAAAATATACGCCCAAAGATAATGAGGCTGTGGGGTTGGCCGAATCAGCATACTTTAAAACGAACCTATTGCAATTGACCGATTCAATTACCAGAAGTTACACCTCAATTGATTCATTTGTGATATATATATGCTTCGACGGTTCGTATACACTTGACTTTGGTATAGGCACTATTCAAGTGAAAAAAGGAGAATGCATATTGTTGCCTTCAATTTTCAAATCAGTCAAACTCATTCCTTCTCCCAAATGCAAAATATTGGAGTGTTGGGTGCCTTAGTTTGTATTGACTATTACCAGATGTCTAAAAGCCCATTTCCAACGAATTTGGGCTTTTATTTTGTCGAAAGCAGAAGTAAATTTTTCCCAGTCTTTTCTAACAAAACCTCTTGAAACCGAAAGAGGAGCATCGTTTTTTACTAAATATGATTTAGAAAATAAGTGAGTCAAAAGTTTAATGCTATAATAAGCCAACCAATTGCGTTCTAAGTCATTGATGAAAAATCCTATTTTAGAATGTTCATTGCTCCATGAGATATACTCTTTTAATTGCATTTCATTCAAATGATGACAAAAAAGTGAAGAAAAAGTGATATCAAACGTCTCTTTTACAAGTGAATAATCACTGCAAATAAATTTGATTTCTGGATGATTTTTGCAGTTTTCAAAGGCATAATTTATACAGTCTTGTTTTAAATCTATGCCTATTAATTCAACTTTAATATTGGTTTTTCGTGCCCATTTGGCTATTTGAATAAGGTTATCTCCGCCACCACAACCAATATCAGCAATACGAAAAGTTTGATTTTTTATAAAATTGAATTGTTTGATTCCTGTTAAAGTGATGGAATGCCCTCCGAGCCAAGTATTAATGAAATTAAGTTCTTTTAAGTTTTGGAATAAATCTTCCTTAGGGATGTCATCTGCATCCAATAGTTCTTTCGAATAATTCCTATTTGTAATACTAAACATTTTGAAGCAACATAGTTTCCAATGTTAATCCCGGCCCAAATGATGCACAAAAAATGTTTTTGGAATCTACTTCAATTTCATTCCAAATTTTTTCTAAAACAAACAAAATAGTAGGGGAGGACATATTCCCGTAATTCTTCAAAACATCATAAGAGTATTTTATCTTATTATTATTTATATTTATTTCATTTTCGATACATTCCAATATTTTTCGTCCTCCAGGATGAATTGCCCAATGAGTTATGTTTTCAACAGCTATTTTTGATTTTGATAATGATTTGGTTACCAAATTTTTAATTCCTTTCTCAATTAACTGAGGAATATAGGCACTTAAGTGCATTAAAAACCCATTACTTGAAATGGACCAAGCCATATCAGTTTCGCCTGAAAATTCAATTAAAGAATAAAAGCCGGAGATTTTTAACGATTTAGAGTCTGTTTTTTTGCTACTGATAATAGCAGCAGCAGCCCCATCTCCAAAAAGCATGTTCGCTGCAGTGTTTTCAATATCCAATCCGGGTTTATAATGTAGGCTACATAGTTCCACACACACAACTAAAACAATAGCTTCAGAATCAGCTTTGCAAATGGAATCTGCCTGTTTGAAAGCATGAATGGCTGCATAACAACCCATAAAATTAATAGAAGTTCTGGTTATTTCGGGGTGCAATTCAAGTTGCTTAACCAAAAGAATGTCGATACCAGGAGCTGCCATACCCGTGCAACTTACCGTTATCAAATGGGTAACAGATTTTAAATCAATAGATAACTTTTTAATCGCTTTTGCAGCCAAAATAGGTGCATCCTGCATATATACATGCATTCTGTTTTCAACTAAAGGTCCATTACTTGAAAAATTTGTGTAAAGTCTTTTGCTTTTGGATTCTTTTTTGAAATCAGTTAAGCTTGAATATTTTGTTTTAATAGTGCTCCTGTCATAAATCAGTTGCATTTTTCGAGATTGGTCTTTGTCTGGTTTCAAACTTTGAACCATAAATTCAAGTAACTCTGATTGGGTATATTCAATTTCTGGAACAGCCGTAGCTATTTGATTAATATAACTCATCCCAAAAAATTAATACATATTAGTGTTATAAAACATAAATTCATAGCAGCAGCAGCAATGGTGTTCATTCTCATGGTATATTCAAAATTGGCATTAGTAATGTCTTTGGATACTTTTAATAACCAAACGCCAAAGTATACAACTACAGGAAGCAAAAAGAGTTGAAACAAAATGAAATTAAATGTACCCAAAATCAAAAACATTGTCAATCCAACCAATCCAAACATAATTCCACTCAGTACAAAAGTGCCTCTATAGCCTACCAACATGCTGATGGTGTGCACATTATCATCCGCATCTTGTTGGTGCTGATATATTTGAGTGAGTGGATATACCCCTCCTATCATGCAAATGGAAGTTAAAGTTGGAAGCCAAATCCCTTCAAAAACAACCTCCAATGGATCAAAGTTCCCAATGCCAATAACAGTAATAAAAAAGATGGCTCCACCCTGGAATAAAGCAACAGAAGCATAACCTATAATCGGATATTTTTTCAAACGGATGTTTCGATAACTATAAGCTCTTGATACTAAAACACATATCACTAATCCTATAAAAAAATATACATTGATAAAAACCGCCAATATCAATCCAAGGGTATCAAATAATTTGGATGCTTTCAGAAGATTTAAAGTTGCTTTAGGCGGATTTTTAATGCCTCCTATGCTTTCAGTATCTTGATCGTGGTAGCTATTATAACCATTGCTAGCTGGATAAATAAATACATGCAGAATAATAAAAATACCCATTGCTCGCAATGACATTTCTAAAGTGAATTGAGGAACGATTGAAGATGCAAAAAACAAAGCAAAAAAATATACCGGCATCAGAAAAAATGAAAAAGGAATTCGAAGAAGTTTAATTGTGTTTTTATCAAAATACCACATAATCAGAACATTTATTTAATTTCGCAAAATTAATCTTTGAATAACATCAATTAATTCAACATTCAAAATTTAACATTTAAAATTTAATGCACACGTAGTTCAATGGATAGAATATCAGATTCCGGTTCTGAAGATATGGGTTCGACTCCCTTCGAGTGCACTATTTTGTTTGATTTGATTATATCTGACAAAAATATGCGAAGTATTAAAGTTTAAATGATAATTATTTTAACTTAAACTTCATTCCAAAGTAATTTTTTCAATTCCTGATTTTGGATGTGCTTTGTTTTGCTTTCTTATTTATATTCGCATCAAGTAACCAAACCTTATCATAAAAAATTATTATTTTTGAATAGAGCACTTCTTTCTTTATTTTTTTGCATTTTGCTGTTCGTAACGAAATCTGAATTATTTGCTCAGGTTAAAAAAGAGCAATCTATTGATTTTGAAAATTTATCCGATGTAACTTGCAAAGACAGTATTTTATCACTAAAGGCCAATGCAACTTCCGGATTACCTGTTTCTTTTAAAGTAATTGGTGGAAGGGCCAAAATTTCAGATAATCAAATAACCTTGTTGGGCATAGGAAACATTTCTGTAATGGCTTTTCAAAATGGAAATGATCAATACTATCCTGCAGATGCAGTAATCAACAATTTCAATGTGAAATTGGCCACCAAAGAAAAAATGTACGTCAATCTGAACAATTCATTTTGTAGTGGAGATACGATTACTGCATTTGTCTCTAAAATTCAAGGAATAAAAAACATTTGGACAACTAACAATAATCAGAAATACTTTGGAAATAAATTAACTATACCAAACGCAGAAGTCTCAATGAGTGGAAAGTATTTTATTCAATATTATGAAAACACTTGTGCAATATTTGAGAACAATGGTTTAGAATTCATCATTAAAGTGAAGCCAAAACCTTCCGTTCAATTTGAAGATTTCAATAAAAATATATTTACAAGTACTTTACCTTTTCAAATAAGAGCAAATCCAAAAGGTGGAACTTTGTTAATTGATGGTTCAAGCTATGAGTCTGTTATTACTCCTTCAATATTAGGAATAGGCATACATAATATTACATACACTTATAAAGACACAAGTGGTTGTGAATCAAGCATAAATGAAAGCATTAAAATTAGCTATGGCATTGATAAACAGCAAATATCAATTAAAATATATGATCTAATAACCCCCGACAATGATGGCAAAAATGATTTTTTTTGGGTTGACAATATTGAATATTTTACAAACAACGAAGTAAGCATTTTTAATAAATGGGGACTTGAAATATTTAAATCTGCTAATTATAAAAATGACTGGACACCTTTAGATATTCCTGATGGTTCTTACACTTATCTGGTGAAAATTAAAGATTTGGATAAAACATTTCAAGGAGGGCTTTTTATTATCAGATAGTTGATGAAACAGTTTTTAACATTTCTTTTATTTATTATTTATCAATTACATGTATTTGGGCAACAAGACCCAATTAATGCACAATACATGTTTAATGGAATGGTTATCAATCCGGCTTTTGCTGGAAATAGCGATAAGTTGAATTTCAACTACTTAAATCGCAGGCAATTGACCAATTTAACTATCACGCCTATTGTTCAAAATTTTAGTATAAATGCACCATTTAATTATCAACGAATAGGCTTAGGGTTATATGTAGTAAATGAACAATATTTTATTCAAAATAACACTTCCATAAATGCGGTGTATGCTTACAAAATTAATTTTGTAAACGGCACACTTGCTTTTGGCATAAGTGGAGGGCTAATTCAATCCAAATTAGATTTTTCCTCATTGACTATTAAGGACAATCAAGACTTAAAAAATAATTCGCCAAACATCATTATGCCTGACCTTGGAACAGGATTGTTGTATTCAGACAAGAAAAAATATCTGGGGTTATCAATTCAACACATGATTCCTGGAAGCGGAGATGTGGGTTTTAAAAATTCAATTTATTATTCACAAACCGCTCACTTTTATCTTATTGGGGGATATCGAATTCATGTTTCTGAATATTTGCAATTAGTTCCTTCTTTTCTTATTAGATACACAAACAAAAATTTAACAATAGCTGACTTTACTATACACACAAAGTATAAAAACAATTATTGGATAGGATTTTCAGCAAGGACTTCTGAAACGATTTCATTCCAAGCAGGAGTTAATTTTAATGAATTATTGCATTTGAATCAAAATTTGAAACTCGGATATGCCTATGATTGGGGGTTTGGATCAAATTTGAAACAAATAGGTAACTCGCACGAAATAATGCTCATTCTCGATTTGGAGTTTCATCCATCTCCTGAGAAAATTAAAAAGAAAATTGTCAAATCAAATCCTGTATTTTTCTAATGAAAAGGTTATTTGTCTGCTTTTTTTTTACAATCTTTTTTACAGATGCTCAAACATCAAAAAACGAGGCAAGGGGGGATGCCTTTTTTCTCATTGGTGAGTATAGCAATGCTCTGAAATACTACCAGTTATCAATTGGTAGGCAACCAATTCTAAATTACAAAGTTTCGAAGTGTTATATGCAATTACGTCAAACAGACTTAGCTATTAACTATTTTGAAAAATACCAAAAACTTAATAAAGGAATAGATGAAAATCAATTTGAACAATATATAGCATTGCTTAAAATGAAAGGGTACTATACAAAAGCCAAAAACTTATTAATTAATAGACTAAAGCAAGGTGATAACGAAAGATTAAAAAATGAACTTATCTGGTGCGATAGTGCCATTTATTGGTCACAAAATCCTATTGATATTCAAGTAAAAAATGAACACAAAATCAATACCATTTATTCTGAATTGTCACCTGTGTTTCACAACCAAAATGTTGTGTTTTCTTCAAATAGGGAAGGCATTATTATTCAAAAAAAGTCGGAAACCAATAATGAGCCATTCTACAATTTGTATTTTTCCAAAAGAAATCAAGATGGAGCTTCAGGAAATCCAAAGCCGTTTTCAAGAAAGGTAAATACTTCCGAACATGAAACTTCTGTGGCTTTTGGACCCAACAATGACAAAGTTTTCTTTAGCAGAATTGTTGAATGCGATCAAAAGCAATTATCTAAGTTATATAGTGCCAGATATTCGGGTGGAAAATGGTTTGATATTGAATCATTTGTATTTAACGAAAAGCCTTTTTCATTTACACATCCTTGTATAGAACAACAAGGAAAAATGTTTTTTTTCGCCTCTGATATGGAAGGTGGATATGGAGGTTTTGATATTTATGTTTGTATTAATATGGATGAAAAATGGAGTGCTCCAATTAATCTCGGTCCGAAAATTAACACTTCAGGAAATGAGATCACACCATTTTATAGCACAGATGGTCATTTATATTTTGCTTCTGATACACATCCGGGCATGGGCGGATTTGATTTATTCATTGCTCATGATAACAATGGAGACTGGACAAATATTTCAAATATGAAATGTCCTATAAATTCGCCAATGGATGATTTTGGATTGACTTTAGATGCTGAAAATAAAAATGGATTGTTTTCTTCAAATCGTGCAGGAGGCAAAGGAAAGGAAGATATTTATAGTTTTATTAAACCTTAATTTTTCTTCTTATTTGGAACAAATAATGGCATGGTGTCTTTTTTGGATTTTGACATTTTTTCATAGAAATTGGTGGGCTTTTCTTCTGCAACTTTTTGATTATCAGTATTCTCAATAGGCGATTCTGAACTCATTTTTGAATCATTAACTGACTGAGTTTTTTCTATTGATGCAGAATCAGTTTTTAAAGGCGCATTTACTTTTAGAGATGCTTTCGGTTCTAATTCTTTTTTCGAACTTTTTATATCAGTTGTTTGGCTTTGTTTTGGAACTAATGAAGTATTTGAATTTGATTCTTTTACAGGTTCAATGGCTTTAACCGTAGTAATTATTTTAACCTCATTAGGAGTTGCCCTTGTGTCATTATTGTCAGATAATACTTTGTAAATTAACGTTGTAGCAACCACAGTGGCAACTATTGCAGTACTGATATATAAAGTATTAAGATTAGATAAAAAATTAGGTTGAACCAGATTATTTGGGATTTTGGACTCAATATTATTCCAAAGTGATTCGCTTGTCTCAACTTCAATATTTTGCAAATTACTTTTATAAAAATCCTCAATTTTATCTAATTCATCCGGCAACTTTTTCATTTGCTATGCTATTTATTTTTTCATGCATTTTAACCAACATTTCCTTGGCTCTCGACAAATACGATCGTGAAGTAGATTCAGGAATATTCAATTGTACCGATATCTCCTTATGGCTATATCCTTCAATGGCGTGTAGGTTAAATATTACTTTATACAACTCAGGCAATTGATTAATAATCATTATTAATTCTTCACTTTCTATATTATTGGGTTGTTTCAAACTAATACTTTCCATTTCAATGGTTTCGTCTATGTCAGAATGAAAGTTGTATTTTTTGTTTTTTTCCAAATAATTTAATAAAGTATTCACTGTTATCCTTCTTGCCCATGCTTCAATTACCCCGTCTTTTTTATAATTCGATAATGAACTAAATATTTTAATGAACGACTCTTGCAAACAATCTTCAGCTTCAACTCTGGATCGAATATATCTTGTACACACACCCATAAGTTTTGGTGAAAGTCGCTTATACAATAGTTTTTGACAAGCCTTGTCACCTTTGATGCATCCTTCTACAATTTTATCAATTTCCGATTGCAACTTCTAAATGTTTAAGGCAAAACTAATCAACCCTAACATCTTTATATCTATACTGACAGATATTTTTCTATAATGCTGCACGAAGTCATAAAATCGCTAACAATATTTTGATTCCTAGTTAAAAGAGAACCCTGTATATTAGTTTTATTTTTTTGCAACGTTTTACATAATTTTCCTGTCATTGAATTAAAATGAATTAATTTTATGTCCATTTTAAAATCAAAAATTTTGAAATCAATACTTAAATATTTAGTCTTTGGCTTATGGATGACTTTAAGTTTTTCCAAATTAAGAGCTCAAATTAATTTGCAGGATGGCTTAGTGGCTGCATATGATTTCAATGGTAACGCAAACGATGCCAGTGGAAATTCAAATAACGGCTCAGTTGTAGGAGCATCTTTAACTTTTGATAGATTTGGTAATGCAAATTCAGCATATAATTTTAATGGAAATGGCAATTATATCGTAGTTCCTAACAGTTCCTCCCTAAACCAAAACTTTACCACACTGGGTATTTCTTTTTGGACTAAATGGGACCCTATTGTTAATTCTAACACAAATTTTGGCAGTAACGTTTTTGATAAAGTAATAGGTGGAGCTGGTCATGGTTTTTTTGTTGATATTTTAAATGGATCTCATCCTTCTTGGGGTAGGCTTACATATTCTAACGCATTGCGTTTTGCTTCAACAACGGTATCTTCAGTTCTAGGATTTGATTTTGCTCCTTATGATAATAATGTTGCTGTTAATCAGTGGCAGCATAATTATGTACAATTTTCGAACGGTAAAGTTGATTTTTATATCAATGGAATTTTAAATTTCACAAGCACTGCTTTGGGTACGACTATTGATAATAATACATTAGATTTATACATTGGGTCAAATGAATCAGGGCTTCGTAGTTACAAAGGTGATTTGGATGATATCAGAATATACAATCGAACACTTTTACCTTCGGAAGTCAAAAAATTGTATTCTGATACTTTATCAAATTATGGGCCTATATCTTTTCAGCCTTGCGGTAATAGTATTATTCGAATTGATACCAGCAGTGAGTATTTAAATATGGGAACCGGTTATAATTTTACTAATCAATTCACAATGATGGCATGGGTAAGAATGACTGATACTAGTAATAAGGAAAATTCAATAATTTTTTCTAAACACATTTCATCATCTTACAACAGCAGTTGGATTTTTTACATTGCTCAAAGAAAACCAACAGTAAACATTACAAAACCTGGTCCATTTTCTTATGAATATCAATCTGATTCTATTTTAAATACGGATTGGCATCATTTGGCAGCGACATATAATGGAATTGAATTAATAATTTTTGTGGATGGTAAAATTATGAAACGTGGACCCGCATCAGGCAACCTTAATAACACAAATTTGCAAGCATTTATTGGTGCCGTGTACAAAACTGATGGTATAAGTATAACTTCAGGTAACAATACTGATTATGACGAATGTGCACTTTTTAATATCGCATTAACTCAAGATATAATTAAGTTATATAAAAAGGGAATTCCTTCAAATGCTAATGGAATGGTTGCTTATTTTAATTTTAATAACTCTGATAATAATTTTGAACGAAATATTGTTTCCACAAGTCCTAACGCCACAATTTCAGGAAACGTAAGAATGGGCAGTTTTTCAAATCCCAGTATTATCTTGAAAAACAATAAATTAGTTGTTGAAAATCCTATTCAAGGTATAAGTTATAATTGGTATATCAATAACACCATTGTAGGTAATAACACAAATGAAATAAACGGACCATTTTCAACAGGAAAATATAAAGTTAATTCTAATATTAATAATTGTTCATTAACTTCTGAAGTATATAATTTGATAGCTCAAAATACGGTAACCACTGTTACTTCATCGCAAGTGGTAACGGTTACAACCACGCAAGTAATTACCGTAACCTCTGTTCAAACAATTAAAATTTATGAATGCCCTACGCTTACTGGTGCCAATCAAAGAACTGAAAATGAACAAATTGAAGTATTCCCTAATCCAAGCAGTGGAGGGTTTTCAATAGTATCACAAGGAAGTGAAATTAATAGAGTCGAAATTCTTAACTCATATGGCACCTTGCTTAAAGTATTTGATAATATGAGTAAAATTGATGTTACTGATTTGACCCGTGGTACATACTTTTTAAAAGCTTATACACAAAGTGGATATTCAAAAACAGTAAAAGTCTTACTTGAATAAAGATTTAAGAATAAACAAATAAAAAAAAGGCTCAAGTAATTGAGCCTTTTTTATTGGAATATATTCAATAATCTACATCATTTTCATACTGCTCGACAAATTGATTTCCGGTTTAACGTCTGGTAATGTCAAGAATGGCACTTTGGTACTTAACGACATTTCTTTAGTTACACTGTGGTGAAACAAATCGCCCAACCAATTGCGATGGTGAGCAATCATCATCACCAAAGCTGCATTTTTCTTATGTGCAAAATCTTCTACAGCTTGCACCACATTGCCTTTGTGCGATTTATGAAGTTCTACGTTTACACCCTCAAAATAACTTTGAAATTCATAATAAGTTTCTTTCTCAAATTCCAACCATTCTTTTTCTTCAGTACCCTGATGTGCGTAAAACAAGTTTACTGTAGCTTTTTTCGCAAATGCCAATGCTCTAAATGGTTCCATAATTTCCCAATCATTAATGTCTTTAAAATCAGTTGCAAATACAAAGTTTGAGCCTTCCATTATTCCGCCAGTGTAAGCAGCAGGTACGGCTAATACAGGAAATTCTTTTCGTTCCAATATTCTAGATGTATTGCTGCCCAGCATTACAGATAAAGCATCATGAGCTCCTTGAGTTCCCATCACTATCAAACCTGAGTTTTTTTGCTCTGCAAGTTCCAAAATGGTTTCATCCAAAAATCCATCTTTAATTTGGGTATGAAAATTCAGTCCGGCTATGTTACCAAGTTTTTGTTTTAAATGATTCATTTTTTGAATTATTTCATCAGGTACTGGTACCAGTTGAAAGTATGCGGTATCTACAGGTATGCCTTGAACGATAAGGTCAGGACGATGTACATATATTGCATATAATTTTGCTTTAAGAGCCAATGCCAACGCCACTGCATATTCCAGTGCATTATCGGCTGTTTTTGATAAATCGGTCGGGAAAATGATTGTTTTCATGGGTTTGTTATTATAGTGATTTGTACAATTTAGTTTAATTCTTGTACAAAATTCAGAATAGTTTGTAATATTCTTAATGACAGTAAGCATTGTCGATGATGACTTTTGTCATTCAAAGGCAATCCTTATTTTATTTTTGTCTGTTGTGAACAAGTATTTTACTAAAGAACCTCTAAGTAACGCATTGGAATATAATGAATTTAAAAATGTAGCTTTATTTATTATGTATAGGTCGGATTCCGAGTTTGTTATCGCAGTATCATTGTAGGGTAAGTCCAATATTAATTCTTTAATACCCAGTATTTTCTTACCTTTCAAAAGCTTTCTAGATTTCAAAAAAAACAAAGAACCTTCATTCAATAAAAATACATATGTAGGCTGGGTTCCTTTTTCAAAAATTTTTATGTTGTTTTTAAAAAAAATCAATTTCCCATTCTTTGAAATTAATTCAGACAATAATTCATTTGAATCTTTCATTTTTAAAATATAATATCATACACAAATGTATATATGACTATTACATTAAAAAATGACACTTATTGTATTAGATATTGACAATTGTCAGACAACCCAATGACTAATTAAAAATAATCTAGTCGTAAAGGTGACTTATTTTTAACAATTGTTCGGGTTTCAATATAGTAATGGTGCTTCCTTGAGCAGATACGATACCATCGTCCTTTAAATCGGATAAGCTCCTTATTACAGTTTCTTTTGCAGTACCTACGATTGCTGCCAAATCTTCTCTGGAAATGGAAATCGAAAATGGTTCCTTTTCGTTTTCAGTTTGATAAGTACGTTGTAATAGCAACAATGCTTCTGCAAGCCGTTCACGAACTGGTTTTAATGCCAAATTGGTCAACTTGTCTTCAGCTTCTCCTAAAGCTCTGGCTATTAATTTAAGCAAATCATTGGCAACTTTAGCATTATTATCCACTATTTTGTTGAAATCGTCACTGGATATGAAACATACTTTAGAATCATCAAGTGCTACAGCAGAAGCTGTGTATTTTGAGCCTTCTATAAGAGAACGATATCCTAAAGTATCGCCTTGTTTTGCCAAACGTACAATCTGTTCTTTGCCATCGCTGCCTAATCGACTTATTTTAACTTTGCCTTCACTTATGCAATAAACGCCATGTGGTCGGTTTCCTTCATGAAATATGGTTTGTCCTTTTTTATAAACATTACAGCTTTTATTAGCTGTCAAAGTTTCCATTTCATCAATAGCACAATTATTAAATAGTGAATCTTTTCTACAAGTGCAGTTTTGACATTCAGGGAAAGTGCCTTTCATATGTCTTAGGTTTTTAAAAGGTCATTCAAATAGATGATTTAAATCACTCGTTCAAATGTATATGATTCAATTCATTTTATCAAATATTACGATCGAACCCTTCTGATTTTTACAAATCTTTTCTGGAAATAACTTTCTTTCAAAGAACTTATCATTATACCTTTACTGCTACTGGCATGAATAAATTCTATTGGATATTTCCCTTTGTCCGACACAATAATACCCACATGTCCAATTTTACTTGAGCTTGCATTTTCACCCTTAAAAAAAATCAAATCACCTTTGTCAGCTTCATTGGCACTTACAGCCCATCCGGTTTCAGCTTGCAATATTGCCGTTGGAGGCAAGGTAATATTGAACTTTGCAAACATATAACATGTAAATCCACTGCAATCAAAGCCTTGATTCGGTTCTTTGCCTCCGAGTCGATATTTGGTACCAATATGCTTTTTTGCTTTTTGAATCAATTCATCAGTTTCGAGTTCTTTTCCATTTTTATTTGAATATTTCGATACTGAATGGGTGGTTTTTGCTCTTTTACAACTAATAGAAAAACTGGCCAAACATATTGCAAATAACAATAAATAAAGTTGTTTCAGTTTCATATTGCAAATGTCGCAATCATTCTTTTGCATTTATCAACATATAATTTCAATTACAGTTTTACAGATTTTCTGAAGTATCTATTGTTAACAAAAAGTTAAGTTTTTGCTATCCTATTTCAAATATGGATAAATAGTATTTTAATTTGTGGAATTAATGATTGAAAAAAACATTATTTAAGTGCTTTTTCACACAGATTATAAAAAATATTATCTTGTGAAAAAAAATTAACCAACCCTTAATCCTATGAATGCAATATTCTCTACAATCAAAGGAGTTTTATTATCAACTATTATTATTTTTAACATTAATGCTCAACCTATCAAAATCAAAGGAAGTGATACGATGCTGCCTATGATGCAACTTCAGGTTGAAGCTTTTATGAAAAGAAATGGAGCCGATATCAATGTAACCGGTGGAGGAAGCGGAACTGGTATCACTGCACTGCTTGATGGTTCTGTTGATTTGGCCATGTCGTCCAGAGATTTGAAACTTGCAGAAAAGCTTAAGTTTGAAGAGAAAAAAACAGGATTGAAGGTATTGCAAATTGCCTCTGATGCTTTATCCATTATTGTACATCCTGATAACCCTGTTTCACAATTGACTCGTGAACAATTGGAAGGAATATTTACAGGTAAAATCAATAATTGGAAAGAAGTTGGTGGTCCTGATATGAGAATTATCGTCTATACCAGAGAGTCAAGTTCAGGTACTTTTGAATTTATGAAAGAACATGTTATGGGCAAAAAGGAATTTGCAAAAGATGCCATTTCCACATCTGCTACTGCTCAAATTGTATATGCTGTAGGACAAAATAAGGGTGCTATTGGATATGTAGGACTTGCATATGTTGAAAATATTGTCAAAGCAGTCTCAGTGTCGTATGACGGAGGTCAAAAATATATTTCTCCTACTTTCAACAATGCCTTCAAAGGTATTTACCCTATAACCCGTCCTTTGTATATTATGTATGCTTCTGCTTCAGAAACTAAAGTAAAACCATTTGTTGATTTTGTATTGTCGATTTACGGACAAAAATTAGTTACTCATAAAGGATATATCCCTCTAAAATAGTGAAATTTAAACAATTAGTTGAAAAACTACTTGAGGGAGTCATTTATATATGTGGCACACTCTCAACGGTTATCGTATTATTTATAATTTACTTTTTATTTAAGGAAGGTTCTGGTATTTTCTCCAAAAAACAAATTGAAGAAGGATATTCAATTGTGGTAAACCAGCACAATTCAGTAACAAAAATTAAACCTTCAGATATTAAATTGATTTTCTCAAATGATATTTCTAATTGGAAGCAAATTGGAGGTAATTATGATTCAATTTACACTTTTACTTTATCCGATGTTGAATACAAATTTACCTCTGAGCAATTAGGTGAAAATTATGAGTTTCTTAATCAACGCATTGCAGAATACATCACAGCCAACACAGGTGTAATTGCATTATTTCCGGACAAGTATCTTGATTCTAAGCTTCCTAGGGTGCCAATAGATAATATTACCATGACAGATATTTTGGCTGGACAAGACTGGTATCCTAATTCAACCCCCATTCCTAGTTTTGGGGCGTTGCCAATATTAATGGGAAGTCTTTGGGTAAGTATAGGTGCAATGATATTAGCACTGCCTTTGGGTCTGATAATCGCAATTTATTTGTCCGAAATTGCTGGTCCTTTTACCAAAGATCTTTTTCGAACTATCATTGAATTATTGTCAGGTATTCCTTCAGTGGTATACGGTTTTTTTGGTTTAGTCATTGTGGTACCTTTTTTGAAAAGCCTTTTTAATCTAGATGTAGGAGAGACAGCCCTTGCAGGAAGTGTAATTCTTGCAATAATTTCTCTTCCTACCATCATTTCTCTTTCTGAAGATGCGATTACCTCAGTTCCCGGTGAACTTAAAGCAGCAAGTTTGGCCTTGGGGGCCAATCATTGGCAAACGATATCAAGAGTGATCGTACCTCACGCAAGTTCTGGTATTATTTCAGCTACTATATTAGGAATGGGTCGTGCTTTTGGTGAAACCATGGCAGTGCTAATGGTTACCGGTAATGCAGCTATGATGCCAACTACATTCCTTCAACCCGTGCGTACTATTACTGCTACCATTGCTGCTGAGTTAGGTGAAGCTCCAAGTGGTGGTTTGCATTATGAGTCATTATTTATACTTGGTTGCATTTTGTTCATATTTACTTTTTTGTTAAATCTGGTTGCGGGCTTTTTTACAGTTAAGAAAATATGAAAAGAAAGCAATTGAATCAAAAAATCATTTTTACAACTTTTGCAGCCATTTCAATAATGATGGTTTCTTTAGTTACATTGATTTTGCTTTTCATTATTATCAATGGTTTTACAAAGATTAGTTGGGATTTCATTTCAAAATATCCAGAAGAGGGGATGATGAAAGGAGGAATATATCCTGCCATCATTGGGACACTTATGCTAATTGGAGGTAGTTGCGCCATCGCTTTTCCTGCAGGTATTTTGTCTGGAATATATGTCAATGAATATGCTGAAGATAATTGGTTCAAAAAGTTGGTTGGCATGATGACCAACAACCTTGCCGGAGTGCCTTCCATAGTTTTTGGTCTGTTTGGATTAGCTCTTTTTGTTAACTGGATGCATTTTGGTGTCAGTTTGCTTTCAGGTTGCTTAACATTAGCAGTATTAATATTGCCTGTAATTATTCGAACAACTGAAGAATCTCTCAAAACAATTGATAATACATACCGACTGGCAAGCTATGCCATAGGGGCATCTAAATTCACCACCATATTCAGAGTGGTATTGCCAATGGCAATACCTAACATTATTACAGGTTTAATAATTTGTGTAGGAAGAGTAGCCGGAGAAACGGCACCAATTATATTTACAGTAGTTGCCTATTATTTACCCGAAGTAATAATTTCAATGAATTCTCCTGTGATGGCTTTACCATATCACCTATACGTAATGTCAACCAGTGGTATTGACCTTAATGCCTCCAGGGATATTGCATTTGGCACTGCACTTGTATTATTGATGATCATTTTAACTTTAAATCTTATTGCGGGTGTAATTCGTAAGCTTACGGCTTCCAAACACAAAAGCTAACCCAAATTCATTATGGCTGCTATTGATACTCAAAACCTGAACCTTTATTATGGCAAAAACCATGCATTGAAAAATATTAATGTAAATATTGATAAAAATTCAGTGACTGCTTTTATTGGTCCATCCGGTTGTGGTAAATCTACATTGTTGCGTTGCTATAATAGGATGAACGACCTAATTAAAGATACCAAAATTGACGGCAAAGTAATTATCGACAATAAAGATATTTATGACAAAGGAACTGATGTAAACGAATTGCGCAAAAAAGTAGGGATGGTGTTCCAGAAACCAACTCCATTTCACAAATCGATATTTGAAAATGTAGCATACGGACTTAGGGTTAATGGTGAAAATAATAGAACTGCAATTAAAGACAAAGTTGAGGATTCGTTAAAAAAGGCTGCTCTTTGGGATGAGGTTAAGGAAGATTTGAACAAATCAGCTACAGCACTTTCAGGTGGTCAACAACAACGCCTTTGTATTGCAAGGACAATTGCCATCAATCCAGAAATAATTTTAATGGATGAGCCAACTTCAGCATTAGATCCTATCTCAACGGCTAAAGTAGAAGAATTGGTGAAAGAATTGGTTAAAGACTTCACTATTGTAATCGTTACGCACAATATGCAACAAGCAACTCGCATTAGTGCAAAAACTGCATTTTTTTATATGGGTGAGCTTGTAGAATTTGATGTAACCCAAAAACTTTTTGAAAATCCTTCTAACGAGCGCACATTAAATTATGTTCGTGGACATTTTGGATGAGTAATTTACAAATTGCTTTTCCTCCAATAAATATAGCTTAAGGCAATAGCTGTTCCAAATAGGGAAGGGATTACTAATTGCAATTTATAAGGAGGTCCAGTCCATATTATTTGAATGTATACCATTACTGAACCCAAAATATAAACACCGGAGGTAACTAATCCAGCTATAAGTCCCCATTTTTTTTGTTTCCATAATCCTATTACGGATATTATTGACAAAGGGCCTGTTACTATTAGGTCTGCCAAGGGAAGCCAAACTTTTTCAAATTGCACTTGATAGTAAATCGGTCCTTCACCCCAGGTATATATTGAACCAATTAGGGCAAAAACTCCTGTACCTAAAAAAAATATTGCAAAAATTTTATGTATTTTGAAGGTTGATAAATTCATTTGGTGAAATTTTGTTGTACCGTTTGAACGTTTCACTAAAATATGAAGCAGAATTGTATCCAACCTTATAACCAACTTCTGCAATATTTGAATGACCATTCATAAACATCCGCTTAGCATGTCCCAATCGTATTTCGTGCAATACTTGAATGTAATTTTTTAAGTAATGCGATTTGAATTTTCTGCAAAAGGCTGACGGACTCATATGTACCATGTTTGCTAACAATGTAAGCGTAATTTGTAATTTGTAATTATTGGTAAGATACTCATAAATCAATTCCATTTTATCAGCCGGTTTATAACTTTTAACAGGATTTTCATTGTTTTCGATGGGGTTATTATTTAGAATTTTAATATAATTGCTTTTTAAGATAATGGATGAAATTTGGATTAATAATACAAGTTTTTCAATTCCTTTTGCTTCAACTATTTGATTTATCAACCCATCAATAAGCGTTTGATTTGCAGATTTTACCATAATTCCTTGATTTGATTCTTTCCAGAGATCTTGTAAATCTTTACTTTCAGGAAACATTGCCAATATGTTGCAAAAATTATTTTGGTCAAAATGAATTACATACACTTCAGTAGCATTTGGCTGTTCATTTGTATAATAAGCTTCCGGACATTTGAGTGTATGAACAAGATTAGGTCCCCACATAAATAGGTCTCCTGAAGCGAAAGGCATCTCATTTCCAAGGGTGTAACATATGCCATCTCCTTTGGCTATATAAATAATTTCGTAAAAAGGATGGGAATGAAGTGGGACGTCAAAATAAGGCTTAATTTCCAGTTTTGTATGAAATGATTCATTGGCATGAACGATTACTTGTTCTTTAATCATTTGAAAGCGAAAATTATGTTATAACAATTGCAAATATTGTTATAGTATTCAAATATTTTTAAATTTAATTTTGCTTCCATACTAAAATTCAGATTTTATGAGAAAAATATTATTTGTGGGCTGTTATTTCATTTCGACTTTGTTTACACCTATTTTTTCGCAAGAAATACAACCTACGAGGCCAAAAGATTTCAAACCATTTATTTACAAATATTCAATTGAAGAATTGTCTAAAATGTATTCGAGTGAGCAGATGCGGAAAGCTCGAGTTGCAGAAAAAGATATGAAAGATTTGATTAATAAAAGTCCATATAAACCTGATTTCAGCAAAATTGATAAGCACAGACTACCCGAGTGGTTCAAAGATGCCAAGTTTGGCATTTTCCTCGATTGGGGTTTATGGTCGCCAGCAGGTTATGGCGCTCGAGGCTACCATGGCAATTATTATCCTGACACCTATTTGGGATACATGTACGAGAATCCAAAAGTAGTAGAATACCATAAAAAGTATTGGGGTGCTGATTTTGAACGGGATGACTTTATTCCTTTATTTAAAGCCAACAAATTCAATTCCGACACGTTTGCCCTTCAATGCAAGAAATGGGGAGCTAAATATGTAATTCCATTTGCAAAACATATGGATGGTTATTGTATATGGAATAATAGCTATTCCCATCGTGATGCGGTAGATATGCCTCCTTACAGGGATTTGCTTGGCGAAATGTATGGTGCTTTTCAAAAACAAGGGCTTAAATATGGCTTCTACAATTGCAACTATGAGTTTGAATATCCTATCATCAACAACAATTCGATTTTGCTTCGTACTACAAAAGCTGCAAACGACCCTAAAGATGATATGAGCGGATACTTAAAATTTGATTCCAAAAAGCATAACAGAATGATTTCCGGCAAAATTGCAGTAAATAATTACATCAATGATTATTATGTGCCTTATATGAAAGAGGTAATAGATAAGTACAATCCTGATATTTTGTGGTATGACGCAGAATGGTTTAATACTTCAAAAAATAATGGGAATGATATTATAACTTCATATTTCTATAACAAAAACGAAGGTAAAAAAGAAGTAGCTGTAAACGATAGATTAGGCACCGATTCGAGAGAAAAACATGGCGACTTTTACACCAGTGAATTTCATGTAATTATTGAAAATAAGGAACACTATTGGGAAGAAAATCGTCCATTAGGAGGCTCATATGGATACTATTGGGCTGATAATGATTCTACTATGCTCTCTCCCTCAGAATTGATAAAGATGCTCGTAAGAATTGTAGCTCGAAATGGCAATTTGATGTTAATGGTATGTCCAGATGGTGAAGGAAATATTCCACAAAATCAGATTTCAAGATTTAACGAAATGGGTGATTGGCTTAAAACCAATGGAGAAGCAATATACGGAACAAGAGCTACCAAAGAATCTTCGGACCCATCGAATACAGGAGACAATGTGTGGTATACTACTACAAAAGATGGTAAATATACCTATGCCTTTTTATTTGAATGGCCAAAAACAGGCAATATTACGTTAAGAATGGCACACCCAAAATGGGAAACAAAGGCCTATTTATTAGGATACAACAAACCACTCCTTTCTTACGACAACCCAGTTGATGGCATGTATGTAGAGTTTCCTGAAGAAATGAAAAATCCTTCAAAAAGACCTGCAAAACATGTTTGGGTAGTGAAATATGAAAATTGGTAAATAAATTATTTATTATTGAAGTAAGTAGTATGAAAAATAAAAGATTGAAACCCAGTAATAATTATTTAAGTATTCATTTGTAAAGATACTCCAAATCCCATTTGTCCATCCAACTGATTTGAAATTTGTTTTTACTTAACTTAATAGGCAGCCAAACATATCTGCCATCAATGGCATTGTCAGGATTCCAACGGTCGCCCATATAAATAAATGCATCTTTTTTGCCTTTATAAGGAAGTATAAATGTACTTTGTGAGCGAAAGGTCAGCGCTGAATCGGGTCCAGTAGCCGGGTTTCCAATTTCGGTCCAAGGTCCAAAAATATTAGTAGTCCAAGCAGAACGAGCCGCATTAGGACTCCAGCCGGTACAATCGGAAGCCATAAAAAAATAGATGCCTGAACTAGTTTTGAAAATCGTACCGGCTTCCATATATCTGTTTGGGAATATTCGCACATATTTACCTGATGTACTCAGGTAGTCGTCAGTTAATTGTGAAATGTGAGTCGTACTATTTTCTTCAGAGGCGGATATCAAATAAGCTTTTGCATCAGTATCGACAAAAAGATTCATATCGCGCGACATTTGGCCACCTTTGAAATCTCTACCTAATATATTCACAGTATCTACATGAGCAGGAAGGCATCCTTTGCCACCACAATATTTGTCTTTGATATCCTTACCAACAGGTTGTTTATGAAAGGGTTGTACGTTTATTGGCCAATATCCGGCATTCGGTCTGAAACTTTTTAAATATGTAAAAGGTCCAGTAGGTTTATCAGCAATAGCAACACCTGCACGTGCCGCATCATAACCCTTCCCTCTTAATTCGAGATGAAACCACATTACGAATTTTTTGGTTTTAGAATTATAGATTACTTTAGGTCTTTCTAATACACAACCTTCAGAAATTTCATTTAGTGAATCGTTTTTAACAACTGGTAATGCAATTCCACTATCGGTCCAGTTATATAAATCCTTTGAAGAGTACACATGAACACCTACCCAGGCAGCATTCCCTTTGGTTCCTTCTATTTTATGCTCCCCATACCAGAAATATGTGTGCTTAAAATATAAAATGCCACCGCCATGTGCATTAATGTGAATACCATTATTGTCTTTCCAAATACTACCAGATTGAAAATCAGTGTTTTGGCTAAAAATGACTTGAGTAGAAGCAATTTGTAAAATAATGATAATGACTTTTGTAATTTTATTCATTTGGGTGTATTTTATTTTTTGAGAATATTTATCGTGATTTTGAAGCATTATTCTTTTAAGAATTCTTCGTTTTTATGCATCAGTTCAGAAATTGCATTTTCGCTAGTTAATTCGCTGTTTTTTAGCGTATTTATAATGTTGGTTCTTTCATAAGCACTTCTGTTCTGACTTAGTTTTTTCTTAGCTTGTATATCGTTGACTTTGATTTTGAATGCTACTATGCCATTTAACATTTTTTGCTTATAGTCGTTTGACAATTGACTCCATTGCGTCAAATATTCACTTTCAAATGTTGAAATCGTTAACTCCATCATTTCAATTTTTTTGTTTTGGTCTAAAATTAGTTCTGCTGTTCCATATAAATGCACCGCCATATAATTCCAAGTGGGTACATTTTGTTCGCCTTCATAATTTTTGGGTGAAATATAAGCGTGTGGTTCAGCAAAAATAACTAGTACATTATTTTCTAATAATTCATTCACTTGTGGATTGCCTTTTGCGAAATGTGCGTACAAAATAATTTCATTATTTTCTTCTTGAACTGCAAAAGGAATATGAGTAGCTGAAGGAATATTGTTTTTTACAGTAACTATTGTCGCAAAACTATATTTCTTAACAAAATCGATTATTTCATCTTTGTTTTCTGTTTTGAAATGGTTTGGAATATACATGCTTAAATTATTGATTTTCAATGTTTTGAAATAATACTAAATGTTGTTTTTTGAAAATATTTTGAATAATACTTTTGATAGGTAATATGCTTGATATTTCGATGCTTTCATCAATTAGCGACCTGTTTTTTTTATCTGAAAGCACAAAAGTCATTTTTATATCGCTCATTCCCATAACTTTAGCTTTGATTATCACTATTTTTTTATCAAAATCGCTTTCAACCGTTACCGGGTAAGTAAATGAAATTGGAACAAATCCAAAATTCAAAGTTTCATACACCATGTAAGTATTACTATATAAATGGTTGATTTTGGAAATAACAGGATGTACAGATGTGAATTTTTGCATATCAGTAAGATAAGAAAATACAACTTCAACCGGCTTATTAATTAAATGAGTTAGTTTCATAATCAATATTAAGCAAACTTTTATTGATTTTTAATTTCTTATTAATTAACCTTTAATATTTCATTGCACTTAAAGTGCTTTATTTGCAACCATAAATTGTAAGTCTATGTACAATAATTTAATTCTCATCTCTATTTTAATATACGGAATTTCATTTGCTCAGCCCAGAAGTTCAGTTGATAACGAAATTGGTTGGTATGGCTATTTTGGCGATCATAAAATTGCTAAAAAATGGAGCATTCATACAGAATATCAATGGCGCAGAGATGACTTTATTCTTACATGGCAGCAATCGTTAGCTCGGTTTGGTGTTAATTATAATATTCATGAAAATGCAATGGTTACTGTTGGTTATGCACAAGCACAAACATTTCCTTATGGCAAATATCCTATATCGGTGCCTAACAAAGCAGGTGAAGATCAGGCATTTCCGGAGCATCGCATATATCAAGATTTATTGATTAAAAACAATACCGGAATATTTGAAGTAAACCATAGGCTCAAATTAGAAGAAAGATGGTTGGGCAACTTGTACGATGCTGATGGAAACTTAAGAAAAGATGAATGGCGATTTATGATGCGATTCAGATATAGATTCAGAGTGGCAATGCCCTTACAAGGCAAAACTATTGATGATAAAGAATTTTACTTGCATTCATTTGATGAAATATTGATTGGTGCTGGATATAATGTGGGTGCCAATGTATTTGATCAAAATCGATTTAATTTTGGATTAGGTTTCAGAGTACACAAGAATTTCAGAATAGAAGCTGGGTTTTTGTCTCAAATAGTGCAAAAAGCAAGAACCTTGAATACGTATGATAAAACTGCATCCACCATTCCGATTTTTGAATATAATACAGGTTTTTTGGTTGGAGTCACTTACAATTTGGATTTTACGAAAAAAGTAGCAGTTAATATGGATATACCTGCAGTTTTACCTGAAAATAGCGTTAAATAATTATCCCAATTCCAAAAAGCAATACAAAAGCTAGTGTGCCTAAAGCTGTTTTCTTTAGCAAAGGGTCCAAAAGTTGTGGTTCGGGTTGGCGTAATACTACTTTAAGAGTGTTCCCGAAAATGATGATGGTTACTAAAAAAAGCATCCATTTTTGAAGTCCGGCAATTAAAATATGAAAAGTGATTGCCCCTAAAAAGGCGAACAATATTAATCCAAAATGATAAAACCCTGCTTTTTGAAGACCTAACTTCAATGGAATAGTAACCTTTCCTGCAGCTGCATCAGGCAATACATCACGCATATTATTTAAGTTGAGCACGGCTACAGAAAGTAAGCCAACAGATAACGCAGGAAGAAATATTAAAATATCTAAATTATGGGTTTGTAAAAAATAGCTTCCTGCAACTGCGACAGGTCCAAAAAACAGAAATACACTCAAATCGCCCAGTCCTTTGTATCCGTAAGGCAAAATTCCTGCTGTGTAACTATATGCCGCAACAATTGATAATAAACCTAAAGTCAGAAAAATATTGAAATTGGCGGTGAATAGCCCAAAAGAAAAGTAAATTAAAAACAAACCGGAAGTCAACGATAATAAAGCAGCAATAGCCATGCCGACTTTCATTTGGGAGGCAGTTATGGCTCCTGACTGTACTGCTCTTGAAGGACCGCTTCTAAGTTCGTTATCTGCTCCGTGTTGCGTATCGCCATAATCGTTGGCAAGGTTGGATAATATTTGTAGAAATACAGCCGTAAGAATTGAAATAAAGGCAATTGTTAGGTCAAATTTTTTGTAAGAAAAGGCTAAAAAATTACCCATAATAATTCCTGAAACTGCCAAAGGAAGTGTTCTAGGTCGGGCAGCGGAAATCCAATTTTGTATGCTACTCATGCAAATAAATTATAATTTGATTTCGCTTCGGTCTTTTACAACTTCGTGTGGGCATGGTAGGGGGCTAAATGCCAATATCGTTTTTAAAACTAATCGGACTGGTAAAGATGGAATAATGAAATACATCATTTTTACGTTTTCTTTTAATTCTTTTTGACGCAGTTTAATCCAATTACTTTGTAAAATTCGATTATCCGCAGAAAGATATTTTGAATTGGTAGTATCATAAATGATATTAATTTTTTTATCATTTAGAATGAAAGTATCCAATCGTTTCAGGTAATCTTTGTACTCTTCAACACTTGGTTCAAACGATGGGTAAATAACCTCCAAAATATCTCCTTTTAATTCGAAGGTTCCGTATAAACGAATATTTGACATATCAGCTTTTTAAGAATCTAAATATGTGTACTTTGACTGGCTTTGAACAGTTTTTGTTTTTCTTCTTTGGTTAATTTTTCATATCCGAATTTTGATATTTTGTCTAGTATGGCATCCAATTCTGCCTGTGAAATATCATCATCATTGCTAACCATTTTCTTTTTAGTTGTTGATTTATAAGATACTTCAATTTTGGGTCGTGGTTTAAACAAATCATTAAAAAAAGAAGACATTTTTTCGATGGGTTTTCCCCAATCGTTACCTCTTCGAAGTTGCCATATATATAACATGCCCATTATGCCGCCTCCTAAGTGCGCAATATTGCCTCCGGCATTGGGACCTATCATTTGAGCAAAAGATAAAATCAAATAAGCTGCAGCGATATATTTGATTCGGACCGGCCCAATAAATATCAAATAAAAAGTATAATCAGGCAACAAAGTGGCTGCTCCCAATACTACCGCATACACTGCACCTGAAGCTCCTAAAAGTGCTGTATTATAAGCTTTTACTGAAAAATAGGGAATCGTATTATACATGACCAGATATAAAATGCCTCCAGCGATACCGCCCAAGATATACAAATTGACTAGTCGCTTGTTTCCTAAGAACTCTGTAATTAACTGACCAAACCAATATAAAAAAATCATATTAAAAAGTATATGAAAGAATTCTTCATGGGTAAAAAAGTAAGTAATAATAGTCCATGGTTTGAATGCAAACTCCATGAAATATGCAGGAAGAAAAATGTAATTGGATATAATGTGATAAATTTCGTTAACTCCGGAAATTGTGAGAATCACTTTCATCACAATTAATACCAAAAAAACCACCAAATTAATAATGATTATCTGATTCAGGCTACTGCCGGATTTTGTAAAATTATTTCTTAAATCCTCTAGAAAACTATTCATTTAATATTCAAAATTCAATCTTAATATCTAAGTTAGGCATTTTTAATAATCCATTCAATAAAATTCATCTCTTCTTGATTTCCACAATCGAATCATGATGTATGCAAATACCATTCCGCCTATATGTGCAAAATGAGCAACATTGTCACCTTCTTGTGCTCTTACTCCAGCATATAACTCTATAAGACCGTAAAAAGTTACGTATAACCATGCTTTTATCGGAACGGGTAATGGGAAAATAAATAATTCTGTATTTGGGAAAAGCATGCCAAAGGCCATTAATACCCCAAATACACATCCGGATGCACCAATTAAAGGGGCATTGGCTTTGCGATCAAACAAAACTTTTACAAAATCAATGCTTTCCTGAATCATTCCCTGATCTGTAGGGTTTTCGGCAAATCGATTGATGAAATTATAATTGGCATGATATATCCCTTTGGCGTATTTGTCCATGAAAATGGTGAATTTGTCAGGATTGGGATCTTGCAAATACAAATTGATTGCACTTTGCAAATCATACATGTTGTAGAAAGTAATAATACTATATATAACTCCACCACCAATGCCTGTAATAATGTAAAAAATCAGAAATTTTTTTGGTCCCCAAAATCGTTCGAGCAATGGGCCAAACATAAACAAGGCAAACATATTGAAGAAGATATGGCTGAAATCGGCATGTAGAAACATGTATGTGAAAAATTGAAAAGGATAAAATTCACTACCATAGATGTATCGGAGTCCAAATAAATTGGTTAAATCAAATACAAACTTATCTGTAATGAAAACTACCAAGTTGATTAACAGCAGATTGCGAACAGCCGGTGTAATTGAGAAATTAAACATGAAATATGCGTATAAATAAAGTTTGCAAGTTACAACAAACCTTAAAAAAATAAGATTCCAAAATAAGATAAATTACTATTATTTGCTGTAAGTTATAAGTTGTAAGATTGCTTTTTCAGTAAACATTTTTAAAAACATACAACACAATTGACTACCTTCAGAGAAGTTGCATATAAGTAATTAAATTAATTGCATTCTGGCAACTTTAGGGTCTACTAATGCTAAATCATGTTCAAAATCTAATTTAATACGCCATTTTTGCATTGTAGCTGCACCAATTATTACTTCTTCACTCAAACCCGGAACTACCAAAAATTCATCACTAAGAAGTACGTCATTCATATAAAAATCTAATCGAACTGCGTATTCTATTTCGATAAAATGACCCTCAGATGCAGTTGCTATTCGTCTTATTCTTCCAAGATGTTCTTTTATGGCCAATTCATCGACAAAATTGGGACTTATGCAACTAAGGTTGGCCCCGCTATCAAAAAGTGCATAAAGAGTTTTTTCTCCTTTGGAGCCAACAAATAATAGTGGATTTTTTATAACCGACATATTGTAACATTTACAAAAACAAAGGTACGAAAATAATTATAGCAGGTTTTTGTTAATAAAAACTTGTTCATGAAAAAATACATTGTCTCACTTTGGAGACTATTTTTCGAATTAAATAACAAAAATACTATTCTTTAAATATTCTTTTCGTTTCTAATATGTCGTCAGTGTTTTTTACCAATATTAGGTAAATTCCTGAAGTTAAACTACTAATATCTATTTCAGTAGTTCCCGGGCATTCACACAAAGCACCTTTACCACCTTTGCATATCCCTTCTACAAATTTCTTTTTCATGATTAACTTTCCATGTTCATTGAAAATAAATATCTCAATATCACCTTTTTTGATGCCACCTCCCGTGGCAATAAAAAGCTTTTGTTGTGCCGGATTTGGGTAAATAGTGATGGTGTTTTCTTCAGCAATTTCAGGATTTGAAACAGTTGAAACCGTTGTAGAATTTTCACATTTGGTAAAGTTATATCCATCTGATGTTGAACTACAACCATTTACCGTTCTTATTACTTTATAAGTACCTGATATAGTAGGAGTTAATTCATTGTTTGTTGCACCTGATATAATTCCAGAAGAAGTTAAAAGCCATTGAATACCATTAGTTTCAGAACTTATTAACCAAACATCATTACAACAAGGGTTAGTTAGAGGGCATAATACTAATGTTCTAGCTAATGAAATTAAGGGTGTATTAGGTATATTATTTGCAGTTACAGTCAATACATTTGAAGTCACAGATTGTACCGTAGCACATGAAAGAGAAGATTCCATTGTAGCTGAAACCAAGGATGTAGTTGTAAATATTCCCGTTACAGAGGCAGGAATAATTGTGAAAGGATTATTTCCTGTTGTGTATAATTGTGAATTAATATACAATTTGAAAACAGGGTTAGCTCCACCCCCATTTGGAATGCCGGAAATAGTTAAAGGCGTACCAACACAAAAAGTTGACAAACCTGATATTTGTAAAGTAGGTGTAACTGCTCCCGAAACTGTAGCTATATAACTTGAGGTGGTTATATTATAAGCAATTGGATTACAGCCTTGTGTTGTGCCTGAAATAACCAAAAACCCTATATCATTATTTTGCATATTAGTTCTGACATAAGTTGTATTAGAGCCTACTATTGAGTTGTTGAAATACCAACTAAATGAAGGAGAAGTTATATTAGAAGTGGAACCGGTAAAAGTTACATTATTACCTGTACAAATGGCTCCTTGAGGTAATATGGAAGTTCCATAATTTGGCGTAGCCGAAAAGTTAAGTGAAATATCCTGACCGTTATTTGATCCAACAATTACAGGGTCAGAAGCTTTTACCCTCACTCTGTATGCGGTTCCTTTCGCTCCAGAAGGTACTGATACGGTAATATCGCTTGTGGTTGTTGAAACTGTAGATAGAATGGTAGCATTTGTAAAACTTCCTGAGGCGTCTGACAGCTCAACAGAAAAGATATTACCTGAATTAAAGGTGCCTGAACTTGAATAAGGAACTGTAATATTGCCTCCGCAATAAGTTAAATTACCTAATCCAGAAGTGGAAATAGATGGGGGAGGTGGATTTACTGTAAATGATCCAGTCATACTACCATGAATACCGCATCTATAATTATAAGTGCCTGTAGAAACTGGCGTGATTTGGGCTGTACCATTTTGTCCCATTGTTGCTGTTGTACTAAAAGCAGTTCCTCCTGAAACATATTGAACCGAATGGCCATTTGGGTCAAGATTTATAAAATTGATAACTTCACCAATTGTAAGTGAAGCAGAACTTGGGTGAAAAGCAAAACCGGATATTGTAATCGTAATATCAGCAAATGTAAAGTGTGTAAACAAACACATAATAATATAAACAAGAGCTTTTCTTTTTGAAGATTTCATATAATATTGTGATTAGTTATTTGGTTGATAAAAAGGAAAGTAATGACTCAAAACTATGTAATTCGCAATGCGAATATTGTAAACGAAGGTAAAATATTTGCCGGAGATATTTATATAAAAAATCAAAAAATAGAAAAAGTTGCTTCTAGAATAGGTACAATTATCGAAAAACATATTGAAATAGATGCAAAGGGAAAGTATTTGCTGCCTGGTATTATAGATGATCAAGTACATTTCCGAGAGCCAGGACTTACTCATAAAGCAACGATATACTCTGAAGCTAAAGCAGCTGTGGCAGGTGGTGTTACTACCTTTATGGAAATGCCAAATACTGTTCCCTCAGCAGTTACAAATGAACTTTTGGAGCAAAAATACCTAATTGCAAGTCAATCGTCCTTGGCTAATTACAGTTTTTATCTGGGTACAACTAATTCCAATTTGGAAGATGTATTGAAGATTGACAGTAAAAATGTATGTGGTTTGAAGATTTTCTTAGGGAGTTCTACCGGTGATATGTTGGTTGATAATAAAGACACTTTAGAAAAAGTATTTGCTCAGTGTCCAACTCTCATTGCCATTCACTCTGAACAAGATGAAATTGTAAAAGCAAATCTTGAAAAATGGAAACAAAAATATGGGGATGATGTACCCGTTGAAGCGCATCCTGAAATTAGAAGTGTGGAGGCATGTTACAAAATGACAGAATATGCAGTTGGATTAGCCAAAAAACATGATACAAAATTGCATGTTCTGCACATTTCCACTGAAGAGGAATTGGTATTCTTTAGAAATGATATACCTCTCAAAGACAAGCGAATCACTGCCGAAGTGTGTGTGCATCACTTATGGTTTACAGCTGATGATTATGCCAATAAAGGCAACTTTATCAAATGGAACCCTGCTATTAAGGATAAAAGGCATCAACCAAAGTTATTTGAAGCAATGCTTGACAACCGATTGGACATTATTGCTACTGACCATGCGCCACATACTTTGGAAGAAAAACAACAATCATATTTGAAAGCACCTTCCGGAGGGCCATTAATTCAACACTCGCTCAATGTGATGTTGGAGTTTTATCACCAAGGAAAAATAACGCTTGAAAAAATTGTGGATAAAATGAGCCACAAACCTGCTGAATTGTTTCAAATTGAAAAAAGAGGATTTATAAGGGAAGGTTATTATGCTGATTTAGTATTAGTTGACCTACAAAAGCCATGGAAAGTTTCGAAAGAAAACATTTTGTATAAATGTGGCTGGTCTCCATTGGAAGGGCAGAATTTTAAAGGTAAAGTCACGCACACATTTGTTTCCGGGCATTTGGCTTATCAAGAAGGGCAATTTGATGAGCAGGTGAAAGGTAAGCGATTGGCTTTTGTAAGATAATCACCAAATAGTAGCTATTTTATCAATTTTCCCCGAAATTGTTTCTTTGAATTTTTCGATAAAAATGAATTCTTTAGGCACTAAATATTTGCCTAAACTATCTGAAATATAGCTTTTTAAGTCTGCTAATTCATTCTGAAATTGTGATTCACTTGCCTCAAGGTATAACACCACTTTTTGTCCCAACTTATCATCGGGAATTCCATAAGCAAAAAATCGATTTCGGATATTTCTTTTGATAAAATATTGAGCAATTATGATTTCAATAGTTTGCGGATTTACTTTAATCCCTCCACTTATAATGATATCATCGTATCTGCCTTTGATAAGGAATTGATCTATCGAAAGTATTTCTGCCAAGTCGTTGGTAGTGATCCAGTTACCCATTGTAGTTGGGGCTTTTAACATTAAGCAATCTCGTTCATCCAGTTTGATTTCAACTCCTGGCATGCAATGAAAACTTTCTTGCTTTTCTTTACCATTCAATCTTCTCAAAGCTATGTGCGATACCGTTTCGGTCATCCCATATGTATGATAGGTTGGAGCTGTTATGGATTCAAGCAAACGCTCTAATGCAGGATTTATAGGGGCTCCTCCAATCAAAATGGTATGCATTTGGTTAAGTTTATTCACAAAGTTGTGTGCACCAATATGCGAAAGCATGGCGTATAATTGATTGGGTGTAAAAGAAGCTACGTCTATAGTTACATATTCTGATATTACATATAAAGGAATTGCAGAGGGTGTTGTAATCACAGGAATCATACCACAAACCAAGCTTCTTACAAGCATCATTGCTCCGGCAATGGTATTGGTATCGAGGCAAATGAACTGGTGCATGCCGGGTTTTAATTCAAAATATGATATACTTGCTTGCGCAGATATTAAGAGTTGCTCTTTGGTAAATGTAATTAGTTTGGGTGTGCCTGTGGATCCTGATGTTTTAAAATGATATTCAGGGTAATTATTTAAAAATAAAGCACAAAATTTCAGAATGTCATCCTTTTTTTCATCGTTTTGCCAATTAATCCAAATAAAATTGTTTAAAATTGATTGAATTTCAGGGTTGTTGATTTGTTTCAATTTAATTTTCTTTAATTTTAGTGCAGCTAATTAGCACATATTCGCGATGAAAGGTATCAATAAATATATTTGGGTATTATTTTTTTGTACAATTTTAGGAAAAATATACGGTCAACAGCCCGTTTGGGCCAATAAGCTTTTAGAATTTTCTGAATATTTTCAATTTGAAAACAACCTTGCAGAATATGTATTAGGTCCACCAAAAATTTATCCCGGTGTTTCGCTCGATGACCCACACGACCCATATTCTGAGGGTTATATTTTACATTATGTAGATGAAAAAATTAAAAATCAATTTGTTGTAGGTTTTTCGAAACCCATGAATGCCAAACAGATAATTGTTGGTGGCATATTTAACGTAGGTACTATTGAAGAAATATATGTAGTTTTAAAAGACAAAAAGGAGAAATTAGTTTATAAAGAAACCCGTAATCCATCTAAAGTAAAATTCAAATCTTTTGCCACTTTTATTCCTTATAATACCGTGTATGGGGTTCGTATAAAAATCAATCATCGAAATATCAATAACTGGAACATAATCAAAGGAATAGGTATTCTAAACTCTGATAAATTATATTACATTAAACCTGATGTTATTGAAGACACTTCGCACACACATGAACGCGTGAAAGTAGGTGAAAAAATCAATAGCTCCGATTGCTTTGAGTTTAGCCCCAAAATTGCTCCGGATGGCAAAACATTATATTTCGTGAAAGAATGCGAAGGACAAGATGATCAGGACATTTGGTATACTCAAAAAGACTCTGTAACCGGTGAATGGCAAGAAGCGAAAAATATTGGTGTTCCACTCAACAACAAAGGACATAATTTTGTGGCATCCATTAGTCCTGACGGACAAACTTTATTAATTGGAAATAAATACAATCCGGATGGTACCGATGGTGGAGATGGCGTGTCAATTTCACATCGAACTGAAGACGGTAGTTGGGAAATACCAAAAGCGGTTGAAATACCCGGATATAAAAATACTAATGACCACGCTAATTTTTATATGAATAATGATGGAAACGTTATTTTGATGGCTATTCAAGATGAAAAAAGTGTGGGGAGTCTGGATTTATATGCCAGTATATATCAAAGGGGTATAAAGCAATGGTCGGCACCCATTAACTTAGGCAGTATGATTAATACCGCTTTTCAAGAAGATTACCCTTACCTGGCCAATGATGGAAAAACACTGTTTTTCAGTTCCAAAGGTCATATTGGTTATGGTGGAATGGATATATTTGTTTCTACCCGTCTTGACGAAAGTTGGACCAATTGGAGCAAACCACAAAATTTGGGTGCCTTTGTCAATAGCAAAGCCGATGATAAAGGTTTTATGATTTCAAGCGAAGGAGATCATGCTTATTTTAATTCGGCACCTTTTGATACCGTATCGCATCATATGGACATTTATAGAGTCAATCTGCCTAAAATGCTGCATCAAACGCCTCGTATTTTGCTTTCTGGATATTGTACTGATCAAAAAACCAAAGAACCACTTCGAGCTACAATGAGTTTGCGAAATGAATTGGGCGAACTTATTGTGTTTGGTTCATCAAATCCAAAAACAGGTTATTACCTAATGTCAGTGGAAGTAGGCAAAAAGTACGAACTTATGGGAGAAGCAATCGAATATTTTAAAATAAAAGAACCCTTAGTTTTAACCGGTACCGGATATGGGCTTGAAATGAAAAAGAATTATGCCTTTATGCATTTTATTGATACCGGAGTGGTTATGAAAATGGAAAATTTGTTATTCGCTTATAATTCAGGTGATATATTGCCGGAATCGTATGCAAGTTTGAACGGTGTTGTGGATATAATGAAACAACAAAAGAAAGCAACTTTTGAAATATCCGGTCATACTGATAATGTAGGTTCGCATCCATATAATCAAAAACTGTCGGAAGATAGAGTAGCTTCAGTTGTTAATTATTTGACTTCTAAAGGGATTGAAAATTTTAGAATAAAATCAAAAGCATACGGTGAAACCATGCCAATTGCAGACAACGAAACTGAAGAAGGCAGGACAATGAATAGAAGGGTTGAGTTTAAGGTGCTTGAAAAAGATTATACCATTCATTTTAAACCTAAATCTACTAAGGCTAAAACCAAAACTGTTACAGCTAAAAAATAATCATCTACGGGTGGCTTAGTACTTTGCATATCTTTATTTAATTTTTATAATAAAACTACGTCAAAGATTGTTTATTATATTTTTTAACAATAAATTAACAATCCTAATTAAACCTAATTAATTCTCGTATTGAAAACTCAACCTAATGGTGGAGTCCCTTCTGATAATATTGAAGGATTCCTCAATAATTGGAAATTTGATTTAAAGTCCGGATTTGTAGTAGCTTTATTATCGCTTCCAATGTCCTTCGGAATTGCCATAGCAAGCGGTTTTCCACCTTTATCCGGCATTATTGCTTCAATTGTTGGAGGCATTTTTGCAGGCTTGTTTACAGGATCAAGTACCAGCATTAAAGGACCGGCAGGTGGATTAAGTGCCATTGTACTTAGTGGTAGTTTAGTTCTCGGAGGAGGGGATATTTTAATTGGATATCAATATGCCTTAGCTTCTATAGTGATAGCGGGTTTATTCCAAATATTATTTGGATTACTGAAGTTTGGCAAATTTTCATCTTTTTTCCCAGCGTCAACTATTCATGGAATGTTGGCAGCTTTAGGGTTTTCGATGGCTATTAGGCAATTTCATCCTGCTCTCGGGGTTACCCTTGATACCAATAATATTATCAAACTTATTCAACAAATCCCAAATACTATTGAAAATCTGAATCCAAAAGTATTATTAATTTCATTGATTACTTTGTCTATTTTAATTGCATCAAACTATATAACAAACAGTAAGTTACGATATATTCCTTCCGTTTTAGTAGCAGTAATTGTTTCTATTGTTCTATCATTTTACTTAGGCATGTACGATTCACATGCTTATGAATTTATGCGTAAGAGTTTTACAGTCGATGCTGCATTCTTTGTGCTCCCGGTTTCAGATATTAATAATATTAGAATTGTTTTTCCTGATTTCTCAAAAATATTGTCATATAATTCAGTAGAGTTCATTGTTCTGATTTTTTTTGCTGCAACAATTGAAACCCTTTTAAGTGCCAAAGCAATTGACAAAATAGACCCTTACAAAAGAAATTCCAATTTGAACCAAGATCTGGTATCGGTGGGAATAGGCACCACTTTATCTGCATTTGTGGGCGGATTACCTTTAATTTCAGAGTCAAAACGCAGTATTGTAAGTTTAGATCAAGGGGCAAAAACAAGAATGGCTAACATTTTTCATGGCCTAATATTGGTAGCTATAATATTTTCAGCCATGCCTATATTTAGTTACATCCCATTACCAACCTTGGCTGCTATACTTATATATACGGGTGCTCGTATGACCACACCTACTGAATTTTCAAAATCATATAAAGTTGGTGCAGAACAGTTTTTAGTGTTTATCGTTACATTTTCTGTAACAATATTCAGTAATTTTATTTATGGGGTAATTATAGGATTAGTTACTGAACTATTGGTGCATCTCAGATTTGGGTTAAGTTTGCCTTCACTTTTTATTTCCAAAGTTGATGTTATTGAAAAAGAACAAAATGTGTTTGATATTTCTATAAATAGTCCTGCAGTATTTTCAAACTATTTACTTGTGAGTTCAAAGTTTGAGAATTTACCTTTGAATGGTAAATTTAATTTTGATTTTTCAAAATCCCCAATTGTAGATCATACCTTTATGGAGCATTTACAAAGTTTTGAGGAAAAAATTAATTCAAATGGTGGCTCATTACAATTGAGTGGCTTTGAATATCACAAGTATTTGTCGGATCATCCTTTGGCCTCAAAGCGAATTGTTAAAAACAAGCCACTAACCTTTCATCAAAAAGAACTTGCTAAGTATTGTGCCAATCATCAATTGGAATTCCAACCGCGAATTGTAAACAGTCCAAATAAATTTGAAGGATTAAATTTGAATGCATCTCATACTGTTAAAACCGAAGAAAATGTTGTCCAATGGTACAATGGCAATACCAAATTTGAACTTTCTGATGTGAATATTGAACAAATCAATACTGTTACCAATAAACAAGAAATAAGTGTAACTATTTGTGTGATTGAAATCAATGACCCTTTAATTCCTGAGTTTTTGTTACATAAAGAAGGTTTTATTGACGCATTATATGCAATTGTAGGATACAATGATATTGATTTTGTTGAATTTCCTACTTTTTCATATTATTATTTGCTTAAAGGTAAAAATGAATTTGCAATTAGAAGTTACTTTAATCCGATTCGAATTCAGTTTTTCGAAAAAAATAAAGGTTATAACCTAAACTACTTTAATGGCAAATTATTTATTTTCAAACGAATGAATGTGCTTTCATTTGAAGAAAAAATAGAAATGATTTCGTTTGCGAATAACGTTTACAAAACCATAATTTAGATAGGAAAATTCACAGTAAATGTAGCACCTAATCCCAGCTTGCTTTCCACAATGATGGATGCGTTTACTTCATTTGCTAATGTTTTAACGATGTATAATCCCAAACCGGTAGAAGTTTCGCCTGCAGTAGGTTGGGCACTTAATCGGTGGTATTTTTTAAACATATTTTTCTGATCGTTTTGGCTTAATCCAGGTCCTTCATCTCGAATAGATATTGAAACGAGCTTTGCAGATTTTGTTAAGTTAACATATATTTTTTTGCCCGGTGGTGAAAATTTAATTGCGTTGGAAATTAAGTTTTCAAGTATCCTTACAATACTATCCTGATTTGAAATAATTTCAATTTCTTCGGTTGGTAAATACTTAATTATTTCGATGTTCTTTTGAGAAGCTTGAAGAGAATATAAATTTGTGATTTTGACTAAAAGTCCATTTAATGGCACTAAATTATTTGAAGGAGTTTCAGAATTATTTTTTGTTTCAGAGTCTAAAATTTTATGAATTAGTTTTTTACAATCTATAGCTTCTTTAAAAGCAATTTCAACTAAGTTTTGTTCTTGTGCGTTTAATTTTGTGGATGTTTTAAGCATATTTAACAGGGCTTCTATTCTGCCTATTGGCGCACGCAAATCGTGTGAAACGATTCCAATAATTGTGTTTTTCTCGTTGTTTAGAACTTCAAGTTGGGTGTTTTTTGCTTCGAGTTTGTCATTTTTGTCAATTATTTCTTTGCTTTGATCTTTTAAAATACTTAGGTTAATTCTGTTTTGAATAAATAAATAAATGGTAAAAATGGATGAAATGAAAACAAGCATTGATATCACAATTAACACTATTTGTAATATCTTTTTGTCTTTAAGATCAGATTCCGTTTTGTTGTACAATTCTTTTAAGTTGCTATTTAATCCTTCTTGTTGACTAAGTTCATACTGAAGCACTGCATTATTTGAAATAACATTTTGTTCTTTTAATATTATACTATCACTTAGTATGCTGTGTAAGTTCAGATATTCATATGCTTTTTTGTAATTTTTAGTCCTTGCATTTAAATCTCCTAATAATTCGTATGCAAGGAGAATATCATTGGGAAAGCTATTTGTAATTGAAGTTTGTAAGTATTTGTTGGCATATTCTATTGCTTTTTGGTATGAATTTACTTCTTTGTATAAAATTGCTAAATCTCTTTCATTGATTGCTTTCCATTTAGGATAATGTTCTTTTTTGTCGTGTAATAAGGCTTTTAAGTAGTAATATTCAGCTAATTTGTAATTTTTATTTATTAAATAGGCTTTGGCGTAAACATTCAAATACCAAATATATGTATCCTGATTTACCAAAAACTGAGGAAGTGTTTTCTCCACTTTAGATATAGCTTCCAGTGCTTTATTATATTTATTATCATCAATTAAAAATTGTGCATACAATACCAGTAGAACACTATATTGATCAAATATTTTATTCTTATAAAAATTGTTCAAACTTTTTTCAATTAAACTATATGATTTTTTATTGATTCTATATTTTTCATTTGATTCGATTAATACAGAAATTATATATAAATCATCAATTATCAGATTGTTGTATTCAATAACTGAATCAATAGAATTCCTATATTTATCTACCAAATTATTTATTTTATAATATTTGTATATGTACATAACATTTACAAGTGAATATAAATAGCTGTTTACATTTATTGATTGTTTGTTGGTTGCATAAATACCAATTGCTTCCAAACTGGTTGAAAGTCCGTCAATTGGCTTATTATTTATTAGAATGGTACTTTTATAGTTTAAGGCGTCAATCACTCCTTGTAGGTAATTTGCTTTTTTTGCTATTACTTCAGCCTTTTTAACATACATGAGTGCAGTGTCAATATTTTCTTCTTTAAATATTAAACTCAACTTTAAATAAGATTTAACTTTATTTGTATCGCTTTGAATAAGTAAATTTGTTTTTAAGGAATCTAGTTGACTTATATCTAATGCCCGTATTTTATGAAATACTATAAAAAATAAGAAAATCGATAAAACTAAAATAAAGCGGTTTTGACTATTCATTCCAATTAAAACTATGCAATTTAGGAATATAATGGACTGTGCCAATGAAAGGTATTCTAAATAATCTACAATTTATAGACGGAGAAAATATTATTTCATCCAATGATCGCGCTGCGAGATATGGAGATGGACTTTTTGAAACGATTATTTTCTCGAATGGAAAACTTAAATTTTGGGAAAATCATTTCAACCGGCTAATTAGAGGGATGAAAATTCTGAAAATCGAATTTGATTCTGAAAAGTTTGAAAATTCATTAATGCATTCAATCTACAAATTGATTTCTGATAAAAATTTAAGTCATAGATTAAGAATAAGAGTATGGCGTAAAGGTGATGGGCTTTATTTGCCGATACAAAATGATTATAATTTATTGGTAGAAGCTAAAGAAATTACGGTAGATAACTCAATTAAAAAGTTAGACTATGTAGGCATTTCAAATCAAAAGTTGGTATTTTCTCCAATTAGTCATTTGAAAACTTTAAATGCTCTTCCATATGTAATGGCAAAAATTGAAGCAAAGGATTATAAGTGGGATGATGCTATATTAACAGACACAAATGGAAATTATGCAGAGTGTAGTGCTTCAAATTTGTTTTTTATTTCACATGACAAAGTTGTGACTCCGGCATTGGAATCCGGATGTATTGAAGGAGTTATGAGAAAAGTTGTAATAGATTCACTTACAATAAAAGGAATGATTCCTACCTTTGTTTTGGAAGGAGAAAAATATTTTAAAACTTTTATAGGCTGTTTTTGTACCAATGTTTCTGGTATTCAGGTGATTTCAAATATTAATAGACATTCATATAACACTATTTTTGCACTTGAATTTATCCGCGAAAATTTAAAAGATGTGTGGAATTAGTGGATTTTATAATATGAACAAATCACTAAGTGAAGAGGATTTGTTCAAAATGAATGCTTCTTTGAAGCATAGAGGTCCTGATGCCTCAGGAGTTTTTTGTGATAAAATAGTGGGGTTGGGTCATACGAGACTTTCCATTTTGGATACCAGTACTTTAGGAAATCAACCCATGTATTCCAAAAATGAAAAATACGTGATCGTATTTAATGGAGAAATATATAACTATAAAGACCTAAAGAATAAGTATTTATTCGACTTTCCACTTTCATCGCATACAGACACGGAAGTTTTACTTGAATGCTTTTTACGCAAAGGAACTGATATATTTCAGGAACTCAATGGAATGTTTGCCGGAGCTATTTATAGTATTCAAAATCAAGAATTGATTCTATTCAGAGATAAAATGGGTAAAAAACCTTTGTTTTATTACCAATCGAATGATTATTGGGTTTTTGGATCAGAAATTAAGGCAATAAAGAGAACTTTACCTGAAAATTTAACAATCGACAAACAACAAATTTACAATTTTTTACACCTCAATTTTATACCAGAGCCTTATACCATTTTTAAAGAAATTCGAAAGTTGGAGGCAGGTCATTGGCTTAAGATTTCGGCTAAAGGGTTTGATAAAAAATCATACATAGTTTGGCAAGAGGCTGACAACAAACCTATTAATTCAGAAAATGAAGCAATTAACAGCATTAACATATCTTTAGAAAATGCTGTTAGAAGACGATTGCAATCGGATGTGCCATGGGGATGCTTGTTGAGTGGAGGCGTAGATTCATCAATTGTAACAGCTATTGCAGCCAAAGAAAGTAGTGTTAAGTTCCCTACATTCACAATAGGATTTGAAAACCCAAAATTCGATGAACGTCCATTTGCATCAAGAATAGCCAGTAAACTAGGCGTCAAGTATCATGATTATCAATTGAATGAGCAAGATTTACTTGGAAGGATTACAGGGATGAATGCCATATTTGATGAACCTTTTGGCGATACTTCAGCCATCCCAACTTTATTAGTGTCAGAAATGGCTTCCAAACAGGTAAAAATGGTGCTCACCGGAGATGGAGGAGATGAATTGTTTTTGGGATACGGCACCCATATTTGGGCTGAAAGAATTAAAAATATACCTAATCCAATATTGTCGTTTGCTTCAAAAGTTTTAAATTTTTTACCTGATTCCAAATACAAAAGAGTGGCGCATTTGCTTGATTTTGAATGTGTTACAAATAATTTCAGTCATATATATTCCCAAGAACATTATTTGTTTTCGGAAAAGGAATTGAAATTGCTTTTGAATTCACAATATTACAACACAAGCCAAAGCATTGACAACCAACCAATTAATGCACAAAATCAATCCATTTGGGAAATAGAGCATTATTTGAAAGATGACCTTTTGGTAAAAGTAGACCGCTGTTCTTTGTATCATTCGCTCGAAATGCGAAGCCCTTTTTTAGACGATGAAGTTTTGTCTACTTCAATTAAGATTAATCCAAACATCAAACTCAAAAATGGGGTAGGGAAGTATTTGATCAAAAAACATTTGGAATCATATCTGCCCAATGAACTTATTTATCGCAAAAAACAAGGATTTTCGGTGCCATTAGCCAAATGGTTATTAAATGATTTAAATAATTTGTTGGAAAAGTATACATCAAATGAAATAATTGAAAAATACCAGATTTTCAATTCTGATTTAATTAAAAAATACAAGTATAATTTTTATTATGGGCAGACATATTTATACAATCGTTTGTGGTTGGTGGTGAGCCTGCATATGTGGATGGAACGATTTGAATCCTGATTTTGATTCAAATACGTTAATTTGAATGCTTTCTACTTGTTTTCATACATTTGATAAAGTTTCAATTTAAACTTAGGGTTACAAACACAGTTAAAGTACTAGATTTAACTTAAAAATAAATGCTACTATCACACTTAGTTTATACAAGTACCCGACTGCCTATTTGTACAAATGATGAGATTACTAAAATACTCAAATCAGCCGAAAAAAACAACCCAAAACTGGATATAACAGGTATATTAATGTATAATAAGGACAAATTTGTTCAATGCCTTGAAGGCGATTATAAGTTAATATCAACCTTGTATGATAATATCAAAAAAGACCCTCGACACACTAATGTGGTACTATTAACTTTAGGCCCTGCAAAAGAAAGACTGTTTCCTAATTGGCAAATGGCTTCTAAAGACCTTACTACTAACAAGCTTATTGTCAATACCATTATCAGTGAAAGCGATAAATCTTTGTTTGAGGCTATATTGAGAGGAGAAATTAAAGAAGGAACCAATTATAGTAATATTTTGGCAAATGTGTTTAAAGGGTTGTGAAAATGGGGTTTATTTTTGCTTTCCGGCAAGGTTTTTCTTTCAGAAGCCTGCGTATGTAACACGCAGGGTCTTGAACCAAAAAAACTGCTGCGAAGTAAAAAATTAAAGATCAATGATTACGCGTTACAGATTACGCATTACAAACTCAAGATCTACTTCACCAACTCCTTCCTCCTAAGTATGCTCTCAAAAAACTTAGTTTCGGTTTCGGTATTGAATATTTTGAAAGGAAGGTAAAAAAACTGTGCTATTGATAATTTCAACAGAAATCCTTCTTTGGTTATGGTGGCACTTTTGATTTTGTCCCAACTGATTTGCATGCCTTGTTTTTGGTTGAGTTTTACCATCAATTGGCGGCTATCTATTTCATATGAATATTTGTCAAACATTATTTTGCTGTCGGGCATAATCGTAACTCCATAAAATTGTACATACCAAAATAACAAATACAAAGCAGGAACGCCAACTACTGCAAATGCCCACCAAAATGAAAAATACAATAATCCACAAAGTACCAAAGGAACTGGTGCCAGCCACCATTGGCTACGAAGTGTTTGAATCAAAGCTATTTTGATATATTCATTTTTGTTTAGTTGGTATTTTTTGGTTTTGATAATCATTGGTATTGGATAATTACAATAAATCGGTCTGGATTTGGGTGCAAATATAACAGGCAATCGTAATTTTCAGATATTTAGTTTTAAGGATATTTAATCATAAGTTCATATTATTAAATCTTCAATCATCAAATAAAGAAATACTATTTAAAATATACTTGATATTCACATCTTTGTAAGTATCAAATAAAGAAAACAAATAATTATTAATTAATAATTAATAAACTACTATTCACAACCAATTATTAATCAATAGCAATCTTTAAACTATGTCGACCAAAACGCTTATAATCCATGGGTGGAGTGATAATTCAAAGAGTTTTAACCCAGTAAAAACATTTTTGCTACAAAATGGCATGGAGGCAACCAGTATATATTTTGCTGACTATCAATCAAGAGAAGACAACTTAACTTTTAATGACATTGCTGATGGACTCAATGATCAAATGATTGAAAACGGGCTCATTAGTCCCGAAGGCAATTCTGAATTTGAATTAAATGTAATTGTACACTCAACAGGAGGGTTGGTAATCAGATATTGGATATGGAAGTATTATTTTTCTAAGGGAAATAATTTATTAATCTGCCCTATCAAAAAACTCATAATGTTGGCACCGGCCAACTTTGGATCCCCACTGGCTGCCGGAGGAAAGTCCTTGCTTGGGCAATTGTTCAAAGGTCAAAAAGATATTCAGAATCCATTTGAAGTAGGCAAAAAAATACTTGATGGCTTAGAACTTGCCAGCCCGTTTCAATGGGATCTGGCACATAAAGACTTATTGATAGATGAACCTTATTATAATGCCAATCAAATTCAACTTACCGTGTTGGTAGGGGATAGTGGATATACAGGATTAAAGAAAATATTTAGCAAACCCGGAACAGACGGTACAGTGGTTGTCGCAGGAACTAATTTAAACACGGCTAAAATTACTATTGACAGCAATAATAAAACAGAGCCTTTGAAATGGGCAAAAAATAATACTATCAGTCAAATGGCTTTTGGGATAATTAAAGGGATTAATCATGGAACAATAGTCGAATTATTTGACACGGAATCTACAATTAATCAATTAGTATTGAAGGCTTTAAATACAAAAAACAAGGAAGCATTCATATCATTTATTGCAGAAGTCAACAATAATAATAGTTATGAAAACCAAAATTTTCAACAATTTATTTTTAGGGCAATTGACGATTTTGGCGAACCCATCCGCGATTATAATATTGAATTTTTTGTTAGAAAAGCAGGAGGAGAAACCAGATATGGATTATTTCAATCAGGGTATCAAGTTACCACCGAAGAGTTGGAATGTAGTAATGAGATAGATGAATTAATTACCGAACAGTTTCATAGGCATTCAATTGACGCCAGTTTACGTTCGATATTGATTCCTTTAGAAGAAGTAAACATTAAAATAGAAAAATTCAAAGCGCAATTAAATTCAGATTTGATTTTATGTATGAAAATATTTGTGCCTTCTGTCGACAATAATATTAGCTATGATATTGAAAATCTGGATGATATAGTGTTGGTTGATACCCGTAATCCTAATTATTTAGGTAAATCTTTCTTTTTTGCAAATACAACTACTTTAGTTGAAATGGTAATCAATCGAAGAAATACTTATGTGAAAATATCGCAATAGCAGCTAATTCAATATTTCATTAAATAATTAATAAGTATTTGGTTTTCATCTGGTGTACCAACTGTTATTCGTAGGCATCCTTCACAAAGTGAAACATTGCTTCTGTCACGCACAATAACTTTATTTTCAACCAGATAGTCATATATTTTTTTTCCATCTTTTGTTTTAACCAAAATGAAATTAGCATCCGACGGATAAATTTTTTGTACAATATTTATTTTCTGTAATTCTTTTATCAATTGGTTTTTAGATTTTAGAATATCATCTACAAAAGCATCTTTTTTAGAGACATTTTTTAAAGCATCCAATACTATTTTTTGAGTTAAACCATTAATATTATATGGTGGTTTTACCTTGTTAAATAATTGTATGATTTCTTGAGAAGCAAATGCCATTCCCAACCTCAAATTAGCCATTCCCCAAGCTTTGGAGAAGGTTTGCAATACGACCAAATTAGCGTATTTGTTCAGCACCGGTAATAAAGAGTTATCTGGTGCGAAATCAATATATGCTTCATCAACCACTACTATTCCTTGAAATGCCTCAATGATTTTTGTTATATCATTGTTATCCAAACAATTACCTGTAGGATTGTTGGGTGAGCACAAAAATATTAACTTGGTTTTTGAATTTATAGCCTCAATAATTTCATTTACATTTAACTGATAATCATTAGTCAGATTCACTTTTTGTACAGCTACATCGTTAATGTTAGCACTTACTTCGTACATTCCGTATGTGGGAGGTGTAATGATAACATTATCAATGCCCGGGTTACAAAAACATCGGTATAACAAGTCAATGGGTTCATCTGAACCATTTCCCAAAAAAATATTTTGAACTGATACGCCTTTGATTTTCTCTAAACCATATTTCACCTCCCATTGCAATGGGTCAGGGTAGCGGTTGTGTAACTCAGAGGTAACAGAGCCAAAAGCATTTTCATTTGCATCCAAAAACACCCCTTCTTTTCCTTTGTATTCGTCACGAGCGGAGGTATATGGTTTAAGATTTCTGATATTATTTCTAACTAAACTGTTCAAATTAAACGACATGATTCTATAATTAGGGTGCAAATGTCGTTAAAAGTGGATTAATGAAAAAATTAATAACAGATTCAAATATTTAGCTCGGTTTACTAAATGGCTCCACCTTATTTTTGATTGGTTTAAGCGATTGCAAATATTTAAAAATAGCTGCTAAATCATCTTCTTTCATTCCTGTGTACATAGTCCAAGGCATAATGGTATTTACATCATTCAAACCAACTTTAGGAAGCACATAACCTGAATCGGAGTATTGTTTGAATTTAGAAATAAAGGTTCCTCTTGTAGTCCAACCCAAACCTGTTTCTTTATCAGGGGTAATATTGGCTGAACGTATTATATGTCCACTCGGCATTGGGAACTCCCTTCCTCCTGCATATTCCATTCCAGCTACAGGTTGACCTTTGACAAATTGTGTGTGGCAATCCACACAACTTGCCATAGTTGCTAGGTATTTGCCATAAGCCAATGTATCATTTGTAGCAGGAGCAGGGGCCATGGTAGCTGCTTTTGGAATGGTGTTTAATATAACACTCATTGGAAAATCTGTTTTTGAGGGGGTTACATCATTGGTAATAGGAGCCAAAGAACGAACATAAGCAATTATTGAATATATATCTTCCGGATCAAGTTTTCCATAATTGTGATAAGGCATAACAGGAAATATGGGTTTGCCATCTGATTTAACACCTGTAGTAATTAATCGATATAATTCTCCGTCTGAATAACCTGAAATACCATATGGGGTAATATTACTTGAATAATATTCGCCAGGAAATCCCATTTCTCTTCCAAATCTTTCACCTCCCATTCCAAGAGTTTTAGGTTTTAGTGGTCCTGAAAAAAAAGTCCAATCTCTTGTGGAGTGACAATCCATACATACCGCCACATGATTGGCTAAATATTTACCTCTTTCAAGTCGTTCAGTTGTTTTTTGAACCGTGATAATTGGAGCCGGCCCTAAACCAGGTAATGCAACTTTTACATATATTATTGCAACTTGTAAACAAAAAATCAAAGCAACTACTACAATAAGTAATATCCAAAGTATCCTATTCATACTGACGCGATTTAATAATTATTACACAAATATTACTAATAATTCAGAAAAAAAAAATTATCGTCAAAATTCCATTTTAAGTACAATTTAACATCCGTTTTCTACAATAAAAATTATGAAAAAGCTTAATAAACATGTTTGCTTTTAAATTGTAACTTGCAATCGTAATTTTAAGGCAAATTGCTTTTAATGAATATTTCTTCATTTATATCCTCACGACTCCAAAATCCTCAAAAGGGCTCTTTTTCATCAGTAATTTCCTGGATAGCTGTTGGGGGCGTTGCAATTGGTATATTCGTTATGATTATATCATTTGCTATTTTGTATGGATTTCAAATTTCAGTAACCGACAAAATTGTTAGCTTTGGAGGTCATATCCAATTAACATATTACGATTTAACCCAATCGTTTGAATCGAAACCAATCAGATTAAACGCTTCATTTGTAGACACTTGTCTTAAAAATAAAGAAATAAAAAATATAAGCCCTTTCGCTACAAAAGCGGGATTGTTAAAAGCTAATGGAGAAGTATTAGGCGTATTACTCAAAGGTATAGATCAAAGGTATGATTCCACTTTTTTCAAAACCAACTTAAAAAAAGGCAGGTTAATTGCATTTTCCGACAGCATATATTCCAAAGAAGTTATAATTAGCAATCATATTGCTCGTTTACTAAAAATTGATGTTGATAGTGAATTGATTTTGTATTTCATGCAGAATCCACCAAGGGTTCGCAAGTTAAAGGTTTGTGGGATATACGAAACAGGAATGGAAGAGTTTGACGAGCTTTATTTGATTGGTGATATAAAGTTAATTCAAAAAGTAAATAACTGGCCAGATACGCTTATTGGCGGATATGAAATTTTTGTAAATAATTTTCAGACATTAGAAAAAACAGCCGGATTTGTGTACGATGTAATGGATTTTGATATTGGCCTAGAAAAAATTAGTGACAAATACGCAGCTATTTTTGATTGGCTTACACTTTTGGACAGGAATGTGGTTATTTTTTTGATTATTATCGTTACCGTTGCTTGTTTTAATATGGCATCAACATTATTAATTATGATAATGGAACGTACTCAAATGATTGGAATACTTAAAGCCATCGGTGCAAATAATTTTCTTTTGGGAAGAATATTTTTTATGAATGGTATGTGGCTGATATTTAAAGGATTGCTTATAGGAAACGTTTTTGCAATTGTGTTTTGTTTGGTTCAATATTATTTTAAAATTATCCCTCTGGATCCTGAGAACTATTACATGAAAAGTGTTCCAGTTTATTGGGATTGGTATACTTTTTTTCTGATGAACGGTCTTATTTTACTTTGTAATGGAATAGTGCTAATGATTCCATTAGTAATAATATCTTCAATCAAACCTATCAGAGCAATTAGATTTAATTAATACATAATATACACTGGCACATTTGGGTTTTGAGGATTATGCTGCACTTTTTGTTTTCCCGGATTCACAATTAAATCCATTTCTTCCATCGGTATAGCTCCTAAAAGTGCTTCATTTCCTAAAACAAAAGCACCAGTAAAGCAAAAACGGTCTTCAAAATCGATTCTTATTGGGCCTACAAATGGAACTTGGTTTATGGTGCCATCTGCTATGGTTACATTTCTTTTTTCTAATTCTTCGAGTTTAAGTTGTATAGCTTACGACTCAGTAATGCTCATCATAAGTGCGCCTGTATCGGCAAGGCATTTAATTTCAAGCGCATCCAATTGTGGAATTCTTGGGTTAGAAATTTTAACTATTGTATAAGTTAGTCCCATGACACAAATTTCTATAATTTAATTGGATTATATTTTAATTTCTTTGTATTAAAGTAAATATGCTATTCAAAAATATTAAACTTCGATGATAATAGATTAAATAGATATGTTATTGGTGATACTTCTATTTGTTTAGTCAAATGGGAGCAAGTTTTAATAGCGATGGGTTTGTTAATCTATATTACGGATTTATACCACTTTATTTTAGTTTTGGAACAAGAATCAACATTGATATGCATAGACTTTTCGTTAAAGATGTCAAATAACTAATGAGTACATTAATTACTTTCTTTTGTAAAATATTTAATTAATTATTTTCAAATCTGATCTTTGCGCTCCAAGTGTGTTTACAGAATTAGGAGAAATATTCGTTTTCCAAATAACTACTGTTTTTAATGAAGGTGAAATAATCAGCTTTTTAATTCCGTTTTCTGAAACTTTTGTTTGATTTAAATTAATGTATTCCAAGTAATTAAGTTTGGTTAATTGAACAATCAATTCATCAGAAATATTGGTTTGTTGAAGGAATATTTTTGTAAGATTCGGAAGATTTGCAATTGCATTGGCACATTTATTAGAAATACCAGTTTTGCTCAAATCCAATGAAGCAATGTTATTTGCAATTGTGTTTAACTTTGCAACAGCTTCATCATTAATTTTAATATTTCGGGATGCAGTTACGCTTAATAAGTTGGTTTTTTGGGATATTTTCCGAATGGTGAATCCCAATTGTTCAAGTTCTGCAATTTTTGATTCATTTGCAGGTGCAATTTCTAAGGCAAATGGGCCGGTGGGTTGTTCATTTAAATCCAATATTTTTCTTAGATATAATTTATCTTCTTCACTTACATTCAACTCGCTAACCTTCTTATTATTAGAGGCTTCGTGGTTGATCCACCATTCAATTAAAGAGAGTTCATTTTTATCCAGGGGATCTGAACCTTTAGGAGGCATATGCATTTTGTTATCGACAGGCAACATCATTCTTTGATAAAATCCACTTTGGAACGCAGCTCCTGCTACTATTTGATTGCCTGATTTTCCGCCTTTAAGCAATGCATCGTATGTATGTAACATAAATCCGCCTTTGGATTTTGAAGGTCCATGACACGATTCGCATTTTTGATTGAGAATTGGATATATCACATCGGAATAAAGTACGGCATCATCTAAATTTTGAATTTCTTTTCGTTCAATAAATTCACTGGCCGTTTGACTTTCATTTTCAAAAGAAAGTATTTCGTTCAAATAATCCTCTCCGTGCGTCAATGAACCTCCATAATGTCCTGTAATTGAGAGTAATGGTAAGAATGAGAATGCCATTACTTGGTATGCAAACGAAATTTTTCTGGAAAGAAACTTGTTTTTGGCCCAATTCAAACTCAAAGCTATAACTGAAATAATCGCTGTAATAATTCCAAATAGTTCATGTTTTTCGACCAAATCATGATCATAACCACCTTCATTTTCGAGTGCAAACCCAACAAAGCAAGAGAGAATTGCTGTAATGGAACCAAATAATAATAGCCAAAAGTTTTGTGAAGCAATTGACTTCCAATTTGGATTGATAGCAATAATTTCAAAAAGCGAAACTAAAATCAAAATACCAATTGGTAAATGAACAATGAGTGGATGCAGATGGCCGATATTTTCAAACAAATTGATAAATGTTAAATGTTAAGTTTTAAATGTTGAATATTAATTCTTAGAGTTAAATTTGATATAAATAATAGAATTCATTTCAAACGCTAATCGCTACTTGCTCATAACTAGGCTATTATATCTTTCACCACATGTCCATGAACATCGGTAAGTCTAAAGCGTCTTCCTTGAAATTTGTAGGTTAGTTTTTCGTGGTCAATACCTAACAAGTGCATTAAAGTTGCTTGAAAATCATGAACATGTACGCCATCTTTGGCAATGTTATATGAAAATTCGTCTGTTTCTCCATAAGAAATACCTGGTTTTATTCCACCTCCAGCCATCCAAATAGTAAAACAACGTGGATGATGATCTCTACCGAATTGTGCATATTCTTGACTACCCTGTACATAATTAGTTCTACCAAATTCACCTCCCCATATTACCAAAGTTTCGTCAAGCAAACCTCTTCTTTTCAAGTCTTTAACTAAAGCAGCAGACGCCTGATCTACGTCTTTGCACTGTTTAGGAAGACCATCTGTTAAATTATTGTGAACATCCCAACCCAAGTGATACAATTGTACGAATTTTACATCACGTTCAGCGAGTCTTCTGGCCAAAATACAGTTGGCTGCAAACGTGCCCGGTTTGCGACTATCTGGGCCATACAATTCGAAGGTTTCTTCAGGTTCGTCTTTTATACTCATTGCTTCTGGCACGGAAGTTTGCATTCGATATGCCATTTCATATTGGGCTATTCGAGTATTTATTTCCGGGTCACCATAAGCCTCAAAGTTTAATTTGTTCATATCAGCCAGGTAATCAAGCATTTTCCTTCTATCCATACCTTTAAGTCCTTCCGGATCATTCAAATACAACACTGGATCTTTACCCGATCTGAATTGAACCCCTTGATGAATGGAAGGTAGGAAACCATTTCCCCAAAGTCGTGAATACACAGGTTGGTCAAACGGACGACCTGTGCCTCGAGAAAGTAGTACCGTAAATGCAGGTAAGTTTTTATTGTCGCTACCTAGTCCATAACTCAACCATGAACCAATTGAGGGACGACCTGCTTGTTGTGAGCCTGTTTGGAAAAAAGTAATTGCAGGATCGTGGTTGATTGCTTCAGTGTTCATCGTTTTGATAAAACACAATTCATCAGCCACTGATGCGATATTTGGGAGCAATTCACTTATATAAGCACCACTTTTACCATGCTGTTTAAATTTGTAAGGCGTACCCATCAAAGGAAATTTACTTTGATTAGCAGTCATTCCTGTAAGTCTTTGACTTTTACGTATGGATTCAGGTAACTCTTGACCTTGCATTTTAATCAAGGTTGGTTTGTAATCGAACAAATCAATTTGAGAAGGAGCTCCATTTTGAAACAAATAAATTACTCGCTTTGCTTTTGGAGCAAAATGTGGCGCACCTAACACGCCAATGGGTGTTTTAGCATTGTCAGAAGCAAGTAAATTTTGGCTTCCCATCAATTGAGCAAGCGCCAATCCACCAAAACCTAAAGATGCTTTAAATAAGAAGTTTCTTCGGTTATAGTTATCTTCTATTTTGTCTATTTCATTCATTTTGAAATATTTAAATCCTATTAATTCTAACTTTTGTTTATTACTTCATCCAAGTTCAATAAAGTATGTGCTATTACAGAAAATGCAGCTAATTCAAATGGATTAAGTTTTCTATTAATTCCATATTCGCCATTGTTCAAAAAACCGGCTACCTGTTTAGGATTATTTTTGAATCTGGCAAGTTCATATTGATATTGATTAACCAAAATTTCAATTTCTTTACGAGTTGGTGTACGAGAGGTTATCAATCGAAATGCATAAGTAATCCTATTTTCTAAAGTATTGCCTCCATTGGCAACAATTTTCTCAGCAAAAACTCTTGCTGCTTCTAGTAATTGAGGGTCATTGAGTAGCACCAAAGCTTGCAAAGGTGTATTTGTGTTGCTTTTTTTTACGGTACAATAAGAACGATCCGAAGCATCAAAAGTCATAATTGTAGGTGGTGGAGCACTTCGTTTAAAAAAAGTGTATAATGATCTTCTGTACAAATCCTTTCCGTGAGATTGTGTATAAAATGCCAGAAATCTACCTGATGTTTTTTCTTCCCAAAGATTGGCAGGTTGGTAAGGAAATACACTCAATCCTCCAATGGTGTCGTTAAGAATTCCACTGGCTGCAAGCGCCTGATCTCGAATGAGTTCAAAAGGCAATCGAAATCGAGGTGCCCTTGAATAAAAAGTGTTATAAGGGTCTTTTTGTAGCATTTGGGGTTCTATTTTGGATGACTGCCTATATGTATGTGACATCACTATTTTTTTGACTAAATTTTTAATGTTCCAGTTTGAATTAACTAACTCAGAGGCCAAATAATCAAGTAATTCAGGATGACTAGGCAAAGAGCCTTGGTTTCCAAAATCGCCACTACTTGTAACTATACCTTGGCCAAAAAATATTTGCCAATATCTATTTACAGTAACTCTAGGTGTAAGAGGGTTATCTTTGTCAACTATCCATTGAGCAAGTCCTAATCGGTTTTTGGGATATTTCTTATTGTCAAATGGCAATATTACTTGTGGTGTAGAAGCGCTAACGGTATCACCATGTGCATCATAAACGCCTCTCTCAAGCATATAAGTTGTACGATTATTTCCGTCTGCACTTATCATGATATCTTCAGCGTTAGTTTCGATTTCATTCTTAGATAATTTTAGTTTAATTAATTCTTTTTTCAACTTTATGTAATTTAAATCAGACGTCTCAAAGTAAACTTTTGTAATATCTTTGCTTTTAGTATCTGCTATTTGAATAGGATTTTTTAATTGGGAGAGTAATTTTATCTCATCAGGTACCAATTCCCTGCTGTAGATATAAAATTCATCAAAGGCTGCTTTTGAAATGGAGGGGAACTTATAATTACCATCTTGGGCTCCGATTTTAAAATCTCCTTGTTTTAAATAATCAAAATTACCTTTCCCATCGCTTATAAATTCCTTGTATCTTTTGGCAAATACATATGGTAACTTAAATCCCTTTGTAAGTCCGTCAATTAATGTTTTGGTTTCCATTAACTTACCGTTGTTATATAACTTCACTCCTTTGGCTTTGCTTGAACCGTCATATGAAAGTGCAATATGATTCCATCTATTAAAATCAATTTTATCATTTGATTTTATTTCAATCATATTGTCCCTGAATCGGGCTATCATTCTGAATAGCAGTGTGCTATCTTTGTCCAATATTAATTCAAAACCAGCGTTGGCATCATAAATACTTTTGGCTCTGGAGAAAATAATTTGTCCTTGAGGGTTATTATTTTTTGGGTTAATCCAAAATGCAAATGTAAAATCTTCATATCTTTCATATATGCCTTGATTGTCATAAAGATAAATAGGCTTGTCCTGAATTAATTCTAATGCATTGTTTAGCCTCCCTTTAACAATTTTTGTTTCAATGTTAATATCCGCTTTCAAATCCTTATTTGCGGCATTTAACTCACCAGTGCTTTTGATTTTTTTATTTTCCATTTTGTTTTTACTCCAATTCCATTCGTTTTTTGTAATTGTTACAGCCTTTATTGTGTCAAAGTGAAACAATGCCTTTAGACCAGATTCAATTTGAACTGATCCATTTTTTTTCCATTCCAATACTTTACTTTGATTTTGTTTCATGTATTCAGACAATTCTTTTTGCTTTTCATTAATCAGCAAACTGATACTATCCAGCTTTTTTTGTTCCAGTTTAGTATAAATTGTTAGAGTGGGGCCTGGTGTGGCAAAGTTAGGAATCCATCCAGCCTCATTACCTTTGTTGAAAAAAGCGGATAATTCGTAATAATGTTTTCTTGTTATTGGGTCAAATTTGTGGTCGTGACAACGTGCACATTCCACTGTAAGTCCTAAGTATGCTTTTCCAATCGTATTTACCCTATCGAGAACATACTCAACCCTGAATTCTTCATCTATTATTCCTCCTTCTTTGTTTTGTGCGTGATTACGATTAAATCCAGTTGCAATCAATTGATCCTTTGTTGCATAAGGCAGTAAATCACCGGCAATTTGTTCAATGGTGAATTCATTATAAGGTTTATTTTGATTAAAAGAATTGATAACATAATCTCTCCAATGGTAACTATTCCTATATCCATCATCCTGGTAACCATGACTATCAGCATATCGGGCTACATCCATCCAATCATATGCCATTTTTTCACCATAATGAGGAGATTTTAAGTATTTATCTACTTGTTTCTCATAAGCATTAGCGCTATTATCGTTCAAAAATGAATCGATTGCTTCAATGGTTGGAGGCAAACCTGTTATATCCAAACTTAATCTTCGAATTAAAACCTCTTTTGGAGCTTCTTTGGATGGATTTAAGCCATTAAACTCCATTTTTTGTAGTATAAAGTTATCAATTTCGTTTTTGACAAAAGCTTTATTTTTTACTTCAGGAATATTTGAAACTTCTATGGGAAGTAATGACCAAAGGGGTTTGTATTCAGCACCTTGTTTGATCCACTTTGCAATCGTTGCTTTTTCCAAATCTGAAAGCACTAAATTGCTGGAATGCAACGGCATAATCAATCTTTTATCAGTTGTCATTATGCGATGAAAAACTTCACTTTTTGAAAGATTTCCAGGACTAATAGGCTTACGTCCTTCTATAGAAGTTGTAGCTCCTTCAAGGTTATCTAAGCGCAATCCAGCCTCCCTTTTCTTTTCGTCCGGTCCATGACAATTAAAACACTTGTCAGATAAAATAGGTCGAATATGTAAGTTAAAATCCACCTTTTGAGGCAAACTATCTGCTTTGGCGATTAATATACTTTCATCTACCGTTTTGCTACAATGTAAATGCAGGAGTATGGTTAATATAAAAAGTAAAAAAAGTATTTGAAATCTAAGTGTTGTAATCATAATTATCTAAATGCATAATTAGTAAAATTGAATACAAAAAACAAATATAAAATAATATATATATCTGAATATCAATGTGTTAATTAAATAAATTTGAATTTAAATAACGAACAAATATTTTGTTAACTTATTGAATTTAATACTTTTATTATAATACGTCAAAGCAAAAAGTTTAACCTAAAAAACAATTATTAATTTTTAAAACTTGAAAGAAAGGTAATTGATTTTTTTACTTTCTTTTAAAAACATCTTTTCATATTTTGTTTGAATTCCCATATGAATCGATTGGAGTTCGGTAGCATATAAATCATCAGTTGAATGAATTATATTTAACTTTAAATCATTTATAACCTGTAATGTGTACAAATACAAAGGAAGGCTGTCGGTTTTTAAATGAATAATTCCTTCATTTTTTATAATGGATTTATATTTTTCCAAAAATCGTGGATGGGTTAGTCTTTTTTTTTCTTGATAATCTTTGGGTTGTGGGTCAGGAAAAGTAATCCAAATTTCAGATACTTCATCTTTAACAAAAAACTCATGGATATAATCGATTTTTGAACGGAGGAAAGCTACATTTTCCAAATGTAATTCAGTTGCCAGAATACTTCCTTTATATATTCGCGAACCTTTAATGTCCATTCCAATAAAATTTTTATCCGGATATTTCTGGGCCAATCCAACTGTGTATTCACCGTCTCCACAGCCTAATTCCAAAACTATAGGGTTACTATTTTGAAAGTAAGTCAGATTCCAATTCCCGATAATGGTTTGGTATAAAGGTTTTCCTGCTTGAATAATATTTGGTTGTAGTTCGTTTACTGCGAAACGAAAAAGTTTGTTTTTGCCCATAATTGAATGTGGCAAAAATAATAAAAGCTTATTTATTCTTGCTTATAAAATCATCAATCAAATTTAATGGTCTAATCGACTTTGGCAATGACTTATCTACTACTTCGTTTGTTTTGTCCAGAGTTTTAGTAATATATTCTTCAATTATTTGACCTATAGGCTTATTAGAGTTCCCATAACATTTCATAGCTTCATTAATAAGTTCTCTTTCATATTTTATGGTAATAAACGATTCCATAGCTAGTTATTTATAAAATGGGTATCTATTTAAGCATTATAATTCAAAAAAGCAAGAAATTGTTGTGAATTATCTTTGATTTTTATCCTTTTTTTTAAAAAAACTACTAAATATTAATTAATTGTTAATTTTTTAAAGTAAACTAATCCATTGAATTTCATACATTACAAAAACTAATAGAAAGTAAATTCGTAAAACTTCATATTTATAAATCATTTAAGGTAAAATCTTCATATAAATCAAATAAGTAATGAAAACGAAGATTAATATTAAAATCATTTTAACAACGCTGTCTTTTTTTGTTTTATTTTCAAATGGTGCTTTTAGTCAAAAACATGTGCTTTTGGACAATACAATTGATAGATTATCTCTTGATAGCGAATATTTTACATATATAATTGATGAATCAGAAAATCTTCAGAAAAGTGAAATTTTAAAGGGGAATCTGGATAATTCATTCAAACCATTTAATACTAAATTGCCTTGGAATCAATCTTATGATAAATGGCAATGGATTAAAATAGAATTAGATGTTCCTCAAAAACTTTCCAAAAAGTATGTATTGGAGTTTTTGGATTTTAAAATTCAAGACTTGGAATTATATATGCCTAATAACACATATAATCATGGATATGCAACTTTTTATACAGGGATGTCAAAACCTTTTTCACAAAGAGAATATGAGCATAAAAACTTTGCTTTTAATCTTCATGAATACCAGCCAGGTAATTATACAATATATGCCAGGGTAAGAGCCAATGAAAAAGTAAACTTAATGGTTGTAATTAGCCAACCCGAAACTTTTTTAAGATACGCCACTACCGAGTATTTTATGCTTGCCTTATTTTTAGGAATGTTATTGATTACTTGTGTCGCATCATTATTTATATTCATCAGCATTAAAGAAGTTTCATATTTGTACTATAGTATATATGTGTTGGCGGTAGGAACTTATTTTTTATGTAGAGTAGGTTTAGGATTTGAGTTTATATGGCCCAATAATCCAGAGATTAATCACATTCTACGACCCATAAGTTTGTTTGTTTTTTCCGCTGCTTATATATTGTATGGAACTTCATTTTTAAAATTACCATTTCTCACATATTCTAAAAACAATATACTAAGTGGATTAAAAGATGTCATTGTTTTAGGGGCTATTATTGCTTTAGATTCTTATTTAAATTATCGCGAAGAAGGATTCCTATTGGCTTGGGTTCCATTTGCTTATATACTTCTGAAATCAAAAAATAATTTAAAAGAAAAAAGCCTGAAAAACTATTTGGTATTACTTGGAAGCTTGTTTGTATTGCTTGGGTTAGTAGCAGACTTACTTCAAAAATATAGTATCATACCGAATAATTGGCTGGGATATTATGCTGTAATGTTCATGTTTGCAATCGAAATGTTAACACTAACATGGGCAATGGCAATTAGAATCAGAGATTATGTTAAAGAACAAGGAGAAATTCAAAAGAGAATAAACGAAGAGCTTGAAATAAAAGTAGCTCAGCGAACTATACAATTAGAAGAGAAAAAAGAAGAACTTGATTTGTATGCGCTCAAAGTTTCTACTGACATTAAAGGACCACTTCGTTCAATGATAGCTTCATGCAATATGGCACATCAGGATGAAAGTATTGAAAGATATAGAGAAAGTATTAGTCAGGTTGAAAAAATTGCTCGTAATCTGGATAAATTAATATCAGAAATGTTCCGAATTTCTACTTTAGACAAATCGCTTGAAAATAACACTAATGTAAATGTGAAAAGAATATTTGACGAAATTGTTGAAAAGAACAAGAAAATGAACAATTGGAAAAATGTTTCTTTTACAAATGAATTAAGCAATGAGGATCAGCTATTTACGAATCCGGTTTTATTTTATTTGTCATTTCAAAACCTAATTGAAAACGCGATAAGCTACCCTAAAAATCCGGGTCAAATGATTCATATTAAGGTATATGGAAGAAATCATAATAAAGGGTTTCAAATTGTGGTAGAAGACGATACAGTTGGAATTCCGGCACATCATTTAATTCATGTATTAAATGATGCTGAAAGTAGTCATACAAGTGGGCATTTGGGAATGTTTGTAGTTAAAAACACTTTGAGCAAACTTGGATTTGAGATTGATGTTTTCAAAATGAAAAACCAAGGAAATCAGTTTGTAATCAGCCCTCAGTAAAGTTATTTTTTTAATATTTTAATTCAAATATTTGTAATTTCAGATTACATTTTGTTGTTTTTTAAAAATATTAAGCGAAAAACAAACAAAATCTTTTATCATTTTTTTATTTTTAATAACGGATTAGTGACATTTTAAATATTTGTTTATCAATGATTTGACAAATATTTAATAAGGTATTATTACACCTTAAAGTTAATTTTTGAAAAAAATGTTACACAACATTACATTTATTTTAGTATCTTTAGATTTAACTATTCAGATATAAAATATTATTATTCTAATAACTTAATGTAATGCCATTAGTATTTAAACAAAAAACAAAAAAATTTGTAACTCTTTTGTTTCTGCTTTTCACATTTTTTATTGGTCAATTAAAAGCCCAAACTTTGGCCGAAGAACTTATTAATCAACCAGGAGGTTCCTTAAATGGTTCCTCGGGAGGTTTTGGATGGGACGGTGCATGGAATGGAGCCGGACCTATTGGTGCTTGGGTGTACAACACAACGCCAATGACTTATCCAGGCTTTACAATAACTCAATATTATGGTAATAATTTGGATTTTAATCCTACTGGAAGAAAAATTGATCTAGAAACATTAGGTAATAATTTTGAGCCATACACCACTACAACTTCAAATATTAACGAATGTGGTACTACTCCAATACCATGTAAAATGGTTGGAAAAGGTACTGTATACTTGGGTTTCTTATTAAGAAAAACTACAAATAGTTCAGAATCAGCCTTTATCAACTTAAATGTGGGGGGCTATGATAATCCATATGAACAATTAACCACTAGTCCTAACAATCTTTCGAAAATTTCATTCGGTTATTTCAGTAACAGTTTTTCTGGAATAGGCGATAACACTTTAACTGGAGCTAGGTTTTTTGGAATTGCTACCCATACATATGGTGGGAATAATTTTTATTCTATAAACAATACTAAACCTATTACTGCTGGGGGGGTGAATTTTTTAGTCTTAAGAATTCAATTTGGTTCTGTAACTACAATTTCAGGGTTTGTTAATCCACCAATAGCAGTTTCTGAACCTGCTCTTGCGGACATAATTGTTACCACGACTGGATTTATGGGATTCAGATCTTTTTCTTGGTCCAACTTTTTCGGAGGAGGTACTTCAGAATTAGATGAAATCAGATTTGGAGGTCGTTTCCAAGATACGTATACAACCAATCAATGTAACGGTGCATCTAATGTTAGTTTTTATTATGGTGCTGGTACTGTATGTAAAAATACAGGAGTCATTTATCCCAATTTTACAAATAGTGCTCCAGGTACTTTTTTTAGTACTGCCAGTGGCATGTTAAATTTAAATCCTACAACAGGAATTATCACTGTAGGACCCACACTTTCAGGAACTTACATGATCAATTATTCAATGCCAGGGTCTGGAATATGCAGAGATGTTACAATTGAATATCCTTTGGACATCACAGCAACCCCCAATACAATCTTTGATAAAAATAATTCTGTAATTGGTAGTAATGTTTGTCAAAATGACAATGGATCCATAACAATCAAAGATTCTCAAATAGGAATTGGATACGAACTTGTAAAAGTAGGAACTTTGCCTACATTTACAGGAATAAAATTAAGTTCAGCAGTTGCAGGAGATGATGTTATTTTTGACATTCCATCTTCTTTTTTGGGTATAGGATTGAATATTTTTTCAATTACTGGTACAATAAAAACTGGAATTGATAGCACCGAAGGTCGGCCAAAAAGGGGAGCAGTTGCCTTAAAATCAGTTTCTCCAGTAATTTTGGACGGAGTATTAACGGAAACAGGGTGGAATTTTAGAAATCTTTTGCTAAAGAAATTTGATCCAAATAGTAGTCCTTTATTTAATACATCTGTAAATGATATTCGTTTTGGAGCATTATGGGATAATAATTATTTGTATGTTGGAATTGAATTTATCGACCCCACATTTACTGTCACTGGCGATGCACTGGAATTATATTTATATGGAAATAGCTCTGTAAACAGAAATTATGTTAGTTCAGGTTGGCAGGGAGATGCACCTCCGATACGATTTAATACTGCCACACAATTCATTATACCAAATTCAAACACTCTTGGGACACCACTTCCGATTTCTGTTTTTCCTATGAACAGAGACCCGGCCACTCCATTTCCGGTTGGAACACATGATATGAAGTCAGAACCAAGGTATGCGACAAATACTGTTGTAGGAGTATTCGGAACTACTGCTACAGGAAGAAGCTTTGAATTTAGAATAGCTTGGACAACATTAGGATTAAATTTGGCTTCCGATATGGTATTTTTAACGTGTTCTGGAATTGCTTTTGACTTAGCAAAAAATGATAATACCCCAATTGACGGAAGTAGAATGGCACAATATCTTTGGAATGGAGATCAAAATAATTATCAGTTTACAAATAAATGGGGTACCATCCAACTTACAGTAAATTCGGATACGACTGAATATCTTAATAGTACAACAGTAGTTACTGTGAATGCACTGAGTGTTGGAGGCACAATTTCAGGAACCAATCGAATTTGTTATAATACTTCTTCAAATTTAACACTTTCCGGATATCTGGGTAGTATTTCTTGGAGTTATGCAAATTCTATTTCTGGGCCATGGTTTACAGTAGCCGGAACCAGTGCCACATTAAATACTGGTCCGTTAACTTCAAATAGATATTTTCAAGCCACCGTTACTCAACCCACTTGTAATCCGGCTCTTAGCACCATATTTTTGGTTTCTGTTGATGGACTTTCTGTAGCCGGAAATATTATTGGAGATAATATCCCCAAGTGCAATAACGGTAATAGTAGCTTGACCCTTTCAGGATTTATTGGAACAATTTCTGGTTGGGCTTCATCATTAGATAACACAACTTTTAATAACATCGGAAACGTAGGAGTTTCAATTGTTGGTGTTTCAAATCTGACAAACTTAGGACTCAATTTTTACAGATCCATTGTCAAAAATGGTGTTTGCCCGTCGGTTACTACAACGTCTTATGTAGTTACTGTAACTTCACCTTCAATTACAGGTTATTCTTTATCTCATGTTACTAATTGTGGATTTACAGATGGAAGTGTAGTTATAAGTAGTTCAGGTAGTATCATCTCGACTGAATTTAGCATTACTGGAGTTACTTGGCAATTATCCAATACCTTCAATTCTAGGCCATCAGGAACATATACCGGATATATAAGAAATGTAGGTGGAACTTGTCTTTCAACAGGGGCTATTTTTGTAGTAACCATTCCTTCTTTTCCAACAATTGCGGGAACTAATGTTACACATATAACCAATTGTGGAGTTACAGATGGAGCAGTTACAATTAATGGCATAGGCATAAATGGTGCCCTTCAATATAGTATCAATGGAAGCACTTGGTTTGGCGGTAATGTATTTTCATTATTAAATATTGGCACTTACACCCCTTACATTCGAAATCAAAGCAGTGTTGCTTGCTCAACTATGGGAGCTAATTTTACAATTACAATTCCCGGAGTGCCAAGTGTGTTAGGAGTAAATGTAACACATATTACCAATTGCGGATTGACTAATGGTGTAGTAACTATAAATGGCGTTGGAGGAACAGGAACGCTTGAATACAGGATAACAGGTAGTTCATGGCAGTCAAGTAATATTTTTTCAAGTTTAAATATTGGAACATACACCACTTATGTTCGAAATCAAGGAAGTATAGCTTGTTCCAATACGGGTGTTTCGTTTACAATAACCATTCCCGGAATTCCAAGTATTTCTGGTGCAACATTAACCCATATTTCCAATTGCGGATTAACTGATGGAACAGCTACATTAATTGCAACCGGAGGAACGGGTACTTTAGAATATAGCATCAATGGAAGCACTTGGCAAACCCCAAATTTGTTTTCAAGTTTGAGTGCTACTACAAGAATCCCTTTTATCAGAAATCAAAGTAGCATTGCTTGCTCAAGTACTGGGGCTTCATTTACCATTACTATTCCGGGAATTCCAAGTGTTTCAGGTACAAGTGTAACACATGTAACCAATTGTGGGTTAGCTGATGGAAGCGTAAACATAAGTCCTACAGGAGGCACAGGAACATTGGAATATAGTATCAATGGATCAGTTTGGCAAACGTCAAACTTATTTTCAGGTTTAAATGCAAGTACAAGAACCCCTTACATAAGGAATCAAAATAGTATTGCATGTTCTTCAACCGGTATTGCATTTACAATTACAATTCCGGGTTACCCAACTTTAGGAGGGATAAACCTTAAACACATAAGCGGATGTGGATTGAGTGATGGAGCAATAACAGTTACAAGTGTAAATGGAGGAATATCTCCATTTGAATATAAAGTTGATGGTTCTTCATTTCAATCTGGAAATTCTTTTGCGTCTCTTGGAACCGGAGGTCATACTTTATATATAAGAAACAGCTCAAGTATAGCTTGTTCCACATCGGGAATTGGATTTATAATAACTGCTCCTGGAGTCCCGGCTATATCAGGTAATATTAAAAATAATGTTTCAAATTGTGGATTGACCGATGGTAGTGTTACTTTAACAGGAACATCAGGGAATCCTCCTTATGAATTCAGTATTGATGGTGGGGCAACATGGCAATCAAGTAATGTATTTACCGGATTGGCAGCTAACTCTTATATTCCATTTATAAGAAATCAATTCAGTCCTTTATGTACTGCAACCGGTGCATTAATCACAATCAATTTGCCTCCAAATCCAACCATAACAGGTGTAAGCATTCCGGCATGTAGCAATATCAATACAATTATAACAGCCTCAGGTGCAGCTACTTACTCATGGATTCCATTTCCTGTTTCTCAATCAGGTAATCAAGCCACGGTCAATCCTTCGGTTACAACTATATACACAATTACCGGTATTAGTTCGCTCAATTGTACTTCTACGGGAACGGTAACCGTTAATGTCACTTCTGCACCAATTGCAGGTGCCATTTCTGGTGCATCGAGTATTTGTACAAATGGTAGTACTACTTTGAGCTTAAATGGTTCGTCAGGAACAGTTCAATGGCAAAAATCTACAGACAATGGTAATACTTGGAGCGATATCATTGGTGCAACATCAACTATATTAGGAACTACCGGTGCATTACCCAACACCACTTTCTTTAGGGTAATTGTAAGCCAGGGTCCGGTTTGTAACTTAGTTACTACTTCATCCGCAGTGGTTACGGTTTCAGCATGTGCAATCAGTGCAAATATTACTTCTTCTTCAAATACGGTTTGTTTGTCTTCTTCAAATGTCAGTTTTAGTGGCATTGGTACAACAGTAGGAACTATTACCGGTTATATTTGGGACTTTGGTTCAGGTGCATTTCCCTCAACTTTAAATATTTTAACAAATAGCACTACGAGTGGGATTCACAGTGTGACATACTCTACTTTTGGTTCTAAAACTATTAATTTAACAGTTACCGGTGCAGGCGGAGAAATTGCTACGACTACATACGCAATTCAGGTAGATGATATTAGTTCATTTGGATCTATTTCGATAAATGGGAATAATCCGGCATGCTACAATACTTCATTAGGTGTTGCTTTAGGAAGTGCTACCGGAAATATTCAGTGGTTACAATCCAATGACAATATCACTTATACAACAATTGCAGGAGCAAATACTTTGAATTATGCCATTTCAAATATTATTCAAAATACTTATTATAAAGTAGAAGTTAAAAATGGTGTATGCCCGGTTACAACCAGCGGATTCACAGTTGTTTCGGTAATTGGTCAAAGCATTGGAGGCACAACTACATTCACACACGATGGATGTATTGGAACTATTGCAACTTTAACAGTTAGTGGATTTACGGGAACGATTACCGATTGGGAACATTCTACACCAAATAATACATCTTATGCTTCTTTAGGATTGAACTCAGTTGTAATCAATAGGAATATTTCACAAAATTCAGAATATTACAGAGCTGTAATAGTTAATGGAACCGGATGTTTTCCTGCATATGCCGAAGTTCAAATCAACAGTATCCCTTGTGGATTAACAGCATCATTTACAGGATATGGCATTTCTGTATGCCAGTCAACAGCATCAAGCACGGGAGTTACCTTTAACGATGTTTCACAATCTGTCTCTTTAGGTCCAGTTTTAGCATGGCAATGGGATTTTGACGGGGGAATTGCAACAAATGGGAATAATACTTCTGTTCCTGGAGCTGTTACATGGTCAACTGCTGGAACTAAAAATATAAGATTAACTATTACAGGATTTAGTGGAGTTACTGATAGCGAAACACAACAAATTACAATTGACGCATTCCCAAATCCTGGAAATTATACAATTACAGGTAGCAATGCTATTTGTTTAGGTCAAAGTTTTACACTTACCACAACAGGTGAAACTGCATCAGGATATGTATGGATAAAATCAAGCCAAAGTAATTTTTCTGTATTCTCAACCTTAATAGGTGCCTCATTAACTTTAACTCCGAGCGCTGCCGGTATAGAATATTATCGACTTTATGTTTCAAACAATAGTTGTACAAATATTGTTGGAGGGGATACTTACGGAAAACCAGATATATCAATTACAATTACTTCTCAGCCTTATGCAATAGTAGATTATTTTGGTAATAATATTTATTGCAAAGGATCTCCAGCAGCCACAAATCCTGTGGTGTTTATTCAAGGTTATTCTTTAGGCTCTTATTCCAGTCCCACATTAGGAACAAGTTTGAATAATGTTAGTGGTTCGGTTGATATAAACACAGTACCAGAAGGTATTCATACAATTACTTACTCAATTCCAGCAGTTGGAGGATGTTTATCAACCACCACCAGTGACGTAATTACCATTACTTCTCAACCTGTATTTAATGTTGATTATACTGATAAGTCTTTTTGTAAAGCATATACGGGAACTACAGCTGGGTTAGTCAATGTATCACTTTCTCCTACATCAGTCACTGGAACATTTTCTGCCTCTCCTTTAGGACTAGCTATAAATTCTTCATCAGGTCAAATAACACCTAAAAATAGTTTGGTCAATAGCTACACCATTACGTTTACACCAAATGTTCCTGCAAGTTGTACGGTAATACCTCGAACTATATCAGGAACTTTTGACATAAGGCCAACACCTACTATTGGTGGATTTAATTATGGCATAGAAACCTTCTGTGGTATAGAAACATTAGTTGGACCTAACCTAATAGCTTCAACTACTTTGTATGGTTCTTATTCATATTCAAGCTTATATAATTTGTCTATAAATGGAACAACCGGTATTGTTAATCCAAGCAAAAGTATTATCCCTGTAAATTCATTTGCAGGTTTTACCATAACATATACGATTAACGAACCAATGTGTGATGCAGTTTCCTCTTCTACAGGTTTAAGATTGAATTACAATCCCCCTAAGCCATTCTTTAGTTACGATACTTTACCATTTTGCAGTAATTCAATAATTAAACCAAAAACACTTTCAGGATTGGGTGCGATTTTTTCTACTTCTGAATCTACAATTACTTTGGACCCGAATACTGGAGAAATTAAAAATGTTCCTTTCAAATTTAATGGTACTGTTTCTTTGATTTATCAAGTTTCTAATGTGATAGGTTGTGCTGTGTCTTCAACTGCTGGAGTTATTACTATCACCGCAGCACCTATTGCAGAAGCAATAAGTTACGAAGATACTTTGTTTTGTAATGAAAATGTAATCCGAGCTTCCGGTGCGTTCCAAAATGGGAATTTTAAATATATTAGTCAATCAATTTTAACTACGGAAAACAGATATACTAAATTAGCAATAAACAGTATATCGGGTTTAATTGACTTAGCCAATAGCGAAAATGGGAAATATTTAGTGTATTACGAAGTACCGAAAACAGGTGGATGTAGTACTAAGGCATCTAATTATTGGCCAATTTCAATTATTTCATCAATTGGTGGTCAAGCTAATTCTGACGTAACTTCCTTAGGTTCATGTGAAAATCAAGACATTTTGATTAATTTGAATAGATATGTAGGCTCAGTTGTGGGATGGCAATACGCTTCGGTGTCAAATTCTTTGGCTGGTTGGAATAACCTAACCAATATCAAAAAGTTGCCTGAAGCAAATCAATGGGTTACTTCCATTCAAGGCGAAGATTTTTATTTGATTAGAGCAAGAGTTAAAAATAGATCATGTAGCGTAAATGTTTCTACAACTATATATTTTAAAAATAATGCACTTTCCAAAGGAGGAATTGCCATTCCTATGGAGAAAACCATATGCATAAAACCAAGCACAGAAATAAAATTAAGAAATTATAACGGCAAAATAGTTTGGCAACAATCTCAAGATAGTACGTTTGACGATTCTAAATGGCAATCATTATATGACGTGCCTGTGGCGGATGATTCGGTATTGGTCACACCTGAACAATATGTATATAGTACTTATAATTATTACAGAGCGGTAGCCAAAAATGGCGTTTGTAAGGCTTCAAGTTCAAATATCGTTAGAATAAATAAATGTGATATTAATGACTTTATTCCCAATGCTTTAACTCCTAATTCAGGTGATCAAAATTCTTATTGGGATTTTGAGAAACTACGATTGAAAGATGACGCAAGAATAATTATTTATAACAGATATGGCATAGAAGTGTATAAAGCGACAGGTTACCAAATAAGGTATAGTCCTTGGGATGGAAGCAATCTGCCGGCTGGTACTTATTATTATTACATTGATAGTAGAGATTCACGTCCTGTTAAAACAGGTGCAGTTACGATAGTGAAATAAGGAATATTTTAGTTGCTTATTTTACTAAAAATAGGCGTATTTCTGTTCTTCGATTTACCTTTCGGGCCAGTGGATTATCACTTCCATCAGGGAATGTTTCTTTTACTAAAGGCTGCGATTCACCAACGCCTTTGGCTTCTTTTATTCTTTTTTTACTCAATCCATTTTCAATCAGGTAATTAGCTATAAATATTGCCCTTTTTTCTGAGAGTTGCATATTATATTCTTCGCTTCCAATACCGTCTGTATGCGTGGTGATACCTAATAGATATTTGGGATGTTTTTTCAATACTTGAATTAAGCTGTCTAATGTAGTTGCATTTTCTTTGGCAAAACCAACCGCCTTATATTCAGACAAGTTTATATTAAAATCAATTTCTTCAACCTTTTTTTTGCTTGTATCACCCACAAAAATATCCACCTTAGGTTCATTTATGTTTTGTTCAGTTTCAGCGATGGCAAATTGCTCTTTTAGTGTGGATTTCACTTTTATAGTGTCGGATTTTTCCACTTCCTTGGTCTTTTTTACAGGAGCTTCACCTTTAGCCATAAACAGGGTCACTTTCACCGATTTTTCGTTCACTTCGTTTGTAAATAATCCCGTTTCTGAAATAAAGTTACCTGAGTTAGTTAGAGAGTCGGTTATAAAGCTTACTTTGTGTGGTTTATAGCCTTTTTTATTTCCAGTAATAGTAACTTTTTTTGTGCTGCCAATAATATAATAATTGGGTGATTTTTCTTTGGCTTTGATAACCGACAAAAAATGAAGATCATCCGATACGCTGATAGTATCAAAATCAATAGCGCCATCCGCATTAAATAGTGAATCTGAAAGTGATTCATATTTGCCGCCTTCTACTGTGATTGCTTCTGGGATTATCTCATTTGTAGCACTGTCTCTGGCAGTTACCGAAAGTATTGCTGGTATTTGATATTGCATTTCAAAAATATCTTCACAACAAGTGGGGTGGGTGAGGGGTATGCTACCTATCCGATTTGAAACCAAGAACCCTTTTAATTTATTCTCAGGTAATAAAGTATAAAACATATCATCATAAGAACTATTGATTGGGAGCTTCAAATTTTCGGCTTTTTGCCATTTGGTTGCCCAGCCTTTGCTTTTGAATACATCAAATCCACCGTAACCCGGATGATAATTGGAACTAAAATAAAGGGTACTTGCATCAATGTCAAAATAAGGCGAAATTTCATCACGAATGGTGTTAATTGATCGACCACAATTCGAAGGCGAACCTACATTTCCTTTTTTATCAATGGGTGCAAACCAAATATCCGTGCCTCCATAAGTGCCCCTCATATCCGAAACAAAAAACAATACTTCTTCAATGTTTTTACCTTTTTTACGGGTACCCACCACAGGCTGACTACTTGAATGTATATTATGATTAATGGGGCTATTTAACTTTTTGGGTTTGCCTTCAAATTGCCCATTACTATCCACTTTTTGAACATATATTTTACAATTAATTTTATTGTTGTTTTTTGAACGACATCTACTGAAATAAAATCTTTTTTTATCGGGTGAATAGCTTCCTCCGGAGGCATGACCGAAATGGGGGGTAAGTTTTTCTATTTCTTTAGGATCACCCCAAACGCTATTTTCAAAGTCACTTTCAAATATCCGTACATGTTCTGAATGTCTTTCGCCATACTTAATTTTTATGACACTGTCTGATTGATAGGAGCTGAAAATGAGTGTGTTATCATCCCTTAAAGTTGGTGCAAACTCACTATAGGCAGTATTTATATTATTTCCCAAATGAATTATTTCAACATCTGTATCAGAAGTTTTTCTACGCATGGCAAATTCACAAGATTTAATTTCATTTTTTGCTAGGGTTTTCACATTTAGCCCCTTCGGGTCGCGATAATTACTATTTGCAAATATTTGAAATAGCTCACGCGCTTCTTCATATTTACCCGTATTCTTTAAGCATTCTGCCTGATGAAAAGTGGCTATACTTATTACTGCTTCCTTATCTTTACTTTTTTTGCCTTTAGCAACTAAGTTTTCATTGAGCTTAGGATACCATAGCAAAGCACTGCTATAGTTTCGGGTTTTATAATAACATTCTGCTAGCTTAAAAATGTACTTTTTTTGGATGGTATCTTTGGTAGTGAGTTCTTTTAGAATTTCAATAGCATTGTAATAACTATTTTCTTCCATCAATCTGTTTGCTAGCTCATATTTCTTTTTATCATTGAGCCCGGCAAGATTTCTCTCTTGCGCCCAAAGAAATATAGAACTCAGAAAAAAAAGAATTGGTAAGTATTTAATCATCTAACTAAAATATTTTACAAGGGATTGTTAATTCGTTCGGAATGGCTCTATTTAAAAAACCTGTATATATCAATGATAATTCCCAACCCCCTTGTATATACCTTTTAGAAACCGGCCAAACATTATTAAAGGTCGAAACCGTAAAATCATATGAGAACCCAACTTGAACATGATTATATTGAAATCCTGCATATCCAATTGCGGCATCTTGCAATCGGTACCATCCACCCAAAGAAATATTTGCAGAGGATTTAGCTGTAGGAGGAAGTAAAGCATAAGTAACATTAGCTCCCATGAGCCAGCTACGAGTTGTTGCCTGAGTTTGCAACATAAACTGAGGTGTTAAACTTAATTTTGGGGTAAATTTGTAAGTTACGCCTCCATTAATCAAATATCGAATTGCAGTGGTGCTATTGATACCTGTTATAATTGCTTCATTTTGAGGATACAAATTAAAACCGGATACGCCAGCAATTAATTCCAGCTTTTTACTTACATAAAAATCGTAATAAACTCCCGCATTCACTTGAGGGTTAGACCTCTGATTGTTATTCATATCTTCTCCTGAAGGCAAGTTTGGATTGGCTTGATTGGTATTTTGATCAATTTGGTTACGAAAAATAAATCCTGAGGTGTTAATAAATTTTCTACTTAAACCTGCATGGAGTCCAACCGACAAATTGTGTCTACTTTCATTATCAAGTATATAATGATTAGCAAAGCTTACTAGGTAGTTTTGTACATTTATCTCACCTTTTTCAGAATTACCATCAATGAAACCTATTTGATCATTTAAAACTATTACTCCTAAACCAAACTTTTTTGCACCCAATAATTTTTTATAGATATTGAAGTCTATTGCAATCTGGCTGGTTGAAAACGGTTGAGTCACAACCTGCCACTGACTTCGGTGAATAAAATTAAATCTGTAGTCCGTTTTCATTCTACCAGTGTGTGCGGCATTGGTTATAATTGGCGCATTATAAAATTGAGAAAAATGGAAATCTTGAGCAAATAATGGAATGCGATTAATTAATAAAAATATTGTAAATACAAATAATAATCGCACAGAGGAAGTTGATTTTTGAAATTTATAACCAGAATAATTCATTTAATTCCTATCTTATTAAGGTTACTTTACCGTTTTTCTCAATCACTTCGTTATATCCGGTTTGTGCTTTGATATAATAAATATAGGTGCCAATAGGTTGGTCTATACCATTATATTTCCCATCCCAACCTTGTTTTGGGTTTTTTGATTCAAATACGATCTGACCATATCTGTTATATATTTTAAAATCTTCCAGCTTACGTATACCATTCATATACGGCATAAATCTTTCGTTAAGCTGGTCACCCTTATTATTTGGAGAAAAAGCATTTGGATAATCAGAAATAAAGGCAGTTAAGTCTAATTTCTTTTTAATACTATCCGTACACAATTCGGAATTTTTAAGCAATAACTTAACGAAATAAATTTTAGGCTCTAAATAGGTAACATTAGTATCCAATGCTTTTTTAGTAAATGTTACGCTATCATTGCCCCAAGTCCATTTTCTTACCAAAGTGCTACTTGGAACAGTTTCAACATTCGTAGCTTTGTCATCCGATATATCTTTAAAATTAATTGGTGTCAATGAAAACACACTTTCTTCATCCGATGGTTCTATTGAATTGAAAATGAAATCGGCTTTCGGCTTGTAGTAAACATTAATACTTTTGGAAACAGTATCTGCACATTTGATAGAATTTTGAGTAATTAACCTGATACTTTGATTTCCGGTGGTATTAAATTTGTATGAGTATGCCGACTTTGAAACAGAGTCAATTGTGTTTTTCTCAGAAAATTTCCAGAAATATTTAATATTCAGTGAATCAGGGTCATTATTGGAAACTACTTTTGGTGTTATTTTTATGGTGTCTCCAAAACATATGGCACCTTTATTAATTTCAAAGTTTGCAGTTGGTGCATATGAATTTGTATAGGCAAGCGTATCATATACAAAACACTTATTGTATCCATAAGTAGGACTCCCAAATACTTGAGTTACAATTTTATATTGATTTACTTTAGAAGGTTTATAAGTATGTGCTGTTGTTCTACCCGAAAAAACTACAGGAGTATTATCTCCAAAATTCCATATATGAGAAGTAGAATCTGAAGTAATACCTATTTCATCAATTAAATCAAAAATTACAGGTTTGTTTTGGCATTGTGCTTTTTGAGAAGTCAAATACGAGTTAAATATTTTAATATTATCAAATGGTATGGAATCAACATTAGTACAACCTTTGGTATCTTTTACGGCTAATACAACGACATAAGTATCGTTTTTGCCATACCAAGGCAATTTAGAACCATGAGTGTAAAATGTACGTTTAATATTAGTGGTATCAATGCCTGCTAAACCTACTGCAGATGTTATCTGGGTGAGATTAGGTTTCAAAAAATCATCAAATTCTCTTTTATAAAACCGCCATGCAAAGTTTTGAGGTTCTACATTAAAAATACCACTTATTCGTTTGGCATTAAATTCAGTTAGTACGCCTGCGCACTTATTTATCGATGTAGAATCGATTTTGTAAATTAATTTGGGATATACAATTATGTCTTTTTGCAAAGTTATTCTGCATTCCTGGTTATATGAAGGGCTATTAATGGTTTGATAAGGTGATAAAAAGTCGGTTTTATTATATCTCCCATAATTTGTATTAAAACCAATGTGTAATTTAATTTTTTTCGCTCCCGGAACAGTATATATATGAAAATAGTTGAAATCGGTATTTGTATATACGGTATCAGGGGCATAATCAAAATTTCTTGAATTATTTAGCCCGGCAATTGTAAATTCTCTTGGGGTTATTAAAGTATCTTTTTTATTGTCATCATAATCCCATATCCAATAGTTGATGTTATTTATTTTAGGATCAAAAGGAACGGCCGATTGCAAACTTACGACATCCCCGTTGCAAAATTCATTTGTATTCACGCCATTTTTTAGCACTCCGAATGTTGTAGTATCAATAAGTATCCGATAGTATCTTCCCGGAAAAGTATCAATACATGCCCATTTATCCTGAACTATGAGTATTGGGTTAAACACTTTCTTACTGGCATTAATTCCTGTAAAAGAAGGAGTAAAAGTTCCATTGATTCCAGTACATGTGGCATTTACTCCGGTACAGGTTTGACCATTATCAAAATCCCAACTATAGTACATCAAAGGAGTTCGTGCTATGGTTTGATCTTGACCACTGATATTTGCATTTTCGGAGCAAAAATTATTTGGCAATATAAAACTAGGTTTTAATGAATCAATTATAACAATGTTGGTATCATTGATGCACATTAAGGTATCTCTTATAGTTATTTTTAAATTTTGATCGGATTGTAAATTGCCGATTTTATACAAAAATGTACTGTCAATCTTAAATTTAAAACTAGTGTCGCCACTTGATAGAATTTCCCATTTGTATTTTACCTTTGATAAATTTTTGCTAAAATTTCCTGAACGAATTCCTCTAGCCACTAACACCGTGTCACCATTACTAATTTGATTACATCTAGGTGCAAAACTCGCTGGAACTGATCGAAAAATTGGTTTTGAATTGACTGTAATAGTCTGAGTATAACTCGAAGAACATGATTTAATCGAACTGGTAAGAGTTACAATCAATATTTTATCCTTGTACCTGATTTTGGCTTGATTACCTGCTAGTTCAGCATCATCATATCTAAACACTTCACTAAGTTCATCTACACTTGCCCCTTGGATAGTAGTAGTACTTAACAAATTCGTCTCTCCTGGAAATTGACATGCATTCCCGATAACTGTAAAATTTGCAAAAGGAATTCCATATGCTCTAATCAATTTGCTGAATGATTGTTTACAGCCATCAGTTGCGGTTACTGTTAATCGCACATTATAGACTCCCGGTGTAGAAAAAGTATGTAAGAAGTTTTTGGGATTAGGTCCATTTTGTGAAAAAACTATAGAACTATCTTCAAATGACATGGATTGAATTTGAATTTTTTTGGTCGGATCTACATTAGTTGTCCAGTTAGTAAATTTTATTTCATTTCCAACACAAATTGAATCATAAGGGGCAGTATAATAAACCCTTAAACTTGTGTTAAAACTAATGGTATCTGCCCTGAAACAACCATTTTTATCTGTAACTCTAAAGTAATATTGTCCGGGCTCTTTTACAGTGTATGAAGAAGAACTTGATTGCTTTCCGGATTTTTCAGAACTATACCATTCATATACATACGGTGTTTTCCCTCCTGTAATTGTTGTTGATATAGTTTGATTTATGGGTTTGCTACAATCTTCCCATGTGTTGCTTTTGGGAACACTATATTTAACCTGAGGTATACCAAGTACGGTTACTACATAATTTTTAATGTCATATCCTTGAATTGGGCAATTACTATCTGTCAATTTAAGGGATATAATAAAAATACCGGATTTTGTTGGTCTAAACCTTAATATGCCAGACACTGTATTTATATATCCTTTTGTTTGAATAAAAGAAACGCCTTCAATTTGAGTGGCCAAACTAATATTCAATGGTGAATTCAATGGGCTGTAACCTGAAACTGTAAATATCAAATCATTATCATTACATACTGGTTTGTCAACGGAATATATGTCACTTCCATTTATCCCTGTTAGACTAGGTTGAGGACTCGATGTAGAAGCCACTTCAATACGCATATCTCGCATTGCTGATCCTATTACTTTACCATTACGAGTTTCAGTTACTTTATATACTATATATGACGAATCAAGTTCAGTAGGTAAAATTGAAAATGAACCAGTATTCGAATCAATAATTAATTGTCGTGGTGAAGTAATTGGATTTTGTAATGAAAATGGGGACTTAAATCCAATGAATTGATTTACACCAACCATAGGTGCAATTTGTTGGTAGGTTAATACGTCATTATCTATGTCTTCTCCTCCGGGTGAATATTCATTATCATTATCTTTTATAACAACATTTAAAGGATCATTTTTAAATTGAACTGATGAATTGCCGGGAGCATCCACAGTGTTGAGTGTAGCTTCTAAGTATATGGGATACACTGAAGGATTGATTGTATTTATTCGATTGGATCTGTTAAATCCTTTCCATTGAAAAACATAATCACTACAAGATGATGTTAATATAACCGTACCTCTATACGATCTTTTTTCTAAAGCTCTCACTGAACCATTGTTACATTCATTATAATTTGATTGGCAAGCAGGAATTATTATTGAAGAATAAGATGACATTAAAATATTTCCATTTATACCACAAATAGATGAAAAATAAAATATGGTTTGATTTGCACTTAATAAAAACGGAGAAGCACAATCCTTATATACATTTAAGTTTAATTCATAAGTAAAATTTCCCTTGTAAGTGTATGTCAACTCTCCGCCATTTATACTTTGATTTTGCGCTGATAATAAATTTACACAAAAAATTAATATTAAATAGATTTTATTGGACCTTGTCAATTAACTGATTTTTAGAAATTTAGATTACAAATGTAATTTGAATCTATTAAATTGAAAAGAAATTCTTTAAATTATACAATTTTTTAAATAATTACATAAAGTCTTTTTGGGGAAATATATAATTCTTCGCTTTTGGATGCTAATTATCCACATTTTCAAAAAATACTTAAAAAAATATTTGTGAAATGCGATAGTTCCCTTACCTTTGCGCTCCCTTTTGAATAATACGAATAATTCAACGGAGTTAAAGCGGATAAAAGAGGGGTTTTGAAAGGAAACAAAACCGAGTA
>JANRJY010000065.1:0-7827 GCA_033763735.1 Bacteroidota bacterium | reverse complement strand
GGTATTGCTCGGTAAGCCGGTAACCGTGCCACTCACTACCGGCACGTTTTGACCTGTGATGGTGACTTGTGCCGATGCGAATACACCACCATAATTTCCAGTAATAGTAACAATGCCATTGCCATTGTTGCCTGCTAGTAGAACCCCTGTACTGGTATTGAAAGTAGCCGATACGCCTCCGGGTATCTGGGCTGCCTGCCAGGTAAGTAAGGTGTTGCTGTTGGCATTTGATGGGCTGTAGGGTGCAATCATTTGTAAGCTTCCGCCTGCAACGGATAATAAATTGGTTAAACCAATACCAGAAACTGTACCTGTGATTGTAGTTGAAGTCACAGGAGAAATTTGGCCAGAAATTGTAATTACTCTAATTGCTGAAATGCCCCATGTGGTAAAAGTTCCAGTAATTGTAATAGTTCCATTTCCTGATCCATTTGCAGTAATTAATCCAGTTGAAGCATTAATGGTTGCCAGATTGGATGGATCTGTTTTTGCCCATCCCACTGTAGTACTAGTTGCATTTGAAGGAGAATAGGTTGCTACCATTTGTAAATTTCCACCTAATGTAGTTATGGCTCTTATTCCACCTAAACCATCGACAGTTGCTGAAGAAACAGGGAGTGGCTGACCTGAAATAGTTACAACAAATCTTGAAAAAAAGGAAGGATTATCAACAGAAGTTCCTATGACTGTTACAATTCCATTATTCAATGCTGAAAGTAACCCTGAAGAATTGATGGAAGCTATTCCTGAAGATGGATTTAATGACCAGGAAATAGATTGATTGCTTGCCGTGGATGGATTAAAATTTCCTATCATTTGAAGTGTTCCTGCTAAGGTTGTAATGGCACTAACGCCACCTTGTCCTGAAACAGTTACACCTATAACTGGTTGATACTGACCGGAAATTGTAACAACAAGTTCTCCAAATACTGTTGGAGTGGTATTGGAAGTAGCTCTAACACGCACCGTTCCATTTGCAGAGCCGGTTAATAGTCCCGTGGCATCGATAAAGCCCTTACCAGTCAGGGTTTGTAAAGTCCATGTCACGGATTTATCTATCACCGTGGCAGGATTAACATTGGACAATAATTGCAATGTACCTCCCGGAGAAGTGATTACTGTGACACTATTGGTACCTGATACAGATACACTGGTAGCAGCCACAAACACGTTTCCTCCACCCCAAAAAGTTGTCATTGAATTTGGAGGCAAAACTGCAAAACCAGTAGTTGTATTTAGTTCAACCCAATAGCTATAAGCATATGACTGAAACATTTTATATCGTGGTGGGACATTAGTTCCGCTTAGACTAATTGCTTGAGAAGAGCCGCTTGTATTTAAAGCAACTATGGCCAAAGTATTATCAACGTTTTGAAAAGCTACCATAACTACGCCTGAAACAGTATTTACGCTTGCAGGCATTCTGATAGCACCCGGACGAATATATTTGGAATAGTGTTTTTGGGCATAATATATTGTAGAAAATGTGCCGTCATCATATGCCTGCCCATATGCACTTCCTTTGGATCCGCCAAAAGTCCAAAAAGTCCAACCACTACAATTACCATGATATAAAGAGTTGAATATTTGACCTCCATAGGCAAATCCACCTGTCCAATTTGGCGCAAAACCAGATGTTTCGGTTTGCCAAGATTGTATTCCATTTGGAGATCCATTAACTGTATTGCTACCAGGTCGAGGATTCAAAGGATGGTTTAGATATAAAGTACGAGCAGTGTTTAAATTTGCATTTCGAGCATAATTTTTTAGAGTGCCCCAAGCTCCGGGATCTGTGTTTCCGGCAGTTACCCCAGTAGGATCGTAATTATGGATAGCATGTGCCCCTAAATAAGGTCTGGAATTTGGATCGGTTATTATGTTTTGGATATACGAATCCCATCCTCCATTGGCCGGAAGCGTTTCAGGCCCAAAAATAAATGTTTTAATACCTTCTTGTTGAAAGCGCTGTCCAATAGCTTGAGTTAACATGCGGTATTGTAATTGATTGATGGATGCAGAAGCATAAAATTGATTGAATTGAGGCTCATTTACAAAATCAATTGCATATAACTCTATTCCCGTTTTTTGTTTGAGCATATATACATATGCAGCGCAAAATTCTGCTACCTCCTTTATATAGCTGGAATCAAGTGTATTATCTCCTATCCACTGAACAGCATTAGGGACAATATCGTTTTTATTATATTTGGTCCATAATGGAATTGACCACATGGTTCCGATAAATCTTTCAACACCTGCAGCTTTGTATGCCAAATATTGATCAATCATCAGCGCATCTTCGTCAAATGCATCAAAATTTATGATATTTGGGTCATTATTATCGTTAACATCTTCAAAATTTGGCGGGATGGCCATACGTGCAAATGACATACCTTGATCTGCAATACCGTTAATTATATAATCTACAGGAGTTTGATAACTATAATTTCCGATTCCGCCCACATTTCCATTAAGAGTTGCGCCAAAACCTTCCATAGTTTGACCTTGAAAGCCATCAGGCATTGTAGCACCAATGGTGTTGTTTATTGTTGCGGTATAGGTAGTTCCAGGTGCATTTTCAACTAATATGGTTAAAACTCTGCGATTTGTTGTTGCTCCTGAAGCAGATCCTGTAATGGTAACAGTGGTAGTAGATGCTGTCTGGGTATTGAAAGTTAAAAGTGCATTACCGTTAACTACACTTCCTATAGAGGGTGTTATAGGTCCGGATGAACTAATGGATAATGTTACAGGGTTTGGGTTGACTCCAACTACTGCAGATCTTCCGGCTGTAACTCCGGTTAATGTAATTACTCTTGCTATTGGTGAACCACTGGAAGTGTAATATCTGGTTGTAATGGTATCTATCGTTACAATTGTTTGCGTTGAAGGACAACTTCCTATTCCTTGTGCTGCGTTACCTAATCGCAAATTTCGCATTTCAACGGTTCCTTGATAGTTGTAAATTCCAGCACCAGTTTCATTTGAAGGTATATTGAACAGGATCATTTTCACTTTAGAAAAATCAAAATTCGGGCTGCTAGGAATGTTATTAAAACAGAAAGTATAGTTTTGGAATGTACTTGTTGGAGTTGCATAAGTAGCTAAACCATACCTATTGTTGTTGACATCCCACAAATCGACTGCAACAGTTGCATTGCCTACGGTATTGGTTGATCGAATATCCATACTGAAATATGGAAAAGAAGCCATATCAAAAGTGCCTCCAGGCACAGGTTTATACCACAAACCTGCAAACCATTTGGCGCCATCAAAACCATTAAGTTTTGAAGTGGAGATAGTGCCAATTCCTGTGGATGAGTTTATGCTATAAGTCCAATTCAATGTACCCTGACCTTCAGCGTACCATTTTACAGTATTGTTTGTGTCTCGCCAAGATTGAAATTCATTTAAAGGTAAGTAGTAATTTTCTCCATCAATAGAAACTACAGTAAAAGGTTCGATATAACCTAATAATGCAGGACTCAAGCCGGTAACTTGAAATGTTTTCGTGGTGGATGAGTTGCCGTTACTATTTGCGGGTGCTCCAAAATTTGTAGCGGTAACCGAAACTGTAACTACGCCTGCAGTTGCAATATTATAGGTCATTACTGCATAATTATTACCTGGGGTATACGATATAGTAGGATTAGCCATAATAGCACCGTTAGAACTTACTGCACTAACAGATGAAATTGCAGCCCCAGCGTTACCGTCGGTCAGTCCGGTGATAGTATATGATTTAACACCAGCAGTTATATAGCGCACATCATTAGGGATATTATTAAATGATGGGCTTTTATAAAGTATTGGAAAAACATTGACAGGTATATTTATTTGAGAAGTATTATTTCCACCTACAGCAGTACCCCCATTATCGGTAATGGTGAGTGTAATTGTTGTAGTTCTGGCAGGTAGTGTGCCAAAAGCGCTTGGAGTTATTGTAACATCGGCATCTCTACCCTTTCCTGAAAAGGAAACTACAATATTTGAATTATTAAGAACCGAACCATCAGAACTAATTCCAGAAATAGTCATTTGCTGATCTGCTTCAGGATTGTTATTGGATATATTTGATATCCGAAACTTGGTAGGAACTCCTGAGCCCACATTTAAAACTGAGGGAAATGTCCCAATTGTTGGAGCTTCATTTCTTTTGACCCAAACAGTAAACACATTAGTTGAAGAGCCTAAAGTAATTCCAGGAACTGTGGAACTTGTGGTGGCTGTAACGGTAATATTGGCCATACCAATTTGATTTGCAACCGGACTTATATTCATAAAGACGGGGCGGTTACTTAGCAATTGTGCGGTTCCACCAATGGCTATATCATGGGTAAATAGTGAATTGCTCAAAATTACCGGATTATCAAATGTAGGATTGGGAACTAAAGCCGGATTACTACTTACTGCAGAATAAGTAACATTATGCTGCAAAATTGTAGCGTCCATAGTAAATAAAATTTTCCGTTTTACGCTGCCACTATTCACCAAAATTTGTTGGGTTGGAATGCTTTGAAAATAAGGACGGGCTGCGGTACCAGCTCCAATTCTAAAATCATCTAAATATGTAGTTGCTTGTATAGTAGTACCCAGATTAAAAGTAAGAAATAAATTTCTAATATTGCTCCAATTAACCGACCCAGCATCCGGGAAATAAAATGTGATGGTACGGTATTTGCTGGTCGATTCTATGGTTTTAGTAACTGCACTTGATGATTGAGTGCCGTCAGAGGCAATAGCGGTGATATTGAAGGGTATTTTTCTTGATAAAGTATCGGTCCGAATGTTAAAACTTACAATCCGGGAATTGATATTTGATAAATTCAATCCTGGCAATGAAAAATTAACACTTTGGAATAAATCATTTTTGTCAATTACAATTCTCAACTGATTACTTACGTTGGATAATGTATATACTGGTTCTGCAGTAACATTGGCTGGTACCACTCCACCGGCAAAGTCCTGGAAATAGAACTGAGCAAATATTTGGGTATTAATGAGTAATAGTAATGAGAATATTACCTTTTGTATTGTTGGTTTCATTTGAATTGTGTTTAAATTATTCAAAAATAGAATTAGAATAGTTAAATTTTTTATCAACAGAATACAAATATATTCTCTTGAATAGAACTATACAACTAATTTATATAATTTTTTATATTTATTGAAACCTAATTTTATTCAAAGCGTAAGGGAAAATTTATATCACACCTATTGATAGTCAGTTATATAATCTTCCTATTTTTTACAGAAAAAATCTACAATATATTAGTTATTAAAACGTAAGAATTATGGGAATTTAGGAAACTTATCCCAATCGGGTTTTCTTTTTTCGATGAACGCATTTTTACCTTCCTTACCTTCGTCAGAAAGGTAATATAAAAGTGTAGCATTACCTGCCAATTCCTGAATACCTGCTTGGCCATCTAATTCAGCATTAAATGAGGACTTCAACATTCGCAAAGCTAAAGGGCTTTTCTCTTTGATTTTATCACACCATTCAATGGTGGTTTCTTCCAATTTATTTAATGGGACTACTTTGTTAACCAATCCCATATCCAAAGCTTCTTGGGCATTATACTTATCGCACAAGTACCATATTTCTCTTGCTTTCTTTTGTCCCACTATTCTAGCAAGGTATGAAGCACCGAAACCTCCATCAAAGCTGCCGACAATGGGACCAGTTTGACCAAATTTGGCATTTTCTGCTGCAATAGTCAAATCACAAACTACATGTAATACGTGTCCGCCTCCAATTGCCCACCCGGCAACCATTGCGATAACGGGTTTTGGAATGGATCTAATCAATTTTTGCAAGTCCAGCACATTCAATCGAGGTACGCCATCGGAACCAACATAGCCCCCCATTCCTCTTACTTTTTGGTCTCCCCCGCTGCAAAATGCATTTCCACCTTCACCTGTTAATATAACTACTTTAATGTCTGTTCGGTCTCTGCAAATATTCATTGCATCAATCATTTCAGAAACGGTAAGTGGCGTAAAAGCATTATGCACTTCCGGACGATTAATACTGATTTTGGCAATTTGTTGATATTCTGAAAAAATAATTTCTTTATATTCTTTGATTTTAACCCAGTTGAAATTGCCTTGACTCATTTTTGTTGATTTTTCAACAAAAATGCAAAAAATTAAGTCAATAAATTAAACACGGAAATAAAAAAATCAATTCTGATTCTTTTTCTTGTTTAGATTTTTAAAACCAAATAAAAATCCGGCACCTATTAACAATCCTATACCGCTATCAATTGGGATGGGATCTTCATCTACTGGAGGACCACCACCCGGTTGAGCATTTAAGTTTGAAATCCAAATAATTGAAAAAAGTAATATTTTTATAATAATTTTAGTCATAATCTAAAACAAGACCAATTTTTTTACTGTATTTTCTTTTGAATTGAGCACTTTAACTATATACAATGAATTATTGCCATAATTCAAACTAATTTTGAAAATTCCAACTGAAGGAATATTTTCTTTTTGATAAATAACATTGCCTATTAAATCATACACTATTACATCAGAAGAACTCCTATCTGCTTCAAATTTAATATAAATATCAGAATTGTGTCCAAAAATCAAACTTTCTTTTGCAAGATTTTCTTCTTCTGATGCCAAATTTGTAATTCCGTCAATGGTAAGTTCGTCCCAAGGAACTTGATTTTGATTCACCAAAACAAAACTCACACCAGAATTTGTATTTCCGGAAGAACCTGTATTATTTCCAGTTGATGTATTGGTTCCAGCCAATGTATTTACTCCTGGCATGTATTTGAATATCAATGAAAAACGTGAAGAAGTATCGGTGTCATTGGTGTTTTTGCTAAAAGTATAGTTTGAAGTGGTTCTCAAATTAATATTTTGAACGCCAGTTGCGGTGCTGTCTTTCAAGTATACATCATAATCGGCATACCAATCAGCAAAAGAACTTGGGTAAAATTTATAATTCCCATTATTAAATACATGCAACGTAACAGGAATTCGAATTTCAGTTGTTGGATATGGAACCACAGAGAGACTTAATCTATTTCCATCCACTCTTGAAAACATAAAAGGTCCATTCGCTACATATGGCTTAATCAAATCATAATTGGATTCAAAACCTACTGTAGCATTATTATCAAAAGTAACCGCTAAAGCATCAAAAGCGCCACCGGTTGTACTGGAAACATTTAGATAAAATAATTTGCTATTTGATTCTGTACGATATATGGTATTATTAGTTGTACCTGAGCCAACCCTATCTGAATTATTAAAAGTAATAGTTCCATTTGCAGTTGCTTGGGTAAAAAAACCAATTCCTGAAGGAATAATTGAAGCTGCTGTATAAGTAGAGCCATTCCAAATTGAAACACTAACATTCGAAGCTCCTGAAGTACCCTTATCAACTGATGCCCAATTTATAGCTGAAGGATAAGGATTAGAAAGCATGTTCCAACCTCTATCACTAACTGTAGGTAAAGCTGTTGAAAATGTAACTGAAACAGGAATAGTCCCATTATTTGGAACCCCAGTATAACTCAATGTACCCACAGCATCTTTACGTATTGAATAACCTCTACCAACCGTTAAATTAGTTCCGCCTAAAGTAGCTCTCCTAAAACTTCCATTGAAGGTATTTGAAACTCGAGTATAAGGTGAAAGACCATCTTCGGAATAAACTAATACATTGTAGGTTCCTTGTCCGATTGTAAATACATTAGACGAAGCAATTGGAGATCCAAAAATGCGTGTTTGTGCGGTACCACCATTGTGATATCTTTGTATGGTAACATTACCATTTACTGAACCCCCAGCGGAAGCAGA
>JANRJY010000040.1:0-50308 GCA_033763735.1 Bacteroidota bacterium | reverse complement strand
ATCAAAAAATTGGTACTATCGGGCAATCCTAATTTGTTTTCAACCAACAAATGTAAGTTGATTCCGGTTATAGAAGCTTTAAGTTCCGGGTGTCGAATCTCACCATTTTGCACAACCAGTTTTGCACTGAAACCCGGCCATTGGCTTTTGACTGGATCAAATTTGCCATTCAAATGACCTGTGAAGGCCACATCACCCTTAGCATGGTATTCTTCTACACTTTTCTTATAAACCCCTGGCAATAAGGTTAATATTTCTTTGAAATTAGTTTCTTTAATGTTGAACTTGACATCGGAATGATACAAATTGGAAATTTTCTTGAAACGCCCTTCAAAACCGAAGCTAAAATGACCTATGGATGCTTTGTTCTCTTTAATGGTAAATATGGAATCTTTGAAATTCATATCTACAATCAAATCCAGATTGATAGGCTTTTTGTGAATATATTTCACGTTTCGCCATCTAACTGTAGCTTCAATTATGGATGTTCTGGTTATTAAATCGTCCACTAATTCAGTAAATGATCCTTTGCCTGTATGATTAATGCCATCCAATACAATATGATTGCTTTCAATTTTGTCTCTATATTCAATTTTGCCTTTACCGATTTGCCATTTCTCAATCATCAAGTTAAAATGTGATGAATCTTTGATGTCTGGATTTGTTTTTGCAGAATGAAATATGTCAAAATTGGCACTTGAGTCTCTTTCAACTACCAATCTGATATCCGGTTCAATTAAGTAAATCCCCTTAATATCAAGCTTTTGGGTATTGTAAACATTCCAAAAATCGAAAAGTAAAATCACTTTTTTAGAATAGGCTAAGGTATCGCCTTTGAAATTATCAATTCCTTGAACCAAAAAATTTTCCATTTGAATGCTGATATGCGGAAAGTCATTGATGGACGATAAATCGAATTTTTGAAAAGAAAAATCGGCACGAATCGTATTGTCAAGTTCGGCAATAATTCGCTTTTCAATTTCTTTTTTGAGCAATCCCGGAAGCTGAAAAGCAGCAATAACAGCAACTACAATAAATGCAATAAGGAAAACTAAGAACTTGCGCATTATTTATGGAGACTTAATTTCTGTTTTTAGAGATTATTTGCAATATTATACAGAAAGGAACTTATTCGTATACTTTAAAACTAATTTTAGAGCGAAAGTTGAAAACAAAATTTATTGGACAATTCTATACAATTGACAATTAAGGCTTTAATAAAAAGATAAAATCAATTAAAAATTATGTATTTTTGTATAAAAAAAAATGGGTATTATCACTGTTGAATTAAAAATTTCAAACGCATATAATACTAAAATCGAAACTGTATTAGTACCCGCTAAAGTGGATTCCGGTGCCACTATGTTAGTTCTTCCAGAAAGTGTAGTTAAAGAGTTTGGATTCCCAATTATAAGAAAACAATCTGTAAAATATGCTAACGAAAAAACGGAACTTTTGGATGTGGTACATGGTGTAATAATGGAAGTATGTGGTAGAAAAGGTGTATTTGAGGCAATTTCGCAACCTAACAAAAACTATGCGCTTTTGGGAGCCGTCCCGATGGAAGTTTTGGATTTAATTGTAGAACCCAGCAGTTTAGGTTTATATCCGAATCCTCGGTCAATTGATGCCCCAATGGCGGAAATTGAGTAACTCTTCTAAGTAATACCCTTAAAATATTTACAACATCCTGCAATCCCACAACTACCACATTCGGGTTTTCTGGCCTTACACACATACCTGCCATGCAATATCAACCAATGATGCGCTTTGGCTATATATTTCTCAGGTATATTTTTAACGAGTTCTTTTTCAATTTGTAAGGGCGATTTATCCGATGGTTTTACCAAACCTATTCTTTTCGAAACTCTTTGTACATGCGTGTCCACTGCCATAGCGGGCATATCATATACCACGGAAGCAATGACATTGGCTGTTTTTCGACCCACACCGGGAAGTAGTTCCAATTCTTCTATGGTATTAGGAACGATTGAATTGTATTTATCAACCAACATTTTAGCCATACCAACCAATGATTTGGCTTTGTTATTGGGATAAGATATGCTCTTGATTAATGTAAAAACCGATTCAATATCGGCATTTGATAAAGCGATAGCATCCGGGAAAACCTTAAAAAAAGCAGGCGTGACCATATTTACCCTCTTATCAGTGCACTGAGCACTTAAAATAACTGACACCAGCAATTCATAAGGATTGTTGTAATGCAATTCCGTTTCAGCATTTGGGGCATTTTTAAGAAAATATTCAATAATTCCTGAATATCGTTCTTTAGTAGTCATATACTAAACAATAAAAATTTAAATTCCTTTAACTTTTCAGCTTTGGGGAAATTAGAAAGAGGCGAACAATGTATTGAATTTTTAATAGCAATCATTTGTTAAAAAGGTGCAATTGTATTACTCACAAAATAAAAAATGGCATCAGGATATATTCCCAATAATATTACAAAGAATACCAGCGGAATAAAGCAAAGCATTTCAGTATTGTTCAAATCCGTAATTTCCTTGTTTTCAAGTAGTCCTTCTTGAACCCAATATTTACCAAAAAACATCCTTTGCAAAGTCCACAAATAATATGCAGCAGCAACTACCAGCCCCACCAATGCAGTTAGCGTAACCCACTTGGGAATTAACACGGAACTAAAACTCCCCAAAAGCACCAGTATTTCAGCAATAAATCCTGAAAATCCGGGCAGTCCAAAAGAAGCAAAAAACAAAATGATTACAAATGCAGTGAATCGAGGCATTTTGTTGGCAAGACCTCTGAAATTTTCGATTTGACGATTGTGCGTACGGTCATACAATACACCTGCTATTAAAAACAGTCCCGCAGAAATAAATCCATGACTAACCATCTGATAAATAGCACCTCCTATGCCTTCGGCTTTGTTTGAAGCCAAACCTAGTATCACAAACCCCATATGTGAAACCGATGAATAAGCAATCATTTTTTTGATATCGGTCTGCGCTAAAGCATTATAAGCCGCATATACAATAGAAATAGTGCCAATAATAGCTATCAAGTTTGCAAAATGAGCCGCCTCTGTCGGAAATATTGGATAAGCAATTCGAAATAAACCATAAGCACCTACTTTCAACAATATGGCAGCTAAAATAATGGAAACAGGTGTAGGTGCTTCCACATGCGCATCAGGAAGCCAAGTATGAAAAGGAAAAGAAGGTAGTTTGATACAAAAACCTAAAAATAAAAGTAAAAATGCCCATTCTCGGTAATTAAATCCCCATAACGACCCTTTGTAATCCAAAGCTAAAACACTTCCACTAAGGATATTGCTTGCATTGGTAAAGTAATCCAACCTAAAGGTGTGGGTCAATGTATACATACTACTTTCAATCGGATCTTTATAAGAAATATAAAGCATAATTAATGCTATCAATATGAATACTGAACCAAAAAGGGTATATAGAAAAAACTTTATAGCAGCATATTCTTTTCTTGGTCCACCCCAAATGCCAATTAGGAAATACATAGGCAATAACATCAATTCGAAAAATAGAAAAAATAAAAATAAATCTAAAGCTATAAAGCACCCTATGATATTGGCATATAAAAACAAAGTTGCAGCATAATAGGCTCTGAATCTTTCGGTTATACTATTAGAGATAATTATAGCAATTAAAAAAACAACTGTTGTAAGAAATAGCAATACTAGACTTACCCCATCAACACCCAAACAATAATCAACGGATAATCGACCAATTCCGGGAAGTGTAAGAGTTATCCAATCGAACTTTTCAAAAAACTGAAATCCCTTAAGTTGGGGATCAAAACTTTGTAATAAAAAGATAACAAAAGCTAAAAGAATTGCACACGAGGAAATTGCAATAGTTCTAATTAATTTAAGATAGGTACCAGGTATAAATAATAAAACAATCGATACAAATAGAGGGAAAAATAACAGAAAACTTAGAGCCGGAAACAATGATTGCTTTTTTATGCAAAACTATGTATCAGGGTGTAACTTTCCTAAAAATTATTTTTTAGAAAGAATATCCTAATGAAATCCCTAGAAATGGGAAAAATAGATAATTAACAGAATTTAATTTAGAATAATCATAATTACCAGTTCTGCTATTATAAGCATAATTGGGCGTAGCATTGGTGTACATTGTCAAATAAGATCTGAACATAAACCCACTCCCGCTTTGCCTACGGTAACCAAAAGTTGGTGTGAAATAAATATAACTAAATTTATTTAAGTTATTAGGATCAAACAAATTATAAGAAAATACACCAAACCCGCCTCCTCCTTCAAAATAATTCATTCCATCTCCAAAATTAAATGTAGTAGTTAAATTTACTATATTATATATGTAAAACGGTCCATAACCTAACTTTCCAGTGATAAAGTTGTTTTTACTATAATAAAATTTACGTTCATAATTTAAGGATGCAATTAATCCATTACCCCCCAAATCCAAAAATACCGAATTATACCTTCTGATGGGGTCGCAAAGGGTTGACATATTATTAACCACTGGTGTAGTGGAGGTGGTAAATACGTCTTTTGAACCATTTTCATACTTTATAAATAATATATTGGCTTTTAGTTCAGAATATTCGGGGCCTTCCAAATTATCCTTTTTCTTATAAACTACATCCAAAGTATTAACTCGTATTACTTTTCCAAATATTTCATCCCCATTAGTTTTTACAATTTGGTCTTGGGCATTTATTTGAAGAGCTATTACAAATAAAAATGTAATTAAAATAAATGATTTCATATTTTTTGATTCAAAATGACAAATGTATACTTATATCTCTAAAATGTTTTATTTTACTATTTGATTTCAAAACTATAAAATATTTTGAACTCTCAATTATCAATTCCAGAATATATTTTAATTACTTTCGATATATTATAAATGTTGTATTTTTCATCAAATTTTCAAACTATGAAATTCTATTATAAATTTTTTGCACTCTCAATTATCTCTACATATACAGTAATTGCCCAAATCACTAATCCCGATTTCATCAAAGTTGAAGCAGCTTATAAAATTGGGGAATACAAAAAAGCAAAGTCATTGAACGATGCTGTATTACAAAAGAAAAATTCACCAAGTGCTTATTTTCACGCTGCTATCATTCATAATCAACTTGGTAACTATAAAGAAATATTTCCTTCCATTTTTTCAGGTTTGGAAAAAGCACAGACTTACGACAAAAAATCTGATAATTATATAAGTGCTTTGGCTGAAGCTTCTGAGGCCTTTGCCGAGTGTGGATACCCCAAAATGGCCTTGAAATATAGCAAAATGGCCGATTCGCTTTACAAATTGAATCAAATGACCTCGGTAGTTTTGCAATATAAAGTTAAATCGTCACTAGGAATTGCACAATTTAAGTCAGGTTATTATAAGGATGCAATCAAAACTTTAACCCCAATAATTTCGACTATAGGTAACATTATTTTCAACGATATCCGCAACCCCGATACTGGTAAAAAGCTCACAAAATTCGAACTGCAAATATTAAAGCAAAACTATGCTCGAATTATGGATTTTGTTGCGCAAACTTATTTTGAAAGTGGCAATTACGATGCTGCTGATTCACTTTATAATCTTGCTGACGAATGGATTAAAAACAACTTAGGCAGCAAGGCCAACGAACGAGTTATCAATAAGTTACATATGGCTAAGTTCAATTCATTATTAACTTATGATTATGTAAATGGTCTGAAAGAAACAGGTAAAGCCCTCAAAACCAATAATAAAACTTGGTTTGATAAAGGCAAAAGTCTTTGTCCCCAATCCAAAGAAATAGTGGAACTAAACACGGATATGTACAAATATTACTTAGCCGGCAAAGACTTTGGTTCCGCCCAAAAATACCAAAAAGCAATAATAAGCGCTATGAATAAGCAATATGGCAACAAAAGCAGAAATTACTTTTATTTCAAAAACAAAACAGATGCTGAATATTATACCGGACGATTAATGATTAAAGAAGCACAAGCAAGCTTGGATAATCTTTTAAGTGATTCACTGATGCTATCAAGTATGCACCCTCGTAGGTTGGAAGCACTTAATATGATGTATCAATTCAAACTAAATACCGGTCAGGTGAGCAAAAAATCGTCAAAAGGAGATGATTTTTCTGTAGCTCTCATTGAAAAAGTAAAGGTAAGCAAATACCTCTTTGGTGCACAATCACCTATGCATCAATTTGATATGTTGGACTATGCCAATTATCTGAGCAGGTATGCTTACAAATTTTCCGAGGCAGATAAAATATATCAAGAAAGTTTGATAAAGATATTAAAATCTCAACTTGAACCTACAAGTGTGGTTTTGCCGGTTTTAATCAATGAAATGGGAAACCACAATGAACTTACCGAAAAATATAGTGAAGCCTTTGACAACTATGCACTTTCTGCGGATATGTATTTCAAAACCTTAGGAGACAATTCTGATGCATTCGCGGACCAACTTGAGAAAATGGCCAATGTTCAATTTGCAAGTGGTTATTTTAAAGATGCCGAAAAAACCATAGATAAAGCAATTACAACATTTGATTTATTAAAAAATCCAAACAGAGAATTATATATGAATGCCTTGGTAACCAAGGCTCAGATAAAAAATGCTGTAGGCGAATTTGATGAAGCTAAAAAAAGCCTTCGCAAAACCATTAAACTATCTGAAAAACTTGACTTGGTAAGTGCTGATATTGAAGATGAAGCTCTTGAATCGAGAGCGTATATTTTGCTGGAACAAGGTAAGTATAAGGAAGCAGAAAGCATGTTGAAATCGGGTATTGAAACCAAAACGGAGACTTTAAATGATGGGTCTATTGAATTTATCAAACCTTATTTGAATGTAGGATACATACAGTTTATATATGGCAATTATGCAGAAGCCGAAAATTATTACAACAAAGCACTACAAATCAGCCTTAAAGTATTTGGTCCTCAATCCATAAGAACGGCTGAGTGTTATTATAAAATCCAAAAACTCAAATACGCCATTGGTGATTATGATAAAGCTAAAGAATTATTATTAAAGGTAATTGATATTTATAAAAACAAGTTTGAAGAAAAACATATATTCATTGTATCAGCTTATTTGGATTTATCAAACCTTTATTTGGTAACTAAAGAACCCGCAGAAAAATCGGATGAACTATTGAGTAAAGCATTAGAAATTGTAACTACTTATTTGGGTGAAGAACATTCGCTGTATGCACAAACAGTAAAAGATATTGCCAAATTTTATATCAAAACAGGGCAATACGACAAAGCAGAAAAATATCTGAATATTTCGGCAGCTATTTTCAAAGTAAAGCAAGGACGCAAAAACCTCAATATAGCCGAAATATATGTGCTTAAAGGCGATTTAAATCTTCAAAACAAAAAGTTGAAAGATGCCGAAACCAATTATGAAAAAGCACTTAATATTTATGGCTTGGCTTTGAGTAAAGAACATCCCAGCTATGTGAGTACCCAAAGTAAACTAGCTAAAGTTTATTATTTGGATGGTAAAATGAAAAAATCCATTTCATTAACAGATGAGACTACCGAAAAATACATGAATTTTATAGGGAAATATTTCCCTTCATTAAGTGAAAAGGAAAAGCTTAAATTTTGGAACTTGATTCGTGAAGATTTTGAATTTTATAATTTTTTGATGTTAAAAAACTACAAACAAGATCCCTCATTAGCTACTAAAGCATTTAATCATTCATTGGTTACCAAATCAGTTTTGCTTAATAATTCAATAAAACTCAAAGAGTCGATTTTAAGCAGTGGCGATCAAGAATTAATAGCCAATTACAACACCTATTTGTCATTAAAAGAACAACTTACACTAGCGTTAGGACTCACTGATGAAGAAAAAGAATCTCAAGGAATCAATATTAAAAACCTTGAATCTGATATATCCAATCTTGAAAAAGAACTTGGTAAAAAATCGGAGTTTTTTACTTCTTCAGTGAAATCAAAGCGAAATACTTGGTTGGATGTAAAAGAAATTTTAGGCGAAAAAGAAACTGCTGTGGAAATGCTTCGGGTAAGATATTTCAATGGACAATTTACTGATTCGGTGATTTATGCATCACTAACAATTAATAAAAAAACACAAACAGCTCCTGAAGTTACTGTATTGGCAAACGGTACAGAATTAGAAACAAGAATGGTAAAATATTACCGAAATCAAATAAAATTTAAATATGAAGATGAGGAATCATTCCAAGCCTACTGGGACCCAATTTATGCCCGAATCCCAAAAGGAAATTTAGTCTATTTTTCACCAGAAGGTGTGTATAACCAAATCAACCTTGAAACATTACGCTTACCTGATGGCACTTATGTGTTGGATAATCAGGATATTAGCATTGTGAGTAATTTCAGTAGCCTTATTGAAACTAAAAAGCGGAAACCTGTCAAAAACAATTCCAATTTGATATTTGTAATTGGAAACCCACGCTTTTATGATTCTGGGGAAACAGGTTCAAAGCAATCCATTCAACAACTACCGGGTACTGAGCTCGAAGCACAAACCATTAGTGACTTGTTTGATAAAAATCAATGGGAAGTAGTTACAAATTTGGATACGTCAGCTTCGGAAAATAAAGTTAAGACATATCAAAATCCTCGAATTGTTCACATAGCTACCCATGGGTTTTTCAAAGAAATAGACCAAAAAGATTTTGAAATATTCAATGAAGAGTTGACCAGTCCGTTGAATCGTTCGGGTATTTTGCTCAAATATTCCGGTAATATTTTATCAGATGATAAGTCATTGAATTTTAATTCAAAAGATGGAATTCTTACCGCAAGTGAAGCGATGAACTTATATATGGATAAAACAGAACTGGTAGTACTTAGTGCCTGTGAAACGGGACTTGGACAGGTACAAGCAGGTGAGGGGGTATATGGTTTGCAAAGATCATTCCTGGTGGCAGGAGCAGGAAGTGTAGTAATGAGCTTGTTTAAGGTGGATGATGAAGCAACTAAATTGTTAATGATTGAATTCTACAAAAACTGGCTTAAAACCGGAAATAAAAGAAAAGCATTTACAGATGCAAAGCGAACGATTAAAAAAATAAAACCACAACCTATTTATTGGGGTGCTTTTGTAATGGTTGAAAATAAGTAAAAAGTAAAATCACCAATTTACAATATACTTATTAGGGAAATTAGTGCCATAGTTACTTCTGAAACTATACAATTGTGTTTGTTCGGCATAGCTCATCCTTTGGAATATTAAGGATTGATTAAAATTATTAAAGTAACTTGCTGTGTACAAAATGCCATTAACATATTTTTCCAATTTGCTTGGTTTCTGATTTTGCAAATATTTATGGTAGGAATTCAAATTCGTTTGTATGTCATGAATTTTCATAAAATCATGACTTATAGCTTCATTTTGTAACCTTTTCATTATTCTAAGTTTAACTATCAAAGAATCATGAGGATTTTGGAGGTTATTTTTAAAAATAATTTGTGCATTAGTTTTCAAATTGGTGCACAGAATTATAACTCCAATCAAGAAAAAATTATATGTAAATAAGCAGATTTTATCCTTCATATTTTAATCACAAATTAACCCATTCACATTATTCTATATAGTAAATTTACATAAAAAATAGCAAATGAAAAAATTCATTTTACTACTCGTCATATCTACTATACTATCAGGATGTTTCACTATCATTCGTCCTGGAGAAGTAGGTCTAAAACGTACTTTCGGTCGTATCAAAAATGTGACAATGACTCCTGGACTATACCCATTCAATTTCTTTATCACTACCATTATTAAAGTCCCCATTCGTACCACCAATATGCAAGTAGATGCATAGATATTACCTACAAAAGAAGGTCTCAACGTAAAGGCTGAGTTTGCAATTTTGTACAAACTCAAACCTGAATATGCCAAAACCATAGTAGAAACCATTGGAATGGAGTTTGAAAATGCGGTGATTTTAAGCGTGTTACGTTCAGCTGCTCCCAATATCACTGCAAAGTATTTTGCAAAAGATTTATATACTTCTGAAAGAGCCAATATTGGTCGTGAAATAGCAAATGAAATGTCTGCCATTATTGGTGATAGAGGCATTGTAATAGAATCCGTACTTTTGAAAACAATAAAGCTTCCAGACGGACTTTCAAGGTCAATCGAAGCAAAACTAGAAGCCGAACAAGCTGCACAACAAATGGAATTTGTACTCCAAAAAGAAAAAAAGGAAGCAGAAAGAAAAATTATTGAAGCTGAAGGTATTAAAAAATCTCAATTAATTATTTCAGAGGGACTTACACTAATGATTATTCAATACAAATCGCTTGATGCGTTTTTGAAATTATCCAATTCACCGAATTCGAAAGTGATTATCACCAACGGAACTGCGCCTTTTCTTTTGAATCCTTAAAAGAATAAATTATAACACTTCATACACTGAGGCTACACCTTGTCCACCTCCAACACAAGCACTCACAATGCCATATTTCAGTTTTCTGCGCTTCATCTCGTTAAATAATTGTACAGAAAGCTTTGTGCCTGTGCAACCTAACGGGTGACCTAAAGCAATGGCACCACCATTTACATTTACAATATTTTGATCAATTTCTAACTTGCGGCAAACTGCCAATGCTTGTGATGCAAATGCTTCATTTAACTCAATCAATTGAATATCAGACAGTTTTTTGCCCGCTCTTTGAAGAGCCAATGGGATAGCTTCTACCGGACCAATTCCCATGATGCGAGGATCCACGCCTGCTGCAGCATGTGACACCAATCTAGCTATAGGTTTAATTCCCAATTCTTTAACCATACGCTCGGACATTACAATCACAAATGCTGCTCCATCTGAAGTTTGTGATGAATTACCTGCTGTAACGCTACCATTTGCGGCAAATACCGGTTTTAATTTGGCCAATGCCTCAAGATTTGTATCTGCTCTTGGACCTTCATCGGTATCCACTATATATTCTTTCGTTTTCTTTTTACCTGATTCATCCACAAAAGTTTCTTTGATAGTCACCGGAACAATTTCCTCCTTGAACAATCCTGTTTTTATGGCATTGATTGCATTGGTGTGTGAACGCAATGCAAATGCATCCTGATCTTCGCGTTTTACCGCAAAATCTTTGGCTACAGCTTCCGCAGTGGCACCCATACTGGAATACCAATCGGAATGATTTTTGGCGATATCAAAATTCAAAGCTGTTTTCCATCCGGCAATTGGCACCATACTCATGGATTCCACCCCTCCTGCAATAATACAATCGGCCATGCCGGCATGTATTTTATAACTTGCCATAGCTATAGTTTCAAGTCCAGATCCACAGTATCTGTTTACTACCAATCCAGGCACATTCATGGGAAGTGCCAATAACGAAATCATTCTACCTATTTGCATGCCTTGTTCTGCTTCAGGCACCGCATTTCCAACTATCAAATCATCTACTCTTTTAGGATCAAGCTGTGGTACTGTAGCCAATACTTTCTTAATCACTTCCGCTGCCAAATCATCGGGTCTCATAAATCTGAATCCACCTCTTGGGGCCTTGCCTACTGCCGACCGAAGTCCAGCTACTATATATGCATCCATTTTGTTTATAGTTTTTATTAAATACGTTTTATACTTCTGCTTGTTCTATTAATTTGTGTTTTTGACCAACTTGGTTTTGGTTGATTGTCTCAAATTCCAAAATTCCATGTATTTCTCCGGATCTTTAAATCTTGATTCCAATACATGATTGTAATTGCCCGATAGCCCAATAATCAATTCTACTACTTCACGCACTTTACACTGACTACCAGTACTATACGTAATATATTCACACAATTTTTTGTCGATAAAATAATTGGTAAATAATGGATTTTCTTCACGGTTAACCAAAAATCGTACTCCTGTATTCACTGCCAATGGATAATCAATAATATCGTCAAACATGCTCGAAATTTGTTCTTTTTGTAGCTTGTTTTCTTTCATCAGCACTTTGATGGGTTCTTCTTTATTTTTAAAACCCGAAAATACATAGTTCAAATGCTCTCTTTCTGCAAACAGCTGTGCCGATTCATTGTTTTGACCTGTAATAATGGCAACAATGGGTAATTTGTTGTGCGTAAGCCAATATGCGTAACGCAATATATGCGTAGCCATCGAATCGGGCTCGGCAAAGTCGCTGGAACTTTCAGCCCCTTTACGTCCATCATTGAACACGCCATCCCAATCAAAAACAAAACAATCAATCTGCTTGAGTTTATGTGCGATAACTTTAGGCGATTCAATGAAAGTTCCACCTAGGTTATCAAATATTTCTGCAACTGATTCTATTTTATTAGCGATGAACAATTCGGACATTATTTAGTATTTGATGTGTGCTTTCAAAATTAAACGGATATTTTATTTATATCCAATTATTTAGCACAAAGATGTGTTTTTGCAAAAATATTTTTTCCAATTGTTGACTATTTTCGGTGTTAAAATCTTATTATTGTTAGTTGATTTTTTAAATGTCAATACCAAATCCCTACTTACATGTCAGCAGTTGATAACACCGAAAAATTTAAAGCCCTAAAACTTACCATTGACAAACTTGAAAAAGAGTATGGCAAAGGCATAGTAATGAAACTTTCTGATGAGAAAGTTAGTGATATACCGGCTATTTCAACCGGTTCATTAGGATTGGATTTGGCACTTGGTGTAGGTGGTTTCCCACTCGGTAGAATCATTGAAATATATGGACCTGAATCGTCAGGTAAAACCACTATTGCGATGCATACCATTGCAGAAGCTCAAAAAAGAGGTGGATTAGCGGCATTTATCGATGCTGAACATGCTTTCGACAAAACATATGCCGAAAAATTAGGCATTCAAACTGAAAATTTACTGATATCACAGCCCGATAATGGCGAGCAAGCACTCGAAATTGCCGAACATTTGATTCGCTCTGGTGCCATAGATGTTATTGTAATTGACTCCGTGGCTGCATTGGTTCCAAAAAGTGAGTTGGAAGGTGAAATGGGAGATAGCAAAATGGGATTACAAGCCCGATTGATGTCACAAGCACTACGCAAACTTACCGGAACGATTAACAAAACCGGATGTATATGCATATTTATCAACCAGTTACGCGAAAAAATTGGTGTTATGTTCGGCAATCCCGAAACTACTACCGGTGGTAATGCGCTGAAATTTTATGCCTCTGTCCGAATAGATATTCGCAGAATTGGCGCCATCAAAGAAGGCGATGATGTAATGGGCAATCGTACCAAAGTGAAAGTGGTCAAAAACAAAGTAGCACCTCCTTTCAAACAAGTTGAGTTTGACATTATGTATGGCCAGGGAATATCAAAAGTAGGCGAAATAATAGACCTGGGCGTTGAATTGAATATCATTCAGAAGTCAGGTTCATGGTTTTCATATGGCAACCAAAAACTGGGTCAAGGACGCGATGCTTTAAAACAACTTTTACTGGACAACCCAGAACTATTTGAAGAACTGGAAACTAAAATTAAACAAGTGGTGTCTGGCGAAGCATTAACCGCACCAACTGCTGCAGGAGTAGCGGTAGAAAATTAGGATATATTAATATTGACAACTTTTTAGAAGTTGTCTATACTTTCCATAGACAGTCAATCTAGCGAAGAATTAGTGAGTCAGGTGAAGACACCTGCCTCGGAATACATTACTATGGTTTCTTAATTTCTTGTTTGACTGGCTCTAGCTTATCTTGTTTGTTGTCATACTTACACAACATTCTTTGCCGTTGTTGGTCTTTCCTTCTCGCCCTTGTTGTGTCTTTTTTGACCAACAAGCAGCTAAGTTTGTTTGTTGGTGACCTCCGCTTTTCCTTACCTGCAACACCAACAAAGGCGGAATATTAATTTTCAAAAAAATCCCGTTTGGGATTACTTTTTAAACAATTATTAATCTAAGTTTCAAAATACAATTCTGGATTTATTCCAAAGTTTATTAAATGCCGTGGTAGATGTTTAATAAAACAGTATTTTTCAAAGTAACCATCTTTAATCCAGGCTTTACCAGCAATCCCAAAACAGTCAAAAAATAAAATTGCTTGCTCAAAACCAGATAATTGAGCTCTAAGAGTTTTTACATAGTTATATTTAATGTTTTGATTTTCAGTTTGATTACTATTAAAGATGATATTACAGTTGTCAACAAATTTAACAGTTTGATATAAATGACGAAAATAGTGTCCTAATGTTTGATAATGACCTTCTAAAGGAGTATAAGTCAAAAGTTTGTGGTATTTTGTTAATTGTTTATCTATATTCATTTTATTTGTGTATCTATTGATGTCTCGGTTTTCATTATAATTCAATAAGTTTTCTAATTTATATTTATTAGTTATTTGACTGGATAGCAATCTTTTAAATTTTTTTAAATTTTCTTCAATATTTAATTTGCTATACTCAGAAGGAAATAGAGTGTTAAATAAATCGTAGCTTTCTAAATTTAATCCAAAAAAGAATAAATGAAATGTGTAAATAAGTTTTATCTTTTCTAAATCTACACGTGTTTTTGAGTTATCATTAAAATGGGTTTTATAGTCATAATCTTCATCATAAAAATATGTTGCCACATAGTATGCTATCTTAATCTCATAAAAAAGTTGTTCGAATGCAGCCCTACCAATAGCACTTTCTGAAATTTTTATTTCATTCACATTTTCCCTATGAATCTTAATCAATTCATAATAAGTACTTTCAAATCTTTGAATTGCAATATCTCTTGATTGTAGTTCAAATTGATTAAATTGTTCTTGATTAGTTCTATATTGAACCCAAAAAGCAGCGAATGTTAATAACGCCAATATAATCCCTATAAATGGCGCTGTTACTCCTCCAATAGTGTCTCCAATATTTCCAGAATTTGAAAAGTCAAAAGCAGTTTCATTGAAAGGATTTGGAAAATGTAAAATGAATGGTAGTGTAAGTACAATTAAGAAACTAATTATTGCTATAATTAACCATTTTACAAATTCTTTATCATTTAATAACTTATAGTCTTTCATACAGGGTAATTGAATAATATGAATTCTTGATTCTATTGTAAGATTATTATTTATTCATACGATTTTACCCCCTTGCTAGTGCGAGCTTGTAGCTCGAAACATTTTTTAAATTTCTTTGTTACAAAATTTATACTTCCTATTCATTATAGCAAATGTACCTTTTTTTATGATAGTGAAGTTTTATCTATTAAAAAATACAGAATCTAACCAATATTCTAATGTCTCAGGATGTTTACAGATACAGTCACTAGATTTTGAGTCATTATTTATTATTTTTTTAAGTTTATTTTCTTTAAAGTGAAAATCAAAACTTAAAAAAGAGATATTTTTTGATTTCACATCCAAAGTTATCCTATTTTTTATATTAGAGTTTAAAAATGATAAGGGAAATAATTTTAATAGATCATTGTATACTATAGTAGTATCAAATACTACTCCATTAATTAATAGTTTTAGTCCTGATTCAAAGCTAATTTCTTTTAAACTATAAAATTTTTGCTGTTTACCAAGTACTTTGTAATAATCAATTCCATCTATGTTTTTAGAATAAGTGGTATCCGGGTAATTAAAACAAAACCTATTTTTATGAATAAAAAATTCATAAGTTTTATTATTTATTAATGAATCATTTTCATTTATCAGGAATATGGGTTTCTTATTTAATGTGGTGAATGCACTTTCATCAATTATATCAAAATACTTATCAGGATCAGATTTTATTAAATATTCAATTTTCAAGTTAAAAACTATTCTATCACTTGACCAATCATCACTATCATATAAATACATTTTACTAATAAAAGAATCTGTCGGTTTAAGAGATTTAGACACTAATTTGGTCAAAAAATTAATAGAGTCTCTCAAAGCCTTGAATCCATTATCTCTTTTAATACATTCTTTAAAATAAGCCTTACTTGAATCTTTAAAAGCCGAACCGAAAAAAAAGGTAATTCTAAATTCGTTTTTATGTATGGATTTTATTTCTATACGTTGATAATTTAAATTTCTTCTTTTTGTGTTATTTTTATCAACCTGACTAGCTGATAAAAAAAACATAAGAAAAAAAATAAACAAACAAATTTTATTTACTTTATTTCTTGCAATCAATGTTTATATAATTTATTGTTGAAATATACTTTTCAGTGTTTCGTAAGGACTCGAACCACGGGAAGGGAAAATGTAATTTTGATACATCATATTAATAATTGATTGATTTAATAACTGCAAAAATTATTTTTTAACAACTTTAAAGATATCTTCCAATTTTTTACTATATCCTACCTGAATTTGCCAAAATGAGTTAATATATTTCTTATTGTTTTCCAAATCAGCATTTGTTAAGATAGCAATTCGAAAAAATAAGTTATCTTTTTTCTCTTTATCATAAATATTAAGCTGTCCATTGAAAGAATTTATATATATACCATTCACATTATTGTCATCTGATGCTGAACTTGGCAATTTGGCAGCTTGTTTAGAAATTAAATCTTTATACTGAGGTCCCTTATAGATTTTAAAATCATTGGTAGCTGTCTGCATCCAATATCCACTATAATATATTTCTAGGTTTAGTCTGCCTTCAAAATTCGTTGCATATTTAATATTTCCTCCAAAACCATATGAAAAAATACTGGTTGCGTTTGATTTTGAAGAATCATATATATTAGTAAAGAATCCTGTACTAACTGCATCAAGGTAGATTTTATGCTTAGGCCATGATAAGGTTATAATATTTACTTTTAAAGAAGTGTTTAGGTATGCATATTGCATTATATCAAACATGTTAATAGCACTTTTTGTTAATCCATTAGAAGTAATAGTGTTATTTTTTATTGAAGGCAATACTCTTAATTTATCCTCAACTTTAGACAAAGTAATATCAGGGAAAATTACATTTCTTAAGAAATGAATTCTAATATCACCATTTTTTCCTGTAATTGCTCTTCTAATAATTGGAAAGCTAAAATATGCTCTAGGTTGGATTAAGCCATTTGGTTGTTCTGGGGACAATCCATATAAATCTGAAAAAATTATAAGATTGTATTTAATTTTATTACTAAAATCGTAGTTGGCGTACCAATCAAACTTCAAAGATTTGTTTCTTCTCTTTAAGACATTAAAATGTTCATCTAATAATGACTTAATTTCTTTTGTTAATAATTCTTCATCTTCCGAACGGATACATTCATTTAACTTAAGATTATTTATATTATTTTTGATTATTTGAGAATCATTATTAAAGTTTAAATAAAATGATTTTTCTTTTGAGTCATTTTCTATTGTAATCAAATATCCTTCAATATTTCTTGGTTCGCTAATTTCCTCAATAAATTGAATATTTACTTTAAATATTCCACTACAAGTACTTACACTGCTTAAAATAATATTTTTCGAAAAATTATTTTCTTGAGCAAAAAGAATTAAATTAAAATTTAAGAAGATAAACAATAATATTTTTTTCATTTCTTCATTTCTCTTTTCCCACCTACTCTCTCCCAGCTTTTCGGTTTCCGCTGTATTCTGTATTTATTTTGTTCCCGACTCTCAAAGCATCGACACCAACTCGCAAAGACCCGGCTCCGACTTATAAAAGTGCTTGACCTTTGCTTGCAGGTCCGGGTCGCTTTCAAGTAGGTTTCGGAAGTTGGGGTTGCGTTTTTTGGCATCAATATTGACCCAGCCATCCCATTTGCCAAATATCTTGCGGGCAATGCCCTTGTAAGTTTCGCCTCCCGGGTCGGAGGGGTTGTTGGCATAACCGCCTTCGTTTTTGAGTACTTTAGTAAGTGCCTGTTCAAATGTGGCCATTGTTTGTTGGAATTAAGGATCAAATAAAGATTAGTTGGTCACCTCTGCCAGGTTGGCTTGCAACTGGGCAAAGTTGAAGCCCGGGTCAAAATTTAAAGATTCATATTTGCCAAATCGGTAGAAGGTGTAAGAGTTTAGGTAATTTGTTAACAAAAAAATAATATATAATTGGTGCGAACAATACTCAATTTGAGTATTTTACAAAGCAATTAAGGTAATACACGTTTGTATTTGGTGTTTTCTTTAAATAAAAACCGTGTTTTTGTTTACGTATGAGGTTAATATGAGGTCAAAAAAATGAAATCATACATATCCATTATGTTAATTATAGTAAAGTAATATTATTTATTCATCTAAATATTTCTTGTATGTACTCCGCAGTATCTTCACTCATTGCGCAACCCATCCGGGAGATTCATGACCCTGCATCTGCCCGTAATCAAAGCGTATCCCGATCATATGTGTATAACTACAAGTGGGCGCAAATGGCGGGCATGTACGACCTGTTGGCGGGTACACATGGGGGCACTCTGTTTGTGTGGGATGCCAGCAACAATGAGTTCATATATATCAGCCACCGCGCCCTGCAACTGACCGGCTATGATGCGCGTTCGTTTACCGGCAGCGAAGGGATGCAAATGTATCTTAATCAAATCCATGAAGTGCATCAGTCAGGAGCCGTCAAAATCATGCAAAGGCTGCATGAGTTTCGCAAAGGGCTCAAAGAATTGCAGATAGATATGCAGGGCTACTCTGCCAGCTTTGATTATATATTCAGGCACAAAAACGGCAAATGTTACCGCAACCTCTTGTGTTGTATGGAAATGGACATGGATGCCACAAGACTACCCCATATGGTATTCAATACGCACTTCGATATATCGCACTTGCGCAAAAGCACCAAACAAACCCTAGTGATAAAAACGCCCAGGCAAGTACATATATTCCACTATTCCGAACAAACGCAACATCTCACTCAAGCAAAGTCCATTACCAAAGCGGAGCATCAGGTGTTGGCTGCCCTGGCGGCTGGTAAGGAGAGCAAGCACATTGGCAACGAACTATTCATCAGCCCACACACCGTGGACACTCATAGGCGCAACCTCCTCAACAAACTCAACTGCACCGACACCACCGCCTTGGTTACCTTTGCTCGGATGGTAGGGGTGATATGAATGTATGAGTAAAACCAGATGAAACGCTGAGGAAGGAGACAAACTATGCCAAACCATGGATTTTGATACAGAACTAATCCCAAAGCTGGTGTCCACACAAGACAAAATAATTCCCTTATCCTTAGTTAGTGGCACACCAAACATAATTAAATTTCAAATTTTCGAACTATTAATTACCAATCAATCTCACAGCTGGTATTTTTAATAATGCACTCAATTTTTTTATCATTTCAATGGTAAGTTGTTGCTTGTTATTCAACACTTTTGAAACGGTATATTTGCTTCCCAACGCAGGTATCAAATCTTTTTGCTTGATACCCTCCTTTTGCATCTTATACCGCAAGTATCCAATTGGATCTGAAGGAACCATAGGACTATATACTTCTTCGTAAGCCTCAACCAAAGAAACTAACATATCCATTTCTTTATATTCCTCAGACTTTTCAGAAGGATTAACTTTCATTATTTCTGAAATTCTATGAAGCGCCCGAGTATAATTATTCTGACCTGATAAATTATTCATATTTAATGTTCTTTACATCTATTTTATCATATTCTTTATGAGATCCAACCCAAATTACAAAAACAAATTTTAACCTGTATTCAATATCACAAATCAACCTATATTTATTGCCTCCTATATCAAACACAACCCTTTTTGAATCAATTATATCTGCTGATCGAAATGTGAGTTTAACTTCATTAGGAGTATTCCAAATGGAACTTTGTGTTTTCTCATACCAATCTAATAAAGGAAACTCTGAATGGATATTTGAATTCCAATATTCTCTTAGGGTGCTTTTTGCAATTATCCTCACAAACAAAAGTAGTTAAAAGTTGCCAAATATGCAACTTTACATGAAAATCAATCTCATGGCTGGTGTCCACACCAGACAAAATAATTCCCTTCTCCTTAGTTGGAGGCACACCAGACAAAATTAAATTTCAAATTTTTTCAATTGGAAGGCAAGCTAGCTAAGAATTAGTGAGTCAGGTGAAGTCACCTGCCACGGTACAAGAAGCAAAGGCCTATTGTAAATTGTTACCTTTCATAACATCAAAATTGCTTAAACATTGATGTCAATATGAACGACCCAAAAAATATGAATGGCATTTGGAAAGTAGGTAGTAACAACATATTGCAAACATTGAACCCCAAAAGGGTGTCTTTCCAAAGATTCTGCAGGAAAGGATAATAAAAAAGCCACTCATTTATAAATAAGTGGCTTTCATTTTTTTATTACAAAAGAATTAGTCCATTTTAGAACCTTCCATTTTGTCTTCGGCTTTTACTTCAGCTTTAATTGCATCTTTTGCCAATTTTTCATGATCGTCTCTTAATTTGGCAAGTTCTTCTTTGAGTTTTGCCATATCTTCTTTAATTACTTTTACGTCATCACTTACAGCAGGATCATTTTTAACACATTGTGTGAACGAAACAAGCACCAAAGCGGCTATGGATATTAATGTTGCTATTTTTTTCATAAGTTTTTTTGTTAAAATTAATGCTATATAATTTAAACTTGATTAAAATAAAATTAAAAGAATTGAAATTATTTTTTTGCTAAAGTCTGCTCAATTTTAGTTACATCAACTTTTTGATCAAAAGCAGCTTTAATTTCAGTAGTATCAGGAACACGTATGGCTGGCGCTATAACTAATGATACAATTGACATAAGTTTAATCAATATGTTCATAGAAGGACCTGAAGTATCTTTAAACGGATCACCAACAGTGTCGCCAGTTACAGCTGCTTTGTGTGGTTCTGATTTTTTGTAATAAATCTGTCCGTTGATTTCAACACCTTTTTCAAATGATTTTTTAGCATTATCCCAAGCACCACCCGCATTGGATTGGAATATTGCCATAAGCACTCCCGAAACAGTAACACCAGCTAACAAACCTCCAAGTACTTCGGGACCAAATATGAATCCTACGATTATTGGTGAAAGAATGGCTAAGGCGCCTGGCATAATCATTTCTCTTATAGCAGCTTGAGTAGAAATATCTACACATTTATCATATTCCGGTTTGCCTGTACCTTCCATGATTCCGGGAATTTCTCTGAATTGTCTGCGAACTTCTTCTACCATTTTCATGGCTGCTCTACCTACTGCACTAATAGCCATTGCAGAGAATACAAAAGGAATCATACCTCCAACAAATAATCCGGCAAGGACTTTTGCTTTGTATATGTCAATAGCAGTGATGCCTGCAAGTCCTACAAAAGCAGCAAAAAGTGCTAAAGAGGTTAATGCTGCTGAGGCAATTGCAAATCCTTTACCGGTAGCAGCAGTCGTATTTCCTACGGCATCCAGTATATCGGTTCTTTCACGCACTTCTTTAGGCAAATGGCTCATTTCAGCAATTCCTCCTGCATTATCTGCAATTGGTCCAAAAGCATCAATTGCCAACTGCATACCCGTAGTAGCCATCATACCTGCAGCGGCCATGGATACGCCATATATCCCGGCAAATTCATACGAAACATAAATACCCGTTGCCAAAACCAATATTGGATAAGCGGTTGACATCATACCTACACTTAATCCGGCAATCACATTGGTGGCATGACCAGTAGATGATTGACGAACGATACTCATTACCGGTCCACGACCCATATAACAATAATATTCAGTGATTAAACTAATCAAAGTGCCAACTACTAATCCAACAAATACAGATAAAAACACTCCTAAATTAGTGAATTCTACACCTCTTAACGACATGGAAGATGGCATAATTATCATAATTAAAAAATACGATACCACTGCTGTTAGAACTACAGAAAGCCAGTTACCTGTATTTAATGCTCCTTGAACATTGCCTCCTTCTTTTACTCTCACAAAGAATGTTCCAATAATTGAGAAAACTATACCCGCAGCTGCTATAATCATAGGAACCAAAATAGGAGACATACCATTAAATGCATCATTTGCAATAGTTTCTCTACCTAAAACCATGGTAGCTAGGACTGTGGCGACATATGAACCAAACAAGTCTGCTCCCATACCTGCTACGTCTCCCACATTATCTCCTACATTATCTGCAATAGTAGCTGGGTTACGAGGATCATCTTCTGGAATTCCGGCTTCAACTTTACCAACTAAATCGGCACCAACATCAGCAGCTTTTGTATAAATACCTCCTCCAACACGAGCAAATAATGCAATACTTTCAGCACCCAATGAAAATCCGGTGAGCACTTCCAATGTTTTTTCCATTTCGATACTTCCAACAGAGGTAGGCGCAAAAAACATGTATAACAATATAAATAAGGAACCCAATCCTAATACTGCCAAACCTGCTACACCCATTCCCATTACCGTTCCGCCAGCGAATGAAACTTGTAATGCTTTCGAAAGACTTGTTTTGGCAGCATTAGTAGTGCGAACATTTGCTTTTGTAGCCACACGCATACCAATAAATCCGGCAAGAGCCGAGAACAATGCACCTACAATAAATGCGCCAACAATTAACGGGTGTGATTTTTCATTAGTACTGCCTAAAAAGAAGAGCAAAACGGACGCAATAATTACATAATAAGTAAGAACCTTATATTCAGCTTTTAAAAATGCCATAGCGCCTTCAGCTATTGCCTTGGCAATTTCTTGCATTTTGGATTCTCCTGGGTCTTGTTTGTTAATCCATTGAGAAACAAAAAAAGCAAATATCAAAGAGGCTATGCCAATTAGAGGAACCAGATAAAATAAATAATGCATAATACGAGAAAGTGTTTATTTTTTTTGAGGGTGCAAATATAGAAGTGAAAATGAAAAAAAAGATAGGAATTATAATTATTGTTCTAAATGTTTTGTATCGTTTGATTTTATAACATGGATTTTGCCATTTTCATATCTCAATAAATATAAACATAAGTTCGAATGCCCAAAACTATCCATTTCAGTTAAACTTTGACCGAGCATCAAACATAGCAAAATGCGAATAGCTCTTCCATGCATGCATATGAGAATATTTTTTTCATTTTTTTGTGAAAGAATTATATCCAATACAGGCTTTTGACGAGCGGAAACTTCATTAGGGCTTTCCCCCCCACCAATTTGCAAATCAAGATTTCCATTTGCCCATTCATTGGACACATGAGTATAATAATCGTGCATTTCAGTATTTGAAACTTTGCCATCATTGTCGCCCCAACTTATTTCGTTTAGCCCCTCAAATGATTCGTATGGAATCCCATTGGCAATAAATCCAGCTACGCTCTCTACTGTTCTTTTCAATTTGGAAGTGTATATTTTATCAAAGGGCACATGTTTATATGCTTCAAAAAACATCTGTGCTTGTTTTTGGCCTGTTTCATTTAATGAAGTATCAACCCTACTGCCTTGAACGATTCCCCTTAAATTGTAATCTGTTTGACCGTGACGTATTAAATAAATGTTTTTCAATGAGTTGGCTTTGATTGAGTAAATTAATTTGCTTGATTTTTTTGTGATAATTCAATGATTTTGTTTTCCAAATCCTGTCCATGGAGATTTTTGGCCACAATTTTTCCGTTGACATCCAACAAAAATGTTTGAGGAATTGATTCAACATTGTATAATACAGCCACTTCATTTTCCCAGCCTTTCAAGTCTGATACATGGTTGGTCCACTCCAAACCATCGTCAGAAATGGCTTTTTTCCATTTCGTAACATCTTCATCCAGTGAAACTGAAAAAACTGTAAAATTTTTGTCTTTATACTTTTTGTAAAGCTTAACCAAATCCGGATTGGAATTTCGACAGGGGCCACACCACGAAGCCCAAAAATCAAGTAATACAATTTTGCCTTTAAAGTCAGCAAGTTGTAATATTCTGCCATCATGTGTGTTTTGTTTGAAATTGGGTGCAAATCCTCCTTCCTGAGAGTTTCTCAATTTTTTAATATTCTTCACAAAATCAGCCACATAAGTTGATTTTGATACCGCGGGTTCCAAATATGTGGTCAAAGAGTCTAAAAATGGCATATCTAATTCCGGATTGAAGAATCCACCTGCAAAAGCTCCTGCAATACCGGGATTATGGCTATAAATCCATTTTTTAATATCATTTGAAGCATTTTGTTTCACTTTCTTAAAAGCAATATCAATGGATTTTACATTTTCAATATGATTTAAGTTAGATTCCAGAATATATGCTCTGTTTAATGAATCCATTTTTGATTGATATGATTTTTGATAATCTATAATAGATACAAAATCATTATGTGCTTCCGATCCTTTGGAATTATAATTTCCTTCTTTATCTATTTGAAAACTAATAGTAGCAGAATCAATTACAAATAAATATGGATCTTTATCATTGATTTGAAGTAAATACAATCCAGTTTCGGGCAATTTGCCTGACATCGCAAAGTCAACTTTATTTTCCAAAATCAAGGTATCGATTGTTTTAGTGTTTTGTCCAATCACTTGTCTTAAAACAATTTTGCCCGTAATAGGAGTTTCGGAGATAAAATTTAGAGTATAACTGTTGTTGTTATTAGCTGGTTCATGGTTACTGCAATTGTTAAATAAAAATAGTATAGTTAATAAGAATATTAATTTAATAGGTTTTTGCATAATAAATAGTCAATTTTATACAAAACTACACAAATACATTACAATCATTGAAACAATTGTTCCTTAAAATTGTGGAAAACCAAAACATTTGAATTTGCTTTGCGTTTAGTTCTCAGAATTTAATAAATTAATAGAAATTGAAAACCTTATTTATTGTAAATCCCATATCAGGAGGCAGAAACAAATCATTTGTACCTGAGGTCATTGCCCAGCATTTTGACAAAAATTCATTTGAAATTGTCAATACAGATTACATTGGTCATGCCACAGAATTGACAATAGAAGGTAAAAAAGCAGGATTTATGAATTTTGTTGCGGTGGGAGGTGACGGCACGGTAAATGAAGTAGCTAAAGAACTAATTGGCACTGATTATAATTTAGGAATTCTTCCTTTAGGATCGGGCAATGGGCTTGCCCGACATAATCATATTCCATTGCAAATAGATAAAGCTCTTGAAGCCATTAAAAAACAAGAGACAAAGCGAATAGACACATGCAAACTTAATGACTATGCTTTTATAAATATGTCGGGTGTTGGGTTTGATGCACATATTGGCAAATTATTTGCCGAAAGCAAAGGGAGAGGACTTCAAACGTATATTAGCACCACAATTAATGAGTTTATGCAATACAAAGCTCAGGATTATACTTTGAAAATTAATGGAACAAAATTTGATAAAAATGCTTTTTTAATAAGTTTTGCTAATTCATCCCAGTATGGGAATAACGCTTTTATAGCCCCCCATGCTGATATGGAAGACGGACTCGTTGATGTGTGCATAATGAAACCTTTTCCACCAATTGGAATTCTGGATTTAGGTTTCAAGCTATTTACCAAAACTATTGATCAATCACAATATGTAGAAACCATACGTGCCAATGAAGTTATCGTTGAACGTGACGAAACAGGTGAGATACATGTAGATGGCGAGCCTCATGAAACAGGCAAAGAAATCATTATTAAGGTAGTACCGAAAAGTTTGAATTTGATTATTTCAAGAAATTAGTTTTTTATCAACCCTAAAAAGAATTTAGGAATCAAAATACAACATTAAAAAATGCTCCTAATCAAATTAATTGAATCTCTTTAGAACTCTTTTTTTTGTTATAAGATATTAAAATTATATCACCTAAAATAACTTTTTAAACGAAGTATAATTAATTAATCATCTTCATCCTCAACATCTTCAACTACCAATTTGGGTCGGTTGGTGTCAATTTCTTCATCATATTGATTACGGAAACGGAAATCTGTTACTCCAAAAGCAGTATTTTTCTCTAACTTAATCCAGGTTTTATATTTTAAAAACCATTTTAATCTTAGTGATATTATACCGGTTGTAAAATATGCATACAAATAAGGATGCAATTCTATAGTGATGTCTTTCTCGTTTTGCTTGGTGACCATATGCTCAATAGTGTTTTCGATTTGATCTGATACCAATATACTTGCAGATATTTTGCCTGTACCATTACAGGTAGGGCACACTTCACCAGTTACAATATTGAGTTGAGGTCTTACTCTTTGACGCGTAATTTGCATCAGCCCAAACTTACTCACTGGAAGTATCGTATACTTTGAGCGATCCCCATCCATCTCGGCTCGCATTCTATTAAATAAAGTATTCCTGTTTTCAGGATCCTTCATATCAATAAAATCTATAACAATTATGCCACCCAAATCACGGAGCCTCAATTGTCTCGCAATTTCACGAGCGGCTTCAAGGTTTACATTTAAAGCAGTTCGTTCTTGATCTGACTCTGAGTTTGATTTGTTGCCACTATTTACATCAACAACATGCAGCGCTTCAGTGTGTTCAATAATTAAATATCCCCCTCCGGGCAAACTTACTGTGCGACCAAACAGTGCCTTAATTTGCTTTTCAATGCCAGTAAATTCAAATATCTTTTCTTTAATATTGTAATGCTTTACGATTTTTTCTTTTTCAGGGGCAATCGTATGAATATACTGCTTGGTTTCGTCAAAAAACGATTTATCATCAATGGTGATAGAATCAAATGACTCATTTAACATATCTCTCAAAATAGACGAAGTACGATCCATTTCTGAAATAATTACTTCTTTTGATTGAGCAGTTTTAAGCTTCTCAAAACCTTCTTCCCATTTTTTAACCAGATTTTTGAGGTCGCGATCAAGTTCAGCTACTTCTTTGTCTTCAGCAACTGTGCGAATTATTACACTAAAATTATCCAATTTTATTGAAGTAATCAGACGTTGAAGGCGTTGTTTTTCTTCTTTTTTGCTTATTTTTTTGCTTACGCTGATGCTATTCGAAAATGGCACCAACACCAAATAACGACCGGCAATTGATATTTCACATGACAGCCTTGGACCTTTAGTTGAAATTGGCTCTTTTACAACTTGAACCAATATTTGCTGACCTTTGGTTAGGACTTTGTCGATTTTACCTGCTTTTTCTATTTCAGGCTCAAGTTTGAACCCATTAAGTTTAAAACTCGTTTGCTTTCCTGATTGGGTATCCTTAAGATATTTGTTTAAAGATTTGATATTTGGACCTAAGTCGTGATAATGCAAAAAAGCATCTTTTTCATAGCCAATATCTACAAAAGCAGCGTTGAGCCCCGGTACTACTTTAGTAACCGTGCCCAAATATATATCACCCACATTGAAATTCTGTGAGTTGGATTCTACATGATACTCAACAAGGCGCTTTTCTTGCATTAATGCAATACGATTGCCTTTTGGAGTAACATTAATAAATAATTCATTACTCATGATAAAGAAACGTTAAGTTGAAATTAAAAAATAACAATACACAATTCAGTTAATACACTGAATATAAAACAGTTAATGTATAACTATTTCTTTTTGTGTCTGTTTTTTCTTAAGCGTTTTTTTCTTTTATGTGTAGCTATTTTGTGACGTTTTCTTTTTTTACCGCAAGGCATAGTTTTATAATTTAATTTTTTAATTGATTTTGAGCCTCAGCTACTAATGCAGGGTCTCTTTCGTTTTTTATTACTTGAGCAAATTCTTCATTTGCCTGTTCTTTTTTTCCGGTTTCTTTCAGTGCAATGCCCAAATACAATCTTGCTTTCCAAAAACGAGGGTTATCTTTTAAAAGTGCTTCAAAGCGATTGATTGCTTTGTCGTATTGCCCTGAAAGTACGGATAGGTAACCTAAATTAAAATTAGCTGTGCTATTTTTAGGATCCTTCTGTATTACTTCTCTTAGTAGAGCAATAGCTTGCATAGGATTTTCAGAAGTTACATAAGTCATGGCCAAATTATTTTTGGCTTCCAAATTATCAGGTTCATATTGAAGTACTGATAGGTAAGCCTGCCTTGCTTTGTCTGAAAATGATGCAGATAAGGTGGGTTCGGTAACAATATTGAAAGCAGAAAAATATGTATCTGCTGCTATTTTACTTGATTTTATTCCCGGATTTATAAGAACGATTCTTTCAGCATAAGCTATAGCACTATCAATTTCTTGAATGCTGATAAACACTTTTGTCAAAGAATCTGCAAAGGTACACTTTTTTTCTAAAGAAGATGTGTTGTTGTAAAAATTTCTTAGCCTTTCAATAATTAATTTATCTTTGCCAGAGACAACTGGTTTTGTTTTTTGCCTAAATGCCGCAACATCAGGCATTGAATTACGGTTGTCGGCCAGTTTGTTTTTATCATCTTTGTTAATAATAACTTTGGGTAAACTCATTAAAAACAAAACAGCTGCTATGCCGATAGCAACTGCTAACAATTGTTTTACAACCATAAATCAAGCAGGTATTTTTGCGAAGTGCAAATTTACACTTTTAACTTAGGACTTGTTTTTACTTTTTCTACAAATTCTTTTGCAGGTTTGAAAGTAGGAACAAAATGTGCATCAATTACAATTGCTGTATTCTTAGAAATGTTTCTGGCAACTTTTCTTGCCCTTTTTTTGTTTACAAATGATCCAAATCCACGGATGAAAATATCGTCACCGCTTTCCATCGAAGATTTGATTACATTTATGAAACTTTCTACAGTAATTAAAACATCAGACTTATTGATACCTGTCTGGTCTGATACATGAGAAACTACGTCTGCCTTGGTCACTTTATTAAAAATTTAGTTGAACAATAATTAATTGATTTTTTGAAATCTAACGAGAATTTAAAATTAATGTTTTAGCAATTCATTGATTTTGTAAAGATTATGACAAATTTATAAAAAAAACCATACCCCAACATACATATAATAATTATTTTCACATGAGTGAGTTTGCATCGGATAAACTAATTGAATGGTACCAACTTAACAAAAGGGAATTACCATGGAGAGACACAAAAGATCCTTATTTGATTTGGATTTCGGAAATAATATTACAGCAAACCAGAGTTTCTCAAGGTTTACCTTATTATCACAAATTTGTCGAAAGATTCCCAAATGTGAAACAACTAGCTAATTGTGAGGAAGATGAAGTGCTTAAGTATTGGGAAGGTTTAGGCTATTATTCTCGTGCAAGAAACCTGCATGCCGCTGCCAAACAGATTGTAAATCAATATAATGGACTGTTTCCCAACACCTTCAATGAAATAATAAAATTAAAAGGAGTTGGCAGATATACCGCTGCTGCTATAGCCTCATTTGCTTTTAATGAGAAAGTCCCGGTGCTTGATGGAAATGTTATTAGGGTATTAAGCAGGTATTTTTCTTATCAAAAAGATGTAAGAAAACAAGCCAATCAGGATGAATTATTTGAAATTGCTAAGGAGATTATAAGCAGAACAAATCCTGATTTATATAATCAGGCCATAATGGAGTTTGGTGCTTTGGTTTGTAAGCCTCAAAACCCTGAATGCGAGTCTTGTATTTTTAATATTGATTGTATTGCAAAGTCAAAATCCTTGCAAAATGATCTACCAATTAAATCTAAGCTTAATACACTGAAAAACAGATACTTTAATTATTTAATATTTGAGGATAATTTAGGAAAAATCACATTTAGAAAAAGAGTGAAAAAAGACATTTGGAAAAACATGTATGAGTTTCATTTAATTGAATCAAATAATCAATTATTATCCAGAAATGAGATTGAAATTGAAATAAAAACGATTTTGAATTCTGAAGAAAAATTTGAGTTAATCTTAGCTTCTGAGATAATTGTTCAAAAATTAACACATCAAAAAATAAATGCAATATTTTGGAGAGTTTTGTTAAAAAATATTTCAAATAATTTTAAAAAAGAACATAATTTTTTAGTTTTAAACCCTGAACAAAGTGTAGATTACGCTAAACCATTACTAATCAGCAATTTTGTTCAAAATACATATTTCAAACCTTAACCTTAAATATATGTCAGTTAACAAAGTAATCCTATTAGGTAATCTAGGAAAGGATCCAATAGTAAAAAAGTTCGATAACGGAAGAGCAGTTGCACAGTTCACAATGGCCACTAGCGAAAAATATAAAGATAAAACGGGTGCTCAAGTCGTAAATACGGAGTGGCACAATGTGGTAGCTTGGTCACCATTAGCTGAAATAATTGAAAAATATCTTAAAAAAGGCTCTCAAGCATACATTGAAGGCAGAATTACCAGCAGAGAATATGTAGATAAAGATGGAGTTAACCGTAGAATCACTGAGATAGTGGCTCGCGACCTTACTTTATTAGGTGGTCCATCATCATCATCTGGCGGTAGCGAATCATATGCAGAACCGGCTTATGCAGGCAGCAAAAGCGCAGTTCCAGCCGAAATTGCTAGCTCTCCTATGGATGCTGATAATGATTTGCCATTCTAAGAAATATAATTTGTAGTTTTACAAGGCTCCTCAAAAGGAGCCTTTTTTGATTTTAAATGAGTATAAATAAAGTTAAGTCAACATACAATTGTCAGTCGTGCGGATATAATTCAGCCAAATGGCTGGGCAAGTGTCCCTCCTGTGGGCAATGGAATACTTTTGTAGAGGAACTGGTGGGAAAATCAGAGACACAAGCAGGTAATTGGAAAACTTCATCTTCCAAACAAATAGCTGCTAAACCTAAAGAGATTTCAGAAATTGACTATACCGATCAAAAAAGGATTCAAACATTTGATAATGAACTTAATAGAGTTCTAGGTGGAGGCATTGTACCTGGATCTGTAATTTTGATAGGAGGCGAACCAGGTATTGGAAAGTCTACATTGATGTTACAAATTACACTTAAACTCGCCCCTTTAAAAGTGCTATACATTTCAGGTGAAGAAAGTGAGTTACAAATTAAAATGCGAGCGGAGCGGATTAGTGAAAATGAGTTGATACCTGGCAATGAATGTTATATATTGTCAGAAACGGGTACGCAAAATATTTTTAAACAAATAGAACTACTGGAACCTCAACTGGTAGTAGTTGATTCTATCCAAACCATGGCTTCGGCTTTCATTGAATCAAGCGCTGGCAGCGTATCACAAGTAAGAGAATGTGCAGCTGAGTTTATAAAATTTGCAAAGGAAACCTCAGTGCCGGTATTTTTGATCGGACATATAACCAAAGAAGGTACCATAGCCGGTCCTAAAGTATTAGAGCATATGGTGGATACGGTGTTGCAATTTGAGGGGGACAGACATTTGTCATACCGATTGCTTCGTTCTGTTAAAAACAGATTTGGATCTGCCTCAGAAATAGGAATATACGAAATGCAAGGGGCAGGACTCAGAGAAGTAAGTAATCCATCGGAAATATTAATTTCGCAACGCGACAAAGACTTAGGTGGCATAACAATTGCATCAACTATAGAAGGAAGTCGACCATTGATGATTGAAGTACAATCGTTGGTGAGTCCCGCTACTTATGGAACACCTCAGAGAAGTACCACAGGATTTGATGTACGCAGATTACATATGTTGCTTGCCGTTTTGGAGAAGAGAGGAGGATTTAAATTGGGACAGCAAGATGTTTTCTTAAATATTGCCGGAGGTATTAAAGTTGAGGACCCTGCTATTGACCTTGCTATTTGTACTTCGTTGATATCATCTTTTGAAGAAATTGCTATATCACATGAAATATGCTTTGCAGCTGAAGTAGGATTGGGAGGAGAAATAAGAGCAGTAAACCGAACAGAGAATAGAATATCTGAAGCACAAAAGTTGGGATTCAAAGAGATTTTTATATCTAAATATGGATTGAAGGGAATAGATACTTCAAAATTTCAGATTAAAATCAAAGCGTTTACAAGATTGGACGAAGTTTTTACTGAGATTTTTGGGTAGAAAAAAAATGAGAATTGAATACTTATTCAATGTATAATAAACCAGAAAAATTATTTCTGTCACTCAAGTGTAATTTGAGATTGAATGAGTTGTTTAACAAATCCGATATTTGTAAATTTGCTTTATGAACATTCATATTCAACATATCACTGATCCTCAAGGAGTGGCTCAATTTGTTCAAATACCCGTTAATGAGTTTGATAAATTATTCAACGAATACAAAAAACTCAAACAAATTGTACAAATTGAAAAAAAAATAAAAAACTCACTAAAACAGTCCAAACTTATAGATCAGGGTTCTATAAAAGAAAAAAGTTTGAAGGATTTCTTGAATGAATGTTAAAATAATTGTTACGCCTGATTTTGAGAAAGATACAAAATCACTTTTAAAAAAGTACAAATCTCTTAAATCTGAATTACAAGAACTTTTACACCTTTTGATTGCAAATCCTACACTGGGTACATTTTTAGGTAAAGATTGCTATAAAATAAGACTATCAGTAAAAAGTAAAGGGAAAGGAAAAAGTGGAGGATTACGAGTAATTACCAATGTTATAGTAAAAATAGAAAATAATAGTCCAACTAAAATTGTAAATCTAATTGCCATTTATGATAAATCTGACTTTGACTCAATTAAAGACATTGACTTGATGAGAATTATTGATAAATATAAATAGAATTTTACACTCAATTGAAATGAAAATCAGCCAGTACATCGACCTTCACAAATCCAGATTTATAAACGAACTATTTGATTTGCTGCGAATTCCATCTATTAGTGCAGATAAAGAATATGCTGCAGATGTTAAAAAATGTGCAGAAGCAGTTAAATCTAAATTGTCAGAAGCAGGATTGGAAAATGCTCGATGCATACCTACTTCAGGTCATCCTTTGGTATATGCTGAAAAAAACATCTCCAAAGACTTGCCTACCGTATTGGTTTATGGCCATTATGATGTTCAACCGGCAGTTCCATTGGAATTGTGGGACAATCCTCCTTTCGAACCCATAATAAAGGAAGGTAAAATATATGCCAGGGGCGCTTGTGACGATAAAGGACAAGTGTTCATGCATATCAAAGCATTGGAATTTTTGATATCTCAAAATCAACTTTCGTGTAATGTTAAAGTTCTCATTGAGGGAGAAGAAGAAGTCGGTTCGGACAACCTTCCGATTTTTATCGGTAACAATAAAGAATTATTAAAGGCAGACGTTGTATTAATATCTGACACCTCAATAATTGCCAATGAAATACCATCCATTGATTGCGGGTTAAGAGGTTTAAGTTATTTGGAAGTGGAAGTTACCGGACCCAATCGCGATTTGCATTCGGGGGTATATGGAGGAGCCGTAGCTAATCCTATAAATATATTGTGTGACATGATAGCTTCCATGCATGATTCCGACCGAAGAGTGACCATACCGGGTTTTTATTCCGATGTCGTTGAATTGAGTAAAGCAGAGCGTGATGAATTGGCAAAAGCACCATTTAACCAAGAACTTTATAATAAAGATTTGGAAATAAAAGATGTGCTTGGAGAAAAGGGATATACTACATCTGAAAGAACTTCCATTAGGCCAACACTTGATGTGAACGGAATATGGGGCGGATATATTGGAGAGGGGGCCAAAACGGTATTGCCTTCCAAGGCGTATGCAAAAATTTCTATGCGATTGGTTCCTAATCAGTCATCAGCAAAGATTACTGAATTATTTACCAATCATTTTAAAAGAATAGCACCTTCTTGTGTACAGGTTAAGGTTACACCTCATCATGGAGGCGAACCGGTTGTAACACCCATTGATTCAATTGCTTTTAAAGCGGCAAGCATGGCAATGGAAACTACTTTCGGCAAAAAACCAATCCCTACCAGAGGGGGAGGTAGTATACCTATTGTGGCTTTGTTCGAAAAAGAATTGGGTATCAAATCAGTATTGATGGGGTTTGGATTGGATTCGGATAATGTACATTCTCCGAATGAACACTTTGGTGTGTTTAATTTCTTTAAAGGGATAGAAACTATACCCTATTTTTATAAAAATTATTCAGAACTTTATAAGCAATCCAAATAAAGGATTATGTTTTTGTTCAACATAGGTTTATTGCGAGAAACCAAAATCCCAACTGACAAGAGAGTGCCTTTTACTCCTTTGCAATGCAAGGATATTGAAAAAAAATATTCCCAGATTAAATTCAAAGTGCAATCAAGTAAAATAAGAACCATACTGGATGCTGAGTATAAAGCATTGGGAATCAAGGTGGTTGAGCAAATTGACGACTGTGATGTACTTATGGGAATTAAAGAAGTTCACCCAGCTGAAATTATTGAGGGTAAGACTTATTTTATTTTTTCACATACAATCAAAAAGCAGATTGGCAATCAGAAATTATTACAATCATTTATTGATAGAAAAGCTACTTTGATTGATTATGAATGCCTGAAAGATCAAAAGGGCAATAGAGTGGTTGCTTTTGGATATTTTGCCGGAATTGTTGGCGCTTATAATACCATAAGGGCATATGGATTGAAATACAAAAAATTTGAATTGCCTCATGCTTACATCATTGGTGAATATGACAACTTAAAAAAGGAACTTTTGAAAGTACAACTTCCACCCGTTTCGATAGTTGTAACCGGTGGCGGTAGGGTTGCAGAAGGAATCATTCAGATTCTGGATTTTATGAAAATCAAAAAAGTGGCAGTTCATGAATTTTTGAACAATCAGGCAACTTTTCCCAGATATGTCCAAATTCATTCAGAAGATTATCACAAATTGCGCAATCCATCTGAAAAGTTCTCAAAAAAGTTGTTTTATAGCAATCCGGAGTTGTTTGAAAGTGATTTTATGAAATTTGGGAAAAAGGCAGATATATTGATAGCAGGGGCATATTGGCACCCTGATGCACCTGTGTTATTTACCAAAAAGGATATGAAAGATTCGGAATTCAAAATAAGAATAATCGGAGATATCACTTGCGATGTAAATGGGTCAATTCCGTGCACAATCAAGACTTCTTCAATTGATAATCCGTATTACGATTACAATCCAAAGACTGATGATGAGGATATCCCATTCAAAAATTCTAACAATATTACCGTTATGGCAATTGATAATTTGCCTTGTGAATTATCGAGAGATGCTTCAAAAGACTTTGGAAATCAACTTATTAAAAATATAATTCCTCAATTAATTTCTGAAAAACCCAGTGATATGCTTAAAAGCGCAACCATTGTTGAAAATGGCAAATTGACACAAAACTTTTCATACCTAAATGGGTATGTAAATGACGGACATTGAGGAAATTAGAATACATATAAACATGGTCAAAGAAATATTACAAAAATTACAGATTAAGGATATAAACTCAGGCGCTTATATTGGAGGTTTAGGTTCGTTGACGAATGATGGGAAGGACATACTTGATTCAATTAATCCTACTAATAACGAAAAGATTGCCTCCGTTATTAATGCCGATATTCCAACCTACCAATCAGTAATAGGTGCGGCAACAACTGCATTTTTGAATTGGAGAACCACGCCTGCACCCAAACGTGGTGAGATAGTCAGGCAAATTGGTGTTGAACTTCGATTATACAAAAATGAAATTGCACAATTAATCACCATCGAATGTGGCAAAACCATAAACGAATCATTGGGCGAAGTACAAGAAATGATCGATTTGGCGGATTTTGCATGTGGGCTTTCCAGACAATTGTATGGACTCACAATGCATTCAGAAAGGCCCAACCATAGAATGTATGAACAGTGGCATCCACTAGGTGTTGTAGGCACCATTACTGCTTTTAATTTTCCGGCTGCTGTATGGAGCTGGAACGCCTTGATTGCTGCTGTTTGTGGTAATACTAATGTTTGGAAACCCTCTCCAAAAACACCATTAACTGCAATTGCTATTCAACATATATGCGATATGGTGAGCAAGCGAAATAATATCACAGGGGTGTTTAATTTGATTATTGGAAAGAATGAGTCGATTGGTGAACAATTGATTCATGACAATAAAATCAATCTGGTTTCTTTTACCGGATCATCGAAAGTCGGCAGATATGTAGGTGAGCAAGTAAGCAAGCGTTTTGGAAAATCTTTATTGGAATTGGGTGGAAATAATGCTTTAATCATTGATGAAAGTGCAGATTTGAATCTGGCATTACCGACTGTATTATTTGGTGCTATTGGTACTTCGGGACAAAGATGCACGACCACCAGAAGGCTTCTGGTCCACAAGAATTTGTATCAATCATTTGTAAATAAACTTGTCGAAGCCTATAAGCAAATCAGAATTGGGGATCCGTCAAGCTCAAATACATTAATGGGTCCGTTAATTGACCAATATGCTGTCGAACTTTTTGAGAAATGTATACAAAATGCGAAAAACTCCGGTGCCAAAGTTATAGTTGGAGGTAGTAAAATAGATATAAAAGGAAATTTTGTGTTGCCGACCCTGATTGAAGCAACAAAAGAAATGCAAATACTTCAGGATGAGCATTTTGTGCCTATATTATATGTGCTCAAATTTGACACAATTGAGGAGGCAATTGAAATCAATAATAGTGTAGCACAAGGTTTGTCTTCTTCTGTTTTTACAAATAATTTTTACAATTCCGAACTATTTCTGTCTGCTGCAGGAAGTGATTGTGGAATTGCCAATGTCAATGTTGGAACTTCAGGAGCCGAAATTGGTGGTGCGTTTGGTGGTGAAAAGGAAACAGGAGGCGGTAGAGAATCCGGTTCTGATGCCTGGAAAGCGTACATGCGTCGACAGACCAATACCATTAATTGGGGAAAGGATTTGCCTTTGGCTCAAGGAATTAAGTTCGAGATTTGATGCGATTGTTTAGATATTTGGCAACCTCATCTCTGCCTAATGCATTGAAAACAAACACTTTAGTAAGACCTCCTTTTCGGCCCACACAAACACCAAATTGCATGTTCAAATATCCTTCTATTTCATGAGCATCGGGGTTAATGCTTAACATTACACCTTTATTCATTGCATAAGGCACCCAATGCCAATCCAAGTCCAATCGCCAAGGGTCAGCATTGATTTCAATAATTACGCCATTGGCAGCACATGCATCAATTACTTTTTTGTGGTCAATAGGATAGGCTTTTCTATTGAGCAATAAACGCCCTGTGGGATGTCCCAACATGGTGGTATATGGATTTTCAATGGCTTTTATCAACCTCGTGGTTGCTTTATGAATATCCATTTTCAAATTAGAGTGAATAGAGGCCACTATAAAATCAAATGTTTTTAATATATCGTCCGGATAATCAAGCGAGCCATCATTCAATATATCGGACTCGATGCCTTTGAATATTTTGAAAGGTGCAAGTTTGGCATTAAGTTCATCTATTTCTTTGTGTTGCTGGAATATTTTATCTTCTGTAAGTCCACTAGCATAAGTAGCTGATTGTGAATGGTCCGAAATACCTACATATTCATATCCCATTTCCTTACAGGCAACGGCCATTTCTGTTAAAGTGTTGGTCCCATCACTATAATCAGTATGATTGTGCAGAATTCCTTTCAAATCCTGGTCATTCACTAATATTGGAATTTGTTGATTTTTGGCTAGAGTTACTTCGCCAAGTCCTTCGCGCATTTCTACGGGTATTGGTTGCCAATTTAATTTCTCAAAAATTTCTTTTTCAGAATTAAATGTGTTGTTTTTCAGAAAGTTAAATAAGCTGATCTTATCAAATGCCCATTCAGATAAATGCTTTTCAGAGGAGCTATGGATATACCACTGACTTTCATATTGCTCAGGCAAATACAGTTTTATTTGAACGTGAATGTCGGTGTCTCTAATCACGCCATTCCAGATGAAGGGAGATGATTTTTTCTCGTTTTGAGATAATTGATCTACTTTTTTAATTTTTTCAAATGTTTGCAAATGATCATTGGAAGAAACCAGGAATTGCATGTTTTCTACTATTTCCATTTTGCGAGGAATGTCTCCGGAAAGTCTTACAATTTGACTGGGAAGTATATCCTTGAGTTTTTCCTCGAGTTCCAAAGCTATTTCAAATACATCAGCAAAGTGAAATTTGCCTTTCGAACTTTCGACAAGTTCCAAATAGTCGATAATTTCTTCCTGAATTTTTTCTCCAAAACCTTTAAGTGAAGCAACTTTGTTTTGGTAACAAGCTTGAAGCAATGCTTCAGTTGACTCAATATGCAGGTCTTTCCAAAGTGATTTTACTTTTTTGGGCCCAATACCTTTGACTTTTAGCATTGCAACTACACCTTTGGGTGTTTTTTCCAATAAATCTTGTAATTCTTTAAAGGTGTTTTTGGTGGTTATTTCAAATATTTTTCCGGCAATACCCTTTCCAATTCCTTGAATTTGAGCCAATTCCGACTCTGTCAATCCAATGAGTGGTTGCTTTAACCGATCAATATTAAATGAGGAAGCATAAAATGATCGAACTTTAAATTCATTTTCATCGTGTAGTTCTAATAAAGAACCGGCTAATTTTAGTAATTTTGCTATATCTTTGTTGCGCATTAGAGCAGTGTAATATTTTTACAAATAAAAAGAATTAAAGGCCATGATAATCAGACTATCCATATTTTTAATAGTCGCGCTATTATATGCTTGCTCCAATAGGGTTAGGGTAACGGATATTTCTTCATCAGGTATTGAAATTCAGTTGAATTCAAAAACGCCCAAAACGCTTATTACTACATGGTATCGCCATCCGGAGTTGGAAACCAAGAAAGACAGTATGGTTTATCTTGCTGAAGCAATTGACACCATCCCACTGAGAGGTAAGGAAGGGATGCAGTTTTTTGAAGATGGAAAATTTGTTAAAATTGAGATTGGACCAGATGACAAACCAATTAAGCATCAGGGCGTTTGGGTTTTTGATTCCAAATACAAAATAGTAGATATCAATTTTGAAAAGCTTGAAGTAGGTTTGATTCCAATGACGAAAGAGGAAAAAAAGCCTTATTCATTTAAAATCGAATCATTAACAAAAAATGTAATGACCATTAGGATTCATTGCATGGAATAATATTTTTTGAGATAAATAATGTGCAATTTCATCAAATTTGAGGCTTGAATTTCTCTGAACATCTCAAATCCCAAGTTGTTTTTTCGATATTATCGGAATGCGTTAAGGAAGTAAACGAACCTTCATATGTTGTCGGGGGTTACGTTCGTGACCTGATTTTAAACAGATCGTGCAAGGACATTGATGTGGTGGTTGTTGGAGACGGTATACAATTGGCCAATGCATTTCATCAAAAGTCCGGAAGCAAAGGACAGATATCCATATTCAAGAACTTTGGTACTGCTATGGTTCGGTATGAGGACATCGAAGTCGAATTTGTAGGCGCACGCAAAGAGTCATACGTTCAAGAGTCAAGAAACCCTACCGTTCAGCCAGGCACCCTTTCCGATGACCAAAACAGAAGAGATTTTACAATAAATGCATTAGCGATTAGTTTGAACAAAGCCAATTTTGGCGAATTGGTTGACCCATTTGACGGCATTGAACATTTGAAGAAAAAGTTGATCAAAACGCCATTGGATCCTGATATAACATTTTCGGATGATCCCTTGCGTATGCTTCGAGCTTGTCGGTTTGCTTCTCAGCTTTCATTCGATATTGACCCTGACACATTTGATGCAATATCCAAAAACAAAGAACGAATCAGCATAATTTCACAAGAAAGAATCACTACCGAATTAAATAAAATAATACTTTCTCCAAAACCATCATATGGATTTAAGTTACTGTATTTCAGTGGCATACTTCAATTGATATTTCCTGAGTTGGTCGCTTTGCAAGGTGTGGAAATTAAGGAAGGTAAAGGGCATAAAGATAATTTCTTTCATACCCTACAAGTATTGGACAATGTTGCCGAAATGTCCGACAACTTATGGTTGCGTTGGGCAGCTATTCTGCATGATATAGCAAAACCTGCTACCAAAAAGTATGAAAATGGGCATGGATGGACGTTTCACGGACATGAAGACAAAGGTGCGAGAATGACACCTCAAATTTTCAGAAGGTTAAAGCTGCCTTTAAATGAATCCATGCGGTATGTACAAAACCTGGTTCGTTTGCATTTGAGACCCATAGCACTGGTTAAGGATGAAGTCAGCGACTCGGCCATAAGGCGATTGTTGTTTGATGCAGGTGATGACATTGATGACTTAATGATATTGTGTCGATGCGATGTCACATCCAAAAACCATGAAAAAGTTAATAAGTACCTGGCTAATTTTGAGAAAGTAGAGCGCAAATTGGTTGAAGTTGAAGAAAAGGACCAATTGCGCAATTTTCAACCGGTAATTGATGGTATTGAAATCATGAAAATTTTTGACTTACAACCATCAAGAATAGTTGGGGATTTGAAAACGGAATTAAGAGAAGCCATACTGGAAGGAATTATCAAAAATGAATACCAAGAGGCTTATAACTACTTACTTAAAATTGCCGAAAATCATCAATTGAAGCCGAAAGAGTAAAAATGGTTGAGTTTAACTTCACTATTTGGAATACTCTAACTTAATGAACATTGCTATTTTCAATTATTAAAATTTTGATTGTATTTCAATTATTCTTTGACTTCATCATTTGATTCAATTTTTTGAAATCTATTTTCCCATTCATCATTTTCAAGTGTTCAATTATTACTATAGCCCTTTTAATCCTTAAATCTATACTCTTTACATTTGCAGCAATATATAGTAGGCTTCGTTGCTTGCCGGGTGTAAGTGCATGAAAATATTGATTACCTTCTTCATCTGAATATAATACTTCTCTAAATTCTTCAGGCATAGGCAGTCCATATTCACTTGTATCTTTTACTAAATTAACAGATACTTTGCTACCTTCCTTTAGGCTGAGTTGCTTTCTGATTTTAGCACTTAAGTGAATGTACCAAATATTATTTCCATAGGGTGTTAATGCACATTGAAAACTTATCTCATCGTTAAGCGTACATACTAATCGTTTAATTGATGTTTCTACACAAAACTGAGATACATTCTCCGGTACGAAGATAACGTAATTCCAAAGAGCAGAATTTATTTTCTGAATTTCAGTTGTAAAAGTAAATGGAAAACCCATAAAGTGAATTCAAATTCTATACTGCAAAACTCTCACCACACCCACAGGTTCGTGAGGCATTAGGGTTAATAAATTGAAAACCTTTACCGTTAAGTCCATCAGAAAAATCGAGAGTAGTGCCTAATAAGTAAAGTAAGCTTTTCTTGTCGACAAGGATTTTTACGCCTTTATCTTCGTAAACTTTGTCTTTATCGTTGAGTTGATCATCAAAAGCTAAGTCGTACATCAATCCGGAACATCCACCCCCCTTTACCGCAACCCTAATATTATGATCGGTGGTGTAACCTTCTTTCGTACGGATTTCTACGATTTTTTCTTTGGCTTTATCTGAAATTTGAATCATGGCAGTAGTATTAAAACTTTGATACAATTAATACAACATACAAAAAAACACAAAAGTTCTTATTAATTATTGATATTGGATTTTATTTATCCATTGCTTGTTTTTATGTGCTTTTACACAACTTCTTTTGTAACGAGTGCAAGATGCTGCCCCAAGCAGCATGGAAGAAGCAACAATTATCAACAATGTTTTTTTCATATATTTGAGGGTTAGCAACTTTAATACGTAAAAGTTAAAAAAAGTAAGCGAAAAATTAATATTATTTTATTGTTAATAAATTGTTATGTCGAGAACAGAGCTTGAGTCAATAGGTGAATTTGGAATTATAAATAGAATAAGAGAAACAGTAAAAACATACAACGAATCCTCACTTATTGGAATTGGCGATGACGCTGCTTTAATTAAACCCATTGATAATCAATTAATTGTTGTATCAACAGATATGATGGTAGAAGGAATCCATTTTGATTTGTCATATTCTCCTCTTCAGCATGTAGGATACAAAATTGTGGCAAGTAATGTTTCTGATATATGCGCAATGAATGCTATTGCAAGGCAAATTACGGTAAGTATTGCAGCAAGCAACCGATTTTCGGTTGAAGCCATTGATGCGCTATATGAAGGAATCAATGCAGCTTGTGCCAATTATAAAGTGGATATTATAGGAGGTGATACTACTTCTTCACCCAAAGGTTTGGTTATTAGTGTAACCGTTATAGGAACTGCCAATTCTGAGAAAGTTGTAAAAAGAAGTGGAGCAAAGGAAGGAGATATCATTTGCGTGACTGGCGACTTAGGTGCTGCTTATTGTGGATTGCAACTGTTAAGAAGAGAAAAAGAAGTGTATTTGGCTGACCCCAATATGCAACCTGAATTGGAAGGAAAAGATTATGTAATTCAACGTCAACTGAAGCCGGAAGCTCGAATGGATGTGATTCATGAATTTGCAGAAATGAATTTAATTCCCACTTCAATGATTGACATATCTGATGGATTGGCTTCAGAAATCATGCACATTTGTACACAATCAGAATTGGGAGCCGTTATATATGAAAACAAATTGCCTGTAGATCAACAATCGATAGAGACAATGTCGGAATTGAACTTGAGCTCAACAGCTTGCATTTTGAATGGAGGCGAAGACTATGAGTTGTTATTTACAATAAAACAATCGGATTTCGAAAAAATAAAAAATCATACGGACATTACCACCATCGGTTATATGACTCCCAAAAACCAAGGTGTCAAATTAGCGACCACAAATGACCAACTGATTGATATTAAGGCTCAAGGGTGGGTGCATTTTTGAATCTATGGCAAACGCATAGAATTAATAGTTTTTCGCAAAAAACTTAAAGAAATAGTAACTTAATTTAAGCTTCTTAAATCCACCGGAACCACCCTTGAAATGCCGGTTTCAATCATGGTTACTCCGTAAATGATATCTGTACTTGCCATGGTACGTTTGTTATGAGTAACGATTATAAATTGAGAATCGGCAGAGAATTTTTTTATGATATTATTAAACTTATCAATATTGGCATCGTCCAAAGGAGCATCAACTTCATCAAATATGCAAAATGGAGCCGGTTTTATTAAATAAATTGCAAAAAGTAAGGCTACTGCTGTCAATGTTTTTTCCCCTCCGGAAAGCTGATTGATACTTTGAGGTCGTTTGCCTTTTGGTTTAGCCAAAATATCGATATCGGATTCTAATGGATCATCCGGATTGACAAGAATCAAATCGCAAGTGTCGTCATTTGTAAATAAAGATCTGAACACATCAATAAAATGTTGCTTGATAAGCACAAAAGTGGTTAAAAAGTTTTCTTTTGCAGTAGAATCTATTTCTGAAATAGTACTTAACAGTGAATTTTTGGCATCGGTAATGTCTTTTTTCTGTTGATTGATAAGGTTGTACCTTTCTGTAATTTCTTTATAAGCATCCATTGCCATAGGATTAACCTGACCAATTCTATCCATGGCTCCTTTCAATTGTTCTATTTTAGTACGGAGTTCTTCTTCACTTTTTTCTTGCTCAATTTCTTCTGGGTTTATCTTCAAAACATCCAAATCAATATTGAACTCAACAGAAAGTCGTTCTTTTACAGAATTCAATTTCAGCTTTGCTTCGTTTTGTTTATTCATGATTTCAAGCAAAACCGTTTCCGAAATTTCTTTGTTTCTCAACAATTCTTTGCTTTGTTTTTCAATATTATCCGATTCTCCTCTTGTTGCATAATATGCACGCTCATTTTCATTGAGTGATTTTTCGAGAATGTCTTTATCAGAATATAGTTTTTGTAGTTCTTCGTCATGCATGTCAGCACCTTGAAGTACTTGCTTGGTATCTTCCTCTATTTTTTGAAGTTCGGTTGACGATTTGATTATTCGTTCATTAGTGCTTTCAAGTGATTGTTGTTTGTATTCCAAATCCTGAATTATACTATTTAATTTATTTCGGAATTGGTATAAAAGTATATTTTGTTCATTAAATGTGGCAGATTTGGTGTTCAATACTTTTGATTCTTCTTCAAGTAATTCTTTAATCGAAATTAATGATTGTTCATCTGCGATAATTTCACCTTTAGCAGCTTCAATAATTGGAGTGTTTTTAACAATTTCCTCTTCAAGTGCGGCTATTCTGGTGTTTATTTCTTCTTTTCTATCAGTGTTTTTATTAAGTAGGCTAAATAATTGTTCTTTCTTAGTGCTATAAGCTATGTATTCGTTTTTGATTTGGTTGAATTCCTTTTGAAGTATTTCAATTTTAGTTTTTTGTGATTGATTTTTGTGTTTCTGAAGCAATTCAAGTTGATTAGCCAAATTTGTTTTGAGTACTGAAAGCGCCTCGTTCATTCTCTTGATTTCCTTTTCAAGTATTTCAAGATTTTTAGTTCTACCTATACGTTTTCCTTCAAACAATCCAACCGATCCACCTGAAATGCTAAATTTTCGCTTAATAATTTTTCCATTTTGTGTAATAAATATAGATTCATCATCAGATGGGATAACCTCTTGATTTTCGGTGATAACATACACATTGCCAAGCAAATAATATATCAAACCCTGATACTTAGGATCGTATTCCAACAACGATATTGCGTGGGTACAATTGGAATATGGTTTAGATGCAGGAGATGCAAATTTTTCGAAATTGCTTAGTACAAAAAAGTTTGCTTTCCCTTTCGAGGCATCACTTAATAAGTTCACTGCTTTAATTGCATCCGATTCATTAGCTACAATGTAGTAATTCATGAATGGTTCTAAGTAATTTTCAAGTGCTATTCTGTACTTTTCATCTGAAGTTAGCACATCAGAAAGCAAGGGAACATCTTTGACCCAATTGGCGTTGAGTTTTAAAAATCGAACAGCCTCAGGGAATCCTTCTAAGTTCTCAACCAGTGACTTAGTCAAATTAAATTCGTTCTGTTTTGAATCTGTTTTTCTTCCGGTTTCTGCTATTTTATCTTTAAGTTGTTGCGTTTCTTTTTCAAGAGTGTCTATTTTTTCTTCATTTTCTTTTTCTAAATTTTCCAAATGAACCAATTCAAGCTCTTTTTCTCCAATTTGCAATGCGAGATGTTTGATTTTTTCTTCAAACGCAGCCAACTCCGTACTTTGTGAGGTGTTATCGTGAATCGTTTTTTCAAATTCATCCTGCAAAGATTTAATTTGAAATTGGCTCATTTCCAATGATTTACTCAAGTTAAATACCTTTTCTTGTTTGGAACGGAAATTCGTATTGAGTTCGTTAAGTTGCTGTTGAAGTGTGTTGGTTTTTACTTTTTGATCCTCATGTTCTGATTTAAGTTTTTCAACTAAAACTTCTTGTTCATTAAGTTGTAATTGCAGTTTGTCTTTATCTGACTGAATATTTTTTAATAATATTTCTGATTTGTCTTTAAGTTCTTTGTCCGATTGAAGCTGACGTATCAGTCTTTCCTGAGTATCAGTAAGGTACTTAAGTCGCTCATTTTTAATTTTTTTCTCACTTTCATAATTTCTGATTTTAACCATATGGTTGTTCAGACTTTGTTGTGATTCTTTGAGAATAATTTCCTTTTCAAGTATAACTTTTTTGCATTTTTCAAGGTTTGCTTCTGAAAGCGCAATGGCAGCAATAAAGTCGTTTTTTTTAAGCGTCTCATCTTGCTCAAGTTGCTTCAATCGTTCCATTTCTGAGGATTGATTTTTCAGAATGGCATGAGCCATGTGTACACTTACTTTTTTGTATTCTTCCTTTAGTTCGAAATATTTTTCAGCTTGTTTCGCTTGTTTTTCTAGGCTTTTTAGATTTTTTTCTATTTCAAACAATAAATCCTCAATTCTACTCAAGTCCTTGTCAGTATCTTCAAGTTTTTTAAGGGTCTGTTTCTTACGGATTTTAAACTTTGAAACTCCTGCAGCTTCCTCAAAAAGTTCCCTTCTTGAACCATCCCTATTGTTGAGGATGTCTTCCACCATTTTTAGTTCAATTATAGCATAACTATCTGAACCAATACCCGTGTCAAGAAACAAACTGTTAATGTCTTTAAGCCTACAAGTAACGCCATTTAGTTCATATTCGCTGTCGCCCGACCGAAAGTATCTACGAGTGATAGTTACTTGTGAGTATTCGGTTGGTAATAGATTTCGAGTGTTATTGAAAGTGACCGAAACTTCAGCCATTTGATGAGGTTTGCGGTCTTTGGTGCCATTAAAAATTACGTCCTCCATTTTTTCGGAACGGAGATTACGAGTTTTTTGTTCGCCCAGTACCCAACGGATGGCATCAACAACATTGGACTTGCCACAACCGTTAGGACCAACTATGCCTGTAATGCCGTTGTCGAAATTAATAACCGTTTTGTCGCCAAAACTTTTGAAACCTTTTACTTCTAATCTGCTGAGTTGCAAGTTGAATTTTGAAAATTATAACCAACCGGCAAATACATAATTTATTGGAAAGATTTATACAAAAGTTATCAGAGGGTTTTCAACAATTTGAGATTACTGAAACTATATAATATTAGCTACTCTTTGTTGCAACACAGGTATAATTTCATTTTCAAACAAAGGATTTCTTTTTTGCCATCTTATATTTCTGGGTGATGGATGAACAATTGGAAAGTACTGAGGCAGATATAATTTGTAAGCATTCACAGTTTCGGTAAGTGTTGGTTTCATGTTTGAACCAAGATAATATTTCTGTGAATACTGACCAATTAGTATCGTTAATTCAATTTTTTTCATTTGTTGCAATAAAATACTATGCCAAAGTGGTGCACATTCAGACCTAGGTGGTAAATCTCCTGATTTTCCTGTTCCTGGAAAACAAAAACCCATAGGCATAATAGAAAATATTTTATTATTGTAAAAAGTTGCTTTATCTATTCCTAACCATCTTCGCAATTCATTGCCGCTGAGGTCGTTCCAAGGAATTCCAGTATTTTGTACTTTTTGCCCGGGCGCTTGACCAATAATTAATATTTTACTTTCCGGATGAATGGAAAAAATTGGTTTTGGTTCATAAGGTAAAAAATCTTTGCAAACGAGGCAATTGTGAACTACTTTAATTAAATTTTCCAATTAAGTTTTTAAATTATCAGAATTATAAAATTTTAATGAAAATAACATTTTTACAACTATGGAATTAAAAATTTACCAAATCGATGCGTTTGCCTATAAAATATTTTCAGGAAACCCTGCTGCTATATGTCCTCTTGAAAATTGGTTGAGCGATGAATTAATGCAAAAAATTGCTGCGGAAAACAATCTGGCTGAAACTGCATTTTATGTCAAGAATGGAAATTTATTTGAAATTCGATGGTTTACACCTACCGTTGAAGTCGACCTTTGTGGCCATGCTACTTTGGCTGCAGCTTTTGTACTTCTTGAAATCGAAAATAAAAATGAGAATAAAATTAATTTCTACTCACAAAGGAGTGGTGAATTAGTTGTAACAAAAAATGAAGAGAACTTAACTTTAAACTTTCCATCGGATGTATTCAAAGAGGTTGCAATTACTCCAAATTTGACTGATGGATTTAGCATTAAACCAAAAGCAGCGTTTAAGGGGAAAACAGATTATCTATTAATCTTTGAAAATGAAGCACAAATTAAAAATGTAGTTCCTGACTTTTACTTGATTTCAAAAGTGATGTGTAGAGGCATAATCATTTCGGCTCCCGGGGATACAGTTGATTTCGTTTCCAGATTTTTTGCACCTCAATCCGGAATTAATGAGGACCCGGTTACGGGATCGGCACATACAACCTTAACCCCTTATTGGTCGAACAAACTTAATAAAATCGAACTTACAGCTATTCAGCTCTCTTCGAGAAGAGGATATTTGAGTTGTAAATATTTGAATGATAGGGTTGAAATTAGCGGAAAATGCAAACTATATCTTAAAGGAACTATTCTTATTGACGATTAATAAATATCAGATTTTTCCCCAATTTTCTCTTTCCTCATCATTCCATAATTTTGGGAAAAATATTTTTTTCTGAAAACGAGGAGGTAAATATTTCTGCCAGTTGGTTCCTCCTGTTGCTGCTAATATTTCGGGCTTTTTGTCTAAAAATCGGGCTGCTGACTTGAAATGTTTCATTGGCCAAGCAATGTTCATTTTATGGTCATATTTTCGCAATTCTTCTTTTAATGAAAGCTCAAGTTCTGTATCTTTTGATGCTTTTAATACAGCCTGCCAAAGATTTTTATTTTTAAATTGATTGGCATGCCGAAGCAATTTGCGGGTGTATTTTTCTTCAAATTGTTTTAAAGTAAGCGTTTTTTTACCTGTTGAAAGTTGCTGGGCGCCATGTTTCCAATACAAATGTTCAAACTGTTCCTCAATCGTTGAATTTTCGTTTAAAGTATTTGCATGATTATGATCCACCAGATTAATCAAGTCAGTGGAGTAAATTTCAATCAGCCGAAATTGAAATGACTGGAACCCACTTGCCGGCAACAAACTCATTCGGAATTTCATAAATTGATCATTTTCCATTCCTTGAAGCATAATTTCGTATGAAAAAATAAGATTATCCCAATATCTGTTTAACCTGACCACTTTTTCTACAATCCACGACTGAGTAGGTTTCACTTTATCGGCTATTTGCTTAAGCTCCCAATTGATAAGTTTGAAATATAACTCTGTTATTTGATGGTATATAATAAAAATAAGTTCATCCGGAAAGTCAGTTCGTGGTTTTTGAAGTGAAAGCAATGTTTCCAGATGAATATAATCAGCATAATGTAAGTACCTTGCATATAACAAACCATCCAAATATGAGCCCAAATCTTGACCCATGGAGTCGTATTTTTCGGCAAGTTCTTCTAATTTTTGTTGGATGGTTTTATCCATTTGTATTGATATTTAACAAAATTACCTTTAAATATCGTATAAGTAAAAATATCAGCAACTTATGAGCAAAAAAGATACATTTTCAGGCGTTGATTTTTATAAAATAGATGATTTACTCACTGAAGAACAAAAATTAATCAGGGAAAGTGTAAGGGCATTTGTCAAAAAAGAGGTAAGTCCTAATATTGAAGATTGGGCACAAAATTGTCATTTCCCTGCACATTTAGTACCAAAAATGGGCGAATCTGGCATTTTTGGGCCCACAATTCCTACACAATATGGAGGTGGTGGTCTCGATTATATATCATATGGTTTGGTAATGCAGGAATTGGAAAGAGGCGATTCGGGCATTCGCTCTACAGCTTCGGTTCAAAGTTCATTGGTTATGTATCCGATATACAAATTTGGAAGTGAAGAAATCAAACAAAAATATTTGCCAAAATTAGCTTCAGGTGAATATTTGGGGTGTTTTGGACTGACCGAACCCGATCATGGTTCTAACCCATCCGCAATGGTTACAAAGTTTGAAGATAAAGGGGAGTATTATCTGCTTAATGGTGCCAAAATGTGGATTTCCAATTCGCCAATGGCGGATATTGCAGTTGTTTGGGCCAAAAACGAAGAAGGCAGAGTACATGGTTTAATAGTAGAAAAAGGAATGGAAGGCTTTTCTGCTCCAACAATTCATAATAAATGGTCGCTTAGAGCAAGTATCACAGGTGAATTGGTGTTTAATAATGTAAAAGTTCCCAAACAAAATATCCTCGTTAATAAATCGGGTATGGGGGCCCCTTTAATGTGTTTAGATTCTGCTCGTTATGGAATTTCGTGGGGAGCTATTGGTGCTGCAATGGATTGCTATGATACTTCTTTAAAATATTCCAAAGAACGAATACAATTTGGCAAACCCATTTCTTCGTTTCAATTACAGCAGAAAAAACTCGCAGAAATGCTTACTGAAATTACTAAAGCACAATTACTTTCTTGGCGGTTGGGCATGTTAATGAACGAAGGGAAAGCAACAACGGCCCAAATATCATTGGCAAAACGAAATAATGTGGAAATGGCAATAAAAATAGCCCATGAGTCAAGGCAAATATTAGGTGGCATGGGAATAACAGGCGAATACCCAATTATGCGTCACATTATGAATCTGGAATCGGTAGTTACTTATGAAGGCACCCACGATATACATTTGCTAATTTTAGGTAAAGAAATTACAGGTATTAGTGCTTTTGAATAATTTGTTACGAAGTTAATGAATAGTTTATAATAATCATTCGACACAGCCTTTGAAAGTAAAATTGAAAAGATTTTTTGCTAATGTAAAGCTTTAGATATAGGATAATTCAAAAAAATAACCTATATATTTTCACAAAACTTAAATTTTGTTTTTATGTGTATAAAACTTAAATGAAAATTAGAAAAACTTAAACAAAATAGGCAAAATTGGAATTTTTCAAAAATAACTATATATAATTAAGCCTTTAAAAAATAGTAAAAAAAGCTTTCCTGTAATTAAGAAAGCTTAAGTTTATTAATAAAGTTGGCGGTTGTCCCGAGGCAACGCTCGCGATTCACTTTAAGTGATTAACCTGATAAATAAAGTTGGCGGCTACATACTCTTGCGCATTCTATTGCACTACCATCTGCGTTACGGGGCTTAACTTCTCTGTTCGGAATGGGAAGAGGTGAACACCCGCACAATAACCAC
>JANRJY010000032.1:0-6685 GCA_033763735.1 Bacteroidota bacterium | reverse complement strand
AACGCCTGAAAAATCTTCTTGCTCCCGTTGTCGATGAATACGATTACATTCTGATTGATTGTCCACCGTCACTCAGTGTACTGACTGTCAACGCACTGGTTGCTGCTGATTCTGTATTAATTCCGATTCAATGTGAATATTTTGCATTGGAAGGACTTGGAAAACTTTTGAAAACCATCCAATTAATTCAAAAACGATTGAATACAACTCTTGAGATAGAGGGTATGTTGTTGACTATGTATGACTTGCGTATCAGATTAAGCAATCAAGTAGTAGATGAAGTAAACAAAAACTTCCCTAAAATGGTGTTTGAAACTTTAATTCCAAGAAATATCAAATTAAGTGAGTCTCCAAGTTTTGGCAAACCAGTAATTACCTATGATGCAGAAAGTAAAGGATCAATTGCTTACTTAAATCTGGCAAAAGAAGTACTAAAGAGAAATAGGAAATAGGAATCGATTAATATTTATTAATTAATAATTATTAATTATATTATTTAACATTCAACATTTATAATTTAACATTTCAATAAGGGTGGCAGAAACAAAAGATTTTAAGGGTAAAAAAAGTGTACTTGGTCGTGGTTTATCTGCATTGATTGCGGAAGCAGATGAAGCAGTAAGTGGCACTCCGGCAGTTAGTTATGTCAATACTATTGCTGATATTCCTTTAGATTCTGTTGAAATAAATCCTTATCAACCAAGAAATTATTTTGACGAAGATGCGCTGCGTGAGCTTGCTGATTCAATTTCTGTTCAGGGTATTATTCAGCCAATTACCGTCCGAAAAGTAGAGGAAAACAGATATCAAATCATTTCAGGTGAAAGACGCTGGAGGGCATCAAAAATAGCTGGTTTGCAGACCATTCCTGCATATGTTCGTTTGGCGGATGATCAGCAAATGCTCGAAATGGGACTAATTGAAAATATTCAAAGAGTTGATCTTAATCCCATAGAAATTGCACTCAGCTACCAGCGACTAATTACCGAATGTAGCTTAAAACAAGAAGAACTAGGTGGAAGAGTTGGTAAAAACAGGGCTTCTGTATCCAATTATTTGCGTTTGTTAAAATTACCACCGGATATCCAAATAGCATTAAGAGATAATTCGATTTCATTTGGACATGCAAGAGCAATAATTGCTATAGATAATGTTGAAAATCAATTAGCCGTTTTCAAAAGAATTGTGAATGATGGTCTTTCTGTAAGAAATGTAGAAGACATTGTTAGAGATATTAATGCACCCAAAGGCAAAGAAGATAAAGCCCCTAAAGGAAATCATCATTTCAGTGAGTATAAAAAATTGCAAACTAAGCTTTCCAATCATTTCGGCACCAAGGTAGGTTTGAAAGTAAATGATAAGAATGAGGGTGAGATCAAAATTCCATTTTATTCAATAGAAGATTTCAATAGAGTATTGGAAATTCTCTCGATTATATAATTTTGCTGCCTGTTAATAAGTTTTGAAAAACAGGTTTTCTACAGTTTGTATTTTACTTTTTGTAAATATTTGGGTATTTGCACAGTTTGGCAATCAACAACAACCAGGATTCAACGACCCAAATGCGCCTAACAATAATCCATATGGTAATCCCCAAATCAACAATCAGGCCCCCGATACTTCAGATTATAAGCCAGATACAACTAAAAAAAAGAAAGAACCATTTGTTTGGAAAAATAACCCCAAAGTGGCCACATTATTATCCATGGCTGTTCCAGGGTCTGGCCAGATTTATAATAAAAAATATTGGAAAGCACCAATTGTATGGGTGTTTATGGGCGCTGCTGCCACTTATTTTTACATTTCAAATCAACAATATCAGGATTATAGAAGAGTGTATTATTTGACCCAAGGCTATAGCATTGATGAACTTTCAAATAATCCCTTAATCAATCAAACACCAAATAAGTTAGTTTATGACAAAAATTATTACAATTATTTAAACCAACAATACGCTGATATTCAAGATAATAAGTATGTTTTTGGATTTGGAAATTCATTGCCCGAAAATAATTCAGTTACAGGTTATTTATTTTATCATGGAAACCCTGATTCTTCCAGATTTGCATCACGTATGGCATTTTATAGGGATGATGCTCGCAGACAACGGGATATTGCAGCCGTGGCATTTTTGTTTGGTTATATATTAAATATGATGGATGCCGCTGTAGATGCGCATTTTTCAAAATATAGAGTAGGAGACGATATTAGTATGAAAATCAGACCTGATTTTATAACTCCCAGTGGCTTACCTTACTGGGGAATCTACACTCAATTTACATTTGTTAGTCCTCGAAAGAAAAAGTATATTTATTAGTGCGTTTTATATGTGCCTTTCAGCATGATAACTACTGCGAACCAAAGGACCGGATTCAACATATTTAAATCCTCTCTTCAAGCCTTCTTCCTTATACATAGCAAACTTGTCGGGATGAATGAACTCCTGAACTTGCAAATGCAATTTGGTAGGTTGTAAATACTGACCCAGTGTTAGTACATCTAATCCATTGGCTATCAAGTCATCCATAGCTTCTTTTACTTCATCTACTGTCTCCCCTATTCCAAGCATTATACCTGATTTGGTTCTTTTGCCATAATTCTTGATACGTTGAATTTCTTCCAGGCTTCTTTCATATTTAGCTTGAGGACGAACCATTCTGTACAACCTCTTAACTGTTTCCATATTATGAGATACTACTTCTTGACCACCTTCAATCATTCGGATAAGTGCATCCCAATTTCCTTTAACATCAGGTATTAACGTTTCGATAGTTGTTGCTGGAGATGCCTTTTTGACCTCTACTACAGTCTGATACCATATTTCTGCGCCTCTATCAGCCAGTTCGTCTCTATTAACCGAAGTGATTACCGCATGTTTTACACCCATCAAAAGAATGGCTTCTGCTACTCTTTTGGGCTCGTCTGTATCATATTCATTGGGTTTTCCGGTAGCAACCGCGCAAAAAGTGCAACTCCTCGTGCATACATTGCCTAATATCATAAATGTGGCTGTCCCTTCTCCCCAACATTCACCCATATTTGGGCAATTTCCGCTTTCACATATTGTATGAAGCTTATATTTATCAACTAAAGCACGAACTTTGGCATATTCAGGTCCGGTGGGCAGCTTTACTCTTAACCAATCCGGTCTTTTTTGCCTTTCTTTAGTGGTTTCTACGACAGGTAATTCAATCATTCGTTAACTAATAAATACAAATATAATTGAATAACATGATTTGCTTTCACCGAATTCCAAAATACAAGATAAAAAACATAGTAGGAAAAAACCATTGATTTTCAACTTGAGGAATCATAACCATTCGGGTGGTATAAGCTTCAAACATACCCCCTACTTCTAATCCGGCTATACTATTTCTGAAATGGCCGAATTCAAAATTCAAACTCGTACGAGCATGTACACCCAAATGAGCGGTCATTTGATCAACACCCAAAAAGAAACTGGCAGGGCTGTCAATTCTATCTGTACTTGAGTCTGCTTTATATCTTATGGGTTTTACGTCTCTGATTTCTTGATTTTGATCTTGCCTAGTATATATATAATTGACATAAACTGGTTTTCTATAAGCCAAAGTAGGTCCACCGGCAAAAATCCAACTTACTTGTACTCCTTCTTCTTCGGACTTATTAAAAAGCAATATTTCGCGTCCATAACTGAATCTGAATGCATACATAAGCCATTCTTTTCCTAAAACATAAGAAGAACTGGATCGTGAATTTCCTGAAACATCCAATTCGCGTTTATGGTGAACTTCTACCATTTCAAAGCAAAGTAAATTATATTGTGTTTGAATTTTTTTAAGCTGCCATCCATACTTAAAACTGAACCCACCAATTAATCCCCCATTAGTATTCCAATTGATACCGTAGGTGAATTCTTTGTCGTAATCCATCAATTCAATGTTATCTTTCTTCTCATAACGTTCCTCTTTAGGTTTTTGAGCATATATAATATGTACTGTAAAAAAAATAAAAGGGAATATGTACCGCAAAAGCATCCACAAATATAACATTTGAATTTTAAAGCAATAGCAATGTGTATTTTGATTTTGTTAACAATTGATTTACAATAAATTAACATTAATTTAATTAACAATTTGTTAACCTTCAGTTTACATTTAGTTAATCATTATTAACTTTTTTTACCCCCGAATCTAACCAACCCAAACCCTTATCCAAATGAAAAAACTTCTGTTTTTTACAATTGCACTATTAGCCACTGTAGTTAGTTCTTTTGCCCAATTAAGAATTTATACAGTTACAGGTACCAACTCTCTAGGATACAATTCCGGAGGTGGAGTTGCGGAAATTACTGCATATGATCCTATTACCAAAAATCTATTTGTAATTAATGGGAATGCAAACCTAATTCAAGTTTACAATTTTAGCAATCCGTCCATTTTTCCATTGCCTACTGTCACATCATTGGTAGTTCCAAATTCTGGATCTATTAATAGTATAGCTTGTTACAAAGGGTTGTTAGCTATTGTTTATGAAAATGTTACTGATAGGACTCAAAACGGTTTTCTTCAGTTATACACTACTACTGGTTTAGTTGCAATTGGAAGTCCAATTGCAGTTGGTGCGCAACCGGATATGGTTACTTTTACGCCAAATGGTCAAAAAGTTTTGGTTGCCAACGAAGGAGAACCTAACGTTTGGTATACTGTTGACCCTGCTGGTTCGGTGACTGTAGTTGATGTTAGCAACCCTGCTAGTCCATCAACAACTCAAATTTCTCTTTCTCCATTAAATGGAACTGTACCTCATCTTTCTACACAACCTACTACAATGCCAAGTATTCGTATTTTTGGAATGATTAATTCAGTAGAAGCATCGGTAGCCGGGTTTGCTACAACCAACGTAAAAACGCCTTCCACTGTGGAACAAGATTTGGAACCTGAATATATTACCGTGTCTGCAGATGGAAATACTGCTTGGGTTAGCTGTCAAGAAAACAATGCAATGCTGGTTATTAATCTTACAAATAATACAATTACTACTTTGGTTGGTTTGGGTTACAAAGATCATAGTATTGCAGGTAATGGAATTGATGCTTCAAGAACGCCTGCCAATAGTGCAAGTATTAGTATTACAGGATGGCCTTATAAAGGAATGTATCAACCTGATGGTATTGCTACTTGGAGTATAGGAGGTGTTAATTATGTTTTTTCTGCAAATGAAGGCGATGCCAGACACTGGCCAGATGGAGGTAGCTTTGATGGTCAGGGTTTTAATGAAGAGTTTGATTTAAACACTGCAGGTACTGCTGCTCGCTTGAACGGAGCTAATTTTACTACCACTCAAATTTTTAACATCACCACTGCCGGCACAAGAGCCACCAACACAATGGGTAACCTGAATGGTGGAAATCCTTTTTTGCAAAGTTCGCTTACCGGTATTCCTGCCAATATCAATGCCGGAAACGACTATGAAGAATTATATACTTTTGGTACTCGATCATTTTCAATTTGGAATGGTCAAACTGGTCAATTGGTTTGGGATAGTGGCGATACATTCGAACAAATAACGGCTGCTCAATTCCCAAATAATTTCAATGCCGACCATAATGGAGGAGCTATCAGTAATAATCCAAGAAGAAGGAGTAATACTAAAGGCCCGGAACCCGAAGCAATAGTAATTGGTAAGATTGGTGATAGTTTATTTGCATTTATAGGATTAGAAAGAATTGGTGGAGTAATGGTTTTTAATGTAACAAATCCAAATGCACCTTATTTCCGTCAGTATATCAACACTAGAAATTTTGCAGTAAATCCTAATAGTGCAGCAGCCGTTGACTTAGGTCCTGAAGGTTTAACTTTTGTAAAACCTCAAGATAGTCCCAATGGTCTTGCATATTTGGTGGTTTCAAACGAGGTAAGTGGTACAATAAGAGTATTTGGATTTGAACCATTTGTAATGCCTATGGTAACTTTCAACGGTTTCACACTTCCTATTGCAGATGGTATGGTAGATTTGAATAACAAAATATGGAGCAATTCTATGGGTACTCGTTCATTCAATGTAGTTGGTTCAGCGGCCTCACTATCAGGAAATAATTTAGTTCCGATTATGCCGGGTTATGTAACGGTAACTGGAACTATAGCTTCAATATTAGGTTTTAATGCTTATTCTAAAGATATTATTGTAAATATTTTAGGAATGCCAAAAAGCACTCCAATCAGTTCCTATATTAAAACTACCATTCCAGGCGCATTTTTCAAACCTATTCTTACTGCAGGTGAAGATGTAAGTGGTTATAAAATGACCGGTATTCCTGATGGAGTGGGTGCTTTTGACAATAACGATGGTACCTTTACCATGCTTGTGAACCATGAAATTCCTGCTACTAGTGGTGGGGTACGTGCACATGGCAACACGGGTGCTTTTGTATCTAAATGGGTCATCAAAAAATCGGATTTCTCTGTAATTAGTGGTTCTGACCTCATTCAAAATGTGAGATTATGGAATGGTTCTGGATTCACTACCTACAATGCCATGAACAACTCTACACTTGCTGCTTTGGGTCGCTTTTGTTCAGCCGATCTTCCTGCACCAAGTGCATTCTGGAATCAAGCCACCGGCAAAGGAACTATGGAACGCATATTTATGAATGGTGAAGAAATAGGCAACGAAGGAAGAGCTTTTGGGCATATCGTCACCGGTC
>JANRJY010000030.1:0-11172 GCA_033763735.1 Bacteroidota bacterium | reverse complement strand
ATGTCTTCGGCAATACATCGGTGGGTGGCGCATCTACAGTAATCATGCAAGCCACGCACCCTTGTGCTGTCAATTCACTGCCATTTGAATTTCGAAATCAAGGGGACTTTGTATTGAACGACCGATTGTACTTGGATGGTATAGGGGCAATTAATTTAACCGTAGGTGGCAATTTATTAGGATCAGCAGCATCGAATTTGCAATTAAGTAATAGCAAACATGTAGTTGATTTGTATGGCGCTTCTAATTTTGTTAACAGTTTTACTTCAAATACCCAAAGTAGTGTCAATTATGTAAATGGCAATCAGGAAGTGTTTCCTGCCACTTATGGCAATATCGGTTTCCAAAACGGTGGTGTTAAAACCATATCAGGAGCCACTACCGTCAATAGTTTGATAGGTTTAGGAGGTTCCATTGTTCAATTAAATGCCCCACTTTTATTAGTTGAAGATGCCAAAATCATTGGAAACGGTTTCGGTTTGACCAATTATATTGATGTTCAAAGTGGCGCTTATATCGACTTAACTAGCAATGGTACTTTACCTACAATATTTACCAATCAATATTTGCCTATTGGTGCAAATGGTGCATTTAGCCCAATTACTATTTTAGGTCTTACTGCATCGTCCTACAATACTTTAAGAATACAACCTTTGGTCACTATTACCAGTTTGAATAATTATGCTAACCAATATTATCAGCTTTCATCCTTTAGCAACATTGGGGTTACCGGTTTTCAGGCATTGTTTAGTTTTGACCAAGTAAACTCTATTACAGGAACACCATCGCGTGTCAATGTAAGTACCAATCCAAGTATTGCTCCGCTATTGGGTGGATTTGTTAATACCGTTACAGGTATATTTGGCATTACTTCTCCTACTAATACTGTAATTGATGGTGCTTGGTTTGTAGGTAATTATAACATTGGAAGTATTACTGGAATTAGCATCCCTGGAAATGCATTCTGTCCTGGAAGTAGTTTCAATCTGACTTTTAGTGGAAATGCTCCATTTAACCCTGGAAACGCTATTACATTTGAGTTAAGTGATGCTGCAGGTTCATTTGCTACTCCAACTTTAATTGCCAGTCAAACCTATTCTTTGGCAGGAGGGTTTTTTTATGTAACCATTCCAAATGTTGTTAGTCAAGGCAATAACTATCAAATAAGAGGTATTTCTTCGTTTTCGCCTTCAACGTATGTTTATCCAATTACTGTCACAGTAACCGGGGCTCCTTCTGTATCTAGTATCACCCCACCCGCAACTTTCGCTGGATCTCAAATTACTTTGACAGGATCAGGGTTGTTATCTGTAATTCAAGTATTTTTGACTGGCAGCAATGCAATAACACCATCAATTATTGATGATTCCAGAATTTCGTTCACTATTCCAAATGGCGCCACTACTGGACCAGTTACACTACTTGGAACTTGTGCTCAAGTTATTACTAGTCAAAATCTTGGAATATGTACTACTCCTCAGCCAGCTTTTAATTATGGGAATAATGGTAATTTATGTCAGTATGCAGGAACGATTACACCAACAGGTACATTCTCCGGTGGAAGCTTCAGTGTTCCTTCTGGTCCCGGTTTATCAATAAATAATTCTACAGGTATAATTGACCCTTCTGCAAGTTTAGTTGGAAATTATACTTTATTATACACCATACCTTCAAATGCCAATTGCCCGGTTCTTACCGCTACAAATAATATTACAATTGGAGGTGTGCCTTCTTTGGCAATTGCCAATTTCCCTAATACTATTTGCGGAAGCAGCAATGCTATTTTATCGGTAACAGGAGCCACAAACTTTTCGTGGTTGCCAGCAACAGGTTTAAGCGCAACAACAGGCAATTCGGTAGTTGCATCTCCATCTTCAACCACACTTTATACAGTTACAGGTACTACTGCTGGTTGTTCTGCAACTTTAATAAGAGACGTAACTGTTTTGCCAGCATTAAATCAAGGTTTGGGTGTGTCGATGATCAATCCATTTATTTGTAACAGAGCTATTGACTTTGCTTTAATTTCTATTTCCGGAGCTGAATTGGGAGTGAATTATTTTGTCACTGGTGCTACATCAAGTGTTACAGGCGATGGGATTGGCGCTGTACTAACTGTACCAGCGGCTATAGTTAACTTCTCTCCTTTTCCATTTACAGTTTCAGCTCAAAAACAAGCTTGTGGACCTGTTTCTCCATTAACAATAACTACTTCAGTAATCAAAAATAGTTTGCCTTCTAATACGTACGCTATTTCATTAAATACAGCATCGGTAGTATGTCCTAATCCATCTGCAATTTCTTCAATTGGTGTACTTTCTACTGACAACAATGTCATCTATCAAGCATTTGTAAATGGTTCATATACAGGGACTACTGTATTAGGCACCGGTTCAAATATTTCCTTAAGTTTTACAAATAATGTATTGGTAAATGGTCCGAATGTGATTAGTGTTGTTTCCGGAATTGCTGGTTGTCCAATTGTAACATTGACAAGTACCGTTTCAATTACCCAACGCGATGTTCCTACCATTACGGGAGTTAATCCAACTTCTTTAATTCCAGGTTCTCCCATTACCATAAATGGTATTGAAATGAATGGTTCAACTATTTTGTCATTTGCGGGTTCATCATTTAATGTAACACCAAGCGTTCCAAGCAATAATAATATATACGCAACTGCTACATTACCTATTTCACTACCACCTGCCACATATAGTATTCTAGTAAATAACAACTGTGGGTTTGGACCTTTATTTTCTTCAATTAATGTATTGAATAGAACCATTCAAACAAGTACAACTATTGGCAACGATCTTTGTGTTAGCAATCCATTAAATGTTTCATTTAATACAATTGGTTTCTTCAACCCCGGCAATCAATTCAATGCCATCATTTTCGATGCAAACAATACCGCTTTAGGATACACCATAGGCTCAATTAGTTCTACTGCTACAACCGGAACTATCTCATGTATCATTCCTTCAACGCTTTCAGGTAATAATTGGCGAATTAGAGTTGAATCAACACAACCGACATCTTTATGGGCAGATAATGGTTATCCCATAACTGTAACAGGTATTCCAACACTTGTTCCTGTGTCACCACAAACCATATGCAGTGGATTTAGCACCAATATTGCCCTGGCTTCAAATCCTCCGGGAGCAAATATTAATTACTTTGTTAATAACATTAATCCACCTGCAGCGATAGTTGGCGGTTCATTAGGATCTGGTAACTTAATTAATCAAACGCTCACTGGTGCGGGTACTTTATCTTACCAAGTAAGTTTATCATTACCTAATGGCTGCACTGACAATAATGCAGGATCAGTAATTGTAAACGTAAATGATGCTCCAATTGCAGTAGCACAAGGCACTTCTCCACATCAAGTATGTACGGGAGATAAGCTAACTATTAACTTAACCTCTCAAATACCGGGTACTATTTTCAATTATACAGTTGTGTCCAGCACTGGAATTACCGGACAAGTAGGAGGAAGTTCTACTTCAAGCATTATTAACACATTGAGCGGTCAAGGAACTGTAATGTATCAAGTAATACCTGTAGGAAATGGATGTACCGGTTCTATCTTGAATGTTCCTGCAGTGGTTACTGCCCAACCTTTAACTACACCTGGAGTAAGCACACTCACACCTTTGATTTGTAGTGGAACTGATTTGGTAGTAAACATAGATAATACCCAAAATGGAATTAATTATTCAATATTATTGCAAGGTGCCGCCAAAGCTAGTCAAACAGGTAATGGTGGTAGAATCGTATTTACCATTCCTGCATCTAATTTTGGGAATGGCAATTATATTGTCTCTGCCAGAGCGGCCGCAGCATGCGGAATTGTTAGATTAAGAGATTCTTTGGCAATAGCTGTAAATTCAAGTCCTTCTCAATCAAATCAGGTATCTCCTTCTTCTTTAACCGTATGCCAAGGTGCTCCGGCAACCATTTCTGTTCTTGGAAGTCAAATGAACACTATTTATGCTGCATACATTGGTACAACCCAGGTAGGCACTTCAATTCCAGGAACTGGCAATGACATTTCTTTTGACCTGCAATCTCAAGTATTTGCATTGGGTGCAAGCACTGTTTCTTTCAAAGCTATTTCTATTGGTTGTTCAAGTGGTGTTCAATTAAATAATAATTCTCAAGTAACCGTTGTTGCTACTCCAACGGTTAATCCAGTTTTTACTAACACTTTGGTATGTAGTGACCAGGGCACTAACATTCCCATACAAGTAACCAATAATGCTAATATTAGATGGACAGCTTCCTTAACAAATGGCGCAGTTACAGGGTTTGCGACAGGTACCGGATTAAACATTAATCAGATATTGAGTGGTGCAGGAACTGTTCAATATTTAATTACGCCAAGTGTTTCGTTGTGCGATGGAACAACAGCTTCCCTTGAAGTAACAGTAGTAGGGGTTCCATTAAGCAGTATTTCAGTAAAAAGTGATTCTGTATGTAGTAATACGGACGGTAAAATTACAATTATTGCTCCTGAAAAAAATGTTACATATAATTTATTGTCTGGTAATAATGTAATCGATTCTCATATTTCAACAGGTGCAAATTATACTTACACAGTTGCCTCAGCAAATCTGAATCCAGGGGTTAATACCTATGTTTTACAAATTAACAAAGCAAGTTGCCCAATAATCAATGCTAATTCAGTGCCTTCGATTTCAGTACTGGCACCTCCTACAAAACCAGTTATCACTTCCGGTAAAACTCAAACATCAAATTGTGACAAAACCTTCTGGACCATGACTGCACCGGGGCCATATTTCAGCTATCAATGGCGATTTAACGATGCAAAAATAGTTGGTGCAAACTCAAGAACATTTAGTCCATTGGCTAATGGTAAGTATTCGGTGGATGTGTTTACAACGGCAAATTGTTATAGTTCATCGTCTGCTGTAGATGTTAAATTAGGAACAAGCTTAACCAAACCTGTGATTAAGGCATATGGTACTCCTAACGATACGCTATTAGAATCAAGCGCTGCAAACGGATATCAATGGTATGTAAATAAGAAAGCAATTGTTGGAGCAAATGCTATTACATATAAACCTCTTTACAACGCAAATTATCAAATAAAGATAAATCCTAAAGAAATTTGCTTTGAATGGTCCGATAACTATGAAGTAAACAACTCAACATTTGACCCACTTACTAGATTTGAATTTGAAGAAACAGATAGTACCATCGATTTATCAAAACCTATCCGTTCAATTAAAATTTATCCTAATCCTGCAAAACAATCATTTAATATTTCTCTTCAATCGTTGACAAAAAACGAAATTGTTTTGTTGAATATCTATAATTCAATAGGTATAAATGTTCAAACAAAAACTTTAAGTGGCAACAGCTCAGCTTATTTAATCCAAATTGACAGAAATGATTTACCTTCCGGAATATATAAAGTTGTGCTGAATATAGGCAAGGAAAAAATCATTAAAAGTATCTCTTTTGAGTAGGAAAAGATATTATGGTAATAATGAATTAATTGAATTATATAAGTAACAAAAATTACAATATTAAATTTATGTTAACTCAATTATTGACCCTACGAATTGATTAAATTTATTTACTTTTGCATTGAAGATTAATAAAATATTTAAGATAATTGCATCTAGTTTATTAATTATTGTATTTATTAAAGTTATTTTTAATAATTTTATAAATTGAATGCAATTAAGGATTAATTAAATCGTTTAGAATACTAAAGTTTAATGTCAGTGGTTATTGAAGACATACAGACTAAGAACAGGGTAAGAAAAATAGTGGATTTGAATATCACACCACTTACTTACGATGAAGTCTTGGATAAAATTTTTTCGCTTGCTTCATCACGCATGTCGTCATACATATGTTTTGCTAATGCCCATATGGCAGTTGAAGCACGGTTAAATAAAAACATTGCACAATCAGTAAATGACGCTACCATTGTTACTTCTGATGGTATGTCGGTAGTAATGGCACTTAAATACTTGCATAAAGTTAAACAAGATCGTACTTCAGGAATGGATATGATATTTGATGTTATTAAAGGTGCAGAAGACAAAAATTTATCTATTTTTTTGTTTGGTACCAACGATAATACATTAAGTCAATTTATTTCCAAAGCAAGAAAAAATCATCCAAAATTAAATATTGCGGGTGCAATTGCTCCACCATATTCCGATTTTACAAAGGAAGAAAACGATAAGTTCGTGGAGACCATTAAAAGTTCCGGTGCTGATATTGTTTTTGTCGGATTAGGTTGTCCAAAACAAGAACTTTGGATGGCCGAAAATTCACATAAAATCAATGCAGTAATGCTTGGGTTTGGTGCAGCTTTTTCATTGTATGCAAACAAACTGAAAAGAGCTCCTGAATTTATGCAAAAGTATTGCTTGGAGTGGATGTATCGTTTGTATCAAGAACCTAAGCGTCTTTGGAAAAGATACTTAGTTACAAACACATTATTTTTAATTTACTTCGTAAGACAACTCCTTCAAAAACGTTAAGTCTTATCTACTGTTTTTCAGCAGGGATTGCGGGTATTCTGACTCCATATCCGTTTCTAAGAACGGTTAGTTCAATTTGTTTGCCTGCGTAATCACCTTTTAATGTGCTAAATAATTGATCAATGGTGCCTATTGGTTTATTATCCAATGCTACAATTATGTCTCCTCTTCGGATATGGCTATTAAAAGCTGGGCCATCTGGCTCTGTGTCAATGACATATACGCCAGTTTTGTTTATTAGCTTATTCGCAGAAATCATTCTTTCAGTCAGGGTGACATTTTGACCCGATATACCGATATAAGCTCTCTTTACTCTTCCATGCATAATTATGCTTCCTGCTACATCTGCAGCCAAATTGCTACTAACTGCAAAACATAATCCTTGCGCACTCGGAATAATGGCGGTATTAACTCCAATAACATAACCTAAGCTGTTAACCAAGGGACCGCCACTATTTCCGGGGTTAAGTGCTGCATCTGTTTGAATTACATCATCGATCAATCGACCATTGTTGGCTCTTAAACTTCGTCCGGTGCCACTTACAACTCCTGCTGTAATTGTAAATTGCAATCCAAGCGGGTTGCCAATAGCAATCGCAATTTGACCGGGAATTAAAGTGCTACTATTGGCAAATTGTAAACTTTTTAATCCGCTTTCATAAATTTTAATAATTGCAATGTCCGTTGAAGGGTCAGAGCCAATAATGGTTGCTGGCACTTCATTTCCATTAGTTAGGCTCACTTTAATATCTTTGGATTGTTCAATAACATGGTTATTGGTAACAATATATCCATCAGTGCTTATAATAAATCCGCTACCGCTTCCAGGTTGCGAGTTTGTTTTACCGGTTCTATTATCTTTTATTTCTTTGATAACTTTAATATGAACCACAGCATCAGCAATAGATTGAGCCACTCCCGAAACGGTTTTGCTATATGCATCCAACAACACTTTGTCATCGGATACTAAAAATGGGGTAGTTTGATAATTTTCCATATCCGTATTATATCAAAAAAAAAGCCAATCCACTTTTTGAGTCAAATTGGCTGATTTAATAACTATTAATCAAAATTTACTCTTCTGGTGTAAAATCAATTTTAATTGGCTTGTCGTAGTGCAACCCTAACAAATTGGATGCTTTACCGTTGTTGATGGCAATTTCGAGTAATCGCAAATCATTAAATACAAAGGTGCAATCAGCCAAATCAACTTCATAATACGTAGTATTGATTTTAAAAAATTCTTCTCTTCCAAAACCAATCGTGTATTGTCTGCCTTTTCCAATTTCTTCGAACAATTTTTGAGAAATATTTGTAATTGCATTTCCATATGCATCAATATGAATAATGTTCCCTTCAATTGAATTTTTGTTAGATTTTAATTTGCGATTTATAAGTTTGTTTAATGTGAAATTTGGAGATGATACACCCAAATCGTAAATGTTTTTGCCACTTGCAAGCGAAACTGCTGCAAAAGCAAAAATGTTTTTTTCAGGGAAAGTTAAGGGATTGTTTTTGTCAATGGGCAATTCTACAATTACAGGTGATTTGTCACTTAACAAACTAAATAATCCATTGTCAGTTCCAACAAAATAATGCTCCTCCATTTTTACAGCCACAAACTTGTGTTCGGGGCTGCTCAATGAATTTACTGAAATCAGATGAACTGTTCCTTTCGGAAAATCACGAAAAACCGAACTTAAAACAAATGCGCCATGAGCGATATTAAATGTGTCAATGTGATGAGTAATATCAATGACTTGAATATTTGGGTTATAGTTAAATATTTTAGCTTTAACTGCTGCCACGTAATGATCGCGGGTACCAAAATCAGATGTAAAAGTTATGATTGCCATACTGGCAAATCTATTAAAAAATTAACATGCAATTAATTAATAACTAAAAAATTACTTTTTATATCCTCTATTGACTAAATATACACCCAAAAGTGTAATCACCATTGCTAATACTGTATACCAAGTAATTTGTTCGTTTAAGAAAATGAACCCCAAAGTAACAGCTACAATTGGATTGATATATGCATAAATAGAACTCACATTAGCGGGCAAATGTGCAATAGTGTAGGCAAATGAACCATACCCAATTATAGATCCAAACACAATTAAGTAGGATAATGCCCCTACAGAAGTTGTATTAAATTCTATTTTGTTCCAATCATCAAAAATAAAAGAAAGCAAAAAAATAACGCTTCCTGCAAGTACAAATTGCCATGCAGCGGCATAAAAAGGATTGAGTTGGATCTTTGCTTTTTTTGTAAGTACCGTGCCGATAGCCCAACTAAAATTACCAATAGAAACTAGAATAATGCCAGGTAAATATTCAGGATTCTTAATTTCAGCCAAACTATCATAAAATATTACTAACATGCCTATTATTCCTAGAGCAAAACCTAATATAGATAATAATGAAAGTTTTTCAGAATTGCCAGTAATTAAGTTGATAATTAAAATATTAAAAGGTAAAAATGCGCATATTAATGCAGCCAATCCGCTTGAAATATATTGCTCTGAATAAATCAGAAGCACATTTGCCCCTAATATCAATGTAATACCTAGTCCTAATAATTTTAGTAATGTTAATCCATCTGGAATTGGAATTTTTTTAATTAAAATAAAATAAAAAAGCATAATTGCCCCTGCTATTAAATGACGAAAACCAGAGAAAAAGAATGGCGGCAGATATTCACCACCTATTTTGATGAAGAAATAAGTAGTTCCCCAAAAAAAAGATACAGAAGTCAAGGCGAAATAGGCATATTTATTGGTAGGTTGCGCATTCATGATTTGTCAAACGTACAAAAATCTTGCATTAACAAATAATTAAATTTGCATATGACAAAATTTACAAATGCTTTAATTAACAGTTCAAGCCCTTATTTATTGCAGCATGCCCACAATCCTGTAAATTGGTATCCATGGGAAGAGGCAACTTTGCTTAAAGCAAAAACTGAGAACAAACCAATTATTGTAAGTATCGGATACTCAGCTTGCCATTGGTGTCATGTGATGGAACACGAATCATTCGAAAATGAAACGGTGGCAAAAGTTATGAATGAAAATTTCATTTGTATCAAAGTAGATAGAGAAGAACGACCTGATGTAGATCAAATATACATGGATGCAGTTCATACAATGGGTTTAAGAGGTGGGTGGCCATTAAATGTATTTTTAACATCAGATGCTTTGCCATTCTATGGAGGTACATATTTTCCTGTTCAAAGCTGGATAAGCGTATGCAAACAAGTTGCAACTGCCTATAATAACCACTATTTGGAAGTCCTACAATCGGCTGAAAGTTTCCAAAAATCATTAAATAAAAGCGAATTACAGCGACTCAATTTAATAAAAGAAACAGAGAAATTTGATGTTAGTTTATTAGAATTGGCATTTAATAAATCATCCATTTCTTTTGATGTTGAATGGGGTGGGAGTGGAAAGGCACCAAAGTTTCCAATGCCAAGTAATTATATTTTTTTATTAAGGATCTGGCACCAAACACGCAATCAAAAAGCTTTACAACAAGTTGTCCTTACGCTCAAACGAATGGCATTAGGAGGGATTTATGATCAAGTGGGAGGAGGTTTTGCAAGATATAGCACTGATAGAGAGTGGTTTGTGCCACATTTTGAAAAAATGCTTTATGACAATGCACAATTATTGAGTTTGTATTCAGAGGCTTATGTAGCAACCCGCGAACCTTTATTTAAACGAGTAGTTTATGAAACTATAGAATTTGTACAACAAGAACTGACCTCTCATGAAGGAGCATTTTATTCAGCACTCGATGCGGACTCAGAAGGAGTAGAAGGCAAATATTATGTTTGGACAAATTCAGAATTTAATGAACTATTGAAGGAAGATTATGAATTTGCTTCAGATTTTTATGGAATTGAAGCCAAAGGAAATTGGGAACATGACTTTAATATTCTTTTTTGTCAAAAAACTTTAGAAGAATATTGTCAAGAAAATGAATTAAGCTTTGATCTATATGAAATAATACTGAAAGAAATAAAAAACAAATTGCGTTTTGCAAGAAATCAAAGAATCAAACCTGGATTAGATGATAAAACTCTTGCTTCATGGAACGGGCTAATGATGAATGGATTAATTGATGCTTACAGGGCTTTTGATGAAGAAAATTTCCTTCAAATGGCAATTAAAAATGGCAATTTCATAATTCAAAAAATGAAAAATGGGTCAGGGTTATGGCATACTTTTAAAGATGGGAAAGCAAGTATTATGGGTTTTTTAGAAGACTATGCTTTTGTAATACAGGCTTTTATAAACCTATACGAAGCCACTTTTGATGAACATTGGTTAGTTCAAGCTAAATTATTGATGGATTATGTCCTTGAAAATTTTATTGATACTGAAGAAATATTTTTATTTTTCACAGATAAAAATGCTGAAAAATTAATAGCTCGAAAAAAAGAAATTTACGACAATGTAATACCTTCTTCAAATTCAACTATGGCAATTAATTTATGGCAACTATATACAAAATGGGACAAGTTAGAAAATAAAAATATTTTTCAATTTTAAATCCTTCAACATTACCGAGGAGAATAATATCTTGTTCGGTGTCACTTTTTTAATGTATCAAAATAAGAGGACTCTTAAAT
>JANRJY010000060.1:0-50719 GCA_033763735.1 Bacteroidota bacterium | reverse complement strand
GCAGTCAATAAAGGACTTTTTGTATTTATACCCACTGGAGAGACAGTGAAAATAGCCAACGAAAAGTCATTTAAATTTAGAACTTGGGACACTGATAAACAATAAAAACGGTGCATAACATGGTATTTATTAATGAAGGGGGCTGGTTGGTAGGTCGTAATTTTTCTCTCCTGCGTAGCTTGTCTCATGGGATAATTTCGTAGCCCTGTCTCCCATTCCTTCATAAATACCCGATCGTTATGGGTAATGGTAAAAACCGACTACAATGACATTCGAAATTCATAAAATATCATCTCCATTAGACAAATACATTGAAAGTATCTTTTACTATAAAGACTATGTTTCCGAGCATACTATAGAGAGAGTTGTTCCGACAGGTAACATATTTTTACTTGTTGAACTTGACGGATTCGAAAGGTCAACGTTCAATAATGATTTGCAACCAATTGGACACTTTAAAAACACTTGGGTTTCCGGTATGCAAAAAAAGTATCTCAATATATCCGTACATCAGCATTCCGAAATGCTTGTTATACAATTCAAACCAACAGGTGCTTATCCTTTCTTTAAAATTCCAATCTTTCAACTAAATGACACAGTAATACAAAGTGAAACTTACTTTGGGGAAACTGTGACAACACTCCGAAACAAAGTAGCTAAAATGAATGACATCAAAGAAAAGTTTATGGTAGCAGAACAATGGCTGTTGCAAATACTTGACGAGAAAAAAACGCCACCACAAGATATAGTTGAAGTCGTTGGAAAATTACAAAGCAATCCATTTTCCAAACACAACGAATTGTTGACAGATTATTCAAAAACTAATAAGAACCTTATAAATCAGTTCAAAAAATATTGTGGTCTTACACCAAAGGCTCTTCATAGAATATTCCGATTCAACACTTTACTTGCAAACATAAACCAAAAAGAAGATATAGTTTGGACTGACATTGTTTATGAAACAGGATATGCAGACCAAGCCCACTTTATAAAAGAATTTCAGGAATTTTGCGGATTTAACCCATCCAAATTTATCAAGAATGGTTACAACAACTCTGTTCCAAACTTCCTACCTATTGACAAGTAGGTTAATTTTTTACAATACTATGATTAGGATGAATTGTAGATTTGCGAACATTTATTAAACTATAAAACCTGATATTTATGGATATTTCAACACTCAATTGGTTTGCAGTAATTACAGCCGCACTTTCAAATTTTTTAATTGGTGGACTTTGGTATTCTCCCATTCTTTTTGGAAAGGTATGGATGAAAGAGAACAACTTCTCTGATGATGACCTAAAAAAAGGAAATATGGCAAAGATTTTTGGACTAACCTTCCTTTTTTCAATTGTGATGGCTTTTAATTTGGGAATGTTTTTAAATGATGCAAACACAACAACAAGTTGGGGGGCTATTGCAGGATTTTTGGCAGGATTTGGATGGGTAGCAATGTCCATTTTTACAATCGGCCAGTTTGAAAGGAAATCTGCAAAATATATGCTCATTCACGGTGGTTATGTTACCATTAGTTTTATTGTAATGGGTGTAATAATTGGACTTTGGAGATAAAATCATACGATGGACAAAGCAACACAAACAATGATTGAAAACCTGCATAAGAACACAGGTAAAACTTTGGAACAATGGGTTGACATTGTGAAGAAACAAAACTTTGGAAAACACGGGGAAATAATAAAGTTTCTAAAAGAGCAGCACGAGTTTACTCACGGCTTTGCCAACCTTGTAGCACATAAAGCAAACGAAACAGATGCAGGTTCAGCAGAAAATCAAGATGACTTAATAACAAAACAATATCAAGGCAAAGAACACTTGAAACCGTTTTACGACAAGCTTATGACCGAAATATCAAAGTTTGGCAAGGACATTGAAATTGCACCCAAAAACAGTTATGTAAGTTTAAGGAGAAAGAAACAATTTGCAACATTAAATCCAGCCACAAAAACACGATTTGAGATTGGTATTAACTTGAAAGGACAAGAAGCTAAAGGAAAATTGGAAGCAGAAAAACCAAATGCTATGTGTTCTCATAAAATCAACATCACAGACATAAACGACATAGACAAAGAAGTGTACGAGTGGATAAAAACAGCTTATGACAACGCAGGATAAAAGAACCACTACCCATAAAAACTAAGTCTTCGTGGTGGCTGCAAGCCAAGCCATGAAGACGATGTTGAACAGAACCTTCGGTAGCGGGGCTTGAGGTGAGTACTTATTTATTATGGGTTTCTCGTGTTGAGCTTGGTGTATAATCGAAGCGATTTTAGTTCAATTTTTTAAAAAATATCCCTCTTTAGTGTCAAAAAACAGTGATTCTACTCTACATTGGGCATACCTTCCCTTACCCATCCCGTTAGCCAACGGGACAGGAAGTATCAGTTTGGCTATCGCCCATGTACACTACAGGTGGACCTCTACTTCCCAAGATTTCTATCGTTATCAAATTACCCGTTTTGCAACAGGGACATTTGCGCCACTTCATTGACCTTTCTGCCGCTTTGGGCTGTACTTTCAGCGCAGATTGCAGTACTTTGAGTTTGGCACGTTTCCATGTGCTGCTGAGCAGTCCATAATGGCGCATTTTTACAAAACGCCTCGAGGGCAAAAGTCGAGAGACTTTTGAGCCAGTATGTGTGTGGGGTATCGCAAATCTCCGTACAAACTCCCAGTGCGTGAGGCTCATCTGCTTCTGTACACCACTCGCTTTGTAGTCCTTGTAAGCGAAGGTCACCTGCTTATCGTCCATAGCTTTGAGCCGATGGTTGCTGATGGCTATCTTGTGGGTATACCTGCCCAAATATTCGATGACCGATTGTGCATTGCCAAAGGGACGTTTGGCATATACCACCCAATCTTTCTTGAATATGCTATTGCGAAGTGGTTACTAATACTTCTTGCGAGGGTCAATTTTTGTTTTTTTGTATACGCACAACCAACAAATCTGTATTATTGCACATATTTCTATTCAATGAAAAACAATATTCCCAATATCATTACCCTTGCAAATTTGTTATGCGGTTGTATTGCTATCATTTTCATATTTGAAGGGAAATTAACTATTGCTGCTTATTTGGTAGTGGCAGGAGCCATATTTGATTTTTTGGATGGAATGGCTGCTCGATTGCTCCAAGCCCACTCTTCTATTGGCAAAGACCTCGATTCCCTGGCCGACTTGATTACTTTTGGTTTGGTGCCGGGTTTAATTATATTTTATATAGTTCGATTATCAACCGAAAATGCGTATTTGCCATATGTAGGCATGCTAATTCCATTGTTTTCAGCCTTAAGACTCGCCAAGTTCAACAACGACCCTAGGCAATCCACTAGTTTTATTGGTTTGCCCACCCCCGCTAATGCACTTTTTTTTATTTCTATACCATTAATTATTTCTTACGACAAGTCATTCCTACAACCTTATTTTATGAATACCATTTTTTTGGTTACAATTACTATCATTTTTTCACTTTTGTTGGTTTCTGAAATTCCACTTTTTTCTCTGAAAATTAAAAAATTAAGTATTGACCAAAACATATTCCCTCTAATATTAATAGTAATGGCCAATTTGCTTTTTTTTACTTTATTTTTTACCGCTATACCATTCATAATAATATTATATATAATTTTGTCGTTGATTAAAAATTCTCTTAACCCAAATGAAATTTAAAGCTGAAATTAACGTAATGCCTCTCAAAGAGATTCTTGATCCTCAAGGAAAGGCTGTAAAATCAGGTTTGAATAACTTGGGACTTTCTAACATTTCTGATGTTCGCATTGGCAAATGTATTCATATAGAATTGGAGGCCTCTTCTTTAAAAGATGCAGAAGTAGAAATTGACTCTGCTTGCAAAAAGCTTTTAGCAAATTTAATTATGGAGAGTTACACTTTTAAGATTTCAAGTATATAATCACATAAAATAAATCTCATCGTTATAGATAAAACCGTTACACAATTTAATTGTCTATTACCTTCCCAAGTGGGGATATGAAGTCACGGTTAGTAATTTTATTTATAATTATTTTTTATAATCTCGTAAATGCTAAATATAAGTTTAGCTCTGTGTTAGCATTTGGAGATTGGTATAAAATTGGCATAACTGAAACGGGCATTTACAAGATAGATTTTAATTTTTTAAAGCGAATGGGACTTGACCCTACAAAAATCAACCCAAATAAAATGAAGATTTATGGTAATGGATTAGGGATGTTGCCTCAAAAAATAGATACTAATCAAACAGATGACTTAACTGAAAATGCTATTTATGTATCTAATGGTAACGATTCGACATTTGACGTAGCAGATTTTGTGGTTTTTTATGCAAGAGGACCTCATACATGGACTTATAACACTAGCCAGAAAATATATCGACATACTTATAATATTTATTCTGATACTTCATACTATTTCATCACCTTTGGTGGCGATGTTGGCAAACGCATTCAATACGCAAATTGCAATGCATCGACCATAACAGGTACAATTAATACTTATGATGCTTATGTTTTCTATGAAAAAGAAACATATAATATCATATCTTCCGGTAGAGAATGGTTAGGAGAAAAGTTTGAATCATCAAGTCAAGTATCTGTTAATATCCCTTTAGATAATGTAACATTAAATGCAACCGGAAAAATGGTGGGTTCATTTTGTGTAAAACCTAACAATAATGCAACTACCTCATTCAGCCTTAAATCCGGTTCAACAAATATTGGTTTATTGCCGTTTGCAGGTTTTATTTCACAAGGCAATGACAGAGTAGCTTCTATTCAAGAAAGCCTTTTTGATTTTGAAACCAGCTTGTCTTCAAATAATGTACTGAATGTTAAAGTGATATACGACAAGTCAAATGACAATGGAGCAATTGGTTACTTAAATTTTATTGAGATTAATTATCCTGCAAACTTAAATTATAATGGCAAACCCATTCACTTCCGAAATAAAGATGCTATTAATGGAATTTTCCAGTATCGTATTGAAAGTGCTCCTAATGATTTACAAATTTGGCATGTAAGCGACCCAACAAATGCCATAAAAGTCAATTCATCAGAGTCTGATTTTTGTTATGAATCATCGAAAAATGCACCTGAATTTGTAGCATTTTCCGCTAATGATCCTATCAATCAGCCAAATTTTGTTGGCAAAGTTTCAAATCAAAATTTACATGGAATAAACAAAATTGATTTTTTGATAATCAGTAATCCGCTGTTTGTAGATGATGCAAATCGATTGGCCCAATTTCGTAATTCAAATGGAATAGCTACACAAGTTGTTACCCCAGTTCAGATATACAATGAATTTTCTTCCGGTGCTCAGGATATTTCCGCAATTAGAAATTTTGCAAACTTCTTGTATACTCAAAAAGGGCTTAAAAATATATTACTGTTTGGAGGGGCTTCATATGATTACAAGAACAGAATTTCGAATAATACAAATTTTGTTCCCGTATATGAATCCAGAGAATCATTTCATACCGTTAACTCTTATTGTTCAGACGATTATTATGCTTTTTTTGGAATTGGAGAAGGAGAATGGAGTGAAAACGGTGGCGATAATTATTCCATGAAAATAGGCATAGGACGATTGCCGGTTTCAAACTTGACAGAGTCAAAATATGTGATTGATAAAATCATTAATTATTCTTCCAAAAACTCCTTTGGAAAATGGCGAAATAAAATTGCCTTTATGAGCGATAATGGTGATGGGTATTTGCATTTCAACGATGCCGAAAGAATGTCTAATAGAGTTGATACAACATTTAAACAATTCAATGTGAGCAAATTGCATATGGATGCATACAATTTGGTTTCTACTCCTTCAGGTTCTAAAGTGCCTGCTATGAATGAGTCTATCAGAAATTTAATTAATCAAGGTGCATTAATCATTAATTACTCTGGTCACGGAGGACCTGAACAACTGACACAGGAAAATATTATTGATATTCAAACAATTAGAGGATGGAAAAATATGAACAAATTACCCTTTTTTGTAACAGCTACTTGTGATTTTGGTGTGTATGATGACCCATCCAAATCATCAGGAGGCGAATTATTGGTTTTGTCTCCCAATGGTGGTGGCATTGGGGTGATAACATCCGGACGTCCGGTTTATCAATTTACTAATTATCGACTAAATCAGGCCTTTTACCTTAGCGTATTTGAAAAAGACTCAACCGACAAGTATTTAACTCTAGGAGAAATATTTAAAAGAACAAAAAACAAAAGTCTAAGTGGTGTTAATAATAGAAGTTATACACTTTTGGCAGATCCTTCTTTAACATTAAATTTTCCTACAAAGAGTATCAGAGTAACTAAAATCAATAATATCCCAGTCACAGATTTTAAAGATACCCTGAAAGCATTATCATTAGTAAATATTGAAGGCGAAGTATTTGAAACAACCACAAATGAAACAATTACAAACTTTAATGGTACTTTATATTCTGATATTTATGACAAATACAACTTAATGCAAACAGTTGGTCAAAATGGCGCAGACAAAGTTACTTTTTTAAGCAGAAATAATATTTTACATGCCGGTCAGGCAAGTGTTAAAAGTGGTACATTCAATTTTTCATTTATTCTCCCCAAAGATATAAATTACAATTACGGCTCAGGCAAAATTAGTTTGTATGCTTATGACCCAACTAGCAGCACGGATGCCAGCGGTTATTTGGCAACTGCAATAATTGGTGGAAGCAATCCAAATGCAAAAGTCGATAACATTCCCCCTGATATTACTTTATATATTAACGATACTACTTTTAAAGATGGAGGATACTCAAAAAATGACCCAAAACTACTTGCTAAGTTATTTGATGAAAATGGAATTAACTTATCAACTGCAGCCATTGGACACGAAATAAGTGCAATACTATCATCAGACCCGAATAATCCTTTAACTCTTAATGATTATTATATTACTACTTCTGACACCTATAAGAGTGGAAAAGTGGAGTATGATTTTGGAACATTACCCGAAGGATCATATCAGTTAAAATTGAAAGCTTGGGACACATACAATAATTCGTCTGAAAAAACTATCGGATTTATTATTGCTTCGAGTGGGCAGGTAGCTATTCAGAAATTGATGAATTATCCCAATCCATTTCGTGAAAAAACTACTTTTTCAATTCAACATAATAGGGCTGGCGATGATTTGGAGGTTCGAATTCAAATATTCAATTCTGAAGGATCACTTATTAAAGATTTTACTGAAAATATTTCAAGTGCATTAGGCATATTAAATATAGAATATGAAGCTAAAGTAAACGAGTCATACAATTTAACACCCGGATTATACGTTTACAAATGCACCTTAAGCTCAAAATCCATTAATTCACAAACAGAACAGCTTCAAAAGTTGGTTTTAATCCGTTAATTTATTTGCTTTGCAATCTCAAAAAAATGATATTAAATAATCAAATTAAAGTACTCGACAAAATTCTAGCATTTACTTTTATTATTCCTTTCATAATTACCGCTCAAAATCAAAACTCGATTTCAAGTACTAATGTTGGAGCAATAACTGGTAAACTTACCGATTTGCAAAATGGTCCTAAACCCGTTCAAACAGCAGTTCCGTTTTTAACCATCACTCCCAATTCAAGAGCGGCAGCCATGGGCGACCAAGGAGTAGCTACAAGTCCTGATGAGAATTCGGCATATTGGAATCCCGGTAAGCTCGCCTTCGTACAAAAAGATTACGGTTTTTCGACTTCTGTGAATCCATGGTTACGTAAGTTGGTGAATGACATGTATTTGTATTACTTATCCGGGTATTATAAAATCAGGAAAGAAGACGCTATAGGTATGAATTTTACTTATTTTGATTTAGGAACAATTGAATTCACCGACAACAATGGCAATAAATTACAAGATTTCAGACCTCATGAATTTGCACTTTCTGCCTCTTATTCACGTATGTTGAGCAAAAAGTTTAGTGGGGGAATTTCTTTAAAATATATTTATTCTAATTTATCCGGAAATATAAGTAACTCAGCAGAATCGCAAGTAAGTCCCGGACAAACGGGTGCTGCAGATATTGGGTTTTATTATAACACACCTTTGTATTTTGCTGATAGAAATTTTCATTTGGCGATAGGTACTTCAATAACTAACATTGGTGGTAAAATCACTTATTCAAATAATGACAGACAAGATTTCATTCCAACCGTAATTCGATTAGGAACCGTATTCACTGCTGAGTTGGACGATTTCAATAAAATTGGGTTAGGTATTGAAGCATCAAAACTCATGGTACCTTCATCAGAGGTCAAATTTCAATATTACCAAAGCACCAAAAATCCGGGTACTGATTCTGTTGATGCAAGCGGTAAAAAAGTTGCAAAAAATGTCCTACTATATTCATCAACCAAACCACTTATTCCGGGTATGTTAGGCTCATTTAATGATGCTCCTTTTGGCGCTAGGGAAGAAATGCAGGAAATAATGTGGAGTTTTTCTGCAGAATATTGGTATGATAACATGTTGGCACTCAGAACAGGTTACTTTTATGAAGACCCAAATAAAGGTAGCCGACAATACATTTCTTTTGGTTTAGGTTTTAAATATAATGTAGTAGGTCTTGATGCATCTTACTTAGTATCAACTATTCGAAATAATCCATTAAGCGAAACTTTTCGATTCAGTTTGTCATTCTTATTTGATAAGCCTAAGCAAAAAGAAGAAGAATCGGCTGTTGATTAGCCCTAGGCGGTTTACCCTCAATTACTCATGTTAGATAGAACACAAGCGCCTGAATTAAAGGCTGTTAATAAAGTAGTTGTTCATAAAGCTATTTCCGAACAACTGACTAACCAGGTTCCAATTCACATCATTTCTTCTGGAACACAACCTATTGTTCGTTTGGAATTAGTTTTTGATGCAGGACAATACTTTGAATTGAAAAAAGGTAATTCCTTTATGATGGCAAAAATGCTTTTGGAAGGTACCAAAAACTACATCGCCAAAGAAATTGCTGAAATCATAGCAACTTTTGGGGCACATCTGGATGTAAACACAGGAAATGATAAATTTACTTTAACGCTAACGGTTTTAAACAAATACCTTAACAATGTTTTGCCAATTGTTAAAGACATTATTGCTAACTCCATTTTCCCTCAAAAAAATTTCGATAATATCAAAAAAATAAATTTTGAGCAAATTAAGGTAAGCCTTGAAAAAACAGCCTATGTAGCAGCTGGATTGTTCAGAAAACAATTGTTTTCTGCTGAAAGCCCATATGGATACTTTTTGGATACTGAATTGATTGAAAGTATCGAGTTAAATGACGTTGTGGCTAATTTCAACCAAACAATCAAAGATATCAAATATGAAATTATAGTTTCTGGCCTTATCGGAGAAGATGAATTACTTTGTATTAATAAGCATTTGGGAGCTCATGACATAAAATTACCTGGTTCTTTATCCAAGCAGTCTTTCAATTATGCCACTTCACCTGCCAAAATCAGGGTTGAAAAAGCCGACAACTTGCAATGCAGTATTCGAATAGGTAAAAAATTATTTACCAAAAAACATCCTGATTATATGCGATTTTTGGTATTGAATGAAACACTTGGCGGGTATTTTGGTTCGAGATTAATGAAAAACATAAGAGAAGAAAAGGGTCTGACTTATGGTATTAATTCACAAGTAGTTACCTTGATAAACGAAGGTTATTTTGTAATTGGAGCTGATGTTAAAAAAGAAAATGTATCATTGGCTACTTCTGAAATTTATAAAGAAATTAATATTTTAAGGAATCAAGAAATTAATGCGGATGAACTTGAAACCGTAAAAAATTATATTATAGGTGGATTTCTTGGTTCTGTAACTACACCTTTTCAATTGGCAGATAAGTTTAAAGGAATACATTATCATGGAATGGACTATAGTTTTTATGATAATTATATCGAAAATATCAGAAAAGTTACGGCCAAAGACCTCATAAGACTTGCAAATACTTATTTGGATGTAGAAAGTATGAGTGAAGTTGTTGTTGGTTAAAAAAAATCAACTGAAATCACAATTTTCATTACTTTTGCAACCCATAAATCATACAGAGAGTTGTCCGAGTGGTTGAAGGAGCACGCCTGGAAAGTGTGTATACCTGTCAAAGGGTATCGGGGGTTCGAATCCGCCACTCTCTGCTTAAAAAAATGTATTTTACTTGGTTCCGTGAAGCCTTTCGGTAAAAAATGTATAAATGTCAAAGGGTATCAGGGGTCACGAGGATAACTCGTGATGGAGAGCAAAGCCTCTACTTTCGAATCCGCCACTCTCTGCTTTTTTAATATTATCTAAATAAAAATTGAAAGCTCATTCCCTTTTTCAACAATTCCTGCAAGCACAATTTCATTATCATTTACTTGAATACCTAAAACATATTTCTCAAATTCAATTGTATGTAGATATGGAAAACCTATAAGTGGTCTACTTTTTATTTCCGATATTTATTCAGAATTTTGTATGGAACTCAGCACACTTTTAAGGGCTCTTTGTTCTTCGGTATTTAGATTTTTAGCTTGAGATTCAAACAAATTTGTTTGAGTTATTTTCATTTGCCTAACGAATCAATAAATTTTTTTGTAGTTTCTTCATTCACTATTCCAGAAGCTAAACCATCTTGAATCCACTTGGCAGTAGCACGATCTTGTATCTCTGTTGTACTTATAGCTTTGATTTCAAGGGCTTTTGCAAATGCTCTCAGTGCTTTACTTTGGCTTTTACTTTTTGTTTGCAATACTATTGTTTCCATTGATATTTCAATCTTAGATAATCAAATATAGCTAAAATCCTTAATATTGACACTCAAAATATGATATGATTTTTGAAAGATTATCTTTTTTAAAATATTAAAATTGCTTACATCTAATGAAATCCAATCCATTATCAAGCGCTTTCACACCCAACCTCATTGAAGCCGGTACTGATGAAGTAGGAAGAGGTTGCTTGGCAGGTCCTGTAGTAGCTGCAGCTGTGATTTTACCTAAAAATTTTTCACACCCAAAACTCACTGATTCAAAGCAACTTACGGAAAATGAGCGGGAAGAAATCAAGCTGGATATCATCGAATCGGCCATTTCATTTGCTATTGCTGAGGTGGACAATAATGTAATTGATCAAATTAACATTTTGAACGCCTCAATTAAAGCCATGCATTTGGCGTTGGATCAATTACCAATTAAACCAGAGTTAATTTTAGTAGATGGCAATAAATTCCTGCCTTATCAATTTATTCCGCACCAATGCATCATAAAAGGAGATACTAAGTTCTACTCCATTGCTGCAGCATCAGTATTGGCAAAGTGCCATAGAGATAGCCTCATGAAAAATTTGGCAAAGCAATACCCGCATTACGGATGGGAGCACAATGCCGGATACCCAACTAAGTTACACCGCAAAGCAATCCAAAACCTGGGCACAACACCTTATCATCGAATGAGTTATAAATTACTTTAAAATAAATGGCTCATAATCACAAAATCGAGTAATTTCGTCCATATTTTTCAATATACATTCATATTATAAAATTGTAAACATGCTAAATATTGTAATTTTCGGTCCTCCGGGAGCCGGTAAGGGTACTCAAAGCGAAAAACTTATCGCTCATTATCAATTAAAACACTTGTCAACCGGGGATATTTTTAGAGAAAATATAGCCAACAAAACGCCTCTGGGTTTGAAAGTAGTTGAATTTACCAGCAATGGAATTTTAGTTCCGGATGAAATTACTATTAATATTTTACAAGATGCCATGAAAAATGCCGGTAATGTAAAGGGTTTTATTTTTGATGGCTTTCCACGCACCGTGCCACAAGCAGAAGCTTTGGATAAAATGCTTGCAGAAAATGGTTCCAAAATCAACAGCGTGGTAGCATTGGACGTAACAGAAACGGAACTAAAAAGAAGAATTGAAGAACGCAAAAAAGTTTCGGGAAGGGCCGATGATGATGAGTCAAAAGTGATTAAACGAATTGAGGAGTACTTCAACAAAACAGTGCATGTATTACCTTATTACGAAAAACAAGGGAAACTATCCAAAGTGAATGGAATTGGTGATATCGAAACCATTTTCAAATCAATTACTTCGGCAATTGACAAAAACAAATAGTCATTTCATAGAGGATGTACATTATTAATCAGACATTTAGCTTTGAAAGTAATCTGGAAGGTAGGTGGAAAGAATGGGTACAACATACATACATTCCCAACCTACTTTCACACCCTGATTTTATCAAAAACAGAATGTTCAAATTGATAAGCGAAAATCAAAGTTACGGTACTACTTATGCAGTGCAATTTGAAATTTCAAATATTGTTCCAATGGGAGCCGCTATCGATACTTTTTCGATGTATAACAAAATGATAGGCGATGAATTTTCGGACAAAGTAGTTTTTTTTACAACCATACTCAAAGAAGTATAGTCCTACTACTCTCCATTAACGGTAATCGTGATTTTTCTATTGGAAGGAGGCACATTCCTATGTTCACACAAATAAATTCCCTGCCAAGTACCTAAAGCAAGTTTCCCATTGGTGATTGGAATAGTTAAGGAAGGTCCAATAATGGACGATTTCAAATGAGCAGGCATATTATCTGGCTGATCTGAAGTGTGTTTGAAATATGGAGCATCTTGAGGAACCATTTTGTTAAAATGGGCTTCGAAGTCCTCTCTTACTGTGGGGTCCGTTTGCTCATTTATAGTTAAACTGGCTGTGGAGTGATGTATAAAAATATGGCAAATGCCAACTTTGACTTTTGCAATACTATCAAGTTCTGATTTTATTTCTTTAGTAATCAGATGAAATCCTCTGCCAAAAGCAGGTAAACGAAATGTCTTTTGAAACCACATTTTCCTATAATGTCCTTTTAATGGTTATATACTGTAAAACTACGAATAAAGATACTTCAAAAACTATTTTAAAAGTAGAATATTTTGTAATATCGTCACAAAATAAATAAAAAAAATGTACCAAAAGCATTTTTCTTATATAAAACCAAACTATTATTGTCTGAAAATTAGGCAATTGCGTATACCTATTTAGTATTTAATTCTTTATGAGCACAGCAAATAGCAAACCGGCACTTGTCGTTGACGACCCTTGGTTAGAACCCTACACTCAAGATATCATTGACCGCCAAAATCGATTTTATCAAGCCAAAAAGAATATAGAACAGGTTTCGGGCTCCTTGCATGCATTTGCTTCCGTGCATAAATACTTAGGAATCAATTACGACTTTAAAGCCAAAGGATGGTGGTATCGCGAATGGGCTCCGGCTGCACATGCATTGTTTTTCATAGGGGATTTTAATAATTGGAACAGAGAAGCAAATCCTTTGATAAAGAATGACAAAGGAATTTGGGAAATATTTTTACCTGACACTGATTACAAAGATAAATTCACGCACCAAAGTCTATACAAAGTACATGTTGTAGGTGATAATGGTGCCCACGATCGGCTACCTTCTTTACTTAAAAGAGCTGTGCAAGATGAGCAAACTAAAGTGTTCACCGCACAACATTGGAATCCTTCTACTGATTTCAAATGGACGGATGGTAATTTTCAATTGAATCAACGTGAAATGCCTTTAATATATGAAGCACATATCGGTATGGCTCAGGAAAAGGAAGGTGTTGGCACATTTATAGAGTTTGCAGATTTAACTTTGCCCCGAATTAAAAATTTAGGGTATAATGTAGTGCAATTAATGGCCATTGCGGAGCATCCCTATTATGGCTCATTTGGTTATCATGTCTCCAACTACTTTGCACCAAGCTCACGATTTGGAACACCTGAAGATCTCAAATATTTGATCAATAAGGCACATGAAATGGGTATAGCTATAATCATGGATATTGTTCATTCACATGCAGTTAAAAACTTCGATGAAGGCTTGAATATGTTTGATGGCTCAGACCATCAATACTTTCATGCGGGAGGAAAGGGTAACCATGAACAATGGGATAGCAAGTTATTTGATTACGGAAAGTGGGAAGTAAAGCAGTTCTTGCTATCTAATCTGACATATTGGATGGAGGAGTTTCATTTTGATGGCTTTAGGTTTGATGGAGTTACCTCAATGTTATATTATCATCATGGAAATTTTCAAACATTTGACCACTATGACAAATACTTCAAAATTGAAGTTGATTGGGATTGTATTACTTACTTAACTCTCGCCAACGACCTTATACATACCCTTAAAAAAGGTGCGATAACGATTGCTGAAGATATGAGTGGAATGCCGGGAGGGTGCCGTACACCCGAAGAAGGCGGAATAGGATTTGATTACCGATTGGGTATGGGTATTCCCGATTATTGGATTAAGTTACTCAAACATTCCCGCGATGAAGAATGGGATATTTGGCAACTTTACCATACCTTAATGAACAGAAGGTATAATGAAAAAACCATATCCTACGCTGAGTCGCACGATCAGGCACTTGTAGGTGACAAAACCATTGCTTTTTGGTTAATGGACAAAGAAATGTACTGGCATATGCAAGAAGATGATCAGGATTTGGTCATTGAACGCGGTATTGCACTACACAAAATGATTCGTTTGATAACAATGGTGCTTGGTGGTGAGGGTTATATGAACTTTATAGGAAATGAATTTGGGCATCCGGAATGGGTTGATTTCCCTAGAGAAGGCAATGGTTGGAGTTACAAATATGCACGCAGACAATGGAAACTAGTGGATGATGAAAAACTCAAATACAAATTCCTCAATAATTGGGATAGAGAAATGCTCTCAATGGCTTCCAAATTTCAACTTTTACATTCATGGGGAGCACAGCAACTGAATATGGATGGGAATAATAAAGTCATAATATGTGAACGCAAAAACTTGATTTTTATATTCAACTTTAGTCCTAATAATTCCATTTTTGACTATAAATTTAATGTTTTGCAAGGAGGAGCTTACAAAATAATATTAAATAGTGATGCAAATATGTTTGGAGGTCATGGACGTATTGACACTAATATGGAATACATTGCTGTTAAAGATGGAGATCGGTATTCATTAAGTATGTACCTAACCAACAGAACCGCACTCGTTCTAGAAAAAATAAAGTAAAAATTAAGTGTTAAATTCAAACAAAAAACGCACTGGAGTTTTATTAGTCAACTTAGGCACTCCTGACTCCTACAAAGTATCCGATGTACGTAAATATCTAATTCAATTTTTGAATGACCCAAGGGTTATTGATATTAGTGCTTTAGGTCGTTTTTTATTGGTCAATTTTATTATCGCACCTTTCCGTTCTCCAAAATCAGCTAAAATTTATAAAGAAGTATGGACCGACAAAGGGTCCCCATTGCTAATTTATGGCGAACAGCTGACAAAAAAAGTACAAAACAAATTAGGAGACAACTATAAAGTTGTACTCGGAATGCGATATCAAAATCCATCTCTGGAATCGGCAGTTAATCAACTTTGGGATTGTGGAATTGACAAAATATTATTGTTCCCAATGTTCCCGCAATACGCATCTGCATCTACTGGTTCCGTCATTGAAGAATTTAATAGGATAATTGCCAAAAAGCAAATATTTCCCAATATTAAAATAGTGAGTAATTTTTTTGACCATCCTCTTTTTATAAAAGCCTTTGTTGAGTTGGCTCAAGGCTATTTACAGAAACAATCGTATGACCATATTTTGTTTAGCTATCATGGATTGCCAGAGCGGCAAATTAAAAAAGGAGATTGCACCGGAACATGTTTAGTAAATTCTGATTGTTGTTCAACCATTCATTCAATGAATTATTTTTGTTATCGTGCGCAGTGTTACGAAACTACCAGACTAATAGCGAAACAACTGAATCTAAACCCTGTAGATTATACTACCTCGTTTCAATCTCGACTAGGAAACGACCCTTGGATCAAACCTTATACTGATTTTGAGATTAAGCGTTTGGTTAAAGAAGGGAAAAAACGTGTATTGGTATTGGTGCCTTCTTTTGTAGCCGATTGCTTGGAAACTATTGTAGAAGTAGGTAGGGAATATGAAGAGATTTTTAAAGATGTAGGAGGAGAGCATTGGCAAATGGTGCCTAGCCTCAACACCTCCGATACTTGGGTGGATATGATTGAGGATGTCGTTAAAAATTAAACTATTGCTTTTTTATTAAAAATTTATGAATTGCCTACCAATATTTTTTATTACCTACACAATATTATTATTTGGGAGAAATAAATTTCATTCTACTAATACTTTGATTCTTTTAAATTTATATATTATTAAATAAATTCCCTTATTTAATCCTCTGACGGTAACAATATTATTGTTTAATGAAATTTCAGCATTAATAGTATTTCCAAACGAATCGAATAAAAACAAATTACTTGATATGCAATTCATATCAACCAATTTTATATTAAATGTCCCTGAGTTTGGATTAGGGTACAAGTCAATCTCATTAATTTCAATGGTAGATAACCCGGTAGTTGTATTTGTATTATTACCAGAGTTAGTATTATTCCCTGAATTTGTATTGTTACCAGAGCTGGTATTGCCTGAATTATTATTGTTTCCAATGGTAGAGGTAGAAAAACTTCCTCCGGCTGTAGTCAATGAAATTATTCCAGTAAATGTTGCTGAAGGTATAGTAACCACAATCATTTGATTAGATATAATTTGAAATTGACTTGCAGTAACATTATTAATATCAATTCTTTGTAGATAATTTAAATTATTCCCCACAATAGTTAGTTTAGCCCCCAATGAAGCAAAAGTTGGATTATAAGTATTTATAACAGGAGATGGAATTATTAGTGGGTTCGTTGATAAATTATATCCATCTATTGTTTGAAAAGTCTTTAACAATTGATAATTAGATCCGTCTTTATCAATTCTGAAAAACTTACTTTTCATCTGTCCCGTATTATACAAAGTAAATGAATACAACTTGCTATCACTACCTTCGACAAATCTATTATAAAGGGTCATTGAATCAGTAGTGCTAAAGTTTTTTAGTACTGCAAAATTGTTTGTATTTGGGTTGAATTTAAATGCGGTACCTCCAAAACCAGTTCCACCTATTTGGGTCAAGCCATATAATTCACCGTCAGAACCTTGATTAAATCCCGAAATGGGAGTCCCTCCATCTGGGATAATATTAAGATCTTTGATTTTATTAATTTGGTTGTCAGTTATATTATATTTAAATATCGTTCCATAGCTATTCAAGCCACCACTTTGGCACATACCAAAAATTGTATTATTTAAAAGTACCATATAACCATTAGGTAATGAACCTGTATTATTAGAACTAAAATCAATTAATTTATCAAATTGACTTCCGGATTTGTTAATTCTATACATTGTTCCTCCTGCTACTGTTCCACCATTTTGAGCTACTCCATACAAAAAACCATCCGTAGTACTCTCGATTAAAGATCCATATGAGTTGATTCCTGTGGAAAAAATATCCATATCCTGTAATTTTGTTGCAAGCCCATTTTTTGAAACTTTTAACAAAGTTCCGTAATTATTTAGGCCACCAAATGATGTCTTTAAATACAAATTTCCATCTGATGCTTCGATTAATCCTCCAATAGCGGCTCCACCAATCGTACTATTAAGATCTAGAATTTTAGTAAATTGAAAATCGATAGTGTTAATTTTGAAAATAGTTCCTCTGTTAAATAATCCTCCGCCAAAACACGATCCGTAAATAAACCCATCAGATGATAATATCAAATTTCCAGTTGGGTTGGTACCTGTGCTTGAGTTTAGTTCAATGATTTTTGTAAAATTGGATCCATCTGAGTCAATTTTAAAGATCAGTCCTTTATCAGTAATTCCACCATTAAATGCCGTTCCATAGATTGTCGATTTTTGGGCATTTAATATTTGAGAGATAAATAACAATATAATTATTTTTTTCATAATAATTTATTTAGCAGTTCAATTTTAGTTCTTTGCAGTAAATTTCCGTTATATTAGTATTTAATTCTTACGTTTTAAAATTTTTTTCCAAATATTTCAGAATCATTTTTCAGAAATCCAATGAGCTCGATATAATCATTTTTTAATTTGTACTTAATCAGGGTTTAATAGTGGATTAGTAATTTTAAAATATTAAAATAAATTACTATGAAAACGATAAATAAAATATCTCTATTGATTGTAAGTATACTAATGTTTGGACTTGCTAATAACTCATTAGGTAATAGGATGCCTTATTTTGTAGAAGTAATTCCTGTTTTGGAAGCAAATTCAGAACCTGTGGTTTTTGGAATTCGATACCCAGCTATAGGAATTAATAAAATATTTATCTCCTATAATTTTGATAAAAATATCCTAGAGCATAATCTTTCAACTTCAGATTTCCTTAAAATTCGCTCAATGAGTTTTAATGATGCTTTAATCGAAAAACCATTGGAACATGAGCATCATAAAGGGTTATTGCATTACTTTTTGGATAATAACAACAACTGTCAATATTTTAGTTTGATTCACTTAAACTTTTTATAAGTCTATAAAATTAACAGTATTTGAACTTCAATTATTTACAGGTACTGCTAATAAAATTCACATAGAATTAACACAACATTTGCACATAGTTAATATTTAGTATAACTATTTAAAGTTTTTTACGTAATAGGATATTTTTTTTACATAAATCCACTATTAAATATTTTCCATTTTTTGTATATTTACAGACTGACCTTAAAAATTAATGTATTTAAGTTTTTAAATCTAGAAAATTTAAGAAAAGCATTCGTTTTTAAACTAAATCTATCTTTCAAAGTTTAATTTTATCTCAGAGGATGACAGAAAATATACAAAATGGCCTTTACGACCCTTCTTTCGAACATGATGCTTGCGGAATTGGATTTGTTGCTAATTTGAAGGGACGAAAATCGCACAAAATTGTAGAAGATGCGCTTTATATGCTTACACGAATGTATCATAGAGGTGCATGTGGTTGTGAAGAAAATACAGGTGATGGAGCTGGCATTCTAATTCAAACACCTCATGAATTTTTTCTTAGCGAATGTGTTAAGGCAGGATTTAGTCTTCCTTCTTTTGGTAGCTATGGTGTAGGGGTAGTTTTTTTCCCATCTGATGAAAAACTCAGAGAAGATTGCCGAGAAATTCTTGAAAGAAATATAGAAAAACTCGATATGAAATTGTTGGGTTATCGTAAAGTTCCAACTGATAACAAACGTGCAGATATTGGCCCTACTTCTCTTTCCAAAGAACCGGTTATTGAGCAAGTTTTTGTACAACGACCTGATGACATCGAAAATCCGGATGACTTTGAACGCAAATTGTTTATTTTAAGAAATTATGTTACTCGCTTAGTAAAAGAGTCAATAGAAAAAGCTAAAGACGATTTTTATATAGCTACATTTTCATACAAAACAGTTGTTTACAAAGGTCAATTAACTACAAATCAAGTAGAACCCTACTTTCCTGATTTAGAAAATCCTGATTTGGTTTCTGCAATTGCAGTTGTTCATTCTCGCTTTTCAACCAATACATTTCCTTCGTGGAAATTGGCCCAACCCTTCCGTTACATAGCTCATAATGGTGAAATTAATACTGTTAAAGGAAATGTTAACTGGATTAAAGCAAATGAACCCGTATTTGAATCAGCTCTTTTCTCAAAAGAAGAAATTGAAATGATCAAACCGGTATGTGATATTTCAATGTCCGATTCATCTAATCTGGATAATGTAATTGAACTGCTAACGCTCAATGGTCGTTCACTACCCCACGTTATGATGATGCTTGTACCCGAAGCTTGGGATGGCAATGATCAAATGGAGGATTACAAAAAAGCCTTTTATGAATACCATGCATCTATTATGGAGCCATGGGATGGTCCGGCATCCATCTCATTCACCGATGGAAAAATCGTAGGAGCTACTTTGGATCGTAATGGGTTACGTCCTTCTAGATATGTACTGCTTGATGACGATACACTTATTATGGCTTCTGAGTCCGGAGTAATTCCAATTGACCAATCCAAAGTAGTTATGAAAGGTCGTTTACAGCCCGGAAAAATGTTTGTTGCCGATTTGGAACAAGGTCGAATCATTTCTGATGAAGAACTTAAAAAGGATATTTGCACACGCAGACCCTATAATGAGTGGTTAGCCAAATTCAAAATCAATCTTAAAGATTTACCATCTGCGCATCGTTCATACTTGCCACTTGAAGGTGATTTATTATTGAAAAAACAATTAGCTTTTGGCTATTCCTCAGAAGATATGCGTGTAGTATTAGCCCCTATGGCCGAAGATGGCAAAGAGCCTATAGGTTCAATGGGTCAAGATACACCATTAGCAATTCTATCAGATCAAGCTCAACATATCAGCAGCTATTTCAAACAATTATTTGCCCAAGTTACCAACCCTCCAATTGATCCAATTCGTGAAAAAATGGTTATGTCATTGGTTAGTTACCTGGGTGGAGTAATGAATCTTTTGGAAGAATCTCCAAAACATTGTCACATAGTGGCTTTGCAACAACCCATATTGAGTAATAAAGATTTGGAAAGATTGCGATATATAGATCATGCCCATTTCCAAACCAAAACAATCCCAATTACATTCCGTGCCGATCAATATGTAGCAGGAGGTTTAGAGAAAGCTTTAGATAAAATTTGTTCCTATGCAGCTGACGCAGTTGAAGATGGATATGAAATCGTGTTGCTTTCTGACAGAGGGATTGACAGTGATCATGCACCTATACCTTCTGTACTTGCAACGGCAGCTGTACATCATCACTTAATCCGAAAAGGATTGCGTTCAAAAATAGGTTTGGTTGTTGAAGCAGGCGATGTATGGGAAACCCATCATTTTGCATTACTTATTGGATATGGAGCTTCCGCTGTGAATCCTTACTTAGCTTTTGAGTCAATCAATGATTTGAAGCGGGATGGTGTTATCAAAGCTGATTTGCCTGAAGACAAACTTCAGTATAATTATATTAAAGCGGTTGGTGATGGTTTGCTAAAAATCATGTCTAAAATGGGCATTTCCACTTTGCAATCGTACACGGGCGCACAAATATTTGAGGCATTGGGAATATCCAAAAAAGTAGTTGATAAATATTTTACCGGCACCGTATCTCGTATTGGTGGTATTGATTTGGATGGTTTAGCTAAAGAAGCATTAATCAAACACTCACTTGCATTCCCTGAAAAAGAAATTCCAAATCCAAAATTGGAAGTAGGTGGATATTATCAATGGAAACGCAGAGGAGAGGCTCATCTATTTAACCCTGAATCCATACATTTACTTCAATTATCTACAAAGAAGAATGATTACAATTTATTTAAAAAATATACTAAAGTAATCAATGAGCAGAGTAAAAAAGCAATAACACTTAGAAGCCTTCTTACATTTAAACCAGGCAAATCTATTCCAATTGACCAAGTTGAACCAGTTGAGTCTATTGTAAAACGATTTGCAACAGGTGCAATGTCTTTTGGTTCCATCTCGTTTGAGGCTCATACCACTTTAGCCATTGCAATGAACCGAATTGGTGCCAAAAGTAATACAGGCGAAGGAGGTGAAGATGAAATCAGATATGAAAAAATGGCCAATGGCGATACAATGCGTTCAGCAATTAAACAAGTGGCCTCTGCACGTTTTGGTGTTACTGCCAACTACTTAACAAATGCCGATGAATTGCAAATAAAAATGGCTCAAGGAGCAAAACCGGGTGAAGGGGGTCAACTTCCAGGCCACAAAGTAGATGATTGGATAGGTAGAGTTAGGCACTCAACACCGGGTGTTGAATTGATTTCGCCACCACCACATCATGATATCTATTCAATTGAAGATTTGGCACAATTGATATTTGATCTTAAAAATTCAAATAGAGCTGCGAGAATAAGTGTAAAATTGGTTTCTGAAGCAGGGGTTGGCACCATTGCTGCCGGTGTTGCGAAAGCAAAATCAGATGTTGTACTTATTGCAGGTCATGATGGTGGTACCGGAGCCTCTCCAATATCTTCAATTCGACATGCAGGTTTACCATGGGAGCTTGGATTAGCAGAAGCACATCAAACATTAGTTAAGAATAAACTAAGAAGTCGTATTGTGGTTCAATCTGATGGTCAAATGCGTACCGGCAAAGATATTGCAATTGCCACATTATTAGGAGCGGAAGAATGGGGTGTAGCAACAGCAGCATTAGTCGTTGAAGGGTGTATTATGATGCGCAAGTGCCATTTGAATACTTGCCCGGTAGGAGTCGCTACACAGGATGCCGAATTGAGAAAGCGTTTTACCGGAAACCCTGATCATGTGGTCAACTTCTTTATGATGTTGGCTCAAGATTTGCGAGAAATAATGGCAGAACTTGGTTTCAAAACGATAAATGAAATGGTGGGGCGTTCGGATATGCTTGAAATGCGAAGTGATATTGAACATTGGAAATACAAAAAAGTAGATCTATCTCAATTGTTATATAAAGAGAAAAATGACGACAATTTAACTTTATATAATTCTGAATCTCAGAAACATGGACTTGAAGATCAAATAGACTTCAAATTATTAAAAGTGGCAAGTGCTTCAATTGAAAAAGGTGAAAAAGTTTCCGCTTCATTTGAAGTAACAAATACGGATCGTGCCATTGGTACAATTTTGTCTAATGAAATTACCAAAAAATATAAAGCAAAAGGATTGCCTAAAGGTACTGTGCACTTTAAATTTAAAGGTAGTGCAGGTCAAAGTTTTGGAGCATTTAATTGTTCCGGCATAAAATTAGAACTTGAAGGTGAAGGCAACGATTATTTTGGTAAAGGATTATCCGGAGCTGAATTAATTTGTTATCCGGACAAAAAGTCAAAATTTAACCCAAGTAAAAATATCATTATTGGTAACGTTGCATTTTATGGTGCTACTTCCGGAGAAGCATATATTAGAGGAATGGCCGGAGAGCGATTCTGTGTGCGCAATTCAGGTGCAACTGCAGTGGTAGAAGGAATAGGCGACCATGGTTGCGAATATATGACAGGAGGATATGCAGTAATATTAGGTGAAACAGGACGAAACTTTGGTGCCGGAATGAGTGGTGGCCATGCTTATGTTTATGACCCAAACAAAACATTTGCTAAAAATTGCAATATGGGAATGATTGATTTGGATCCATTAGAAGATGAAGATGTTTCATTATTGAATCGCTTGATTACCAACCATTTCAACTATACCAATTCGGATATAGCAGAAATTATTCTATCTAACTTCAATCAGGAACTAAAGAATTTTGTGAAAGTGTTTCCTAAAGGATACAAAGCTGTTCTTCAGAAAAAGAAACAACAAAAGGTTGAGAAAAAAGCAGAATTGGTTTAATTATAAATTTAAAAAAAATAAATTCGAAAAACTATGGGAAAACCAACAGGTTTTATGGAGTTTACACGTGAACTTCCCAAAAAAGAAGATAACAAAACAAGAATTGGGCACTACCATGAATTTTTACCTCCATGGTCAGAAAAACAAACAAAAGAACAATCTGCAAGATGTATGAATTGTGGTGTGCCTTTCTGCCACAATGGTTGTCCGCTTGGGAATATTATTCCTGAGTTTAATGATGCGGTTTATCAGGAAAATTGGGAAGAGGCATACAATATTTTGGTATCAACTAATAACTTTCCTGAATTTACAGGAAGAATATGTCCTGCCCCATGCGAAGCTTCTTGTGTGTTGGGAATTAACCAACCAGCAGTAGCAATAGAGGAAATTGAAAAAACCATTATAGAAACTGCATTTAAAAAAGGCTTGGTTAAAACCCGAATTCCATCTGAAAGAACAGGTAAAAAAGTAGCAGTGGTGGGTTCAGGACCTGCCGGATTAGCTACTGCTGCTCAGTTAAACTATGCTGGACATTGGGTTACTGTGTTTGAAAGAGCTGATGAAATAGGAGGATTGCTGCGATACGGGATTCCCGATTTTAAGTTGGAAAAAAATGTGGTTCAACGAAGAGTCAAATTACTAGAAGAAGAAGGAATTATTTTCAAAACGAATGCAAATGTTGGTGTAAATGTTTCGATTAACGAAATTTTATATGAATTTGATGCCGTTGTTTTAACGGGAGGCTCTACAATTCCAAGAGATATACCAATCAAGGGACGTGAATTGAAAGGCGTACATTTTGCCATGGATTTCCTACCACAGCAAAATCGAAAAAACGCAGGAAAAAAACTTATAAATGAAGAAATATTGGCAACCGGAAAAAATGTATGGGTTATTGGGGGTGGTGATACGGGTTCTGATTGCGTAGGTACATCCATCCGTCAGGGGGCAAAATCTGTAACTCAGATAGAGCTGCTTTCAAAACCACCTGAAAACAAAAACGAAAGCACACCATGGCCCAATTGGCCAATGATACTGCGCACTTCTACTTCTCATGAAGAGGGTTGTGAACGTAAATGGGCAATCAACACAAAAGAATTTGTTGGTGATTCTAATGGCAATTTGAAAGAACTTAAAATTGTTGAGGTAGAGTGGGTTATGGAAAATGGCAAACCAAAAATGACAGAAAAACCGGGTTCTGAAAAAACTGTCCCATGTGAATTGGCATTGATTGCTGCCGGATTTTTACATCCACAACACGAAGGCATGCTTAATGAATTGGGAGTAGAACTTGATGAAAGAGGAAATGTGAAAACAAATAACTTCCAAACAAATAACCCACAAGTTTTTGCTGCTGGTGATATGCGCAGAGGTCAATCATTGGTTGTTTGGGCGATATCGGAAGGCAGAGAATGTGCCAGAGCAGTAGATATTTATTTAATGGGAGAAAGCAAACTCGAAGCCAAAGACCATTCGATATTAGAATTGCAGAACTAATAAACAGTATATTATGGTTCAATAATTTTTAGTAAGTTGTTGAACCATAATAAATTTTATAATGAAAAAATATTTTTTGCTTACCGGTGCATTAATAGTTTTAACATTAACATTTTTATTGCTTTCTATATTTTTCGGGACAAATTATACTCCAGATTCCTATGAATATATAATTCAAGCTTTCAACATACGAAATTATTTTTATTGTTACAGCGGTGATATAAACCATGAATTCAATCCCTTTTATTTATCATTACGTCCACCCGGATACAGTCTTTTTATTAATTTTTGTTATTTTATAGCTAATAGTGATTGGAGTGTACTTATTATTCAAAATTTGTTATTCGTAACTGTTTTTATCCTACTTTATCAAATAACAAATAAGTATTTGGATGATAAAAGACGAATATTGATAATTACAACTTCAATTATTTTTTTCCCTATTGCAATATGTATGAACAATTATATATTGAGTGATAACCTATTAATGGTTCTTACATTTTGTGCTTTTGTATGTATGATTATATTTTTAAATAGCAATAAAGACCAATATTTATTTATTGCAAATGTCATATTATGTTTTAGTGCATTTGTTAAACCCATTTTTCAATACTTTTGGATTGTAAACTTAATTTTTACAATCTATTTGATAATCAAGAATAAAAAATGGAAACGAGTTTATATATCAATATTGATTTTACCTTTTTGTGTTAGTCTTTGGTCATATCGTAATTACATGCATACAGGTGTATTTCATTTTTCGTCCATTAGTATGCAAGTATTACCTTTGCATTATGCCAAAGATGTGTTATCGTTTGGATATGGACCATATTTTGCTGATTCCACTTTTAATGATTTTGTCAGAAAACAATCATTGATTCCATCGTTTAAGGAAAAATTCCAAATTTCAATTGATTTTTCTACTTCAATAATTAAAGAACATTCAATGTTATTTCTGGTAAAACACTTGAGGGGATTATTTTCGTTCTTTTTGGATAATGGTCGTCATTTCATATATGAATCAGTTGGATACATTCCTAAAAATGAGGTTAGTTTTTTGTATTTACTTGATAGTAAAGGTTGGATAAAGGGTACAATAATGTATTTCGGTCTATTAAATGCATTCGAAATAGCAATTATTAGTTTTATTTTTCTATGGAATGTTATTTCATTAGTAATGTTAATTGTTTATCCTTTTGCAAGAAATGAAAAAATTGAAATTAAAATATTTCTATTGTTGATAATTTGGTATGTCGCCAATTTTTCCACATTTACTAACTACGCAAGGTTTAAGGTATGTGTATTTCCACTATTAGTTTATATTATAATTGTATCTTTGGATTTTTTATTAAAATATAAACTTCACTTTGATGCAAAACAGCCTATCAAAAAAATAACAATTGCTTACTAAATAACAATATAAGTATTTACGCTCTTATCTAATTATTTGAATCCATCCTTTATTCGATAATCCCGTTTTATTCTCTAAAATAGAATAAAAATACACTCCATCAGGCAAGTTCTCCCCATTCCAGTTGTTTTTATAATTGTTTGATTCATATACAATTGTGCCCCATCTGTTAAATATTTTTAGATTTATTTCACCAACTATATTTATACATCCTTCAATTACAAACTGGTCGTTGATTCCATCTCCATTGGGAGTAATTACATTTTGAAACTTATTATCCAAATAAGTAATTTTAACATCTATTGTATCAGATTTGAAAACACAATTATTATATGTTTTCACAAAGTACTTGCCTGATTTCGAAACAGTTATATTATTGGTAGCTTCACTAGTAGACCAAACATATTTATTGGTACTAAAATTACTATTTATTGTTAATACAACTTCTTTGCAATATTCAGACACAATTGGTTGATAAAAAGTTATAATACTTGAATCTACGGGTATTATAATAGTCTGACTTTTATTTTTACAAACCGAACTATCTATTATAAATAATGAACTTACACCGTTTAAATTAAAATTCACTGAAGTGGTAGTTGAAAAGTAGGACTTTTTGTTTGTAACAGCCCAAAAGTATTGAATATTGTTTTGAGGATTTAATATGTTGAAACCTACTGAAGTATTCAAACAAGGTATACCTGTCAATGTGCTCATTCTAATTATATATGGGTCTATCACTTGAACTGTAATGGAACTATTACTTACACAGCCGCTTTGCCCAGTAGCTGTTGCTGTGTATGTAGTATTTTCACTTGGGCTAACTTCAATAAATGAACCGTAATTATTCTTTATCTTACTGGAAGGTTGCCAATTGAAAACATTGCTTCCAGGCATTGAACCAATGATGAATGTACTTTCCCCTTTGCATATTGGATTTTTTGTAATACTTAATAAAGGTGATTGTAACACATTGACTTCATCAATTGCAGGACAAACTGGGAAATCATTACTTGTTACAGTTAAAACAAATTTTCCATTGTAAGGTGCAATGAGTATTGGATTAGGTACGTTGGCATTTGATAAATATTGAGCAGGAGACCAAGCATAGTCATAAGTTGAAATCACAATATCAGAGCCTAATGTGGCATTGTAAAAAGAGCATACATTTATATCAGCGCCTGCATCAGCAATTGGAACCGGATAAATCATAAGAGTTCGAATTGCCGTATCCACAACATTACACGCACCGGTTAATGTCAGATAGATTGATTTATTTCCAAAGCTTTTGAAATAAATGTTTGTCGGATTAGGCAAAGTTGAACTAACAGGTACTGCATCATTTCCAAAAAACCAATAATAACTCATATTACTAGGTCCTGTTGATTGATTTATTGGATTAAAAGATGCATAACCACAAATTGAATTTGGAAGCGTGAAACTTGCATTTATAGGTGTTGCAGCCGTACAACACGTAACCGTTGTTGCATAAATTGCCGAATTAACACAAAAGCTATTAGGGATCGCAATAATTTGGGTGACACCAACATTATTAAATGTATAAAGTAACACATTGCCACTTCCTACAATTCCAACCCCAGCTATTGACCAAGAGTAACTTACACCAGTTATCGGTATTACTGAAAAAGAACTCGTTGAGCCGCTACAAATTGCATTTGGACCAATAATTGTAGTATTTTGAGGGCAACAACTTACAGAAATTTGTTTTGTAGCAGGAGTTACGCATGAATTTGATGGAGTTACCAATATGGTATAAATACCTGTTGAAGTGAATGTGTAATTAATTGAATTTCCAGTGCCAACAATTCCTATTCCTGATATGGACCAAGTGTAGGTATTAGAGGGAATACCAGTAACCGAATACGTGGCAATTTTATAATTACATACTGTTTGAGAACCAATGATACTTGTAGTTGTGATATTACAAGTAGTTGGGCAATACGATCCTTCATTAAAAAGAGAAGAAATTTCGGTGGAAGACAAATTTTTATTAAAAATTTTAATATCATCAATTTTGCCAATAAATGAATATAATGCAGAGTTGTTTTCAATATTTCCTGTATTTCTGCCAATTCCAATAAAATTAGGACTATTCAGAATATTTATATAAGAAGTTATGCTTCCTACAAATAGATTATCTATATATAAACTTAGAGCCCCATTTTGATAATTTCGATTTACTAAAATATGATGCCAATTGCCATCGTTGTAATTATTAACAGAAATTACACTTGAAGGAAAACAATCTGCATCATTACCTACACCAAAGGCAACTTTGCCTCCACTAATAATTGAAACACCAAAATCTCTGACGCAACCCCAAGTTTCAGCATCTACGATGGAGCCACCATTAATCCAATTTATTTGGTTTATGTAAGTATAAGTTGTATTAAACCAAGCTGAAATAGAAAATTCAGTTGAAATCTGACGAGGTATCTTAATATGAACATTCCCTCCTAAAAAAGACATAGCTGAATTTAAACTTCCAAAACGATCTGGTGCCAAAGTTGCTCCAGCTATGGTTCCATGATATCCATTCCCACTTACATCATTCGCATTTCCACAAAAGGGGTAATGGGCTACTAATGAACTTTGCTGGCAATATGCAGTTTCATTATATAAATTTGAAATTTCCAAATCAGTTAAAGTGGTATTAAATATTTTTAAATCATCCATTATACCATTATAAGGATTGGTAATATTCTGAAAACGTTCGCCAAATGAAAAGTAATTACTGCTACTAAAATTAGCATTATATACAGATGTATTGTATCTAACTCCATCTAAATAAAAGGTAGCTTGCGAACCACTATATACAACCGCGCAATGATGCCAATTTAAATCAGCTACAGTATAACTTGAGTTTACAGCATTGATATCTACTTTTGTGAACCTTAATTGATTGTTAAAACCTTCACTTGCATCACTAAAATACACACCCCAACCACCAGTATTATTGGCCAAAAAAAGTACTTCTTTTACATTGATTCTACTTCTTTTAACCCAAAAAGAACAAGTGAGTTTATTGGTTGGAATCAGTGAACCATAATTATAAATCTTAATATAATCGTTAGAAGTTCCATTGAAGTCATAGGCATTATTATTTTGACCAAATCTATCTCCAATAAGTGTAACTATACCAACTATGGTACCATTAAGACCATTTCCACTTACATCATTCGCATTACCACAAAATGGGTAATGAGCAATAAGGCTACTATTTTGATTTGTTTCACTTGCCAAACCTACATATAAACCGGATAAAGTAAATAAAGTTTGAGTTAAACCATTTGAAGTATTGCATTTAAATAATCTGGTAGTGTTCGAAACAGTTTCATCATTAATATTTATACCAAAAAGTGTATTCTGAAAATAATCTAACTCAGTTGGAAATGAACTATTTGATGCATTAGAAAAAGAAGTTGAATATATACCTGTGACTGAATTAATGGTGCCCAATTTATTCAAACAACACTCATCCAAAGCCCACAAAGTGCCGTTTTTATCAAATTCTATAGCCAAAATCGAAGCCATTCCTGTAGTATTTGCAGATACTGGTGCAAAATTTTGGGTGTTAAAATTATACTTAAATAACTGACCTTCTGGTCCTGCCACTGCTTCATTATTTACATAAAGTTCACCTTGGTTAGAAAATGTAATAGCCGGTCCTGATATTGACCCAGATATGGTTCGCGTTTCTAAAACACTTGCATCTGTTTTGTTTATTTTTATTAAAACATTGCCTATCAATAAGTACAAATTGCCATTTGAATCCATATCCATACCCCTATACTTAGCACTTACGGGAATTGACAAATTTCCTATAACATTAACTTGTCCATTTAAGTTGATATATACCAATTCGTTTGAACTATATTTTACAGAATAAAATCCAGATGTTCCTGTAAAAGTAGAACCTGGCAATGTAGTTCCGGGAACTGTAATCACTGGCGGAATTGGTGCAGAAGTAACTGATATCAAAGCTGAACCTTGAATGCTACCGGCACAATTATTATCAGAAAAAGAAACTAAGTTATAAGAAGTTGTAGTAGAAGGTGTTAAAAAATAATAGAAAGGATTTTGATTAATGCCTGTTAAAGTATTTTGTACGGTTCCATCAGAATATACAACCTTGAAAGGAGGAGAACCTGAAAAATCTAGTCTAATAAAAGATGACTGACCAACATAAATTAAATTATTTCCACTTATTGTAGCGCTAGGATTTCTAACCAAAATATAATTTGAAATCGTCTTTGTATTACTGCCTTGTGAATTACTTACTCTTAAAGTTACAGAATATATACCCGCTGTGTTTAAAGTAATTATCGGGTTTTGTAAGTTTGAAGTAACTAAATTTGGACCTGATATTGTCCAATTCCAACCTGTAATACTATATCCGTAACTCAAATCTCTTAATTGAATAGCTTGACCTATACAAACAGACGTAATTGAAGTAGTAAAATCAGCAGTTGGTATTCCAACCAAACAGTTCAAAGATTTTACAGCATTGAGTCTTCCTGAACCTAATTGACCAATATAATTTGGATTTAAGTTATCAATATTATCAGCTCCTGATTTCAAACAATTTTCAATAAAATTGGGAGTTGCAGATGGCACATACGATTTCATTAATGCAGCAACTCCAGCCACCAAAGGTCCTGCCATTGAAGTTCCACTAAGGAAATTATAACTTGAATTGTTTGTAGCGACAGTATTATAAATATTAAGACCAGGTGCCATTATATCGATTGTAGAACCATAATTTGAAAAATATGTCCTTACATCATTTTGGTCTGAAGCTCCTACTGATATCACATAATTATAACCGGCAGGATATGAAGGCACATTGGTATTGTCATTACCAGCAGAAGCAATTAATACAACACCATTGTTATGCAACAGGTTAAACATTAATTGCGCAGTATTTGAATAATAATAACTACCCCACGACATACTAATTATGTCAGGATCTACGGTCAATGCATAATCCAATCCATTATATACGTATGGGAGTCCACTTCCGGTGGCAGCATCTTGCTTACACTTTACTGCAATTATTCGGCATGAATATCCGGCACCAGCTACTCCTTTATTATTATTGGTTACTGCTGATGCAATTCCTGAACAATGCGTACCATGGGTACTGAGCGGATTGTTTGCATTTGGGTCATTATCATTATCAGCAACATCATATCCATTTATATCATCAATATAGCCATTGTTGTCATCATCTACACCATTATTTGGAATTTCATTGGGGTTAACCCAAATATTCGATGACAAATCTTCGTGCGTAATTTTTACACCATCGTCAACTATTGCAATTGTAACCGTTGTTACACCTCTTGTTATATCCCAAGCTTGAGGTAGACTCACTTTATTGATATACCACTGATTCGGATGAATGTCATTTGGAATAAAATTGCTTTTATAAATGGGAATCCGCTCTGCATATTGAATCCCGGGTATTTTTTGTAAATCTTTAATAAAATTTTTGGTACCTGCAGTATCTTCAAATTCTATTAAATACACATTGAAAAGTTGCTTACTCTTAAAAGCTTTTTTTAGAGAAGAAACTGAATATTTAACATATAAACCTGTTAAAGAACTTAATAAAGGGTTTGTGGGCAATTCAATTCTTCTGCTTTTTGAAAACTTATATTCCGGTATAACCGTTTTTTCGGAATCATCCAGTTTGAATAAAAGTTGACCAGAAACAAACTCAATCTGTTGTGCTTTGATTTGAAAGCAAATAAATAAATAAAAAATTAGTAAATACTTAAAAATATTATTCAATGAATGTGTTTTAAATTTTAAAAATCAAAAATAAGTAAAATAATCAATTAATATAAAAGTGTTAAAAAAATATAAAAGCAAATTTAAAGTGCGGATAGAGGGACTTGAACCCCCATGGTTGCCCGCTAGATCCTAAGTCTAGTGCGTCTGCCAATTTCGCCATATCCGCAGGGTATATGTAAAAAGGAGTGCAAAAATAATGGAATGTATCATTTATACAACGGAATCTTTTATCTATTTTTTACTTAACAATTATTTAACATATTGCGTTATTAAAATTAATTGAATTTGATATATTAGGGTATGGTTACGGAAGAAACCGATATTAACATAGAGGCTGAGCGTAAAGAAATTCTGAAACGCTATCGATTGCTTTTGAAAAGTGCTAAGCACATGCTCAAGCAAGGTGATGCTTCTGTGATTAAAATGGCTTTTTTTATGGCCGTAGAGGCACATAAGGATATGCGAAGGAAGTCCGGTGAGCCTTATATATACCATCCAATTGCTGTTGCTCAAATTGTAGTTGATGAAATTGGATTGGGTACAACCTCCATTGTATCGGCACTCCTGCATGATGTAGTTGAAGACAGCCAAATTACACTTGGAGAGATAGAAAAACTTTTTGGTGAAAAAGTTGCAAAAATAATTGATGGCCTAACCAAAATATCCGGTGTATTTGAATATGGAAGCTCTCAACAAGCAGAGAATTTCCGCAAAATGTTGCTTACACTTTCATATGATGTAAGAGTAATATTAATAAAACTCGCGGACCGATTGCACAACATGCGTACCCTCGATAGTATGGCACGCGACAAACAGCTTAAAATTGCCTCAGAAACCATATATCTATATGCCCCTCTTGCCCACAGGTTAGGGCTTTACTCCATTAAATCGGAAATGGAAGATTTATACTTAAAATATACCGATCCTACATCATACAGAACCATTGCAAATAAGTTACAAACCACCAAATCGGCAAGAAATAAATTTATTAAAGACTTTATCGCCCCTATAGAAACTGAACTTGATCGATCCAATTATGAATTTGTAATCAAAGGTCGTCCAAAATCCATTTATTCAATTTGGAGCAAAATCAAAAATAATGGAGTCAACTTTGAAGAAATATATGACCTTTTTGCCATCCGAATTATCCTAAAAAATATTCCTTTGGAAGATGAAAAAGCAGCCTGTTGGCGGGTGTATTCTATCATTACTGACTTTTACAAACCCAATCCTGACCGATTGCGCGATTGGATAAGCACCCCAAGATCAAATGGTTATGAATCTCTTCATACAACCATCATGTCACACTCGGGTCAGTGGGTTGAAGTACAAATTCGTACAGAACGAATGGACGAAATTGCAGAAAAAGGTTATGCGGCACATTGGAAATATAAAGATGGCGTGCAATCACAATCAGAAGCAGGTCTGGAATTATGGTTGAATAAAGTGCGTGAGGCTATTGAAAATAACAAAGGAACGGCAATAGACTTTGTTGACACATTCCGCTCCAACTTGTTCAAAGAAGATGTATTTGTATTTACACCTAAAGGAGAGCTAAAAACCTTACCTTCAGGTTCTTCTACACTTGATTTTGCTTTTGAAATTCACACCCAAATAGGTTTGCATTGTATGGGTGCAAAAGTAAATCAAAAACTAGTGCCATTAAGCTACGTGCTCAATAATGGCGATCAGGTGGAAATTGTGACCTCTCCTAAACAAAAACCTTCAGAAGACTGGCTCAAAATGGTGGTAAGTTCCAAAGCCAAAAGCCGTATCAGAGAAGCACTTCGAGATGAAATAAGAACCCTAGCGGGTGATGGTAAGGAAATTATTGAAAGAAAATTTAAATCAGACAAAATACCTTTGGATGATGAAAATATTAAAAAGTTGATAGATTTTTATGGAGAAAAAAGCTCACTTGATTTTTTTGGAAAAGTGGCCAAAGGACTCATTGATTTATCGGTAATCAAAGAGTTTAACAAACCCAAACCAGGATCTGAAACCAAAAATGACAAACCATTAATCACAAGCAAAAAAGATTTTGAAAGAGAAATTTCAAAAACAAGAGGCGTAAATTCCGACATGCTATTGATTGGTGAGGATCTTGAAAAAATTGATTATACACTTGCCAAATGTTGTAACCCTATACCGGGTGACGATGTTTTTGGATTTGTAACCGTAAGTGAAGGAATCAAAATACATCGTACAATATGCCCTAATGCAATAGAACTCATGTCGAGCTACGGGTACAGAATTATAAAAGCAAAGTGGACTTCTCAAAAAGAAATTGCATTTTTGGCAGGAATTAATATTGAAGGTTCTGATAGAGTTGGCTTGGTTAATGACGTTACTCGCATCATTTCTAATCAATTAAAAGTAAATATGCGCTCTATAACTGTGGATTCAGACGAAGGTGTTTTTGAAGGTAAAATAATGGTATATGTGAATGACACCCGCCATTTGGACATTTTAATTCAAAAACTCAAAGAAGTAGAAGGCATAATTAAAGTAACACGATTTGATTATACAGAACATAAAACATAATAATGTCAATTGAAATAAAAGGGTTGGTTAAAATTTATAACCAGCAACGTGCAGTGGATAATATTTCATTTATTGCAAAAAACGGTGAAGTTCTTGGCTTCCTTGGCCCAAATGGCGCAGGAAAGTCGACTACTATGAAAATTATTACGGGATTTTTAACACCTAATGCTGGCTCTGTGGAAGTAGATGGGTATTCCGTATTAACCCAATCAATGGAAGTGAAACGCAGAATTGGATATTTGCCAGAAAACAATCCTTTGTATGAAGATATGTATGTGAAAGAGTATCTGGGATTTGTGGGAAGCATATACAAAATCAAAGGAGAATTGCTCAATAAACGTATTGCTGAAATGATTGAAACGACCGGGCTTGTGAAAGAACAAAAGAAAAAAGCAGGTCAATTATCCAAAGGTTATAAACAAAGATTGGGATTGGCAGCAGCTTTAATACACAATCCGTCAGTGCTGATTTTAGATGAACCTACTTCAGGCCTTGATCCCAATCAAGTAGTAGAAATCAGAAACTTGATAAAACAATTGGGTAAAGAAAAAACAGTGATATTTTCAACCCACATTATGCAAGAGGTGGAGCATATTTGTGACAGAGTGGTAATTATCAATTCAGGCAAAATAGTGGCTGATAATCAATTAGAAAACATCACTGTAACTCCTTCCGATAAATATGTGATTTCCATAGAATCAGCTAGTCCAATGAGTAAAGAAATACTATTGTCAATTTCATCAGTAATTCAATTATCTGAATTTACTGAAACTAAAGCTACTATTGAATCGTGGACGGATATCAGACCTGAATTATTTAAGGTATTTACTTCACAAAATTGGAGTTTATTAGAAATGAAACTCGTTCAAAAAACCTTGGAAAATACTTTCAGGGAGTTGACAAGGAAGTAATTCAATTAAAAAGCTACACCCATACTCACACCCAATCTGGGAGTAAACATCAGGTAATTGCCTAAAAATCCTAAATATTTTGTTTTTGTATAGCTATTATAAGTTGGGTCCGAATCATTAAAACTTCTATCAAAATTAAATTGCACGGCTTGCCCCCCTACACCTGTTGAATATCCTATTCCAGCATAAATATCTAAAGAAAACAATCCCCAAACCCAATGCTTTCCTCCTTCAATACCGGCACCATACATCCAGCCATCATATTTAAAAGTACCAAAGTCTTTTTGAATAGCAAATAAATTATATTCTGCGCTGTTAATTCGCATCTGCATGGTAAACTTACGTATGGGAAAATAAGCACCTAAAAACCAACCTGTTATTTTGTTGTCGGTAGTTGGGTCAATATCTTCAAGTTCTTTAGCCCTTTTTTGTTTGAAATAATATCGAATTTCAGGTACCCCACCATAACCTTCATATGAAAATGAATTTACATTATTTACATTCATTGAGTTGCGAAGCCAGGTTTGATATTGGGTACTCAATAATAAAGGACCATTAATATATTCGCCATAAAGAACTAAACTCCACTGTTTGTAAATAAGACGCTCGTAAGCAATACCAAATTCACTTGTAAGCGCATTAAGAGGGCGGGCAGTGAAAGCATTTTTTTGGGCACTTATACTTAGGCTAGCAGCCAATATGCCGATGAAAATAAATAAGCGCATCTATTAATTATAACCAATTGAAGTGAATTGGTCCTCAAAATAAGCGGATTATTCCCATTATTAAAAAGCGATTCCCAAATTTATTCCAAATCGAGGTTGAATTTGAAAAAAAGACCTTACTCCATAGGGAATATTTACTTGACCTACATCTTGCTTAGCCTTTCCGGTATTATTATCAATGATTTGCGTTTTGTATGAATCATTCAACATTCCATTGGTATAAGCTGCTCCTGCCATGAGTTCAATTGAAAGCATTTTGAGCAAAATAAAATGATATCCTAACATTCCCCCAATTCCATATACTAATCTGTTATCTGTAAAAGTAGTTTTGCTGTTACTTGCAATAGCATAGGTTGTGATATTGGGATTATGAGAATCAATATAAGGAATATTCCCATCTAGTGTGAATTTGCTATTCATTTGACGGATAGGTAAGTACGCCCCAAGAAAAAATCCATTTGGTGCACCACCTAAGCTTAAATAAAAACGTGCTTCCGGCACTATTCCAAATCCTGTTACATTCAAATCTGCTTTATATCCAGCAACCTGCAAGCCTGATATTTTGGTTTGTTGTACATCAATATATAATCCTGCAGAGAACCACTTCAATAAACTTCTTTCATAAGAAAGACCGTATAATCCTTCAGCAAAGTTTATTGGTCGAATCGATACTACATTTTTTTGGGCGTAAGTGAACGCAACAATTACAACAAATGCTAATGTAAAATAATGTTTTTTCATGTTAAAATTTTTAACAAAGTAATGCGTAGTTAGGTAGAATGTCAAAATTAATATCATTAACTTAAGTTGTAAATTATAGCCTCATCCTAAATCCTTCTCCTATTGAGAAGGGCATAATTGTCTTAAGTTATTGATATTGTTATCAAAATATAAATTACAAATACATTCTATTGATTATTTTTGTATTTCAATTAATCTAAATTTTCATTGAAATCAGTTGCCTTTTATACTTTAGGGTGCAAACTTAATTTTTCGGAATCCTCCACAATTTCTCGTCAATTTGAAGAAAAGGGTTACAAAAAGGTCAATTTTGAAGAAAAAGCTGATATTTATTTGATTAATACCTGTAGTGTAACCGAAAATGCAGATAAAAAATGCAGAAAGGTTGTAAAAGAAGCTTTAAAACTAAATCCAAGTGCATTTATTGGTATTATTGGTTGTTATGCGCAACTAAAGCCTAAAGAAATAAGTGAAATTCCTGGTGTAGATGTAGTATTGGGTGCTGCTGAAAAGTTTAGATTGTTGGAATTAATTGATACTTTCCAAAAAAAGAAAGAACCATTAATATATCACTCTCCAATAGCAAGTACCGTTGATTTTTATTGTTCATATTCAATTAATGACCGTACCAGAACATTTCTGAAAGTACAAGATGGCTGTGACTACACATGTGCCTTTTGCACCATTCCACTTGCCAGAGGCAATAGTAGAAGCGATTACATAGTTAATATTGTTAATAAAGCAACTGAAATTGCTGCAACAGGAGTTAAAGAGATAGTGCTGACAGGTGTAAACATTGGAGATTTTGGTTTGCATAATGGTGCTCGAGAAGAGAAGTTTATCGAATTAATCAAAGAACTTGACAAAGTAGAAGGAATAGGTCGATATAGAATTTCGTCTATAGAGCCGAATTTATTAAGTAATGAAGTAATAGAATTTGTTGCACAATCACAAAAGTTTGTTCCTCACTTTCACATCCCACTTCAATCGGGCAGTAATACCATGCTTAAATTGATGCGCAGAAGATATCAAAGAGAACTTTATGTGGATAGAGTAACTACTATTAAAACATTATTGCCCGATGCTTGCATAGGTGTAGATGTAATCACCGGACACCCAGGTGAAGGTGAAACTGAGTTTATGGAAACATACCAATTTCTAAATGACTTGGATGTGTCGTATTTACACGTATTCACTTATTCTGAAAGACCTAATACTCATGCATTGGGATTAGGCAAAGTAGTTCCTCAAAAGATTAGAGAAGCACGAACAAGCATGCTCAGAACACTTAGTGAAAAGAAAAAAAGATACTTTTATGAAACACAAATGGGCAGCCTCAAACAAGTTTTGTTTGAGGCTGATATTGAAAATGGTTATATGCACGGATTTACTGAAAACTATATCAGAGTAAAAGCTAAATACGACCCACTTTTAATTAATGAAACATTACCAGTGGTGCTTTCAAATATCAATAATGACGGTACTGTAGAAATTTGCGAAAGCGAAATGGCTGCTTTATAATTTCTTGAAACACAAATCAAAATTTAACAATATGTTAATTACAAAATGTTAATTACAAGATGTTAAATTAATTTGTATCTTTGTGGCATGAGCTTTCAAAATGCAAATCCGTTCCCAATATCGCATTATATGGGTCCTGACACCTTCTGTGACAGAGAAAAAGAAACTAAAACACTCGTTTCAGGGCTTGAAAATGGTCAAAATTTTACCCTTTTATCACTTAGAAGAATAGGAAAAACCGGTTTAATTAAGCATGTTTTGAGTAAAATGACAGACACAAAAAGCTATTTTTGCCTATATATTGACATACAATTTACCCAGAATCAATCAGAATTTGCGATGCAACTGGCGAAAGAAATCACTAAAACATTCCCAATTCAACGTGGGATTGGACGCAAATTTATATCTGCAATAAGTAATTTGCGTCCTAAAGTTAGTTTTGATGCCCTTAGTGGAGCCCCAGAACTTAGTTTAGATGTGGCACCGGATCAAATTAAAGAGAATACGATACAAGACATACTTTATTTCCTTGACTCACAAAATGTATCAATTATATTAGCGATTGATGAATTTCAACAAATTCTTAAATATCCGGAACAAAATACAGAAGCAATGCTTAGGGCTACAATGCAACAAGTCCGTAATATTAGATTTCTGTTTTGTGGAAGCGACCAACACCTGATGTATGAACTATTTCAAAGTGCCAAACGACCTTTTTTTGCATCATGTACCCCTATGTATCTGAATAAAATCGACAATCATATATACAATTTGTTTATATCAGAACAGTTTTTGAAGCATAAACGAAATATTACTTTTGAAGCAATTGAACTCATACTTAACCTTAGTTTTACACATACCTATTATACACAAAGTATATGTCATCATGTATTTCAAAGAGGCTTGAAAAAAATCGATACTGATGAAGTATATCATGCAATGTATGAAATACTTAAAGAATATGAGCCATATTATTACCAATTAAAAAACCTTCTTACCGATGCACAATGGCAATTAATGAAAGCTTTGGCGCATGAAACTGAAGTTATTCAACCATACAATTCACAGTTTATTGCAAAATACAAGCTCCAATCATCGGCAGCAGTAAAGAGAAGCTTGGATTCATTATTACAAAAAGAACTTATATATCACAATACAAGTCAAAATAATGGATATTACGCTGTGTATGACAAATTTTTATTGAGATGGATGCAAAGGCTTCTGTAATTGAAAAAATAATTAATCCTTAAAAATATTATTTGTTTGAATCCGGATATGACTTTTGATTGATGTCGGATTCTACATAGTCCAATTTAAGATTACTCATTTCGGCTTCTGTATTAGTGGCTTGAGCCAAATTACGGACATCGTTTAGCTCAAATAGCACATAAACAAGTAATGCAAAATTAATCAGATTAAAAATATTGTCTTTCACCCATTTTAACATAATGCGAATATATTTAATATTTCAATTTGAAAATTATTTTACTTGGTTTTTATGTTTACCAAGTACAATTTCAAGAGTTGGTCGTTCCTTTTCCCGAAGTTTAAATCCAATTAATCGTTCGTCTTCTGGCTTTATTTCATGAAATGGAATAAACTCAGCCTTTGGCTTTTTATAATAAGCAATTTTCTTCACCTTTTGTTTTGAAAATCGTACTTGCATATCAGTGGCAGTTGCATGATTAATACCAGAAACTAAGGTATCGCCTTCCAAACCATAATAAACACTTTCCGCATTTGTTTTCAAATCAACGACCTTTATTTTATTATTTTCAAATGTGGCAATCATTCGCTTGCATTTTGCTTGATTATAATTTCCAATAGTATCTTGCGATATCATAAATGCCTTATTCCCGTACACTACTTTATTTACTTTTTTGTGCTTCATAAATATTTTGATAGTGTCCCCTCGCATTTGATTTTTACTATTCCATGATACTGGGTCTTTGTAAAATGTTGTAGTAGAATCAATTATATCTGACACTAACGAATCGCAAACTGCCTGCATTGATTTGTAATACACTTTCACATGCTTGAGGCCGAACATTCGTTTTATCTTTTTAACAGTGTCATTAATTGCCAACAAAGTGTCTGCTGAGAGATACAGCGTATCTTTACCGCTTATTGAACGCATAAGTCCATTTGGAAATACTTTAGTTTTACCTTCCTTGCCCCAGTAATGTCCAATATCTCCATAAATAGTTACACTATCCTTTTTGGAAAGCACCACAACATTGCCTGTAGCAATACCTTTTTTGCCCAGTTGGTCATAATAAATTTTATCAGCTGTTAGTGTAAATTCCTGATAATTAATAACAGCCCTTCCTGAAAAATTTGTCTGCTTGGTTTTGCTGTTATATTCACCTTTTAAGGCATTCATGGTTCCTTCCGGACCAATTATTCGAGTAGGACCTCTGAAATTCACAACTTTAGATTCGGTATTATATTCCAAAGTATCAGTGTATATAGTATATTTTTTATCAGTGAAAACCACATTTTGCACAAAAACAAACAAATCTTTTTGCTTATAAAATGTTCCAATTCTGCTTGTTAAAACATTTTCTTTATCTACTACTCTTCCATTTTCATAATAATTTCCAATATCGGTTTCCAGATTATAATCCAAAATAGTTGTGTACAAAAACAGTGTTCCTTTATTCAAAATCACATTTGGACCACGTATTTGAGCTTTTCTGGTGTCGCCAAAATAATTCAAATGTTCTCCTTTAATAGATTGGGAGTCCGATTTAATAATTTTGATATGCCCAAAACTCTCCAAGTCATTTCGATTATCAAATTGGTAAGACGAATCGCAATACATCATTACACCCTGATGTCTGAAAACCACATTTCCAATGAGTTTTTTAATGGGTTCATTTAAAAAAGTGGTTCCTTCAAGGGTATTGGCACGGATTAGTTCAACACGTTTAATGGGCTGACTTAGAATAGATAAGCTTGAAATAAAGATAAAAATGTATAAAAATATAGATTTGTTGGGATACATGCAATTAAATCCTAAATCCTAAACGCTAAATTCTAAACAAATCCAAAATCCTAATTATTAATTTCAAAACTTCCTTTTTCGGATTTTGTTATAATAGAACCAAATATTTTCATGATTTCTGTTGATTCTAAAATCAATTTATTCCTTAATGCTTCTGTTTCTTCATTGTTTATATTCAAAAGTTTGAGCCAAAATACCGATTCTTTTGCTTCTTTTCTAGAGATTTTCAATCTCATCAAAAAGTCCTTTTTGCTTAAAGATTCGTTTGCTTCTATATAATTAGCTCCAATAGAGCCGGAAGATCGAATTAATTGTTTGATATCCTCAATATTTGAAATATCTTTTTCTAATTTTTTAACAAACCATCTAATATTTTTAGCAAATCTCAATGTTCGATCTTCCAAATCAAATTGTTTTGATTTTATGATTTCGGTCATTTGAATTTGTTTAGTTTTTAGAATTTAGAGTTTCTAAGCAAAAAAGAATTAATAATTACACATCTTAATGAACAAACATTCCTGTATAATTAAACGGAGTCACTTGACGAAGTTCTTTTTTAACAGAATAACTAATATCCAACTTATCAATAAATCCTGTTATAGTTTCATGTGTAATTTTATTACCTGTTCGAGTTAATTCTTTCAAAGTTTCATATGGCTTTGGGTATCCTTCTCTTCTTAATATTGTTTGAATTGCTTCAGCCACCACCGCCCAGTTATTTTCTAGGTCATTATGAATGGCCAAATGGTTTAATTCCAACTTATTAAGGCCCTTTAACATGGATTCAAGAGCGATAAACATATGACCAAAAGGCATTCCTAATGCTCTTAGCACGGTACTATCTGTGAGGTCCCGTTGCAATCTTGAAATTGGCAATTTCGTAGACATATGTTCAAATAATGCAATAGCAATACCCAAATTACCTTCAGAATTTTCAAAATCAATTGGATTTACTTTATGTGGCATAGCTGAAGAACCTACTTCATCTTTATTGACCCTTTGTTTGAAGTATTCCATTGAAATATATTGCCATGTATCTCTGTTAAGATCAATTAATATGGTTGAAATACGCTTAAAAGCATCGCATAATGCTCCAAGATTATCATAATGCTCAATTTGTGTGGTGTATTGACTGCGTTTAAGTGATAATCTTTCATTTACAAATCTATTTGCCCAATCAATCCAATCAATTTCCGGATATGCTACATGATGTGCATTGAAGTTTCCTGTAGCGCCTCCAAACTTTGCGGAATAAGGAATATTTCGCAGTTGAACTATTTGATTGTCAAGTCTTTCTACATAAACCATTATTTCTTTTCCGACTTTGGTAGGAGATGCTGGTTGTCCATGCGTACGAGCTAGCATAGGTATATCTGCCCATTCTTTTGCCAGTGTATTAAGGAATGAAACTACTTCATTAATTTTAGGTAATATTTCATTCTCTACACAATCGCGAAGAAGTAAAGGGATAGCTGTATTATTGATATCTTGAGAGGTAAGTCCAAAATGAATGAATTCAGAATACTTTTCAAGTTTAGTGTGTTTAAATTTTTCTTTCAAATAATATTCAACTGCTTTTACATCATGATTGACTTTCTTTTCATAATCCTTAATTAGCCTGGCTTCATGTTCATCAAATGAGGTAATTATAGCCCACAATTCAGGGTAAAATGTTTTGTTAAAATCTTGTAAGGAAGGAATATTTGTTTCGCAAAGTGCAATAAAATACTCAATTTCTACAAGTACTCTGTATTTGATAAGTGCATACTCCGAAAAGTACAATGACAATTGCTTTGTTGCTTTTCTGTATCTCCCATCAATGGGCGTAATAGCCGTAATTTCGTTTAATTCCATTAAACAATTTGATTAAAAGGGTCGCAAATATAGATTATTTTTTTGTCCGTTTGCTTAAAAAGCGAAATACGTTTCAAGTTTGAAATATAAATAAAGTACAAATTCTATTATAAACCAAGTTAAGAACAAAAATGATATTTATCATTATTCTTGTTAAGAACAGTCATTTTATAGCCAATTGATATACAATTATTTTGTGATTGAAAATTATCCATAAATGAGTGTTGTATTTGTATTGATAGGTGTGAGTTTAATGATGGCTTTAGGATTTTTGGGTGCTTTTATTTGGGCCCAAAAAACCGGACAAAATGACGACTTATATACGCCTTCGGTACGAATATTATTTGAGGATTACCAAGAAACCACTGTATCAAAACAAACCCATAAATAAAAATGTCACAATCTGATCAAATTACAACAGAAGAATTTAGCTATGACAATGGCATCGTGCGCAATTTTGCAATTGCAACAATAATTTTTGGTATCGTTGGCATGTTGGTGGGATTAATAATAGCCTTACAACTTGTGTATCCGGTACTTAATTTCAATTTTCAATACACAACATTTGGCAGAATAAGACCTTTGCATACAAACGCAATAATATTTGCTTTTGTTGGAAATGCCATTTTTATGGGTCTCTATTATGCTTTACAGAGAGTATGTAAGGCAAGAATGTTTAGTGATTTTCTTTCCAATCTTCATTTTTGGGGTTGGCAATTGATTATTCTTTCAGCTGCCGTTACTTTACCATTAGGCATCACCACATCGAAAGAATATGCCGAGTTGGAATGGCCCATTGATATTGCTATTACACTTGTTTGGGTGATTTTTGGGATAAATATGTTTGGCACTATTATCAAACGCAGAGAACGACATATGTATGTTGCAATTTGGTTTTTTATAGCTACTTGGATTACAGTTGCAGTGTTGCATATTGTAAATTCATTTGAGATGCCAGTTAGCTTATTTAAAAGCTACTCATGGTACGCAGGGGTACAAGATGCTTTGGTGCAGTGGTGGTATGGACATAATGCAGTGGCTTTCTTTTTAACAACTCCATTTTTAGGATTGATGTATTACTATTTGCCTAAAATGGCTAATCGTCCGGTTTATTCATATCGATTATCCATTTTGCACTTTTGGTCTTTGATATTTATATATATATGGGCGGGTCCACACCACTTGTTATACAGTTCGTTGCCTGATTGGGCTCAATCCCTTGGGGTAGTATTTTCAGTAATGCTTATTGCACCCAGTTGGGGAGGCATGATTAATGGACTTTTAACCTTAAGAGGTGCTTGGGATAAAGTAAGAGAAGACACTATTTTGAAATTCATGGTAGTGGGTGTAACTGCTTATGGTATGGCCACATTTGAAGGTCCATTACTATCCTTAAAAAATGTTAACGCAATTGCTCACTTTACGGATTGGATTGTTGCACACGTACACGTAGGAGCACTTGGCTGGAACGGATTCCTCACTTTTGCCATGCTTTATTGGATTTTGCCAAGAATATTTCAAACAGAATTATACTCTAAAAAACTGATGGCAACTCATTTTTGGTTAGGCACATTAGGAATTATTTTCTATGCAATACCAATGTATTTTTCGGGATTTACTCAAGGAATGATGTGGAAGGAGTTTACACAAGAGGGTTTATTAAAATATCCCAATTTTCTTGAAACTACCGTTCAAATCATCCCTTTACATGGATTAAGAGCCATTGGAGGCGCACTATATTTCCTTGGTGCGATAGTGATGACATATAACTTGGTAATGACTATGGTAAAAGGTAAACTATTGGCAAATGAGCCAACATCTGCCCCTAAATTAATGCCATTGGCCAGTTATGTACCTTCACCTGAAGATTCATTTTGGCATAAAGTTATAGAACGCAGACCAATCCAAATGTTGGTAGGAGCCTTACTTATGATTCTTGTAGGTACTATTTTCGAACTTGTGCCAACTTTTGTTGTAGAAAGTAATATACCTACAATTGCTTCTGTAAAACCCTACACTGCTCTTGAATTACATGGTCGTGATTTGTATATCCGTGAAGGATGTAATGCTTGTCATAGTCAATTGATCAGACCGTTCAGATCTGAAACTGAACGATATGGAGAATATTCCAAAGCCGGTGAATTTGTTTATGACCATCCATTTTTATGGGGTTCAAAGCGAACTGGTCCTGATTTACATCGTATTGGTGGCAAATATTCTCATGCTTGGCATTATAACCATATGATGGATCCATCCAGCATGTCACCTGGTTCAATTATGCCCTCATATCCTTGGTTACTGGAACAAAATACAGACTATTCATTAACAAGCCAAAAAATAGATGCGATGCGAACTATAGGTGTCCCATACGACCCTAATTATAATTCATCTGCAATGGATGAGATTAAAACTCAAAGTGAAACTATCGCATCTGGTTTGGCCAAAGAAGGCATTAAAGTTTCAGCTGACAAAGAGATTGTAGCATTAATAGCTTACATGCAACGGCTAGGTACTGATATCAAAATTAAATCGGAAACAGCTTCATCGGAATTAAAATAACTATTTAATAATCAATAAAATGTTCAAGCAGTTCATAAACAAAATGGCAGATGCAAGTTTTTACTTGTCAGCTTCAGTGGTTATTTTCTTTATATTTTTCCTATTGGTAGGAATGTATATTGTGCTGATGGATAAAAGATTTGCCCAAGAAATGAGTAATAAACCTTTAGAAAATTAATTTATAATAAAACATACTTCAATGCGAGTTATTCAAAAATTGTCAATTCCGGGATTATTGGTTTTGTTTGCCAACAGCACATATGCACAAAGTCAGGATAGTGCTCAAATGTTTTATAATATGCTGCTTTACGCACTTGCAGGTATTGCAATTTTGTTAACAATTGTAATTTTCTACTTATACAGATTGGTGATTACGATAGGTAAAGAAATAAATAAAACGGAAGAAGAAGTAGTATTTCAAAAAGCTTATGAAGAACAAACTTTATGGGAAAAGTTACTTAGCTTAAAACCGCTTGCATTCGAAAACAGATTGGTTTTGCACCACGAATATGATGGAATCAAAGAATTAGACAACCCAACGCCACCTTGGTTTAACTTTTTGTTTTACGGCACAATAATTTTTGGTATTGTTTATATGTTTATCTATCATGTAGCTGGAGATGGAAATATTCAAGAAACTGAATATAAACAGGAAGTAGCAATTGCTATGGCGGCACAAGAAGAATTAATGAAAAAAGCAGTTAATAGTATAAATGAAGATAATGCTAAGATTTTAACAGACGCAAGTGCTTTAGAAGAAGGCAAGGCTATTTATACAAAAAATTGTGTGGCTTGTCATTCACCTACAGGTGCAGGTGGAGTTGGTCCAAATTTGACAGATGAATATTGGATACATGGAAAAACACCTAAAAATATATTTCATACTATTAGTGAAGGTGTCATTGAAAAAGGTATGATAGCCTGGAAAAAACAACTTAATCCAGCTCAAATTCAGAAAGTTGCAAGTTATATAGTTATGCTTCAAGGTACTAATCCTGCAGGAGGCAAAGAACCTCAAGGAAACAAAGATGGATTTACTAATAGTGAAAGTGTTCCATCAATACCTACTACAACAGATTCTACTACTCAAACACAAGTTGTTGATACCACTAAAAGGGTAAGTAATTAATCAATATTTATTTTAAAAAATATATCAACCATGTTTGTAACTTGCTTATAATTAAGTAATCAAACATGGCCGATATTGCATCCAAAAAAGATATAGAACTTTTGGTAAATACTTTTTACAGTAAAATTAAAGAAGACGAACTCCTCTCCGATTTTTTTGGCAAAGTGGTCCCTATCGACTGGGAACATCACTTGCCAAGAATGGTAGGCTTTTGGGAGTTCATACTATTTTCGACACCCAATGCCTACACGGGCAGTGTAATGGAGCCTCATTTTCATGTAAATGAAATAAAAAAATTTAAAATAGAACATTTCGAGCGATGGATTTATTTGTTCAAAAAAACCGTTGATGAATTATTTGAAGGTCCTAAATCAAATGAAGCTAAAGAAGCAGCAATTGGAATAGCCTCTACAATGAAATATAAACTTATTGGCCGAACTGCACCTGATTTTAAAGTGACTGCAGTAGATGATACACAGCAGCAGTAAACAGCTTTTTTTCAATAATAACGAACCAATAACAGCCCAAATGATATAGATATATTTACAAACTCAAATTTTTTTTAATGTATTCAAAAACTATAGAAGTTTGAAGAATTTTTTATTTGAAAAGACTTACTTGCAATTTAAATTTGAGTATATATGTAAAATCATCTGTTGGTTAATTGAGGGTGTAATAAATAAACGCTATTATCTTTTAGCACATTATTATTTATGGCTTTTTCTATCAAAAAATGGCTTTCTTCTTTTCAGAAGTACTTATTCTATTACAGGGATGGGTTTTATGAGCTGCCTTATGTGGCTAATAGTCCTGAGCTAATTACAGAGACATTTCATAATATGCCTTTTGTGAAAAGCAGTCGAAAAAATGGCACTTATTATTGCAATAATCCATTTTTAAAGGGCGATGGTCATTATCACAAGCTGGAAGAAGGTCTTTGGATAATAATGTCTCAGTTTGAAATAAAACAAAACCTAAGCTTCCGGATGTACTACGAACCCGGCATACCTTCTGAATACCACTTTCTGAGTTTATATCTCAATAGGGGAACCCGAACACTGAAATTGCCCAAAATGCACATTGATGTGGAGTGTATTGACCGCTCATGGATGCTGTTTAAGGCGGGACATAATTGCTTGAATAGTCATTTTAAAGGTCAAAAATCGTTGTTTCTCACGATACTGTTCAGCAAGGAGTGGATGAAACAAAACATTGCCTCCAATGGTGTCCTCAAAAACAAAACGCTTGAAGATTTCTTTCATTCAGAGCTTGAGAGCCTGTTTTTGCCCAATTTTTTGGAGCGCAAGAGAGAAGTGTATGAAATACTTATCGAAAGTATACTGAACAAAGATGAGAATGGCGTAAAAGATTTGCTACTTGTAAAACGCAATACACTGGAGATTCTGTCTTATTTTATCCAAAAACTGGATGACGAGGCTGTTCACAAGGCATCATCCAATACACCTGAGAAAGATATGCGAAAAGCCATAAAGGCAGAATACATTATCACCAATTCTATTTTTGATACGTTTCCTTCTATACAGAATATTGCCAAAGAAGTGGGCATTTCAGAAACCAAATTAATGGCCGATTTCAAACAGGTATATGGCTGCAGTATGTATCAATATTTTTCACTTAAACAGATGAATTATGCCAAGGAGATTCTTAAAAAAAGAGATATTCCTGTGAAAGAAGTAGCCTACTCGTTGGGCTACTCCAATACGAGCAAATTCTCGGCTGCATTTAAGAAAGCACACGGACACCTGCCTTCTGAAGTATAAAAAAATGTGATTTTGGAGCATTCTTATGTGGTTTTGGAGCATTTAAAACGACTCCAATTGAGTAGGTTTATGTTGCTTTAGTAAACAATAACTCTACTATAATGATGAAAACCATTACCCAATCTATACTTCTTTTGTTTTGTGTGGGGCATTTTACAACCCAAGCCCAAGGCCTTACTCCTGTTACCTTCTTGGGTACCAATACTACTCAAGGCTCTAATTTGAACCAGTTTAATCAGCCACAAGGCATACTTACTTCCCCCTCTAATGGACATATATATGTGGTAGATGGAGGAAATGATAGAGTTAGTGTGTGGACACAAACAGGCAATAACTTTGGCAATCTTACCACATTTGGCAGCCAGGGTACAGCTGCAGGCAATTTTGACAATCCAAAAGGTATTGCTCAAAGTACCGATGGTAGGCTGTTCATTACGGATCAAAACAATCACCGTATCTGTGTGTGGAGTGTGAGCGGTAGCACTTTCACTCCGGTGGCTACATTTGGCAGCCAAGGCACAGGTGCCAATCAGTTTGATAGCCCTTCGGGGATTGTCATTTCGAGCAACGGAGAAATATTCGTTTGTGAGGAGGGCAACTCCCGCATTAGCGTATGGAGCATCAATGGTAGTAACTACACCCCTGTTACCAGTTTTGGAAATGGATTTGGCTCGGCAAATGATCAATTTGCAGTACCCAAAGATATTGCACTTGGTAGCGGGGGCTTTATTTATATATCCGAATTCGACAACAACCGCATAAGTGTATGGACACAAAGTGGAAATACCTTTGGTAACTATGCTGTATTTGGTACCAATCAATACCTGTCGGGAGGCTCAGGGCCAAACGACTTTTCGGGTCCTTCCGGGGTGGCAATCAATGCCGGTGGTAAAATATACATATCGGATACGGACAATAGCCGCATTTGTATATGGACTCATACAGGCAATTCGTTTGGATTCCTAACTTCAATAGGAGGGGTATATGGAGCTGCACTTAATGAATTTGGTTATCCTGCATCCATTGCATTTGGTTCCAACGGACGCTTGTTTATAAGCGACAATCTGGCAAGGGTAAGCATTTGGCAAGGATGCGCTCCTCCAACAATACTAACTCAGCCAGCCTCTCAAACTTTGTGTGGTGGCAATTTGGCTACATTCTCTTTTACTGGCTCAGGTTCGGGGCTTAGCTACTTGTGGAGCAATGGAGCCACTACAGCCGGCATGCAAACCAGTGTAGCTGGAAACTATATGGTTACCGTGTCGGGTACCTGCGGAAGCGTTATTTCAAGTATGGCAAACCTAGCAGTGCAGCCAACCACTCAAATTACTCATTTTCCATCTTCACAAACCATATGTGGGGGCAACACAGCCACATTTGACGTTACTGCAGTAGGTGCAAACCTAACATATAATTGGTACCATGAATCGGATTTAGTAAACCCTTTTGCCACAACCAAAATGGCGACAGTAAGCTTGGCAGGTATCTATAGTGTGCAAGTAATAGGTTCCTGTGGTACTGAAAGTTCGTTCCCCAATAACTTGAATACGCTTGTGGTAAACACTGCTACAGGTATTGCACAACAACCCATGCACCAAACCAAATGCGGAGGCAGTATGGCTAGTTTTGAAGTGACTGCAATTGGTAACAATCTCAGCTATATATGGAACAACGGTGCTACCACCTCTAGCATGAGCACCAGTATATCAGGCAGCTATATGGTGACTGTGTCGGGTACTTGTGGTACGGTAATTTCTGATATAGCCAATTTGATTGTAGGTACACCTACACAGATTACCCAACATCCTACTGCAGAAACCGTGTGCGAAGGTATCCTGAAGACTACTGGCGTAACTGCAGTAGGCACAAACC
>JANRJY010000026.1:0-176298 GCA_033763735.1 Bacteroidota bacterium | reverse complement strand
AAAATATTAAATCATGCAACTTCAAAGTATTTCTCAATTTCAATTAAAGTAGTATTTTCAGTTTGGATGTCATTTTTAATTATACCATTTTCAAGAATTACAATTCTTTCAGAAATTTCAAAAAGATAGCTTAAATCGTGGCTTGAAATCAGCATTGTGGTTTGTTTTTGGTTGCGTTTCTCTATCAGAATTTTTTTGAGCTTAATTTGTGAGCTTGGATCCAGATTGGCAAAGGGCTCATCCAATACCAATACTTTAGGATTCATTAATAATGCTGAAACAATACCAACTTTGTTTTGATTTCCTTTTGACAAATCTCTGATATAAGTTTTTTTCTTTAAAATTTCTTCAGTTAAGAAACTCTCATAAGGTGCCAAAACTTCGTTTAAATGATCTTTAGGAATATTGTATAATTTGGCAACAAACTGAAAATACTCCAAAGCTGTAAGAAAGGGAATTAGAAAGCCTTCGTCCAGATAAGAACCTGTATAAGCTTTCCAATCGTCATTCAAATTTACAGGTTTATTATTTGAAAAAACTTCTCCGGAATCGGCTTTTATCAAATCCAGTATTAATCGAAACAGGGTTGTTTTCCCAGCTCCATTATTACCAACTAATCCAAATGATTGTCCTTCAGGAATAGCTAAAGTTGAAATATCTAATACAGTATGTTTATTATATGTTTTCTGTAGATTTCGAATTTCTATCATTGATTATTTTATTTGGTTCTAAAACCTTCCAATAGTTTAAACTTACTTTCACGATATTTTAACTCAAATTCTTTTAAAAATTGGTTATGAAATATCAAGCAAAAAACTCCTATTCCTGCCAATACATATGCGCCAATGAGGTGCCATTTCAATAACATAAAGGGCAAATAAATGAGAAAAGGGAGAAAAGTAACAAAGAACATGTAAATCATATTTCCATTATTACTTCCTTTAAACCATGCAGATTCATTTATTTCCATGCGTTTGTTATTATGGTTAGATATTCCAAGAAATGCAATACTATTTGCGCCAATGGCATAAATAACGACACATAAACCGCCAATAAATAAATTAATATTGATAAATAAGGTAAAAATTAAAGGGATTAATCCAAAACTTGCTAAAATTATCAGTAATATAAATTTTGCCCTCAAATAAGTCTTAAAACTTAAATTTTTAGTCATAAGTCCGTCAAAATAGGCACTTTCCCAGGATGGTAAAACTTGTCCAAAATTCATTTGAAGAAGTACCATTGACATTATTAAAAACTGATATTTATTGTTAAACTCAATATTTGTTTCTGGCATAATAAAACCAACTCCATAAAAGAATATAGGCAAGGCCAGATAAATTCTTGTGCGTTTATTCCTTAGGATTAATTTTAAATCTGTGATAATCAATTCTGATTCAACTGATTGTAGGTTTATTGATTTCAATAAATTATCGATGAAATCAAGTTTTATCCAACTTTGTGTGGTTTCCTTGATGTAGATATTTGCAAGTTGCAGTTTGAAATTAAGCCAATAAAGAATTATTAAAACAATGGATAAAAGTAAGATACTGACGATGCCCGAATTGAATATAAATTGCGAAATGCTTAGTAAATCAATCCAATTCATCAAATAACTTCCAACTAATAATCCAATAATTCCAATTGTAGCAAGAGTAGATATAAGATGAACCCCAAAAGTTCGCTTCACAAGTTGGGCAAGAAAGTTAAAAGTAAATACGCTAATTAATGAAACTATAACCCACGAAGTAAATTCAAAATATTGCTCTTTTAACAACAAGGTTCTGAAACCAAAAGGAATTGATATAGCCAAATAAAGTAAATTAGAATAACTCAATATAGATTTAATTAGCAGAAAATGAATTAATTGACTTTTGCTGATATTTAAATGTAGATAAGGTTGGATTTTCAATAATGGTGTATGTTGGATTAAAAACCGAAAAATAAATTCTATCAAAAAGTAAAACAAAATCCAGCTTGAAAACACTTTAATTACATTCTCGTTGGGTTTGATTGACCCAATAATATCTGTACAAAACCAACCTAATGCTATAAACTCACCGGAAATTAGAAGAAAACCTACAAAGGCAAGAATTTTCATGGCAATATTTTCGCGCCAAAATTTATTTCTAAAAAATTCCTTGAAATGATGGTTGAATAATTGAAGATATAACATCACTTATTTTAATTGTTCAATGATATTATTGTTTTTACAAATAAACAAATTATTTCTTCACCCTACTTGGGTTCTCGCTCACAAAGTTTTGCCATGAAGTTGTTTTTGATTTTGAAAAAACGCCTTTGCCCTGGTAGTGGTGACAAAGTGCCACTGCAAGCGCATCGGTAGCATCGAGTAGTTCCGGTTGTTCCTTAATATTGAATATCCGCATTACCATTGCTGCAACTTGTTCTTTTGAAGCATTTCCATTACCGGTGACCGATTGTTTTACTTTTTTGGGTGCATATTCCACTACAGGTATATTTCGAGAAAGAGCTGCTGCCAACGCCACCCCCTGAGCTCTGCCGAGCTTGAGCATTGATTGAATATTTTTACCAAAGAATGGAGCTTCAAGTGCCACATAATCAGGCGTATATTCTTCAATTAATTGCGAGGTTCTGTCAAATATTTTTTTTAATCTTAGCGCAATGTCATCTTTGTCGAACTTGCTAATATGAAGTACACCATATTGAATCAATTTAATCTGATTTAATCGAACTTCAATTATCCCATAACCCATTACATTTGTACCCGGATCTATTCCTAATATAATTTGTTCAACGTCCTTACTAATTGTTACACCCATATTGAAAGTTAAAATTACCCAAAAATATATTTATACAGCCATTAAAGTAATAATTACAACTTTGGCAATTGGGTATTTGGGATATTCATTGATGCATATCCAAAACTTGGGGAGTAGCTTTAATTTGGTATATAATTCAATTACTAATGATATGAAACCATTGTATTATTTCATATCCGTAGTCTTACTAATGCCAATTAACTGGGGTTTGGAAGCTTTAAAGTGGTTTAACCTTTCAAAAAAACACTATCCAATTTCATATTTTGATTGTTTTAAAGGAGTCTTAAGCGGTGTTACACTTAGTTACATAACTCCCCATGGCATTGGTGACTATGCAGCCAGATTATATTTTTTAAAAGGTGAATCAAAAGAGAAAGCCATTGGAAATGTGTTCTTATCGCGTATCGCTCAATTTTATGTAACTTTTTTTTATGGATTACTTGGGTATATTATTTTTTACAATTTTTATAATATTCAAACTTCAGTATTTAACATCAACTTGCTTTTTGTGTTATCGATACTCATTGTTTTAGCTTTATTGGGACTTATCAACTTAGGTTACTTATTGCCTCTTTTAAGTCGGATTCCATTATCAAATAAAATCATTCCTTACTTTGAATTAATCGCAACTGTTAGTTTAAGTGATTTTTGCTTGTTGTTTTTTGTATCTATTTTTCGTTTTATCATTTTTAGTTTTCAATATATTTTGGTTTTACTAATGTTTGAAATTCAGGCATTTGATATTTTAATTGTTTCAGGAATTTGGCTGATTTTTTTAACCAAATCAATATTGCCCGGCTTCAACTTTTTAAATGATTTAGGCATAAGAGAAGCTGCCGCAATTTATTTTTTAGGAGAATTAGATATTCCTAAAGCTATTTTGATTGCCTCAAGTGTTACAGTATGGATAGTAAATATTGTTGTTCCTATGTTTTTTGGCCTAATAGTTATTGCTATTTCAAAAATTAACCCATCGAAGTCTCCTGATTTTTTTAAAAGGTAATATAGTTTATCAAGTTTGATTTATGTCAAAAAAGGAAATAAATCATGTGCATACATCATTTTTTTAGTAAAAATACGGCATTCTTTTAGCTCTATTTTTATGTTCAAATACAATAATTGGATGGTGAATTAGTTTAACATAGTTTTAATTAAATGATTGTATTTAGTTGAATTAATTGTGATATTTTAATATGGAAGGATGTAATAATTTTAAATTATGTGAATCAATATTTTCAAACAATTAGTCGAAATTTGACGTATTCACCATTATTAATATGTATTTCACAATAATTAGGTTTGTTTTATTTCATAAATGGTTTTTAAAAATAATAACTAAAATAGGATTTAAAATTGTATAATTCAAAGAAATGTTTCTGAAGTCACTCAAATTAGTCTTTTTTATTTTTCTGTGGGAAAGTGTGATTAGTGGTTTTGGACAAAGCAAAACAATAAGTCATCCGGTACTTGTTGAATTATTCACTTCTGAAGGATGTTCAAATTGCCCTTGGGCCGATAAAATAATGACAACGCTTCAAAACGAATATCATAAATTGGGTTTGCCGGTTTATTTTGTGGGCTATCATGTTGATTATTGGAATTATTTGGGCTGGAAAGACCGTTTTTCCTCATTTTTATATACCGAACGCCAAAAGGAATATGCGAAAAGATTTCATCTGCAATCAATTTATACTCCACAAGTAGTAATTAATGGCAATTACGAAACTGTTGGTTCAAATTTGGAATTAATCAAAACACATATTAACAATGAACTTCAAGAAGAGGCCGATTCCAATTTAAAAGTAATAGCGGAATATGATTCAAACAGAAAAAGTATAAGAATTAAATATCTAATAAAGGAAAAACATAAAAACTTAGATATTAATTTTTTATTGGTTGAAAAAGAACAGTCAACTAAAGTATTAAAGGGTGAAAATGCAGGTGAATTACTAAGTCATATAAACATTGTTAAACAAAGAGAATATTTTAAACTTAAAAATGATAGTATATATGAATTTATAATTAAGGATAGAATTCAAATTAAAAATCATAAACTTTTAGTTTTTGTGCAAGAAAAGGGAATAAAAAGTATAAATACTGCAGTTGAGACTGATATAATTATACCACAAAAAAATATTCAGAGATTATCAAAACTTAAATAGAAAATATCTTGCTTTAACATTTACACTATTCATTTTGAGATTAATATAATACTCATTATCCTGAAATTCTTTTTTTCTTTTCTAAATTTTAATTTGTAACATATAAATGACTTTTTTCTATTGTCTTTATTAAACAAAAAAAGGCCACTTATATAGTAGCCTTTAATTATCAATTCGATTTAGACTTATTTTACAATCGACATATATTTGTCTTTATATGCAAATATTAGAAATGCATTAATTAAAACTAATACAATGCCTATTCCTGGCATTTTTGCCACTAGTAACTCAAATAAAAGAATATTTACACTTATAGGTGCAATCAAAATTAAAGCCAAAGGACGTTGAAATCCGGTAAATAATGAAAGAGCTACCAAAACTTCAATGATTTTTACTACCATTAATATTCCAGAAGTATAAAGCATACCAATATAAGCTCCAGCCGCTCCTTCCATAGGAGGCATTGGTAAGAAATTAAAGAAATAGTTTAGTCCAAATACTAAATAAGGAATCCCTAGTACAATTGATAAAATAGTTGTTGCAATTTTCATGATGTTAATTTTATAGGTTAATTTAATGTACCTACAACAAATTTGCATACAAGTTTTGTTCCAAACTTTATCTCTGAATTTTCAATTTGTAAGTTTTGGTTTCAAATTGACCTTTGATTTGGACGATATAAATTCCGGAGGCTAATTCACTCAAATCGATTTCCTGAATTTGATTGGTTTTGAAACTAGCAGATTGTGAAAGTTTTTCAACGCCCAACATATCAAATATTTTGATGCTTACAGGAGCATTTACATGACCATTAATATTAACAAATATCTTATTCGTAGCTGGATTAGGATATATGGAAATGTCCATTTTACCTATTTTTTCTGTAGAATTAATCACAGGGCTGCTAACCGTTACAGTTACTGCATCTGATACGTTAGTATAACATCCATTACTTAACACTCTTACTTGGAATAATGCACTCGTTTCACCTTGTACCATATATGGATTGAATACGGGACCTGTTGCCGTAGAAATAACTACACCATTTTTGCTCCATTGATATCCCGAAATTGCAGAAGGTAAAGTGATATTTGCACCAATAGTGGTTCCATTGTAATCCAATGTAGGTTTGTTATTTCCAATTTTGGATACATTTTGACAAGTTCCAGCTATGGCGAATTCAGAAAATCCAGTTAAACTGGTCCTGGAAATAGTTAAAGTATTAGTGTTAACATCATAAGTACTGCTTCCTGCATTTCCTACCAGAGCCCAAGCATCAACAGGTGTACTTCTTTTTACAATTTGAAGTGTAGAAGGACTGATGAAAGTGTTTTGAGGAACTTTAGCATCAAATGTCACATTATATTGTCCTCCTGTTATGCCGGAAGTTTCTATTTTCCAAGACATTGGCACTAATGCTTCTACTCCTCTTTTGTATAATGAAGTGTCAATGGGTTGGGTTGTTCCGGGCACTAGGGTAGGAGTAGCATCTGTGTGACTTACGTTGATGATTCCTGATCCGGAAGCAGCACTTGTAAAGTTGACTTTTGCACCTCTTTGGCGTGTTGGCGTACCTATTGGGTAACTATATGTACCGATTGGGTTTTCAACTTTTTGTGCAACTGAACCAACTATATAACTGTCGTTCGTTTGCGTAATTGCACCTGCTATAGTTGAACTAATAAACAACGGTGTGTTACTAGCCATGGTAATATTACCTCCCGAAAGCGTCAATCCCGTAACACTTACTGGGGTATTTATATTGATACCATTTGAATTGTTTTGTAAAACTTCACCTAAAATAGGGGCAGTGGTACCTGAAATGGTCTGGGTAGTATTCCCACTTAAAGTAATTGTAGTACCGGTAGCATCAAAACCTACGGAATTGGAACTATTATTTACAAAGTTCCCAGTGATTCTGGCCCCTCTTTTTAAGTTCACTTTACTTGAACTTTGAACAGAAACGTTATTCAGTGATATATCCCCCGATCCGGTAATAGATTGATTGCCTCCGGAAAATGAAACAGTTGCAGAAGAAGATAGCAAGCCGTTATTGGTAATATTTCCGGCTACGCCCATATCTGTATTTATATTTAACCCACTGAATGTATTGGAATTACTGTTAATAATGTCGTTTAAAAATACTTGTCCCGTGCCACCAATATTTTGAATGGAAGTTCCCGCAAACGTGGTTGATCCAGTCTGAACTCTAAATACCCCATCGGTGTTCAAGTCACTATTCAATTGAACAGAATTATTGGCAATAACTTGTGCATTGGCTTCCACATTGACTATATCAAAAGTAATTGGCTTTGGACTTTCAATGTTTTGACCACCACTTGCACCAAACGTTATGGATTGACCATTGGTGTTTACGTTTCCTCCAGCCACAAAATTTCCTCTTACCCTTACCGAACGGTTAAGTGTAAGCGAAGTAGCGGTGCTCAAAACTATATTGTTTAAATCAGGTTGAACTGAACCAGAAATAGATTGGTTAGTACCATTGAAAGTAATAGTCTGCGTTCCTGATACGAACATCACACCATTGTTTACCAAATCGCCGGATAAATTGACCGAAACATTGATTCCCAAACCTGAAGTATTACGGTTGTTTATTCCTGTGAATGTAAATGTTCCATTTCCATCTAATATTTGATTACTTATACCTGTAAAGGACACGTTGTTTGCCGTAATACTACCATTGTTAATAATATTCGCATCTACTTGAATATTAGAATTAACCACCAATTTGGTACTGCCTGAAACATCCACCCCACTTAAAGAAATAGTTGGGTTTCCAGAAATAGATTGGGTCGAGTCTGATTTGAAACTAATCGTTTGACCACCCGGAACAAAATTCCCTCTTATTCTTACGTTACCTTTCACATTAACCGGTGCTGCCATTGTAACGGAAGCAGTATTGGTAACTTCAACATTATTCAAATTGAAAGTACCGGTTCCGCTGACCGAAGTGTTTGTACCTGAAAGTGAAACAGTATTGGTCAAATCAGTAAAAGAACCATTGTTTACAAAATTTCCTCTTATTCGAAGTTGAGTGCCATTGGTTGTTGACAAAATAACTCCAAGAGGGTTATTTACCACAAAATCCGAATAATCGAGTGTAGTATTACCTGCATCTATAACTTGTATTGCGTTTGTTCCACTAAATTCTATTCCTGAACCAGGAGTCATGGCTACACCTTTGGATCCAGGTGCATTTGTGAAGTTTCCTCTGATTCGAACTTTGCTCTGAATAGTAATTGGAGCAATGTTGTTTGAAATTAAAATTTCATCGAAGGTGGTTGTTGGTGTACCCGATATTACCGGTGCACATGGTCCGGCGATAAATTCGGTTAAGAATCCATTTGAGCTGAAAATTCCTAAGTTGATAAGTTTACATTTTACTCTTACCGGACCTGCAAAAGCTACTCCCGCACCTGACACAGGATTGTTCAGTGTCAGCTCATCAAAGGTTGTAGTTATGGTAGGATTTCCAACTGTTTGGAAAACAGAACCGGCAACAGTAACACCTTGAGCATTGGTATTTAATCCTTGTAGGCCGGATAAATTGTAGTTTGAACTGTTATTGGATAAACTTCCGGATAAATGTAATGGAGACTGAAGAGTCAAATACTTATTTGCATTGATGTTCAAATTAGCCATTTGAATTGGTCCATTCAAAGATTTAATATTTGATATTCCGTTGACAAACAAATAGCTACCTTGTTTAGCATCAAAAGCGGAAGAACCAGCAATAGTCATGTTATTGTTAAGTGTCAAAATGCCTGATGTAGAAACAGTTAATGTTCCGGATATATCAAGCGTACCTGCGGATGCACTGCCGTAAATAACAGGCATAACTCCATTTGGTGCCACGGAAGGGATTATTACATATGTACCAAGTCCAGGCAATAAATTACAACCCCAGTTTTGAGGAATATTCCAATTGTCAGCCCCTGATGAAGAACCACCTAACCAATTATTGATATTGCTGATATTAAAGCTTGATGAATTAACAGACCGATAACTATAATTTGTTGAAGATGATCCACTACGGATTCGAACTTGATAACTTCCCATTGCACTCATTGGCAATGTTGCTGTAATAGTTCCGGATGTATTGGTATTTCTACTTGCCAATCCTGATTGAACTACAGATGCACCGTTCATTAAATCCAAATAGAAAGTGTTGTCATTAGGGAATAAACCACTTACCGTATAACTAACTGAGAAATTGGCTCCAACACAAGAGTTAAGAACTACTGCATTTATTGCAGGAATACTTACTACGGAGAAACTATTTGGGGTAATCAAACTACCTCCGGATGTGGATACGGTAATCAATCCTGAACTTGCTCCTATCGGAACAACAACTTGCAATTGTGATGATGATAAATAATTAAATACCTGTGATGGAACACCATTGAACAGTACTACCGATGGATTTGTAAAATTACTACCATTAATTACAATGGTCTCTCCCGGAGCGCCAATATATGATGCATTATTATTGGATGTGTTAATTACAGATGTAAATAACGGAGATCCAATGAATACTGACGGAGAAATAGCAGGAGCCGGATACAAATTGCTGTTATAAGCATAAATTGTACCTGTTAGCACTCCCGGAGGCGCAATTGCAATAATTTGATTTGAGTTGCCACCTGTGAAAGTTGCATTTTGGGTGCCATTTCCAAAGAAAACTCCTGTTATTGATTCTAAATTAAATCCATTGATTTGGACTAGTGTACCTTCTCCGCCGTTTAGAGGTGAAATGCCTGTAATAGTTGGTTTAGGCAAAACATTAAATGAAAATGGACTTACAGCAGTTCCTGCAATATTGCTCACTTGTAATGGACCTGTTATTGCTCCATTTGGTATAGTTACTTGAATGCTTCCACCCGAATTCGTTCCAGTAGCTGTAGCACCGTTGAATACAACTTGTGTGATTCCGCTCAAATTCAAACCATTAACCTGAATACTTATTCCTGTTGCTCCGGCATATTGACTAAAAGAAGTAATAATAGGAGGAGCCGTAAACGATGAACTGGTGTTGCCACCTAAAGTTTGCATATTCACCGAACCCGAAATAGTTGCATTATTTGGAATAGTAGCCAATACTCTAGAAGTTGTTAACTGAGCAAATGAAGCTGCAAATCCACCAATATTAACCGAAGTAACTGTATTTAAAGAAACGCCATCAATAGTTACTTGTTGACCCGGAGCGCCATAAACACCTGTGATTGTACCGGGTAATCCTACAAAATTAAATCCTCCTATGGTAGCGGTAAATGTTCCGTTGCTTGCGCTAATTATTCCTGTGCTTGCATCTGATGGAACGCATAATGGATAAATAGAAGTGTTGTTATTTCCGGTACAACATCCAATACAGCCGTTGTATACGACATATGAATTTGATCCTGATCCAAGTATGACCGAATTAACATTATTCAAGTTGGTTCCTGACAATGAAACAGTACTACCTGATTTTGCAGTTATTGGGTCTATTCCATTGAAAACTACAAAATTGTTTATCACTGGTATAGGTCTGAAAGTAGTAGGATGGGTGATTGTGTATCCTCCTGCACTAATAGAAATTTGTCCGTTTCCTGCATCTAAAGGTACGTATCCAATTGAAATCGTTGATGAAATACTGTTATATGTAGCTGATCTTCCATTAAATGTGATGCCGTTAACATAATCCATTGCTGTACCTGTAAATGAAATTATAGTGCCAGCAACAGCAGCCGTTGAACTCAAGGAAGTAAATGAGAAGAACGAGAAATTAACCGTATTGACACCTGCAACGTTGCCAATACTCAATAAGTTGTTACCAACAGTGGTAGGCATGGTAAATGAAATACTATTAGATCCAAATCCTAGAGCAGTTATCACTACACCTCCAACAGTGATTACAGAAGGAGCGGTTAGATTATTGCCTTGAAGCACAACATTTTGACCGGATGGTAATATTCCTGGATTAGGTAAAGTATTTAATGTTGGAGGTAGGGTAAAGAATGGTCCAGCAGCATTATTGTTGTTTTGACCTGTTACATACACATTCCCATTTATCACATTTGAAGTAATTGTTGCTAAAATAAGTTGGTTGGTAACAACTTGATAAGGAATGGAATAGCTAAACGGATTATGGTTTGAATTGTATAAATAAACATTTCTTGAAGCCGTAAAATTATTTCCAATAATAGTAATTACTGTTCCAACAGGACCATATAATGGATTGACACTAGTAATGGTGGCATTAGGCAAATTCAATGAATATGAATCGTTATACCCACCGCCTTTATTTACAACTACAACACCACTTGAAATATTACTTGGAACAGTGGTAATCAACAAATTAGAAGTGCTGGCTGCATTGATGCCGGCAACAGTTGTTCCTCCAATTACAACTGAGCTAGTATTGTCAAGATTTGCACCCAAAATTGAAATTTGGGTTCCTCCAAGTACTGTTGTCGGTAGTATGCTGGTAATGGATATTACAGTAAATGATAAAGGACTTGAAGCGGTACCCCCACCTGTAACAGTAATGTTAATTATACCGGATAGTGCATTGTTAGGTACTCTTACTCCATTTCTATTACTTCCACTGGCAACGCCTAAATTGGATTGTGTTAATACACCTCCAAAATTGGCTGCAATTACTTGTCTTAAATTGGTTCCAATCAAATTAATTGACTGACTGGTACCATGTGTATATGGACTTACATCTGTTATAACAGGTGTTGGATTGAATCCACCAATAGTAGTGAAACCTCCATTAGGGAAATTCAACCTTATTGCTCCACTTTCAGCTGTACCGGGTATCGATACAACTACTACTCCTGTAGCAGTAGATATTATTGAAAATGAACTTGTTGAAGCAAATTGGAATGAAGTTGCTGAAGTGATTCCAACACCGGTCAATGAAACGATTGTACCTGCTACTCCTGTATTGGCGCTAAGGCCCGTAATTGTACTTACTATAAAGTTAAATGGTGATACAGAGGTTCCACCCACATTAGTAAACGATATCACTCCATTATTCGCATTAGCAGGAACCACTACATCCAAATAAGTAATATTGTTGTTTGATGAACTGGCATTATTACTATTTGAAAAATCTATATCGGTAGGAGCATATAAATTGGTTCCAAATATTCTAACTGTAGACCCAATAGGTGCTTCGGAATAGTTAATTGAAGTGATAACCGGAACAGGTGTAAAATTAACTGAGCTTTGACCGGTGCCACCAAAAGCTGATACAGATATTTTGCCTGCGGCTGCGTTGTTTGGAACTAAGGCAATTAGTTGCGTACTACTAACAGGGGTGAACGATGCATTTGCACCATTAAAATTAACTGAAGTTACAGAAGTGAAATCAGTACCATTGATCGTAACAGAAGTGCCTGCAATTCCTGTAATTGGACTAAATGAACCTACAGTAGGAGGTGGAATAATTGTAAAAGGAATGGTATTAGAAGTGCCACCTTGCGTAATTACTGTAACATTTCCGGATGTGGCACCATTAGGAATAAATGTGTATAGAGAATTACTTCCAAAAGAAGTGTAAGTGCCAAAACAAATAAAATATCCGGAACTATATGATGAAGTGACCCCATTGAAGGAAATTTGCATGCCTGACAAGAAATTAGTACCTTCTATTTTTACCAATTGACCCCAAATACCTATTGAAATCTGATTGTTATTGCAAGGTTGTTTAATAAGTGTAATTGTCGGAATTGCAGTGAAGCTGCTTGGACTATTAGAATAATTGGCAGGTGATTGTAAATTGACATTTCCTGCATTTTGAACTTGAATGTTTCCTACACCAACATTTACATTAGATGGAACTGTAACCAACAATTGATTGGATGAAATGAATTGGACATTTGCTGTGGCCCCATTCACCAATACATTGTTAGATGCCAAGAAATTCGTTCCATTTACTGTTACCACCGTTCCTGCAATGCCACTTAAAGGAGTGTGGCTCGAAATTGTAGGAATGCCTAATATTGTATAAGTGACCGCATTAGAGGTTCCACCATCTGTTGTTACATCGACAGAAACTGGTCCGGTTCCTGCTGCCGGAGGAATAACTACATCTATTCTGGATGAAGATACAGATGTAAAGTTTGTTGCAGCAACACCATTGAATCTGATTAAAGAAGGATTAAACAAATTGTTTCCAAATAAACTTATTTGTGTTCCCAAACCGGCAGTAATAGGGGAGAATGACCCACTTAAGCTTGGCAATACGACAAACTGAATATTGCTTTGGGTACTTCCACCATTGTTGGTTACAGTAATAAATCCGGTACTAGCGGTACCTGGTACTTGCACAATCAAAGTGTTTGGACCTAAAATAGTAGCGGTTGCCGTACCTGAACCATTAAAGTTAACCGTATTCGTACCGGATAATGAGAAATTGTCACCAATGATAGTAACAAATGCTCCGATGCCTGCACTGGCAGGTAAAATGTTATTGATAACAGGCGGAGGTATTACAGTAAAGAATATTCCTGGAGAAGTGTAACCAGCTGTAAAAACTACCAAATTGCCACTTGTTGCACCAAAAGGAACATTTATGTTCACATTTGTAGCATTTTTGAAATTAATCGGTGCATTTATTCCATTTATCTGTACTTGTGTAATATCAGATAATGATTCGCCAAATATGTCAACTTGCTGACCAACCCCGGCTGCATTAGGATTAATAGAAGTCACGGTAGGTGCAATAGTTAACGAAACCGGGCTTATTGCATTTCCTCCAATAGCAAATATGGTTAATGCACCATTTCTAGCACCGGTAGGAACCTGCAGGGTTATTAAGTTGTCATTTATATTGCTGATCACAGTTTGTACGGCATTATTAAACGAAACCGAAGTGGTACTAAACAAGTGAATACCAGTGATTGAAATAATCGAACCAATAGGTGCCGGATTAGGAATGATACCTGAAACAGTTGGTTTTGGATAAATATAAAGAGGGAAAGGGAAATTATATACATAACTTCCTTGACTTAATCCAAAAGAAACGTTTCCAGAAGGTGCATTAGTTGGAACAGTAACATATAATTTTTGTTGACTGCTATTGTAAGTATATGTAGCATTTATTCCTCCTATGGTTGCCCCGGTTACATTCGCAAGGTCATTTCCAGTGATTGCAATTTGGGTTCCATAACTTGCTCCAACTGTTGTTGTTGGTGTAATTACACAAAATTTACCAGTAAGATTAGCAATGGATGCAATGTTTCCGGCAGGTGTGGTAATTCTAATTTTTCCTGTGATATCTTGACCGGGGAAGTTCACTAAATCAGGAACTGCAGCATAAATTAAATTGGATGATGATACTGTATAATTGACAACATTAAAGTTGTTAACCGTAACACTAGTGCTACCGGGAGCAAATCCATTTCCTGTAATAGTAATTATATCCGGATTTCCAGAACCGCATCCTCCTGAAGCAAGCTTTACACCTGTGTTAACATGCCCGAAATCAGTTATAGTAGGAGGTGGTAATATAGTTAATAATGAGCCTGTTGTAGTAGATGATATACCTCCATAAAGCGTTCGAACCCGTACATGACCTGAAATAGCAGAAACTGGTACAGTGAAACTTAAATTGTTTCCGGTAAGCGTATAAGATGAGATTGTAGTGCCACCAATAGTAATAGGAGATTGTAAATATTCTTGTTCAAGAACGGTTACATTTACTAAAGTACCATTCACAGCAAATGAAGGCGAAATGGTTGTAACTATAGGTGATGGTGTTGAAAGCACATTGAAAGTGCCTGTTCCTATACCTGCAATATTTGTTACGGTTATTAATCCGGATATTGCCCCACCGGGAACGGTTGTTACAATTAATGTTGAATTAATTATTGCGTAAGTTGCATTTACATTATTTGCAAAAGAAACTTGAGTAGCATTATTCAGATTAGTACCAATAATTGAAACAATTCTTCCTTGTCGTTCAGAAGAAGGGGATATAGAAGAAATAGTTGGATTTAAGCCTACAACAGAAAGAATTCCTGTAGATGTGCTTAATGTCCCTCCATTATCCAGAATAATATTACCGGAAGTAATTGTAACCGGAACTGAAACATAAATATTATTTCCTGCAACTGTATAATTAGGCATGTTAACATTTCCAACTTTAACCGATGTAATCGCATTGAAAGCTAATCCATTAAGCGTCACAATTGTTTGTCCACCAATTGCGGGATTTGGATTGATGGATGTGACTGTACTTATCGGATAGCACAGTGCAGTAGAATTGATTCTTTGAGTAGGCAAAGTAAAGTTGGCAAGCGTTCCATTAATAGCCAGTGGACCAGCATCCAATGCTGTTAAAGAATTGGTTGCCTCATTGAAGCGGTAATAAGCCACTAATCCGGGTTCGTTTCCAATGATTTCCGAACATCTATTATTCGAAATTCCGGAAATTGAAACAGGAATATTCCAGAAACGAACTTCATCCAAACTACCATCCAAAGGATAAGGACCATTTGTTGGGCTTGCTCCTAAAGTCAAGGCATTATTGTTAGTTGCCACATTTCCGGATACAGGAGTGTTTAAAACCAAATTGCCATTTATGTAAATTTTGGCGCTTGATCCATCATATGTCACCGTTACATGATACCAAACATTAGGATTTAAACTGGATGTCCAGTCATACGTTACGAATGATGGCGTACATCCGTTTAGATAAAATCTTAAGTTCTTTTGCGCAGTTCCTGTTTGCAACATTAATCCATATCCAACAGAATAGTTGTTTTTTGTAAATATTGCTTGCCAATCAAAACCAGCCGTTGCTCTCGTTATCTGGTTGAATTTAACATAAGCTTCAGCTGTAAAGCTATTTGTGAAATCTATTGCATTATTATCCGGAATATTTATTTGATTATTATTACCATCCATCAATAACATATTCCCAAAGTTTGGATTAGGTGCGGTAAGTATTTGTAATAATGAAGAGGATTGTGTTTGACCACTGTAATTGATAACATTTGCCCTTCCTGTTAATGCGCTAGGAACCGTGAATGTTATCAAACTTGAATTAACAACATTGAAAGAGATAGAAACACCACTGATTGAAAAACCGGTAATGCTTACCAAATTATTTCCTAAAGCAGAAACCAAACTTCCAGGCAATGCAGATGTTGGATTGAAACCGGTAATTGTAGGCAACAAGAAAGGAGTTACATTTAAATATGAGTTAGTGTTTATAACAGAAATTCCTCCAAAAGAAGTTGCAAGTCTCACGTCACCTGAAATGGCGTTTCCTGGTACAGTAGCAATAATTGTTCCTGCAGCAGAATTATACAAATAATTGCTTATTACATTACTTGAAATGGTAATCGGATTTAACAAAAATTCTACTTCCGCACCAGTGATTGTAATAACTCCCCCTTGCAATACCGGATTAGGATTAATTCCCACCACAGAAGGAGCAGGAGTTCCCAAAACAGTGAAAACAAAAGCAGAAAGACCACTGCCTCCAAAACCAACAATTGAAACCAAGCCACTCGATGCATTGCCGGTAAGGGTTGTTAAGATGGTATTGGTATTTTGGACAAAATAAGGGATTGTTGTGCCATTCAGTGACACAGATGTAACACCCACAAAATTGTTTCCTCCAATTGTCATTGTTCTGCCTTTGCGTTCGGCATTTGGAGTAAATGAAGTAATAGTAGGTAGGTTGGAGTTGGTTTGAAGGTTTTTAAGAATACTTAATTGAGCACTAAAATATCCTGGAAATATAAGTTCCGGTTTGCCATCAGCATCCAAGTCCCCAGAAGCAAAATAAGTTGCCCCAGTAATTCCTGCATTGATTGGTAGTCGAGTGGCAAATGAACTTGCAGTTATAGTGCCGGGACTTGATAAATTCCTGAAAACACTAATAGTAACATTATCGCTGCCTCCATTGATGATTTCAACTTTTGAATCACCATCGAGATCGGTAAGCAATACACCGGCAGGTCGAGCATTTGTTGTAAGTACGGTTGGTGTAAATGAACCTCCGGTAATCGTGTTTGCAATATTGTTATTTCTATAAACATTTATCTGATTAGTGGTATAATGACCAACTACAAAATCTAGCCAGCCATCACCATCAATATCTCCAACGGTAATTTGTGCAGGATTTGTACTCACTGTTATCGTTATTGGCACAGCTAATGAACTGGCATTAATAATACCTTGGATTGCTGTATTTCTGAAAATTTGAACATTATTGGCTCCATAATTTGATACTATAATGTCTGTTTTTCCATCTTTATCAAAATCACCTGTTTTTACATAAATGGGATTTGTTGAAGTATTATAATCGGTACGATTACTATAAGTAGCTGCATTGATTATGCCTGGTACGGCATTATGTTTAAAAACTGAGACTTTATTCGCACTTCCACAAGCAACAACTATATCCATAAATCCATCATAATCAATATCAGCTACATCTATTCCTTGACTATAAACATAACCAACACTTGGCACTGCATATGATTGAGGGGCTGCAAAAGATATTGAACCTCCAGATGAGGTATTTTTGCAAACAAAGATGGATTGAAGCGAATTATCCGAAATAATCAAATCCAAGCGACCATCATGATCTACATCTACTGCTTTAATATCAGCAGGTGAGGAATATGAGCCACTTAAATTCAAAACGTTTGAAAATGAGGTTCCTGTGATGGTATTGCCGGTTGTATTATTTTTATAAATGCCTATAGTTGCACTACTATAATTTGTCACTATTATTTCCGGTTTGCCATCATTATCCAAATCAGCCAAATGGGTTGTAAATGGACTTGAACCAGCATTATTAGTTACGGGTGTTGCAAATGAAGAACCTACTATGGTACCACTACCACCAAATGTTGGGCTAAATCTATCATTCGATTGGGCTCGCATATTTTTATCTGTGACTAATAAATCCAATTGTGAATAATTTGCGCCTGAAGGCACATTAATATTCAGTAAGTTAGTTGTGCTTCCTGTAACAGTAGCCCTCACTGGACCAAAATAAACTATGTTATTACCTGCGATTGTGCTAAAATTTAAACCATTTATAATAATTGAATTGCCTACCCCTGCATTAATAGGTGAAATCCCAGTTACACTTGGGTAAATAACCGGATTTACTGTAAATATACCCGGTACAGTTGAAGTACTTCCTTGGGAATTGGTTACAATTACACTACCACTTTGAGCATTAATTGGTATCATTGCAAGAAGCGCATTTGAACCTAATATGGTTATTTGATTAGTAATGCCTCCTCCAATCGAAACTTGATTGATTGAATTTAAATTAAAACCACTAATTGAAACAATTGAAAAAACGGAACCTTGATTCGGATTCATTCCGGTTGCTGTAGGATTAAATGATAAATTATTCCTGATTATTGAAAAATTACTAGCACTGGCATTTGGAACTATGATGTCGGGTTTGGTATCTCCATCCAAATCAGCTGCCAATACATAGCATGGATATGCTGCTGTGGTTAAATCAACTTTTGTAGCAAGCGTACTTGAAGTTATTGTGCCAACATTGCCTATATTTCTTAAAATAGACACCGTATTTGCAGCATAATTACCGCTGAGAACATCTAATTTGCCATCGCCATCCATGTCAAATACATCAACACCATAGTTAGCTCCACCTGTTGCAAATGTGATTCCGTTACCTGCATTTCCAAAAGATGTTGAAGTAATGGTATTAGTAGCAAGGTTATTTTTAAAAATATAGACATTAGAAGTATTATAGCTATTTGTAACAAAATCCAATTTTCCATCTCTATCAATATCCACGGCCTTAATTGAAAGCGGTTGATTTACAAAATACGGCACGGATGATCTAAATGAAATATTATTGTTTACAGAACTGTTTTGAAGGATACTTACATTGTTATTGGTATAATTTGCGGATGCTAAATCAATTAATCCATCACCATTAAAATCAGCTGCTTCCAAATCATATACATTGGAATAATTATTGAAATCAATTTTTGAAGCATATGTCTGGCCTGTAATAGTACCTGTAACTCCATTGTGAAGGTATACGGATACGACTGAAGCACTTATACCTGCGGCAGCTAAGTCAAGAAAACCATCATTATTAAAATCGGCTACCTCAACTGCATATGTGTTTGTTGGTCCTGCAATTTGGACAGGAGTTGAAAATGAGGCGTTTGATAGGTTACCAGGACTTGAATTATTTTTTATAATAAATATGTTACTGTTATTGTATTGTGCTACAACAATATCCAGTTTTCCATCCAAATCAACATCCGCCAATTCAATTTCATGGAAATAAGTGTATCCAATATTAATATCCACTCTAGGGGCAAAGGAGGTGCCTGTCCAAGTTCCTGGCGATGAAATATTTCTAAAAATACTAATATAACTTGAATTGTAGGTTCCAGTAATTACATCAAGTTTACCATCTCCATCAATATCACCTACGGCCAATCTGTATGCTGCGCCAATTCCCATGGCTTGATCTACTTTTGGAGCATAAGTTGCTCCCGTTATGGTATTCATACCGGCAAATGTGGGATTGAAAGGGTAATTATATTCAGATGCTAGTTGGTTGAATTTATTGGTGATACGTATGTTTTTATATTCACTTGAAACAGGGACTGTAACTTGCAAACTGCTTGGTGAAGCAAATGATACATTGGCTTTTATATTCCCAAAAAATACATCATTTAATGAGGTTAAAGCTCCAAAATTTGAACCGTTGATTTGGATAGTTTCACCAACAGCAGCCACATTTGGAACAATTCCGCTAATACTAGGATAAGGATAAGCACCAGTTACTGTAAATGACTGATTACTAACTCCTGATGCAAAAAATACATTAGTTACAGTGATTAATCCTGATGATGCAGAAATGGGTACTTTTGCTAATATCACATTATTGCCTAAAATTGTATAATTTGGAGAAATGAATCCGGCAATTCCAACACTGGTAATATTGTTAAAACCAAAACCGGAAATGGAAACAATTGTAATTCCGGCAGTACCGGTAAGAGGTGAAAATCCTGTAATGGATGGCGTTGGTCCAGATAAATTTCTAAAAATGTTTAGGGTGTTAGTATTATAGATTGAAGCTAATATATCAGTTTTTCCATCTCCATCTATGTCGCCTTCTGTTACGCCATATATACCTCCTTGAGAGGTATAATCAACACGTGGTGCGAATGATGCTGCTGATAACCCACCAATAGTACTTATGTTTCGATTTACCGATAGTTTAGCATTATTGTAACTGCCATATAAAATATCCAACCTGCCATCTCCATCAATGTCTGCACTTGTTACTCCAAATGGATTACCTTGTGAACCTATAGTGAAAGAACTAAATGAACTTCCTGTGATTGTATTTCCGACGGTATTATTTTTGAAAACAGATAAGAAACTGGTTGATTGATTTGTAACTATAACATCGAGCTTTCCATCTCTATCCAAATCTCTGATTGTCATCTTTGTAGGAGCCGTAGATGTACCAAAAGTAATTGCAGGTGCAAACATTGAAAGACTGAAATCGCCTTGAATGCCTATGTTTTTTCTTATGGCTAATATATTGCTTCCTGTAGCCACAAATACCAAGTCGTTTTTATTGTCGCCATCCACATCCACAATCTGAGCGTCATACATATTTGAGTAGCCAGTAATGTCAAATCTATTTCCAAAACTCGCACCGGTAATCGTTCCTACGATTCCTTGGTTTTTAAGTAAAACTATCGAACTGTTGTAATAACCTGAAATGGCTAAATCCAAAAAACCATCACCATCTAAGTCTCCTGAACTAATAAAACCATAAGGACTAAAACTGGTAGTTATTATATCTACTCGTGTTGCAAAAGCAATATTGCCTATTGTTGAAATATTCTTAAATAATGAAATATTGCCACTTGAATAGTTGCCAACTGCTATATCTTTACGTCCATCATTATCAAAATCAGCAACAGCCAATCCAAATGGATTAGTACCGACTGTAAAATCTTGCCTGGTAGCAAATGAAAAGCCACCTACGGAACTTACATTTCTGAAAACAGAAATGCTATTATTTCCATATCCAGCCGAAATCAAATCGTTTTTCCCATCTCCATCCAGGTCAGCTATTTCACTTATATAAGAATTCCAATTGGTAGTGGTTGACACATAAGGGGCAAAACTGGCTCCTACAATGGTATTGGGTCCCGAAAATGTGTTGTTTACAAACTGATTGGCAATGCCTTGCAAACCACTGATTGTATTAATTACTGAAATTGCGCCATTATTGGTACCGATTTGGTTTTGAACGGTAATCTGATTTTGATTTACTGATTGAACTACAACTCTTTCAGCACCAATATATACCACATTTTGACCCAATACAGTACCGAATCCACTTCCTGATAAGGTAATTATATCAGAATTAGAGGTATTAATTGGCGAAACCGAAGTTACAATTGGCAATGGAGAGAGCCCTAAAACTGTAAATGTGGCTATAGAAATGCTTGAAGCGTTAAATGAATTAGTTGCTGTTATCAACCCGGTAGTTGCCAATAATGGCACTTTGAAAATTAAAGTATTTGATCCTAATGATGTTACATTTGAGGTTAAACCGGAACCTACTTGAATTTTTGTTACACCATTAAGCCCAAAGCCGGAAACAGTAATTATATCTACGTTTATTGTACCCGTTTGTGGACTAAACCCGGTGATTGTAGGATTAGGAGCAGTCATGTTTTTGAAAATAGAAATAGTCCCTGAACTGTATTGTGGCACAATCATTTCCGGTAGTCCATCTCCGGTAATATCTCCAAATGTGTGGTAATATGAATTTCCAATGTTTGTTTGAAAATCAATTTTAGGTGATAATGAGTTGACATTTATTCCTCCTGAAGTTGATACATTTCTCAACACAGATACAGTTTGAATGCCGTTACTTGCATTGGTTATATCAATTTTACCATCGCCATCAATATCACACAAGGCAAGAGAATAATTACTTGAAGTACTATTATAATCTTGTCGGGCAGCAAAATTGGAAGCTGTTATTGTACCTATTGTTCCTGTATTTCTTAATACAGAAATAGTACTGTAGCTTGAATTTGAAACAACCAAATCAAGGAAATCATCTCCATCAATATCTGATAATTTTACATCCCATGGATAAAACTGAGAAATAACTGAAACTTTTGGATTGAATGAAATAGAACCAGAAGAGCTAATATTCTTAAAAACGCCAATGATATTGGTGTTTTGAGTGCCAATGGCAATATCTTGAAGTCCGTCCTTGTCAATGTCCCCAACGGTAATATCGTACGCATAGTAATCGCATGTGAAATCCTGCCTGCTGGCAAATGTGTTTCCAGTAATGGTTCCTAAAATATTAGTGTTTTTAAATACCGAAAAGAAACCGGAAGTATTGTAATTAGCTACAATCAAATCAAGTGCTCCATCTTTGTCAAGGTCTGCCAACTTAACCCCTGTAGGATTGGTACCCGTTATAAAATCAACTTTAGGAGCAAGAGAAATTCCGCCAATCGATGAGGTGTTTTTAAATATTGAAACAGAAGCGTTATTATAGTTTGATACTACCAAGTCTATTTTACCATCTCCATCTATATCACCGGTGGTCATTTTATATGCATATGAACCGGTTGTAAATATTTGTTTAGGGGCAAATTGAGTAGCTAAGTTGGCTCCTGTTCCGGTATTTCTATAAACCCAAATGGTGTTGTAATTATAATTTGAAGCGATTAAGTCATTTTTTCCATCACCATCAAGGTCAGCTAATATAGTAGCTATAACATTTACTTCCGAAGGAATATCTACTCTAGGGGCAAAAGTAGCACCGGTAATGGTACCCGAATTTGGGAATGTTGTAACAAATGGCTTGTAGCTTTCACCAATTAATCCCGATGAAATATTACTGACTCTCACATTTTCATTAGTCGCTCCATTAGGAACAGTTACCGTTAATGAGTTAGCACTCGCACTAACTACATTAGCACTCATGGCTCCAAAAAAAACAATGTTATTGTTGGGGGTTAAATCAAACCCACTTCCTGATATTACTACGGATGAACCTGTATTACCACTGTAAGGAATTATGTTGGTAATATTCGGAATAGGGGCTGCACCTGTAACTGTAAAATCAGCTGTTGAAAGCCCAACCGTTCCGAATTGATTCGCAATGCCAATTTTACCTGAAATGGTACTATTTGGTACCCTGAATACCATTGTATTTGCATTAATTACATTAAAACTTGCCACTGGAACATTAGCCAAAGTAACTCCACTTGCGCTTGAAAAGCCATTTCCCGTAACCGTAACAAAAGTTGACAATGCCAACCCACTTGAAGGATTAAATCCGGTAATCGTGGGAACTTGTCCATTTCCTATTTGATTCTTAAAGATATTAATTGTATTGGCATTAGTATTGGCGGTCACAATTTCTTGTTTGCCGTCTAAATCCAAATCTACCAACTCTACTCCTGACAAAAATTGGGAATTATTAAAATCATATCTTGAAAATTGAGAAGATGATATATTACCCGCAGTAAAATTGTTTTTAAAAACAGAGTATTGAGTAACACTTTGACTTGTAACAACAATTTCCGGCTTACCATCACCATCCAAATCACCTGAATGCAAACCGTAAGGACCTGAACTTGCAATACAAGGCAAATCTATTCTGCTGAAATTCGAAGCTGTTATTGTTGAGGTACTGCAATTGTTCTGAAAGATGGATATTTGATTAGTGGAATAATTAGTATTGATAATCTCAGGTTTGCCATCCGAATTGAGGTCTGCAAAAGTTACCCCATATGGATTGTTAGGTGTTTGTAAATCAATTCTAGTAGCTAAAGATGAGGCACTAATTCCACCAACAGTGCTAATATTTCTAAAAATAGAAAAGTAAGTTGTACTGGTATTTCCTACCAAAATATCCAGCTTGCCATCACTATCAATATCACTTATTTGAATATTGGAAGGGTTGCCACCTGTAGTCCAAAAATTTGTAAATTGAAAACCTCCGGCATCTAGGCGTCCATTTCCTAGATTTCTATATATAAATATACCACTATTTAAATATGAACTAAACACTATGTCGTTAAACCCATCATTATCTATATCAGCAATCGCAGACCCATAAGAACCATATCCGGTTGGTAAAACTTGAATGTCATTTTTAGAAAATGAAGCTGCTGTTAGAGTAGTTGGGGAACTGTTATTCTTGAAAATAGTGAAATACCCAGTATTGTAAAATGGTAATACTATTTCAGGTTTTCCATCACCATCCAAATCGCCTACAGCTGCTTGAAACGGATTACTAGCCGTGTAACCACTCAAGTTGAACGGTAATGCAAATGAACTAGCCGTTATTGTACCATTTATACTATTGTTTCTATAAACAGATAAATGATTAGAGCTCGTATTCCAATTAGTTGCAATCAAGTCAGGTTTTCCATCACTATCCAAATCATTTGAAATTACATTATAAGGTAGACTTCCAGTATTTAGAGTAGCATTGTTTGTAAACGACCCACTTGCAATGTTCCCTCCATTAAACGAATACCCAAAAGGCAATTTCCATTGGTCATTCAATCCGTATGCATTTTGGTAGGTTATTTTGGAACTTGATGCACCACCCACTACTGAAACCACCATTTGATTAAGGGTAGCACTGGTCACAGGCATTTTAGTTGCACCAAACCATACATTATTCAAACTTGGGATAGCGTCAAATCCACTTCCTTGAATAACGACACTACTGCCCAAACTTGCGTTGATAGGGCTTACACTTGTAATGACGGCATAAGGGGTAGCACCTGTAATAGTAAAAATTCCGGAAGTACCTGCTTCCGAACCTGAATTGTTCACCAAGTAAATATTGTTTGATGCAGCACCTGCTGGTATGCGAACCACAATATAATTGCTACTCACAGCCAAAATGGATCCTCCTGTAATGGTACCCATGCGCACTTGAGTGACATTGTTAAAGTTGTTACCCGTAAGTGTAACCTGACTCAGCGGCAATCCTGAACTAGGGCTAAATCCTGTAATGGATGCAGGATTATCAATCAAATTTCTGAAAACTAATGAAGTAAAATTATTGTAATTCGAAACAACCACCTCCGGTTTTGAATCTCCGTCCATATCTACAATTTGGGGTTGTAGGTTGGTTGTTCCAATAGAAGCGATGTCGGTTTTTGATGAAAAACTGCTGCCTGTAAGCGTTCCCTGTGTTGAGATATTCCTAAGTAAGCTTATTTTGGCTTCGTTATAGCTTGCAACAGCGATATCAATTTTGCCATCGCCCGTTAAGTCACCTACGGCTACACCGTAAGGATTCAGAGCCGTTGAATAGTCGTATCTTTCATTAAAAGAGCTACTATTTATCGTTCCCACAGATGTTTTGTTTTTGAATATAGAAATGGAATTTTGTGTAGGGTTACTTGCTACAATATCCAGTTTACCGTCTGAGTCAAAATCCGCAAATTCCAATCCCAGCACCGGATCAGGAGCTGCCGTACTTGCTGTATTAGGCAGGGTAAACGTAACCGGTGTATTCAATGAAGAGGTATTGATGACTCCGGTAGTGGCAATGTTTCGGAATACAGAAATGGTTGAATTTCCTGAATTGTTCTTATTAATGGTAGTTATATCCGGTTTGCCATCATTATCTACATCTACTACTTTTAGTTCAAATGGATAAGCTCCCGTTCCAAACCCAATCGTAACGGCACTGGCAAAAGAACTACCGGTAATGGTACCTGCAATAAATTGATTTTTATAGAGATATAAATTATTGTTGATGCCATATGCGGCCACAACTAAGTCTAATTTACCATCTGCATCCATATCCCCGGCATCAAATGCATATCCTCCAACAGGTACAGTTATAACCACAGGTGTAGCAAAACTTGCAGCAGAAAGGTTGCCGCCATTACTGATATTTCTAAATATATTTATTTGCCCACCAAAATTAAATACTCCAATATCCAACCTACTGTCATTGTCAAAATCTTTAATTATTACTTGACCACAATTCGATGAGGTATTCAGTGTAAAGTAACTTTGAAAAGATGATCCATTAATGGTATTGCCGGTGCTTGCATTTTGTAAAATAGTAATCACATTATTGGAAAAATGCGAGGTAATTATTTCAGGTCTTCCATCATTATTTAAGTCTCCAATGGCACTAAAATACCCATAGTAGTATCCTTCAGTAAATGACACATATGGAGCAAATGTATTGGTTGTAATGCCTCCGCCTCCGGTGAAAGTGTTGTAATACGGAATGTTGTATTGTGTGCTCAACCCTGAGTTTTGATTTAAAAGGTTGGTGTTTTCATGAGTCAATCCAACAGGTGCTATTGCAGTAATTTGTGTTGAGGAAGCCGAATTTATTAACCCTTTCACCGCTCCAAAGTTCACAATATTATCGCCTACACTTGAGCCAAAGTTGGATCCGTTAATCGTTATTAAGCTACCTGCAGCGGCTTTTTGAGGGGCTATGTTGGTGATGATGGGAGATGGCAATGAAGTGACAATATTTACTTGATTGAACAAGTCGTAAGGTTGTGGACCTAATACCGTATTCTGAATAAGTGTAACCGTTTGGTTACCAAGTGGCATTGTTGGAGGAATAGTAACTCGATATGTTTTTGAAAAAGAGTCATAAAAACCGGTAGTAGTAAAGCCCCCAATGGTTACAGAAGAAATTTGGCTTAAATCAGATCCTGAAACAGCAAATGAACCACTCCTTGCAGCAGAAATAACACTTGCTGGTGAGGTAGGGCAATAAATTACTTGTAAAGGTAAAGGAGAAACACCTGTGCCAAATGGATTGGTTATGGATACATTCCCTGTAAAATCTGTTCCCGTGGGATAAGTGGATGCATCAGGTAAAGTAAAACCAATCAAACTTGAACTGTAGAATGTAATCCCCGATATAGAATTGCCATTCAAACTAACTCCGGTTACGGAACTGAAATTAATTCCTCTAACGGTAATAATATCACCGGTGCCAAAGCAACCTCCGAGTGATACTCTTGTACCCACATAAGTAGGTTCAGAACTCGATTGAGTTCCAATTGCACTTATTTGTGGGGCGTTTGGAAGAATGCCAATATTATATTTGGTTGAAAGATAATTGTACACTTGAGTTCTTTCACTTGGAGTAAGTTCCCCATTATACATTATTAATTCTGCTAAATCTCCAGTTAAAGTTCCATATCCATTTCCTATATACAGCAACCCACTTGAAGACATAGCACCATTATATACAAATGGTGATAACGTAGTTGTATTAATTGAGCCAGTGATTGAATTTAGATTGTATGAACCAAAAAATATTGATGTATTATTGAAATAATTGGGGTATATCACTTTGTTAGACGCACTTGAATTAATGTAAAATCGACCACTACTACCTGATTCAATTCCAAATCCATATTCACCTGCTCTATAAAAAATATCACCTGCAGATATATTTGCAACCGCAAAAAATGTAAGTTTATTAAAATTAAAAACGCCACTATTTAGTGTAAAATATGCTCCAGCACTTCGAACAAATCTTTGACCATTAAGAGTTGAAATGGTAACTAAAGTTGGACTTCCATTTCTAGTCATAATTAATCCGTTAGGAGATTGATCTGTCCAATTGGAATTAATTACACTTCCTGTAGTGGTTGTTAATCCCGCATCTGCCCTTAGCCAAAGGCTTAAATTTGTAGTGGGTATTTGTGCAAATAAAGTATTGATACAGATAAACAATACAATTCTAGCGTTGCGTAATATTTGATTCATTTAGTTGGGTCGTTGAATTAAAAATTCAGTAAAGGATGCTAAAAATAAGCAAGCCAATCATATATTACAATGATAGGTGCTATTTTTGTATAGAAATTATTAAAAATAAATAAGGTTGTGTGGGTAAATAAAAATTTAAAACTTCAAATTCTGCTTCATCATCAATCCATTAGCATCATTAGGGTCAAGTTCTAATATCTTTTTCCAATAATCAATTGATTTCTTTTGGTCTTTTTGATTAAGCGCATACAATCCCATATAAGTGTAGCCTCTAATAATATCACTTTTGTATTTTGCCGGATCTTTTGCTATAGCCATCTCAATAAATTTTTGAAAATGTGGCACTGCCTTTCCTGATTTATAATTCTTATCCATCGATTCATTTGCTAATGCTCTCCATTTGTAACCTAGCATTTCTTCAGGCTTGGCTTTAATGATTTGGTTAAAAACGGTGTCTGCATTTACAAAATCTCCCGCATTATAATAGGCACGACCCCAAGTCAGGTAATCGTTCAAACCCGGTTTTTTGAATTTGTAATAAGCAGTATAATACGCTGCTGCGTTTTTATATTTCTTTTTGTCCGTTGCAAGCTTAGCTAAGTCGTTGTATATTTCATACTTAGTCGAATCTTTTTTAACTACTTTAATTAAGTTTTTTGCTCCAAGGCTATCATTGCCTGATTTAATTAACAGTTTGCCTAAATATTCATAATCTGAAGGCAATAGTTTGTTAGTATCAGTTGTAAGCGTAATAAATTTGTTCATTTGCTCCAACCCTGATTTGAAATATGGTTTTGCTGCAACGGTATCTTTCATACCGGCACCGGTTTCGTAACTGCAATAAGCCGAAAGCCTTAACAATATTCTATCATTAGGATTTTCTTTAAATAAGGTTTGAAGCATTTCTACTGCATCGGAATAATCGCCACTAATGAAGCAAAAAAATGCAAAACGAAATTTGGAACGATAATTTCCATCCGACATACTCAAATATTTTTTGTATTCCGCTGGTGCTTTTTCGCGATAACCTCTCAACTTGAAATACAACTCAGCCCTTTCTCTGTAGGCTGGTGAAAAAGTAGGATCAGCTTCAATTGCACGGTCATAGTATTTCAATGCTTCTTCAAAATTGCGTGCTTGTAAGTATATTCTACCACCTTTCATGTGTGCTTTTGCTAGTTTTGGATTTGCTTTAAGTGCCATTTCATATTGTTTAATGGCTCTTGAACCACTTCCTTCATCCGCAAGTAAATAGGCATCCCCTAACAAAAGCATGATGTCTGTGTTTTTTGCATCCAACTGAGCAGCCTTTTCAAGTTGGGGTACAGCTACTTTTACGTCTCTTTTGCCTTTAATTAAGTAAGCTTCACCTATGTTGGCATATACCTGAGCATTTTTGCGACCATTATCAACCGCTTTCTGAAAGTTACGTGCCGATTCGTCCCAATTATTTTTGATATAGGCAACGGTACCTAACCCCACATAGTTGAGTGCAAACTTTGGGTCTGCTGTTATTCCTTTATTAAAACAAACGGTTGCAGAGTCAATACTGCGATCATCGCTGGTGTCGAGCAATGACATTTTGATATAAAAATCTCCTAAATAATATTGATTTTCAGCGTTTTGTGGAGCCGAATTTGCTAACTGTGTAAACACTTTACGTGCATTGCCGAATTGCTCCATTTCCATATATTTTAAGCCATCAGAAATGGATTGACTCATTATGGTAAACGGCAACAAAAGTGTGCTCAATAGTACTATTTTTATAATATGCGTTTTCATTAGATTGGTATTAAAGTTCACTTAAAGGTTTGTTTTTGGTTTTTATAATTCTTACAGGGGCTGTGGCGGGCACTAAACCCATTTTTAATATAATTCTTTGTCCTATTTCACTTGCACAAAATGCAGTAAATCCTGTCCCAAGTCCTGTTCGGGTTTCTCTACTGATTATGTATACATTCCTACTGAGTGGATAATCACCTGTGGCAACGTATGCCTGATATGGCTGGTAATAATCGTTGGCACTTGTTGGAATATCAAGGGATGAAATTGCTACAACTTTTACAGATTTCAAAAAAGACTTTGATGTACTGTCGTCTGTATCGCTTATCCAGTTTGAACCTATGACACCAATTGTGTTTTTGTTTTGAGATACATATTCCACTACTTTTTTATTCGAACCTGCTACATAGATGTTTGAAGATATGGTATTTAGTTCAAATGCATTACGAACGAATCGCAAATTGCTGGAATTGTTATTGTCAAAAATAATTTGGATTTTTTCGTTCAATGATCTCTTCCCTAAATCTTTCCAATGAGTAATACTTCCATCAAATATTTGTTTTAATTGCTTCATAGTGAGCATACTATCCGGATTACTGTTATTCACAACCAAGGCTACGCCATCTGTAGCGATTTTTAATGTTTTTGGAATTATTTTAGATTTTACTAAAGATTCAGAATCAGCAGGAGCTAGTCTTTTGGAGGTTACTATCAACCGAACACTATCTTTGAAAAAATCCAAAAATGCTTCTTCTTCCGGTTTATAAATTACCTTAAGATCTGCGCTAGTATATTGCGCATGAAACACCATAAGTTCCGCATCAACCAAATTTTGGAATGATTCATCAGAAGCTATTTTGGCAGTGCCATAAGTTGCAGTATCCTGACCACTTTTGGAGGCATCGTGACCACAAGAAAGAATAATGAATGAAATAAAAGCAATAGTGAATGATTTCATGAAAGAATAAACTGAAAAGACTTTGTAAGGCACTATTGTTTACTATTTGATTTTACAGTATCCATACTATAAACCCAATAGATTATTAATGATGCGAAAAATAGTATCATTACAATTCTAAATATTTCAATTGGGTTCATTTTCTTTCAAATTTTCTGTTAATTTATCTAATTCTGCATTTTTATCCAAAAAATATTTCATTAATACTAAAGACAAAATACCTGCTACAGTTATAACAATTCCATCAAAATATGATTGACCAAAACTGAAACTTGTAATTTTCAATATTGATGCAGAAATAGTTGCAATTAGGATGTTTGCAGTCAATCCCATTTTCAACCTCAAGTTACTGCACTTTTCTTTGATGTACTCCTTTGTCATTTTTTTGTAAAATGGCGATATATCCTGAAAGCTCCATAAGCTACCAAAAGTATACCAAATATATTTGCATTTGGAATGGTAGCTGCACTTGGAAAAATAAATGGAGATAATAAAAAATATGCTCCAAATAAGATGTAAACAAATGCAAATGCGAGCCCAAGGTATTTTAGAAATGTCATTTTATAATGTTTTTGTTTTTAATTTAATGTTTTTGTCGTTCGACAGCCTGCTTTTTTTAACTCAAAATAATGCTTAGGATCTATATCTTCATTTCTTTATATAACCTATGCCTCAATTGTCATGCTGAGGAACGAAGCATCTAATTTTTTTAGACCCCTCATGCTTCGGGGTGACAATGAAGGTTATGTTGTCCTTCGACAGGCTTTGGAAGACAACCCACGCTATCTCGCTGAGCTTGTCGAAGTGCATTCTGCGCCCTTTATAATACAGAATATTTTATTCTCCTTCTACTAGCTCCCTGAAAGAAACTCCTATGTATTACTGCAGATTGCTTCATTCCCGCTTTTCGCTGGATTCGCAATGACGTTCTTGACATGTCATTGCGAGGCACGAAGCAATCCGTTATTTGTTCTGTAAATAGTTTTCTACTTTATTTTTTTTAATGACAAACTTTGATGTCGCACTTATCATGTCGAAGTGCTTGTATTCAGCTCTAAACAAAACAGCCCAAACTTTCGAATGGGCTGTTTCAAAAATTTAGAAATTATTATTGTAAAGCAAACTTAATAGGAACTGTAAACTTCACAGATACAGCTCTACCGTTTTGTTTGCCTGGTTTCCATTTTGGAAGTGATTTTATCACTCGCATGGCTTCTTCATCGCATCCGCCTCCAATACCTTTAAGTACTTGCACATCAGCAACTTCGCCATTTCCATTAATTACAAACGAAACAATTACTCTTCCTTCAAGCCCCATTGCAGATGCTTGTTTAGGATATGAAATGTTTTTTTGAATGTATTTCATCATTCCTGCTTGTCCGCCTTCAAATTCAGGCATTTCCTCAACTACTAGAAACACTTCTTCCGCTTTAGGTTCTTCAATTACATGGGGCGTTTCTTCAATTACATCCACCGATGATTTTTCACCTTCCTGGTTGACGGTAGCTATTTGCTTGTCCTTCATATCATCAACAGTTGGAGGTTCTTCGTCTTGTACTTTTTCGTCTTCTTCCACTTTAGGAGGCAAAAACTTCACAGAAGCTACCAACTTAGGCAATTCAATTTTGGGTGGGGGCGGTGGCGGAGGTGTGTTAGGATCGATAGGAGGAGGTGGTAATAACTCCAAGTTCACATCAATCATTTCATTTTCTTTGTCTTTACCAAAATCAATAAAAGACAAAAGCAGAGGAGCAGCAATTGCAGCCGAAAAAACGATTATTGCAATAATTAAAGCACGATTGGTATACTGAGTATACAAATGCCTCAATTCATAAGCCCCATATTTTTGGTTTTTGTCCCTGAAAATTATTTCAGTCCAGGAATCTTTTAAAATAATATCAGCCATATCTGTTTGTTTTCTTTAATTAGTTGGAGCAGGTGCGGCTGCTTCTGTACTTCCATTTCCATCAAATTTGGCAATTACAGCTTTATCTTCATCCGTAAATGCTACAATTGCATATCTTTTAGAACCTGTTATTGCCATTTCATCCAAAATATCAACAATATTTTTGTATTTCGATTCGTCTTTTGCTTTAATGACAATTATTAAGTTCCAAAGCTTTTTCTCATAATTATAACCCACTTCTTTGGTTTTGTCCAAAATTACTTTTCTAATTCCGGTAGAAGAATAGTCTGTAATTCCTCCATTATCACCAATGGTCGCGTCTTTAGCCAAACCTTGAAACCAATAAATTTTATCATCTTCACCCAATATAACTGTAAGAGAGTGTGATTCCTTGATTTTTTGAGTTTCATCAGGTTTTTCAGTTTTGTCAGGCATATTTAATTCCATTGCTTGTGGCTTACTCATAGTAGTAGTAAGCATAAAGAACGTAATTAATAAAAAGCCCAAATCCACCATAGGTGTCATATCTACTCTTGGGGAGCCTTTCTTCTTTTTCTTTCCTTTCTTATCATCATGGCCTCCGCCACCTTCGCCCATATCTGCCATATTCTTATCTTTTTAGCGTTAGTTTTGTGAAACAATTATTTATATTGGTGCTGTTGGAGCTTCAACTGTGGGTCGTCCTTCCATACCGGTTACCAGATTAAAACGATTGATGTTTTGATCTTGTAACGTAGCAATGATATTTTTAACAATTTTATAATCTGCTTTACGATCACCTTTAATTGCAATACGAATTTTAGGATTAGTATATCGTGCGTTCAATACCCAAGTGTATAATTCATTGGTTAATGAATCACATGGAATACCTTTTTGTTCAAATCGTTGCATATCTGGTCCATCCAAATTCAAGAAACCGGGTAGCTGGTTGATTGGGCAACCAAAGCTATCCATCAATGAAAAAGCTTTTTTCTGTTTATCAGAAAACGTAATGCCTTTTTCTTTTGCTATTCTGTCAAGCATGGTAATTCTATCATACTGACCATCAATACCAAAGAATATTCGACCATCATTTCCTATAGATATAAGCATAATGTCTGATTCCGGAACCTTTGTAGTTGATATGGATGTGGGTGTATCAACGGTAAGTGGTTCGTTCGGTTTGAACTTGGTGGTAAGAATGAAGAATGTAAGCAAGAGGAAAGCAACATCGCACATGGCGGTCATGTCAAGTGCTACTCCTTTGCGTTTTACTTTAACTTTTGGCATGGTTTATGAGTTTAAAGTTTATGAGTTATAAAGTTTATGAGTTAAATACTCATAATAAGTTCGAAACCTATAAACAATAACTATTTGTAGTTGGTATTGAATGTAGAAGCGATTGATAATCCGGCTTCATCAATTGTGTACGACAATCCATCAATTTTTGTAGTGAAGAAATTGTAGCAAATAATTGAAATAGCAGAAGTACCGATACCAATAGCAGTGTTAATCAAGGCTTCAGAAATACCGGTTGCAAGAGCAGTAGCATCAGGAGCACCTGCCGATGACATTGCAGCAAATGCACGAATCATACCAAGTACAGTTCCCAAAAGTGCTACTAGAGTAGCAACTGAGGCTAAAGTTGAAAGGATAGAAAGATTTTTTTCTAACATTGGCAATTCTAAAGATGTAGCTTCTTCTGTTTGTTTTTGAATTGCAGCTATTTTTTGGTCTTTGTCAAAATTGGTAGCAGTAGTCATTTCACGATATTTTTCTAAGGTAGCTCTTACTACATTTCCTACAGAACCTTTTTGTTTATCGCACTCAGCAATAGCTCCATCAATATTATTAGCGCTTAACAAGTCACGAACTTTAAATACAAATGATTCAATGGAACCAGCACCACTGGCTTTGCCAAGTGTTAGAAAACGCTCAATTGAAACTACAAATACTATTAAAAAAAATGACATTAATACAGGAACGATAAAGCCTCCTTTGTATACTATACCCAAATAATTTCCAGGTAGGGGATGACCTTCATTGGTGCCACCTTCAAAGTTTGCACCATTACCCATAATCAAATGGAAAATTAGGTGTCCTACGATTAAACATATCAAAATGGCAGCACCTGCAAACATACCACTGAAATTAGAAGAGCTTTTTTTACTTGTTTTGTTCATTTGGAGATTTAGTTAACTGGTTATAGAAGCAAAAGAATTAGTTTTATATTAATTCAATGTTAAATTTTAAATATTTTTTTAATAATCTTTATAATGGAAGAAGCGCAAATATATTATTTGATTTGAAAACCAAAAACTTTGTTTTCATTTTTTCAATGTTATTTTTTCTTAATATATCTACTTTTTAGATTCAAGTATAACTCCTTTAATGGTAAGCTGAGTAACTGCAGGCATTGTATTTGCAATGATTGTCAATGTTTTATTATAAGTTCCTTGCTTGCCTTTATACTTATACCCAGCTCTAATAACACCTTCTTTACCCGGCATTACTGGTTTTTTTGAATAATCCGCAAGTGTGCATTCACAAGCTGTTTTAATATCGTTGATCACCAAAGGATCGGAGCCAATGTTCTTAAATTTGAATTCGTACCAAAGGGTGTCGTCTTTTTCAACAGTGCTTCCAAAGTCATATTCCATTTTTTCGAATTTGAAATCGGCTTGGGCAGAAGAGAAGAGTGTGGTGAGTAAGATTGTAAGAAGTGAGATTGTGAGTTTGTGAGACATGGCAGATTTTGGGTTACTGAGTTTAAAGTTTTGGAGTTTAAAGTTGTTGAGTTTAAAGTGTTCAATTTCAATGTGTTCAGGTGTTAAAATTGAAAGACTAAACTTATTATTTTTTTATATTCAATCATTCTAAAATCAATCATTCAATCATTTGCGCTTCTATTCATTTACTTATTCATAATTTCCACATGGGCAGTTGTTATGTACAGCATCAATCCATTGTTCGTCTGAAATTATTAACGGTTGTTTTTTAACAATATTGTCTGTTTTGTTACAATAATCGCAGTTTTCAAGCGTATTTTCATCAAATCCCTTTCCTTCACATACAGGACATACATATCCGCAGGTCATATTGATGTATTGAAGTTTTGAATTGCTCACGTATTAAAGTTATTGAGTTAATAAGTTAGTGAGTTGTTGAGTTTAAAGTTTTTGAGTTGAGCATGAGAGTAATAAATTACACATTACTCATTACACATTACTCATTACTCTCGCGGCTCCTAAAGAAGTTCCTTGCGAAATTTCAAATGCTTGAACTTTAACTTCTGGAAGTTTTTGCTGTAGTAAAGTCATAAACAAGTTATTTTTGTTAAACCCTCCATCTACATATACATATTTAATATGTTCGAAGTTTTCACCTGCCATTCGAAGTGCGTCCATTTGAAAATCGGTCATTTCATCAAGCAGTTTATGATAGGCCTCTTCATAAGAATTATACATTTTCAAAATTGAATCTGAAACTTTTGGTTCAGGGTTAAATCTATCGCTCAACAAAACATCACTTGATTTAATTGTTTCTAAAACAATTGGATTGAATTTTATCCCTTTATAATAATCCAATGGTTTGTTAAATTGGCTTGCAAATAGTTTGGTAAAAATTTCATGAAAATTACCTAAGAATAATCTAGAGGCTTTTACTTGATTTCCTTCAAAAGTCATATAATTAAGGCAATCATTAAGTAATTCGCTTTTTGCTAAAAGTTTTTTTGCAAATGGGTTTAAAGCTATACACCAAGTGCCTGTTGAAAGTAACACAAATGGCTCGCTAAATTTTTGCAAATAAGGAATTAATGCAGCCGAACTATCGTGAAGTCCGGTGCCAACCGGAATTGCTTGTCCTCTGTATGAGGTTGTCCCATTAAAATGTTTTTTAGAAATTTTTGGAAATAATGTATCGAACCCTTCATTATATACAAATTCATGATAATCATTTTTGCTCATGTCCCAAAGACCTGTATGACAGCCAATACTTGTAAATTCGGTACTTAATTGATTGGTGAAAAGAAAAGAGCAATATTGAGGAAAATGAAGTGAATGTTTTATATTTTTAAACACATTCGGTTTTGTGTATTTAAGCCAATAAATCTGCAATCCTGAGTTGAGCATGCCCAAATAAGGAGAAGCAGTAGTAGTTGCAAAGTCCATTTTGTCACCATAACTAACAAAAAACTTAGTTTCTATGACCTGAGGAAGTGGTTTAAGGTAGTTGTATAAAGGGGTAACAGGTTTGAAATCGGAATCAAGATGAACAAAAGAAGCGCCATAGGTGGCAAAATTCAAAGCTTTAACATCAAATTGGGTGTTTGACTCCAATTTAGCCCATGAATCTTTCATCCAAATTGTAAGCGCTTTGAGGTCCTCACAAGAGTAACCATCTTCATCTTTTATTTCTTCAAATTTGGATTGTATTTCGTGAACGATATTGAATTTTTCGTCAAATAGTAGTAGTTTTTTGTTGGTTTTTCCAATGTCAAAAACGGCAGTACATTTTATCATATCTATTTTGTTATTTTAAAAAATGCGGCTCAAAAATACAATTGTTATCAAATAAAATTATTGTTGATTCAAAAAATCCCAAACCAAATCTTGCTCATAACCTTTTCCTATCAAATAGTTTGCAACTTTATGTTTCTTGATCAAGGGATTTTTATCGGAGAATTCTTTCGATTTTTTCGAAATCAATTTTCTTAAGGTTTGACTATAATCTTCATTGGATATTTCCAAAAGGCCTTTTTTAATGCAATATTCAGATATTTTCTCTGCTTTTAAGCCTTGTTTTATTTTAATCCTACCCCAATGATTATTACGAAATTTTCCTGAAGCGTATGATTTGGCAAATCTTTCTTCATTTATAAAGTTTTCTGTGATTAATGTTGAAATGATATTTTCAACATCATCTCCATTTAATCCAAGCTCGTATAACTTGTCCCTTACTTGTTGTTGTGTGCGTTCCTGATAAGCACAAAAACGGCATATTTTTGGAAAAGCTTCTTTTGGTGTGTGTTTTTTTGTTGATTTGTGCTCCATGAAATGCAAAATTAATATAACCAAATGTAAATTGTAGTCAAATCGGAAAAATGACTCACACAAGTTCAGTCAATTATTTGAATATATTGTTTATGATTTCGGCTACTATTCTGGCTGTTAATTTACCATTTGAGACTTTTTTGTTTTCATATGCAGTTCTTGGGCCTTTGCATTATTTAACAGAAATTAATTGGTTGCAAAAAAGAGCTTTTTATGTACCTCCGCTAAAGCCTTTTTTTTATTATTTAATGATTATAGCAGCCCTCATTGCAGTTTCATTTTCAACTTTCTTGGTGATTTTTTTGTATACGCCTTTTTTAAAATTTTTAGGAGCTTACGATTTTTTAAAATTGGTACTTCAATTTTGTGGAGAATCGAATAATTTCTATTTGTATATTTTATTAGGCCTTGCCAGTGTTTTGGTTTTGGCTCAAAAAGGATTAGCAAGAATAATTTTAACAGCATTTTTAATTGTTTTTGGGACTTTGTTATATAAATATTTTTCCCAACCATTTATAATTTTGTTTTCCTTGTTTTTGCCTACAATTATTCATGTTTGGTTATTTACTGGATTGTTTGTTGTTGCCGGAGCAATCAAAAGTAAAAGTTCAAGTGCTTGGCTTTCAATTATTGTATATATATTATGTAGTGTTTATTTTTTTATAATGGATTTTGATACCTATGCTTACAAACCTTCCGGCTATGTAAAAGATACATTTATTCAAAGTAATTTTAACCAGTTAAATATATGGTTAAATCATTATTTGTTTGGCGGTGATATTTCAAAACCAATGTTGTTAAACTCAAAAATGGGACTCAAAATTCAGGCATTTATAGCTTTTGCTTATACATACCACTATTTAAATTGGTTTTCTAAAACTACAATTATTAAATGGCACGATACAAAGGTTACTAATTGGGTAATCATTGCAATAATATGGGTGGGTTCAGTCGCTCTTTATTATTATAATTACAAAATTGGTCTGGCTAGTTTATTCTTTCTAAGTATTTTGCACGTAATTGCCGAATTCCCGTTGAATTGGGTAGTAACAAAAGAGATTTTTCAATCGATGATTGCTAAATTTCATAAATGACAATATGACAGCAATAATCAATGGCAATATTATTGTGTAGCATATTTTACGACTAACGAAAGATATTAAACCTAATAAAGTATATTTCAATGAATACTCAGGAAAACACTAAAAACACTGAAGAAGAAGCAGTTGCTGATGTTGATAGTCAACAAACCTCTGAAAAAGAACCGGATAATGAACCCTCTGAGATAGATTCTACTACACAGTTGGAGGCCGCTTTACTGGAGTCAAAAGATAAATATTTAAGATTATATGCTGATTTTGAAAATTTCAGAAGAAGAACATCCAAAGAAAAAATAGAATTGATTGCCACTGCAAATGAACAACTGATGTTGGCCTTATTGCCAATAATTGATGATATGGATAGGGCAAAAATATCCATTGATGCAGCCGAAGATAAAAAAGCATTAATAGAAGGACTTGATTTGATCTTCAATAAATTTAAAAAAACCTTAGAAACCAAAGGATTAAAACCACTTGAGAGCAAGGGTGTTCCTTTTAATCCTGATTTGCATGAAGCCATAACGCAAATTCCTGCACCAGAAGAATCTTTAAAAGGCAAAGTGGTTGATGAAATTGAAAAAGGTTACTATTTGCATGAAAAACTGATTAGAGTTGCGAAAGTGGTTATTGGCAATTAATTGAAAAAGATTAAAATTAGAAAGCATATTATATTAAAATGGCAAAGAGAGATTATTATGATGTATTAGGAGTGACCAAAAGCTCTTCAGCTGATGATATAAAAAAGGCATATCGAAAGATGGCAATTCAATATCACCCAGACAAAAATCCGGGTGATAAAGCTGCAGAAGAAAAATTTAAAGAGGCAGCAGAAGCCTATGATGTGTTGAGCGATCCAAATAAAAAAGCTAAATACGATCAGTTTGGACATGCAGGTGTCGGAGGCGCATCAGGTAATGGAGGAGGATTTAATAATATGGAGGATATTTTTTCACATTTTGGAGATATTTTCGGGGATGAAAGTCCATTTGGGAGTTTTTTTGGAGGCGGAAGAGGAGGCACTCGTCAACGCAAAGGTTCAGATTTAAGAATAAAATTAAAGCTTAATCTAGAAGAAGTTACCAGTGGTGTAGAGAAAAAAATTAAAGTAAAAAGATATGTAGCCTGTAAATCGTGTGGTGGAAATGGTTCTAAAAATGGTGTTTCATTACAAAATTGCGGCACCTGCGGGGGCACTGGACAAGTTCGAAGAGTTGCTAATACCATGTTAGGTCAAATGATGACAACTAGTACTTGCCCAACTTGCAATGGAGAAGGTAAAATGGTAACTCAAAGATGCGAAACTTGTGGAGGAGAAGGACGAACGCTTGAAGAAGAGGTAATTGCAATTAAAATACCAGCAGGTGTTGCTGAAGGTATGCAACTCTCAATGGCAAACAAAGGCAATGTGCCACAAAGAGGAGGTATTCCAGGTGATTTGTTAATTGTAATTGAAGAAGAGGAAAATGAACTTTTAAAAAGAGACGGGAATAACATTATTTACGATTTGCATATCAGTTTTGCAGATGCAGCTCTTGGAAATCCTGCCATCGAAGTGCCAACTATTGATGGTAAAGTGAAGATAAAAATTGAACCAGGCACACAAAGTGGTAAAATATTAAGGCTTAAAGACAAAGGGGTAAGGGACGTGAATGGATATGGAAGAGGTGATCAATTGATTTACGTTAACATTTGGACACCTAAAGTATTATCTAATGAGGAAAGAACTATTTTGGAAAAATTAAGAACTTCTCCTAATTTCCTGCCCAATCCTAGTAAAAACGACAAGTCTTTCTTTGAAAGAATGAAGGAGTTTTTTAATTAATATAATATTACCATAGAGGTATTAAGAGACACAGAGATAAATCCTAGAAAGCTTAGTGTCCTCTATGGTTTTATAATTGACAAGTACAATAATGATACTGTTTTCAAATTCTAAAATAAATATTGGGCTCAATATAATTAACAAAAGAGAGGATGGTTATCATAATATTGAAACTTGTTTTGCACCCATCGGATGGTCTGATATACTGGAAATTATTCCTTCTGATAAACTAATTTTTAGCACAACTGGGATCCCAATTCCGGGGAATACTAATGAAAACTTATGCCTCAAGGCATACTATATTATTGCAAGAAATTACAAAATTCCACCTGTTAAAATTCATTTGCATAAAATAGTTCCAATAGGTGCCGGCTTAGGAGGTGGGTCTTCAAATGCAGCTTTTGTTTTGAAAGGTTTAAATCAAATGTTTGAATTGGGCATTAAAGAACCACAACTTATTGAATATGCAAGTACTATGGGAAGTGATTGCGCATTTTTTGTAAAGAACAAACTACAATTTGCTACTGGAAAAGGAGATGATTTTTCCGACTTGTCAGTAAATGTAGGAAAAAAGTATTTGACTTTGATTTATCCAAATTTTCACATTTCTACTCCTGAAGCATATAAAGGCTGTGAACCTAGAGGGAATTCTTACAATTTGAGTTTAAATATATTGCAACCAATTTCAGAATGGAGAAATTTGATTCAGAATGATTTTGAGAAAACTATACTTCTGAAATATCCAGTATTGCAGAACATAAAAAATGAACTATATAAAAAAGGAGCCATTTATGCGAGTATGTCAGGTTCGGGGTCAACAATGTTTGGCGTCTTTGAATTTGAACCTAATATTGATGATTTTATAAGTGACAATTACTTGGTTTGGAAAGAACAAATAACATTTTAAATCAAGCATGCGTCTACTGTTGATATTCAATTGAATTATCGTACTTTTGTTATTGATTTAATACCCACTCTACACTTTGAACCAGAACCGCGTCATCATTATTCAATTCTTGGTAATGTTTGTTGGTTTAGTATTTTTGATCAAACTTTTTATCATTCAAGTAATTGACAAATCCTATGAAGAAGAAGCTGCCAATAATGTAATTCAGCGTATTATTGAATATCCTTATAGAGGAGTTATTAAGGATAGAAATCAACATTTATTAGTTGCCAATACAGGAGTGTATGATTTGATGGTGATACCAAAAAAGCTAAAAATTCAGGGAGATTTAGGTAGGTTCTGTACGCTTTTAGGAATTTCGATGGAAGAATTCGAAACCAGATTAAAAGCAGCCAGAAAATATTCTTCAGTCAAACCATCTATTTTTTTTGATCAAATGTCAGAATTAAAATTTGCAAGGATTCAAGATTTATTGTCAGATTTTCCTGGTTTTTATATTCAAGCACGTACCGTAAGAAATTATCCTGAATCAGTGGCAGCTAATGCGCTGGGTTATATAGGTGAAATAAGTAAGGAGAAAATAGAAATGGTAGGTAAAGATAATTATCGTTCAGGTGATTATATAGGTATTAGCGGAATTGAAGCCTATTATGAAAAAGAACTTAGAGGAAAGCGGGGCGTTAAATATGTAATGGTAAATGTAAGAGGCGTTGAAAAAGGTAAATTTAAAAATGGACTTTATGATACAGCTTCATTTCCGGGGAATGACATTATTACAACCTTAGATCTTAATTTGCAGAAATACTGTGAACGTTTAATTAAGAATAAAATAGGCAGTATTGTAGCAATACAACCTTCCACCGGTGAGGTACTTGCATTTGTGTCTTCCCCTTATTATGATCCCAATTCATTAACAGGTGAAAACTTTTCGCAAAATTACAATGCTCTTGTTAGAGATTCATTAAAACCATTGTTCAACAGAGCGCTAATGGCGCAATATCCTCCGGGTTCGGTGTTTAAAACAATAAATGGTTTATATGCTTTGAAACGTAAATTAATTGATACGAATACAATATTTCCTTGCAATAGAAACATCATACCTTGTCATGGGAAACACACTTCAGCTAATTTTACAACTTCTATTCAATTTTCATGCAACCCTTATTATTGGCAGGTGTATCGTAAAATATTAAGCCAAGGACTATCAAAAAATGCATTTGTAGATGCTCGGTTGTGCTATGATGACTGGAGAACCCAAGCAATGCTATTCGGTATTGGTGCTAAAACGGGAATAGACTTGCCAAATGAAAAAAAGGGTATTTTGCCCTCTAGCAATTATTACAACAAAATATATGGTGAAAACCGTTGGCAATTCAGTACCATTTACTCCTTGGGTATTGGTCAAGGTGAAGTAAGTACAACACCCATTCAAATGGCTAATATTGCTTGTATATTTGCCAATCGTGGGTTTTATTATGCGCCTCATTTAGTAAAAAAAATTGGGGATAATGATAAAGTTAAACCTGAATATTTGGTAAAGCATGAAACAGGATTTGACCGTAAGTATTATAATGCTATTGTCAATGGAATGGGATTGGTTGTAAGAGCAGGGACAGGCTTTTTAGCACGCTCTAAAGACTATGAGGCATGCGGGAAAACAGGTACAGTAGAGAATCCACATGGTGCCGATCATTCTGTTTTTATTGGTTTTGCACCTAAAGAAAATCCTCAAATTGCCGTAGCCGTTATTATTGAAAATTCAGGATTTGGAGCAGAATGGGCTGCGCCTATGGCAGGATTGATATTTGCAAAATATATGGACAAGCAAGTCGAAAAAAATTGGATTGAAAATTATATCTTAAATCGAGATTTTATCCGTGACCCTGCGAAGCCTAAACCAAAGGACAAACGCTGACATTGATTGGCTGACTTTGATAATTTATTTACTTTTAGTGACTTGGGGATGGCTCAATATTTTTGCTGCCGTTTACGACCCTGAATTAGAGCAAAGTATATTTGACTTTTCAATCAATAGTGGTAAACAATTGATGTGGATTATGGTGGCTTTGTGCTTAGCTGCATTTATAATGTTAATTGATCACCGATTTTTTGAGTCTTTTGCCAATTTTATTTATGTATTTGTCATGTTTGTTCTCATTGTGGTATTACTTTTTGGAAAAGTAGTTGCCGGCTCTCGCTCATGGATTGAAATTGGTAGTTTTTCATTACAGCCATCTGAATTTGCAAAGTTTGCAACTTCTCTTGCGCTGTCTTTTTATTTGTCCAAATCAAATATAAAAATGGATAATATACGTGATTTGATTCGTGCAGGAATCATATTTGCGATTCCAGCTATTTTAATTCTTTTACAAAATGATACGGGGTCCACTATGGTATTTAGTGCCTTTATCATTGTACTATTCAGAGAAGGGATGAATCCTGCTCCTTTGATTTTGGGTATTAGTTGTGCATTTTTATTTATTCTATCATTGATGGTCGATAAGTTGATTTTAATTGCGGTTTTTGGAGTTATTACAATATTCTTAATTATATTTTTCAAAGACTTGCGCAGAAAAGTCAGCAATGTATTTGGAGTTTTACTTATTTATGGATTTGTATCAGGATTTATTTATTCCGTAAGTTTTATTGTTTCTAATGTCTTGCAACCACATCAACAAAACAGGATTAAAGCACTTATTAATCCGGATGCAGATCCATTAGGATTTGGATGGAATGTGACACAATCAAAAATTGCAATTGGTTCAGGAGGGTTTTTAGGAAAAGGATTTTTAGAAGGGACTCAAACCAAATTCGACTTTGTACCTGAGCAGCATACTGATTTCATTTTTTGCACTATTGGCGAAGAATGGGGTTGGTTGGGTAGTTTTGTTTTAATTTTAACATTTGTGGGACTCATTTTTCGTATTATTATGCTTGCTGAAAGACAGCGTTCAAAATTTGCTCGAATTTACGGATATTGTGTAGCATCCATCCTGTTTTTTCATTTCTCAGTTAATATTGGAATGACAATAGGCTTGTTTCCAGTTATAGGTATTCCGTTGCCTTTTTTTAGCTATGGGGGCTCTTCACTACTATCATTTACATTTTTGTTATTTATTTTTCTAAATTTAGACGCAAATCGGAAACAAATTCTTGCATAATCTGTTATTTAGATTGGATTTAAACTATTCTATTTCATTGAATAATACATGCAATGCATATAATTTTGGAAGGTTTGAATTGATTGTATTAAATTAACCTGATAATCTAAATTATATAATATGTCCTGGGCTAGTTCAGCATTTACAAGTTCACTTGGTAAAAAATACGTAGTAGGTATTACCGGATTATTTTTATGCTCTTTTTTGGTGGTGCATTGCGGTATCAACTCTTTGATTTTCTTTAATGACGGTGGCTACTTATTTAACATGGGAGCTGAATTTATGGGTACCAACTGGATTATTAGAACAATGGAAATTGTGTTGTTTTTAGGATTAATAACGCATATTGTACAGACTTTAATGTTGTATTTTGAAAATAAAAAAGCGCGACCAATTGCATACTCTGTGATTAAAAATCAAAGTACTTGGTATTCTAGGTCAATGGCTTTGTTAGGAACACTTTTATTGATTTTTTTAATCATTCATTTAAAACATTTTTGGGTAGTAAGCCGGTTTACCGATCATATAACTAGTGGAGAAGAAACTTTATTTGATGAAATGAAAGAAGTTTTCGAAAATCCATTAGTTGTTGTTGTATATGTGCTAGCACAGTTTTCTTTAGGATATCATCTATTGCACGGTTTTCAATCGGCATTTCAAAGTTTAGGATTTAATCATGCAAAATATTCTCCATTAATTAAGTTTACTGGTAAAGCATTTTCAATTGTGGTACCAACTCTATTCGCTTTAATGCCTATAGTTATGTATTTCAAAATCATTCAATAACGTAAATAATTTTTGTGTAGCATGGCAACACTCAATTCAAAAATTCCTGCAGGACCTTTAGAAGACAAATGGACAAGTCATAAGTTCAATATGAAACTTGTAAATCCTGCTAACAAAAGAAAATATGATATTATTGTCGTAGGTACAGGTTTGGCTGGAGCTTCTGCAGCTGCCTCACTCGCTGAACTAGGTTATAATGTAAAAACTTTTTGTTTTCAAGATAGCCCACGCAGAGCGCACTCAATTGCTGCTCAAGGAGGTATAAATGCAGCAAAAAATTATAGAAATGATGGTGACAGTGTGTATCGTTTGTTTTATGACACAATAAAAGGCGGTGATTATAGAGCAAGAGAAGCAAATGTTTATCGTTTAGCAGAAGTATCAGTAAATATTATTGACCAATGTGTTGCTCAAGGGGTGCCTTTTGCCCGTGAATATGGCGGTTTGTTAGACAATCGTTCATTTGGTGGCGCACAAGTTTCCAGAACTTTTTATGCAAAAGGTCAAACAGGGCAACAACTTTTATTAGGTGCATACAGTGCTATGAATAAAATGATCAATGCTGGTGGTATTAAATCTTATACTCGTCACGAAGTGCTTGATATTGTACAAATTGATGGACAGGCAAGGGGAGTGATTGTGCGTGATATGGTTACAGGTGAAATAGAAAGACACAGCGCTCATGCTGTATTGCTTTGTACTGGAGGTTATGGAAATGTTTTTTACTTAACTACTTATGCCAGAGGTTCAAATACATCAGCAATTTGGAGGGCACACAAAAAAGGTGCATTTTTTGGAAATCCTTGCTACACTCAAATTCACCCAACTTGTATACCTGTATCAGGGGATCATCAGTCGAAATTGACTTTAATGTCAGAGTCATTAAGAAACGATGGTAGAATATGGGCTCCCAAAAAACAAGGCGACAATCGCCCTGCTAATGAAATTCCGGAAGATGAAAGAGATTATTATTTGGAACGCAGATACCCTGCATTTGGAAATTTAGTTCCTCGCGATATTGCCTCAAGGGCGGCCAAAGAAAGATGTGACGCAGGATATGGTGTTGGAGCATCTAAATTAGCAGTATACTTGGATTATGCCGATGCAATTAATCGATATGGTAAAATTGAGGCAAATAAATTAGGCTTGACTAATGCTTCAGCCGATAAAATATATGAATTAGGTGCGGAAGTTGTCAAAGAAAAATATGGCAACTTGTTTGATATGTATACCCAAATTACGGGCGAAAATCCTTACAAAGTGCCTATGCGAATTTACCCAGCAGTTCACTATACTATGGGTGGACTTTGGGTTGATTATAACCTCATGACAACCATTCCTGGTTTGTTTGCATTGGGTGAAGCCAATTTCTCCGATCATGGAGCTAACCGATTGGGTGCAAGTGCTTTAATGCAGGGTTTGGCAGATGGATATTTTGTAATTCCGTATACAATTGGCGATTACTTGGCAGGTGTGGAACGTAAGCCTATTCCAAATGATGCTCCTGAATTTTTGCAAGCTGAAAAAGAAGTGAAAGAAGGTATTAATAAATTGCTCTCAATTAATGGTAAAGCTACTATTCACGAGTTACAACGTGAATTAGGATTAATAATGTGGGATCATTGTGGCATGGGTCGCAATTCTAAAGGACTTGAAGAAGGAATCACTAAAATTCAAGCATTAAAAGCAGAGTTTTGGAAAAATGTAAAAGTGCCCGGTAAAAACGAAGAATTGAACCAAAACCTTGAAAAAGCAGGCAGATTGGCTGATTTTATAGAACTTGGTGAACTCATGATGCGTGATGCACTGAGCAGAAACGAATCGTGTGGCGGACATTTTAGAGAAGAATTTCAAACACCGGAAGGTGAGGCACTTAGAGACGACCAGAATTATATGTATGTGTCTGCTTGGGAGTACAAAGGTGAAAATCAACCTCAAGAATTACACAAAGATGCATTGAACTATGAATTTGTAAAACCAAGTCAACGTTCATATAAATAATAAATTTAATTATCATTTCGAACATTCATATCATGAGCGAAAATAAAATGAAACTAACTCTTAAAGTTTGGCGCCAAAAAAATGCAAATGACAAAGGCGCATTTGAAACATATCAAATTGAAGACATCATTGCAGATATGTCTTTTTTGGAAATGATAGATGTTTTAAATGAGCAACTCATTAAAACCGGAAAAGATCCTGTGGCTTTTGACCATGACTGTAGAGAGGGAATATGCGGAACTTGTAGTATGTATATAAATGGACGTCCTCATGGTCCACTCAAAGGTGTTACAACTTGTCAACTGCACATGCGGACTTTTAAAGATGGAGACACTATTGTTATAGAACCTTGGAGAGCTAAAGCATTTCCTGTAATTAAGGATTTGGTTGTTGACAGAATGGCTTTTGAAAGAATTCAACAAGCTGGGGGGTATATTTCAATTAATACCGGAGCAGCTCCTGATGCCAATGCAATTCCAATTCCAAAGACAAATGCAGACGAAGCTTTTTTGGGTGCGGCTTGTATCGGATGTGGGGCTTGTGTAGCTGCTTGTAAAAATTCATCGGCAATGTTGTTTGTTTCTGCAAAGGTTTCACAACTTGCTTTATTGCCTCAGGGACAGGCAGAAAGGCATCAGAGAGTTCAAAGAATGGTAGCTCAAATGGATAAAGAAGGATTTGGTGCATGCACAAACACAGGCGCTTGTTCTGCGGAATGCCCAAAGGAAATATCATTAACTCATATTGCTCGAATGAATCGTGACTATTTGAATGCGCAACTTGTTTCAGAAGAAATCAATTAAGTTTGCACAATATTTTTAAAACCAATTATGAGTCAGGAGAATAAGACAATTGAAAGAGATGAAATTGATTTACTTGAACTATTCAAGAAAGCAATTGATTTATTTAAAAGGCGATATAAACTTTTATTGTTATTTGTTTTTTTAGGCATTGCTGAAGGCTTTTTTTATTACACAATAGCCACGCCTTTGTATAAATCTACATTAATTGCTAACTCGGAAGTGCTTCGAAATGAATATGTTACAATTCTATTTAATAATTTAAATGAATTGATTAAAGAAGATAATTCGGACCAATTGGCTTCATATTTACATATCAGTAAAGAAGAAGCTAAATCAATTGCCAAAATACAAGCTACTAAAGTTGAATTGAAAGAACTTAAAGTTGAAAATTCAAGTCAAACACTGACAAATACTTTTCAAATTGAAGTAATGGTTGAAGAAACTAAATATTTGGACTCGATTCAAAAAGGAATTATTTATTATATTCAAAACAATGAATTTGTTCGCAAAAAAGTCGAATTGCAAAGAAATCTTTATCAAACAATGATTTCAAAAATTAACTCTGAAATATTAAAACTTGATACAACAAGAAATGATATAGGAAAGTCTTATAAAAAATCAATCGATTCAAAATTTATTGTTATGGAACCTAGTGATATTAATAATTCCATAGTGTCTCTTCAAGAAAGGAAATCCAATTTTGAAAATGCACTCTCATTGTTAAATGAAGTGTTGGTTATACAAAATTTTATTAAATATAATAAACCTGCTAGTCCCAAATTATTAACTACAATATCTATAAGTATCGGTTCAATGATTACAATTGGCTTAATTGTAATTGGTATTTTGGAGGTATGGAGATTAATAAAATAAGTAGTTTTTTATTAAAATCCGATATTGTTTTTTGAATTTATTTATTGAGATATAAATAAATTCACTATTTTATTTTTAAGTGAATTAATTTTCGATAAAATTAAATTAACTTTGCGCAAATTTAGGTGTTATGGCAGAAGAAAGAATACGCTATTCTGAAGTTGAATTAAAGGAATTTGAACAAATTATTAATGAAAAATTAGATAAAGCTCGTAAGGAGTACGTCTACATGAAAGAAGGGATGACTCGAAAAAATGATCAAGGAACCGATGGAACTACCACTACTTCCAAGCTTCTTGAAGATGGGGCAGATACTTCTGAAAAAGAAAATATAACTCAATTAGTTGGTCGTCAACAAAAATTCATTTCTCAATTGGAACTTGCTCTTATTCGTATCAAAAACGGTACTTACGGTATATGTGTAGATACCGGTAAATTAATTCCAAAAGAAAGATTGCGCGCTGTACCTCACACTATGCATACCATAGAAGCAAAATTGGCAAAACGCTAATTAGCAATACAATGGATCCTTTACAACTCCATATGGAGGCAATTATTTTTTGTTCCACTAATCCTGTAACAGAATTAGACTTACAACATACACTAAACGAAGTGTATGGAGCAGAAATAGCTCTTGAAAAAATTAAATCTTTACTTGATCATATAGTACAAAAATATGCAGATGATGATTTGCCATTTGGTGTTTATAAAACTGGTGGAGGTTATCGTTTTTTGACTAAAGCAGCTTATCAGGCAAGTATTGGCATATATTTGAAGCAAAAATCGAAAAAAAGGTTAAGTACTACAGCAATGGAAACGCTCACAATAATTGCTTACAAACAACCCATTTCCAAAGGGAACGTAGAACAAATTCGCGGAGTCAATTGTGACTATGCGGTACAGAAATTGCTCGAAAAAGAGTTGATCGAAATCAAAGGTAAAGCAGACACACCGGGAAAACCGGTTTTGTATGGCACTACCGACAAGTTTATGGATTATTTTGGAATTAATTCCATAAGTGACTTGCCTACACCAAAGGATGTAATACAAGATCAAAATGAAATTGGAACAGCGGCTCCAAACGAAGAATAAATAAGTTTAACTTTAAATACAGTAGTGATACTGCAATAACCATGAATAGTAGAAATAGCAAACCGCGTAAAAGTGCCAGACCCTCTGGTGCATTCAAAAAAGAAGGCTCTGAAAGACCTTTCAGAAGCGACCGTAAAGGAGGTTCATCTAAAAATAGTGATGTAAAACCTTATAAATCAAGAAATACTGATAACTCTGACCGACCTTCAAAAGATGGCGGATATAAAAAAAGAACTTTTGGTTCAGAAAGTTCCAGAGATTCAGTTTTTTCCAAAAAACCATACGAAAGAAATTCCGGAAAAGGAAGGTCATCTGAAGGCGGAAGCGATTACAAACCAAGAAGAACTTTTAATAAAGACGATAGAGGCGAGGGGAGAGAAAAACGACCATATACCCGAAACACGCGCAATGATTTTCCGAAAAGAGAAGAAGGCGGAAGCGATTACGAACCAAGAAGAACATTTAATAAAGACGAAAGAGGCGAAGGGAGAGAAAAACGACCATTTACCCGAAACACGCGAAGCGATTTCCCAAAAAGAGAAGAAGGTGGAAGCGATTACAAACCAAGAAGAACATTTAATAAAGACGATAAAGGCGAAGGGAGAGAAAAACGACCATTTACCCGAAACACGCGAAGCGATTTCCCTAAAAGAGAAGAAGGCATAAGCGACTACAAACCAAGAAGAACATTTAATAAAGACGAAAGAGGTGAGGGGAGAGAAAAACGACCATTTACCCGGAACACGCGAAGCGATTTCCCTAAAAGAGAAGAAAGTGGAAGCGACCACAAACCAAGAAAAACATTTAATAAAGACGATAGAGGCGAAGGGAGAGAAAAACGACCTTACCAAAGAAAAGATACATCTGATAAAAAACCTTTTTTAAGAAATTCGGATCCAGAAAAACCATTTACATCTTTCAAAAGAGATTATAAAAGTAAAGAAAGAGGACCTAAAAAACCTTATGAAAGTAAAGGTGGGGAGGATACTTATTTGGGAAAATATTTCAAATTAAAGGAAGATAGATTACCTGAAAGTACACGAAGACGTAATTTTAAAGCACCTAATCCTGACGTCGAAATAGCAGAAACTGAAACCCGATTAAATAAATATATTGCTAATTCAGGAATTTGTTCCAGAAGAGAAGCTGATGAGTTGATTTTTGCAGGAGATATTTCGGTGAATGGAAAGAAAGTAACAGAAATGGGTTATAAAGTGCAGCCCGGAGATGTGGTTAAATATGGCAAACGCATACTGAGTCGTGAGAAAATGATGTATGTATTGCTCAATAAACCTAAAGATTTTATCACTACTACAGAAGATCCAGAAGAACGTAAAACCGTACTTGAACTTGTAAAAAATGCTTGTAAAGAGCGCATATATCCGGTTGGAAGGCTTGATAGAAATACAACAGGATTGCTATTGTTGACTAACGATGGGGAGCTTACTCAAAAACTTACGCACCCATCATTCAACATCAAGAAAATATATGCAGTGGAGCTAAACAGACCAATTAGTCCGGAAGATGCACAAAAAATATTAGATGGATTGTATTTAGATGAAGGAAAAGCAGTGGTAGATAGCATTGCAATATTGGACGAAACACGTCAAAATGTAGGCATTGAAATCCATATTGGATGGAATAGGATAGTTCGCAGATTGTTTGAAACTGTTGGATACGATGTAGTTAAACTCGATAGAGTAATGTATGCAGGCCTGACTAAAAAAGACCTACCCCGTGGGCATTGGAGGCATTTGACTGAAAAGGAGGTGCTAACCTTAAAACATTTCATGTAATAATCAATCGAGGATTTTTGTGATAATAGAATTATTTACTGATGGAGCTTGTTCCGGTAACCCGGGTCCGGGTGGATATGGCGCCATTTTGCGTTATGGAAAGCATGAAAAAGAGTTGAGTGAAGGCTTCCGGCTTACTACCAACAACCGTATGGAATTAATGGCAGTAATTAAAGGACTTGAAGCATTAACAAAGGAGGGGATGGATGTATTGGTGGTTTCTGATTCTGCTTATGTGGTTAATGCTGTAAATAATAAATGGGTATTGGGTTGGGAAAAGAAAAACTTCAAAGACAAAGCCAATGCCGACTTATGGATGCAATTTTTAAAAGTTTATCGCAAACAAAAAGTCACTTTCAAATGGATTAAAGGACATGCAGGGCATGCTGAAAACGAACGATGCGATCAACTGGCAGTAAAAAGTATTCAAAATCCGAAATTGCTTATTGACTCGGGGTATGAAAATGGTTTATCTTGAAATTATTTTTTAGAAACAGCCAAAATATTCTGAAACGAAAAAATCTCATGTAATACAGGTTCGTACTTAATAATGGGTAGTAACCCATCAGGCATCAGTCTGTATATCAAATAATTAGCACTCAGTAAGTCATAAAAGCGCTTGAAAAATACACCGGCATACACATTCATAGCATTAAATTCGAAATGGATAAATTTAATTTTGTTTTGGTTTAGCATTTCGGTTGCACCTAGCAATACATTGTATTCAAATCCTTCAGTATCAATCTTTAACAAATCAATTTTTTGGATATTGTTGGCAGTGCAAAAATCGTCTATGGTCGTAATTTTAACAGAATGAGAAATAGAGGATTCTTTATGAAATTGCGTTATCACTTCTTGAATCATGGAAGCATGTTCATTATTAGTACCTTCATAATCAAATATTTGTAAAGTATCGGCTTGTTTTCCCATTCCTATATTATACTTAAATACATTGCTTTGATTGAATTTAGCATCCAAAGTTTTAAAAGTAACCGGGTGAGGTTCAAACAAATAACAAATTGAACTGTTGTTGCTTTTCAATATTAAACTCGTAAAATCACCTACATTGGCACCAACGTCAAAAACAATTGGACTGTTAAGAGGACTAATATATTTTTTGATATAATATTTTTCACCGCTTATATATTCATTTTGGAAATTGTTGATTCCCATGCCTTTAAGAAATAATTTATAAAAAAATTTATTGAAGTTATATAGACTTTTCCTAATAAGAATTGCGGAATATACTTTATCTAAAAGCACATAAATAATTGAAAGAATGGATCTCATATTATAGCATCAAAGTAGTTTTTTGTGATTGAAACACTTCATCTGTAAACTCATCGAATGCATGCAAATCAAATATGGAGTTATAAACAATGTCTTCTTTCTGTATTATTTGGTTTTCTGATTTAAGAATAATCATTGGGGTGTTATTCATAAAAGATGCCCAACCTGAAAATGTACTTGGAGGCGTAATAATTAAATTGCATTTGGATAAGTTTATCATGTTAACGACATAGTTTTCCTTTCCTAGTGGGTCCCCATTTGAAATTGCTACATTTTTTACTTCATTTTTTACTTGAATACAAACTTCAGCATCATCACCAACAATAATAAATAAAGGATTTTCCGATTCAAATACTTTTTCACATTCATTAATCCACTTTATATAAGTTGTGAGTTCAAAATGGTATTTGCCATTTAGCCATACCTTGTAATCTTGTTGTCGGATGTACACACCAATGATAAAATTAGATTTCAGGTGTAATTTGTTAATAAAATTGGTGCTAATCAATTTGAATTTTTGGTTAGGTTGTATTTTAGCCAATATTTGACTTTTATGTTTATGTAGTAAATTCCAGTTTCTAAATCTAAATCCTTCTAAAAATGTATTATCTGATTCAAATATTTTAGGCGTTAGTTTAATTGAGTCATTATCATTTTTTATCTTAATAATATTGATATTAGACCTTTTAAAACTTATCATTTTAATAATATCCGTAAAAAATCTAAATATTTTACGAGGGAATAATTGACAAATTTTTAAAAGAAAATCAAGTGTTTTTAAATAGACAGCATTTGGTTTAGGGTAAATATGACTAAACGGAAACAAATCATTGAAATACCAAAATTTAGTATTTATCAATAGGAATTGATTTGGATATTCTAAAATAAAAGCCAATAAATGTGCATGTGTAATTAGTTGATTTCCAAGTCTTCCACCACCATTCCAGTAAATTATAATTTTCCTATTATTCATATTTTGGTAAAATAAAAATAACCCGTTCCAAAACCTTTATCAGGGTCATAATTACTAAAGGTAGCATTACCATATTGATAACGCTCTTCAACTAGTGTTAGTCCTTTAAAAATATCCAATACCCCTTGTCTGGTAAATGCTCTGTGTGCATTGTAATACAATTTATTGATTTTGAAAACGGGTACTGTAATGTACAAATTGCCTTTTTCAGCCAATACTCTTGATAATTCTTTTGCTGCTTTTTCGCTCCCAAACGGGTCAATCGGGTCGCCATATCTACCTAATCCTATATGTTCTATTACACAAATCGATGATAAACTTTCGATTGAATTGTTTGCAAATGGCAATTCAATAATCGAACCTTTAATGAATTGTAATTCAGGTAATTGCACTTCAGGTGGGCGAATATCAATCATGGTAATTGGTACAAATTGTGAAGTAACGCCTAGTGCATTCACCGAAGATCCAACATCATAATGCATTTTTGGTTTAGTTTTGGCAAGCATTTCAGCAAGCCAGGAACTCTGGTAAAAATAAATGGGTTCTATTGGAGTGGTGCTTGTTTTGTCGAATAATTCTGGTAAAATAGAAGTTTCAGCATAATTAATTGAAGCATTAGTTCCCTTTCGTATAAATTTTAAGTAATCAACCATTAATGAAAAGTATCTTGGAATAATTTTAAAAATAGTTCGCTCAAATTGAAAATTGAGTATTGCAAAAGAGGTAATAAATCGAAATACAGTTTTTAGCTTCATTTTTTCCAAAACATACATCCATTAACCATGAGCTGTAAATTAGTGCGCATCGTTGGATGAAAAATATCAATTGCGAAAGTAGAGATAAAGTACGATACATAAAAAGAAACAATTGCTCCATTGACTCCCAGTATTGGTATCAAAGCATAGTTAAGTGCAATTGAAGAAATAGTTCCGGTAAGTGTAGTAATCATTAAAAAAGAAAACTGATTGGTATTGGTGATATATTGTGAGCGGGCCAAGCCAAAGTGTGTAAAAAACAATCGCCCTGCCATTAATAATATTAAATGTTTGCAAGGTTCGAATTTTTCGCCCAAAAACATGTCAATTATAATACCATTACTTGCTGTTATTAGTATAAAAATAAAGGCAAACAATAAAAACATAGTTCGATACAGGTTTTGCATTTTTTTATGAAACAACTCTGTAGAATTTATTTTTGCCTGAGCCAAAGTTGTTGTAAGTGAACCACATATGGATATAGATAAAAACGAAAATACCGTTACAAACCTGTATGCTACACTATACCATCCCAGTTCTTTAAAATTAATAAACTCAGCCAACATCACTTGGTCAATGTAACTTTGAATGCCTAATAACAAACCTTGAAAAATCAATAAATATCCATTTGTAAAATATGATTTGAATACTTCGATATCAAAGCTCCAATGGCTCGTTCTATTAGTTTGAAACAAATATAAAACACCTACTCCAATAGCAGATGCAACACTTTCAAGAACAAAAAGTGATACAAACCATAGTAAAGGCGCTTGTATAAAAACAAAGTACAACTTTAAAATAACAAAAATGGCAAAAACGGTTGTTTTTGCATATACCGTATATTTCGATTTTATGATTGATTGAAAATATTGATCAAAAATCAGGATAATATTATTTGAAAATAGGTTGAGTGAAACGATAAGAATTGCTGTAAATATCAAAGGGGTATTTCCATATGAAAAATAGGCATAAATACTTAAAGCTGTATATGAGGCAATGCTATACAACATTTTCATTATTAAAGCAGTACCAAGTAATTTGCCCTTGTTTTCATTTTTGTTTGCCAGATCTCTTGATAGAATTGCATCTATGCCTGCGTTAGCAATGGGGGCAATCAACATACTTAAGGTGATAACCAAATAAAAAATCCCATTTTGCTCCGGACCTAAATATTTGGTTACTCTAAAACCCACCAAAAGTCCAACACCCATTCTGAATAATTGGTCAAAGGACTGCCATCCAATGTTAGCAAATATCAAGTGTAAATCATCGCGTCCGGTAATTCGTTTAAAAATATGCTTGGTTAGCAGTCGCTCTAAGGCATTCATGTATCACAAAAATAGCTAAACCCTTGAAGTTTTGTAAATTTTATTTTTATGTAAAAATTAAAATGTGTTTGAGTTTTTGAACCAATCAGCAAGGGATAAAATATCTCTAATTTCTCAAATATTATTTATTTAACTTTGTATAATTCACATTCTGGATAAAATGAAAAAGAGAGATCAAATATTAATACAAAATAATTATCTAAATATATTCATTAATTGTAATGTATATAAGAAAGATGATTTTTATATTGGTTTTGTCCCTTCACTTAAAATTACTTCGAAATCAATATTGTCCGAAGAAGATGCATTGATTCAAATGAAAAATATTCTAAAGAAATATTTTGAGGTAATATCAATAAATGAGCAAACGTTACAAAGTGAACTTGAACGTTTAGGTTGGAAAAATCTCAATCCACCTGAAACGGTTACCATTCCTGTTGAGTTTCTTTACAGCAAATTTAATATGCAAAAAATAGAGTTTGCTTTGCCAATTGCAGCATAATAACTAATGAAGGAGTTTTATTCATTAGCAATTTACACTTCTTTTTTGGAAAAAAATGGTTTTAAATTTGAGCCTTTTACAATAGAAAATGGCATTTGGCGGAAAGGAAATATTATTATTTTCGTATCGGTATTAGAAACAGTAACATTTTTTGAGATCTCTCAAGGTTTAGAAAGAGCCGAATTAGATATTGATGAATTTATTGTTTTTGCAAATTAAATAATGTACGTAACCCCAAAAAAACACCTTGGTCAACATTTTCTTCGCGACCTTACAATTGCAGAAGATATTGTAAATGGATTAACATATCATAATGGGTATAAAACAGTTCTTGAAATTGGGCCTGGTACCGGTGTGTTAACGGATTTTTTAGTGAAAAGCGAAAAAATTAACCTGGTTTGTACTGAAATTGATAAGGAGTCCATTAAGTTCTTGAAAATTAAATACCCCAACCTTAATTTGATAGACGGAGACTTTTTAGAGTTGAAAATCAATGAATTATTTAGAAGTCCAATAGGTATTATTGGTAATTTTCCATATAATATTTCATCACAAATATTTTTTAAGATATTGGATAACAAGGATTTGGTTGCAGAAGTTGTTTGTATGCTCCAGAAGGAAGTGGCGGAACGGATGTGTGGCAAGCCAAGAAGTAAAGAATATGGCATACTCACTATTTTTACTCAAGCTTGGTACGAAACCGAATATCTTTTTACCGTTTCTGAACATGTATTTGACCCACCACCAAAAGTCAAGTCAGGGGTAATAAGGCTCACTCGCAAAGCAAATTCTGACATCGGATGTAACGAAATGTTGTTTCGTAAGGTAGTAAAGCAAGCTTTTAGTATGCGAAGAAAAACCATGCGTAATGCATTCAAAGGGATGAATTTGCCTGCTGAACTCACTCAAGATAAGGTATTTGACCAAAGAGCGGAAGAACTTAGTTGGCAAGAATTTGTGACACTTACCAACCGAATATATTCTAATCATTAAAATTTCAGAAGCAATTGAAAGAGATCAAAAATAATCTTTTTTTAAATCGTTTTGGTTAAACTTTTACTAATACTCAAATGCCAATTTTCCATTAATCTCTTCATGCCAAGGCAAACCATATTTGCCTAATACTTCCAAAAATGGATCAGGGTTGAATTCCTCCACATTGAATACACCTGTTCCTTGCCATTTACCGGTTAACATCATCATTGCACCAATCATGGCTGGTACTCCCGTAGTATATGACACTGCTTGGGCCTTAATTTCTTTATAACAAGCTGCGTGGTCGCAATTATTGTAAATAAAATAAGTTTTAGGTTTTCCATCTTTGGTTCCTTTGATTTGGCAACCTATAGAAGTCCAACCCGAATAATTTTCACCCAAACTTCCCGGGTCAGGCAATACTGCTTTCAAAAATTCAAGAGGTACAATGTCAATTCCTTGAAACTTTACAGGATCTATTCGAGTCATGCCTACATTTTGCAATACTTCCAAATGGGTAAGATATGCTTGTCCGAAGGTCATCCAAAAGCGAGCCCTTTTAAGCGAAGGAAAGTTTTTTGTCAATGATTCTAATTCCTCGTGAAAAAGTAAATAAGATTCTTTTGGTCCGATATGAGGGTAATCTACAGGCTGATGGATGCTCATAGGTTCAATTTCAATCCATTTCCCATTTTCCCAATATTTACCTTTTTGCGTGATTTCTCTAATGTTGATTTCAGGATTAAAATTAGTTGCAAAAGCTTTTCCGTGGCTGCCGGCATTACAATCAACTATGTCTAAATATTCAATACTGTCAAAATGATGCACGGAGGCATATTTTGTAAAAATATTGGTAACCCCAGGGTCAAAACCACAGCCTAATACAGCCATTAATCCGGCATTTTTGAATTTTTCTTTGTATGCCCACTGCCATTTGTATTCAAATTTAGCGACATCTTTAGGCTCATAATTGGCAGTGTCTAAATAATGTACACCAGTTTCGAGGCATGCATCCATAATAGTCAAATCCTGATAAGGAAGTGCCACATTGATAATCATTTTAGGTTTAATTTCTTTTATAAGTGCTACCAGTTCTTTGGTATTGTCGGCATCAACTTGTGCGGTTTTAACTTTGTTTCCACCTATATCTGCGGCTATTTTGTCGCATTTTGATTTGGTACGACTTGCCAAATAAATTTCAGTAAAAACATCTGAAGCTTGTGCACACTTATGTGCTACTACAGCACCTACACCTCCTGCACCTATAATTAAAACTCTACTCATAAATATCTTATTGTAAATGGATTGGATTAAGATGCTAAAATAAAGGATTATTCGTTAAACAATCATTACTTAACAAAAACTTAATTCGCAAACCTATTTTTAAAATTTATTATATTTGAATCTTATGAAAATACTTTTAATTATCGCCCTTATATTATTGTTTTCCTGCTCTGGATCAAAGCAATATAAGGTAATTGAAAAAAGCGGTAAGCGACCTGCATGGGTTGGGGGTGCCGAAAATAATTTTTTGATTACTTATGGTTCTGGTAATGATATAGAAGAAGCAAAAAAACAATGTCTTCAAAACATCAGAGAACAAATCATCAATGCGGTTGCAATCAATATTAAAAGCAAAACAGAAATTAATATTACCCAACAAAATGGTAGGAGTGATGAAAAATTCAAATTTAGTTTGATGTCACAATCCGCAAACATTCCTTATTTACAAGGGATTAGTCTATCTAAAGCAAAGGATTATTATTGGGAACGCGTATTTGACAAAAATGAAAAAAAAGAAAAATATGGCTATCACATTCTATATCCGTTTAGCAATGCCTCACTAAATCAATTGATTCAAGAATTTGACGAAAATAATGAAAAGATTGACAAACAAATGAAATTGGCTCGTGCTGCTTGTGATACCGCTACATACTTGGAAACTTTTGCTAAAGCCCGACAGGATTTGAATTTTATAATTAATCAAACAGTTAATGATCAGAGGGATAAGTGCAATCAACTTTTGACAGAAGTCAATGGATTGATTAAAAATATCAGACTTGTGGAAGTTCAAAATAATATGGGAAGTTTTATTTTCGAATTGACTTCTAATAACAAAAAGTTAAGCACATTTATGGTGCCTCAACTAAAATCCAATTGTGCTGAACAATTGAAGTATTCCTCAACAAATAAAAGGTATACAGTGAGTTACAAAGGTGATATGTGTAAATATACTGATAATGCTTCGGCATCAATTTCATATGATGTTGCCGGTGAGATCGCACAATTTGCATTCAATATTGACCCAAATGCCAACAAAGTACAAATTAATATTGATAATGGATTTGAAATTGAAGCACTATCAAGTGAATCCAATTCCGTAACGAAAGCCAAAGTTAAACTTCGACTGTATTCCAAATTCAAATATCCATTTGAAATTCAAAAAGTAATCATTTCTTCAAAGCAAAATCAATTGATTGTTGATTCGATAAAATTGCAAGTTTCAAATACCGGATTATTCAGTTTTGAAGCCCCTATTCAAAACATTTTTTTGAAATCGGATTTTGACAGCAAAAAAATGGCATTTCCTTTTGCAAATGTTAGCATTTATTATCTTAACAAAAACACTTTACAACAAGGTTTTATAAAAGTTGAAAATGTACCTTTTAGTACCAATTGGTAGGTTAATCAACATTTGCCATTCGTTGATTTACGATGGAGTTATTCAATGAACCAAATGTGTAGTTGAGCTCAAAATAACCATCGTAGGCAAATGAAGTTGGTAGTTGTTGTCCTTTAAGTAAGGCATTTTCAACATCAGCTTCTTGTTTGGGTAAGGATATTTGATCATTGATTACGGATGCACTTCCAAAAAATCCCAAGTAAAGACCTTTAATTAATTTTAATTCAATGTTGTTGGAAACGGTTAATCGGTATTGCTGAATAACCGGAACAAAGCTGCTTGCATGCACCCCTGTTCGGATAGTGCCCCAAGGTTGATTATAATCGATGAGCGCACTAACCTTATGGTAGAAACGCAACTCCGAAGTTTGATTTAAAATCGTTTCTTTATTGTAAACATAGTGTGTAACTCCTGATTGATAGGCAAATCGAAATTGCCTGCGCAAACTTTCAGAATAGGGGAAAATATTATACTCAATTACCGGAGCAACTCTATTAAGGGACTTGAAATTTAAAAAAACAGAATTTCTAAATCGATACATGCCTCCAAAGGACCAATGTTGGTTAATTGCCTTTACATATTTGCTACTTACTTTAGTTTCATAAGTGGTTGCTGAATAAGTTTCCCCTCCTGTTTTGACTACGGAATTTTTGAAATTAAATTCAGTCCATATTCCCAATGCGCTTTTTTCGGTAACCCTGTCAATTCCGGTCCATTGCCAAAGTTCTGTGTTTTGATAATTTGACTCACCATTTGCTTTTATTGCACTACCTATATTAAATATAAAGGAATTCCACTTGTCGTCATTTGCTGCTTTCTTACGAGTGGTGTCCACTTTATTTAAAGAGATATTTACCAGATTTAACAAATCGTCTTTATTAATAAACTTTAGCAAACCAAGTTCTATTACTTTCAGAAATTTGGTGCGTTTATTATCTTCGGTATCAAAACTATTGACCAAGTAATTGATTGTATCTGATATGCCTTCGTACCTATTTCTACCTATAAATTGTACTTGATGTAAAGATCCTCCATTGCCACTTTGCTTTGCTACTAAGTAAATTTCAATATCAGAAACAAATCTGTCGCGAGCAAATGTAAAACTGCTTAACTCAAACTTAATATAGCTCTCGTCACATCCGGTAGCACAATTAAGGAATATCCTTGGCAATTCGCCTGAGGGTATCCAATGATTTGCATAAACCATCTGTATAAAAAATATAAAAAGAATACTTTTTTTAATCATTGGTCTCCAATTCGATGATATTAACTGTTCGAGGTTTTATTTTGATAGTGAACGACTTAGCATTGGAGTATAATATATTAGTGTCTACTTTTTTTACCAATTCATCATTGTCGATAGGTACCAATTCGTGCATTACACCTTTACCATTAAACTTTATTTTTGAGGCGTCAATATTTAGAGGAATGGTCTCTTTAAATGATCTTGAAAGTACATGGATAAATATTTTATTTTTACTTTGAGTAGTAATAATATCAAATAAAGCTACTTTAGGAGATGGTTTTATACTGTGAGCTTCAAAGGGTTGACTATAATAAATATTGTTTTTAACCTCAGAATTAGTAAGAAAATCACCATGATATTTCGAATATAATGCAGTAACCATTCCTGAGGGAAACATATAAATGTTATAAGGTTTTTTTTGATCTACTCTTATTGAATTTATACCCCAATGTTTACCTATAAGCATTGATTGGTTAGCTATTTTGAATATGTTTCCTTTGCGCATGAATGCATGCAAATATCCGGCAGCACCTACCCCTTTGGCTACGTTGCCGTTATAGGCTGCTTTATCCTGATGCCAACCATTCCAATTCCATTCTGTAACTGCAATTGGCAATCCTGATTGTTCAAGCATTTGCACTATCCATTCATTTTTGTATGATGTCATACCCGTTTCCGGATCTATTAAAGGAGTTGTTACCCAGGCTTTCCAAATTTCTTCAGCTTTCATTTTGTGGTTTTTGATAATTGTTCCTGAATTATTATAGTAACAAATATCCCATGGGGCATAGGAATGAAAAACTAAAAAATCAGCATAATTGCCAAACTGAGATTTGCTATCTTTCAAATCCTTAAAAGTTACATCTAGCAATATTTTCAGATTTGAATCTCTTGATTTAAGGGCTTTAGCTATAGATTTAATACAATTAATATAATGAAGAAGAGAATCTTTATTGGCTTTGTCAATGGTCATTTCTTTCGAAAATCCCCAAGGTTCATTACCAATTTCAAAATACATTACATTAAAGGGTTTTGCTCTGCCATTGAATTGTCGAAGTGCAGCCCAATTATAATTAAGTTTTGAATTCAGTTGTTGAGGATTTCCATTCACATATTCATATAAAGCCAAGGCATGTTTTACTGAAGAGTCAATACTTATTTTATTGAAATATGGATCGCCTACATTAAGCACTAAAATGGGCTCGATGTTTTGATCTTCACAAAAGCTTAAAAATTCATTAAGTCCCAGCCTATGATCACTTACCTTAGTTTTATTATCTCTAGTGTAATATGCAGGTCTTTTTACATGCTTACCGGGTACATTATCAATTAGTTCAAGCCAATTATGATAGTCCCAGTCGGTTCCTCCCGGATATCGAAGCATAGGAATATTCATTTCTTTAATAAGTTCCACAGCTTTGGGGATGGGTTTATGAGTGGTACTATCAATAAGTAAATCCCCGCCAATTTCATCTGCCCAACTGCACTTTTCGATGAAATGGCCGAAAAGTCTTGCATCAATTTGGGCTACAACTTCATCACTCAATACCAATGTTGTTGGTTGAGACATTAAAAAAAGTACTTTCCCAAATAAAATGATAAACAAATAAAAAGTTCGATTAGGCATTATTTTCAGACATTATGTAGCAAATGTAAACTAAAATTAGAATTTTTCTAATCTAAGTCCCTCTTGTATTTACAAGCTGCGAATAGTTTGTTAGCTTTGAAGAAAATAAATTGTCAATGAAGTCCGACAAAAAAGTTAGCATTTCAATTTTTATACTTTGCATATTATTTTTTCAAATAGGGGCTCTTTTTTGCATGAATGATGTCATTTTCCCTATTGTAAAAGAGCAATTTCAATTGACTTTTGTTCAAACGACAATGATACAGCTTATTTTTTATGCAGTTTATATTCCATTTCCCTTATTGATTGAAAAAATTGTATCAAAGTTTGGTTATATATTTTCACTTAAAATTGGCATTTTGTTTTGTTTTCTGGGTTCGGCAACATTTGGATTACTTAATTTCGAGCACACATTTTTGGTCATTTTGGCATCACTTTTTTTATTATCATTTGGAATCGTTGTAATGAATACGGCAGCAATGCCTTACACTGCACTTATTGGAAATGAAAATCTGGCACAATTTCGAACTAATTTAGTACAAGTATTTTCAAGACTTGGTTATTCAGCAGCTCCATTAGCTGCCAATTATTTAATTTTCCTTCCCGGAAACTTTGGTGGATTGGATAAACCGTATCTTTTGCTTTCGGTGTTTTTTATGATAATTCTTGTTTTAATTTTCACTTTCAAGCTGCCTGATCCTCACACCATTGAGATTCAGAATTTACCTTTCAAAGCACAATTCAATAAAATGATGCAAATACCTCACTTGTATTTTGGCGTAATAGCTATGTTTTTTTACTTGGGTGCTGAGGCGGGTACTGCCTCATTTTTTATGAACTATCTTATGGATAAAAATATTGCCTCTTTTTCAATTGAAAAAGCAACATTATACTTGACTTATTATAATGTAGCATCAACCGTAATGGGGTTCATTGGCTTAGGATTGATTAAATATTTTCCTGCTAATCGTGTATTGGCGCTTTTCGGGATTATAATGATAATATTACTAAGTATCTGTATTACAATGCAATCAGATTATATCCCAATGGTATTGGTTAGTGTTGGAGGATTTTTATCAATTATGTTCCCAACCGTATATGGATTAGCAATTCGTAATTTGGGTAACTTTAGTAGTTTTGGTGCAGCTTGGGTGAGTATGGCTATTGCCGGTGGGGCATTTTTCCCGGTAATTCAAGGATATATTGCTGATAACTTTGGGGTACGTCTTAGTTACAGTATTCCGGCTATATGTGTAGGTTATGTGGTAGTTTATGCTATGTTTTTGAGCAAAGTGAAAGTCAAATCAACTTAGCAAATTACAGATTATCATACACTTAACACACCTCTAAATCCTCTGGCTGCATAATAAGATTCGGCACCGTTGTGATAAATGAATATACGTCCAAATCTGAAATCACCAAATATTGCACCTCCAAGGGCTCTAATATCTGATGGCGTTTTTAACCAACTGGATGTTTTGGTGTCAAAATTTCCAAATTTTTGAAGCATTCGATAGTCTTCTTCAGTCATTAGTTCTATTCCCATTGCATTTGTCATATTTACAACGCTATCTTTTGGTTTGAATTCTTTTCGAGAGTCTAATGCTTCCCGATCATAACACAAGCTTCTTCTGCCTTTAGGACTTTCCAAAGAGCAATCATAAAAAATGAATTCATTGGTACTTTGATTATAACCAACAACATCCGGCTCGCCTCCTGTTATTTCCATTTGGTACAACGACCATAGTTTTTCTGAATTTTTGTTTAGATTTTCAAACACGTTTAGCCAATCAATTGCTTTATGACGGTTTGGATTCTTTTTAAACCGATTTTTTAAAATTTCAATTAATTCTTCGCTTTGTTCAGTATTTAAGCTTTTGTCATTTAACATCCCTTTACTTAATGAATATCAATACTATGATTGTAGAATAAATTTCAATTATCAATGATTTTCCCCACCTCCTCCACATACACTACACTTTGAGTATAATGATTATTTGATTTGCTACCTTGCCATTTGCCTAAATGAACGATGATGATATTTTTTTCCGGTAACATCAATATCATTTGACCAAGAGTGCCTCTAAAATAGCTTACATTCTTTTGAATGTCATTCATTAACCATGTTTGATAACCGTAAAAATCAACCATTTTGGTGGTGTCTTCTAGGTTTTTTAACATTATCGGTTTTTGCATTTCATTAATATAAGTGGTATCAATAACCTGCATTCCATTTGCAAACCCTTTATTTATCATAAGTTTGCCTAATTTGGCAAAATCTCTTGCATTGGAGTTGAGGCAACAAAAGGAACGTTCGTTGCCTTTTTCATCGAGGCACCATTTGGCATTATTTTTGGCTCCTATGGGTTTCCATATTTTTTCTTCAAAATATGCACTTAAGCTTTTGCCACTGGCTTTCATGATTATAAATGCAAGAATCTGAGAGTCTTGACTGCTGTAATCAAAATATTTGCCGGGAGTATAGGCCACTGGAGAAGCAATTACTTTTTTATACAAATCGTCCCCATAATAAGCTTCCATAATATCGGACATAAATACTTGCAAGGGATTGGCATAGGACTTTGATTCATCCCAACGCAATCCGGATGACATCATTAATAGATGTTTAATAGTAATATTGGATTTTGCTCCTTCCTTAAACTCAGGAATAAAGTCCCCTACGGGTTGATCTACGTTTTTGATTAATCCATCTTTAATTGCAGCACCAATCATTAAGGCAACTGCCGTTTTAGCCATTGAAAATGAATTGGAAATACTGTCTGCAGCATATTCATCCCAATAATTTTCAATGACAACAGAATCATTTTTAATTACCAAAAAAGCAACAGTTTGTGTTTCTTTTAGTGTGGTATTTAATTGATCAGAAAATATGAATTGGTTGTATTTGGTTGCAAAAGGCCAATCTACAACAGAATCGCTTTTAGTTATAGTGTTATTTTTGAATATTTTATAATCATCAATATTTACAAAATTGTAACGTATAGCCTTGTATATAAACCATTTGCCCGAAAATAAAATCCATGCATTAAAAGCGATCACAAACGCAATAAATAGGAAAAGTATCCCTTTGAATATTTTAGAAATCATAGCCTAAAGTTACGTATAATAGAAATGGTTGTAATACAAAATCTTGTGTGCCCCAAGCGAAATCAACTTTAGTATAATAACCTGCAATCATTGACCGAAGGCCGAAACCATAACCGGAAAGTACAGGGTTTCGATAATCAGTTACAACTGCTGAAAATGGGCTTTGGTTTACGGTAGTGGTATTGATGTTGGTTTCCGAATTCAAAGGATTGCGCCCCGTCCATGCAAGTCCCACATCGTAAAATCCGGTGAGCATAAAATTTCTGAAAAAACTCCATCCAATTTGCCTACGAACCAAGTATCTAATAATAGGTACACGGATTTCTGCATTATAAATCAAAAAATTCTTGCCGAATTGCTTTCCATATTGAAAGCCCCGAACATTGGTTACAAAATCGGCAAAAAGTAAGCTTCTATTATCTTGGTTTGCAGATGTATTGACAAGTGAATTAGATTCAGGACTAAGCCTGTTGTAACCAATAAATGCCCAGTTGTCCATGCCACCTAAAAAAAAATTAACATTATAATTTCCTACAAATGAACCTGCGTTGAATCTTTGTGCAAATATAATTTCACGATGTACTTTGGTATAATTTCTGATGTCCAAATAAAATTTTCCGAATGATTTATCACCGGCCATACCCGCTTGATATTGGGTCATTCCGGCTTTAATTCGGGTGCCAAGCATCATATTGACACCAATATTACGCGTATTGTCATAGTTATATTCCATAGTTGCGCCTAAATAATCTGTATAAGTTTCAGCGTATTGATTTGAATTGGGATTGCCTTGTCGGGGGATAAACAAATTTTGAAAAACAGTTCTAGCATAAAATGGGGTCACACTCACTCTCATCATTGGGTTAAGCGGATAAGAAATGGCACCTTCATATTTGTACAAACTATACCGATGCTGTGCGGTGTTTTGATTAATAAAAAGTACATCTTTTGACACCTTAATTTTAAAATCAGTTCTAAATTTCAAATACTCATATTCTCCACTCATATAACTCGATCTGAAATCAGAACTTCCAAAAAAATATCCATTGATCCTGTGGTTAGCCATAATGTCAGACATATTCACAGCCATTTGCAGACCCCATAATTTAAGGGGTTCTATTTTGGGAGAAGTAACAATATTGTCAATCCCAAAATCATATCTGTATCGCACTGGAGATGAAATATAAATTTCATTATATTTTAATTTGATTTCAACTATTTTTTTTGGGGGTCTTTTACCCGAATTCTTAATTGAAGTATCAGTAACTAGGGCAAATTTTCCTGCTTCTTTTTCAAATTCAAATACATAATTATCTACGTCAATATCTGTGGAATCGAGCAAAATGGGTGCTTTTTGTCTGTTTTTAATGAGTTCTGTTCGGGTAATAACAGGGGTTTGTTTTGTTTCCTGTGGGCTTAGTTCAGCATAAGTTGCATACGTAATTACCATATTATCAAGCATTTGCTGGCGTGTTGTTTTTGGCAAAGTATCGCTAAATGTTTTGCTCTTAAAATTAGTGTCCAGGTACAATCGATATTTGCCTTGTTCTTCCATAATAAACGCCAAACTTGATTGTTTTGCATTTACATCATACGATTGAAAGCTTTTTCTATAATCCGACATTACTTTTGTTTTTTGTGTGGACCTGTCGAATTTGTAAAGTTCATAAATTCCATTTTTGTCTGATAAAAAATATACGTCTCCGTTTTTACTCACCTTTGGAGCTATTTCATTGAATTTTGAATCCGTAAGTCGTTTAGCTTTTATTTTGGAACTATCGCTGGAATAATAAAATATATCGTGTGCTTGGGGTATTTTTCTGTAATCACCTTTTTGCTTTGGATTTAAGGAATCTGTAGTTCTATTGGAATTAAATACAAATGAATTCACCGATTTGGGCATAAACACCGGATTTCTATCATCGTATATATCATTAGTAATTGGGGTTATATTATTATTACGCAGATTATAGTAAAATATGTCAGACTGCCCTAATACATTTTCTCCACTTATTAAAATAGTAGCTCCATCTTCAGAAAATGAAAAATCATTTAGTTGTTTGAAGTGTTTGTATATGCCTCTGTAGGTTTGTTTTTGTGCATATTTAATATTCAAAAAGTTAGAAACCTCGAGTCGAAATCTTTCGGAAGTATTTTCAATTTCCTTTTTAATGTCATAAGTAACCAATTTCATTTTATCTTGTTTTACACTTATTACACCCACTTTATCGTTGTTTCTCCAGGCAACTACCGGCATTCCATAATCTACTTTTTGTTCCAACGATCTGTATCCTCCTCTATAAACTACATATGTTTTATTTGTTATTAAGTTCTTTACCAGTACTTTATAACGCCCTTTTTTGTTTTGAACCCAAGCCACTCTGGTTCCATCAGGACTAATTCTTATACTTCCATAGTAGGTGTCGTCTTTTGTTTGTTTTACTAGCAACATATCTTTTGTTGGTGCTTTAAGTGTGTCTTTGACTTCAGCAGCCTGTTGTTTGTAATAATTTCTCCAATCATGCATGATGGTTCGATAGGGGAGTGATAGCACTTCCGAAAATGACGATTCATATTTTTTAGAATATCGGGTATAATTGATGATTTCGGATATCATTGCCTTCCCATATTTTTCAGCTATATAATTCCATACAGAGTGCCCAATGGTTGTTGCATCGGATCCTGTAAAATTATTTGGTCTGCGGAATTTTCGATGGTTAAAAATATCTCTGATTTTATCATCCATTTCAGTTGACCAACCTTCAGCTATGTAAGTCACTAATCCACTCAAGTACCATTCGGGCAAACTCAAAAAATAGGAACTTTTAAGCACTTCTGAAAAGCCATTACCAAACATCATTTCATTAAGGATCATTTGTGAAACAGCTTTACTGATTTCTTTTCTAAAGTCCACTTGAACACCGGTGTAGGCAACTTCAACCCGATTTTTTAAAAATACGGCATAACCACCAATAAACACTTGCTGCGTAGCAAGTCCAATATTGCTTTGAATTAAATCAGAATGTGTGGCATATACAATAAGTTTCACTCTTGAATAAGGTGCATAACCGAGCAAATCAGTAATTTTATCAAATTCAAACTCAGCATATTTTGCTGCCATTAAGGCTGCAGCTTTACTTTGAGGGTAATAATAAATATCGAAATTATCGGTACTTATTATGCTCCAACTGAATTGTTGAAACTGAACTCTGTTTTTACCAAACGATTCTGAATTTTGTTGACCAAATGTTGAAGAAGTAATAGAAATTACAAAAATAAATACGTACCCTAAAAAGGGATTTTTCATGAATTGGTGTGCTTATGCTTGTAAAAATAATCTAAAAACCGCTTGATATCTATTTCGGGCATCAATTCTTTGCCTTCTGTATAATATTTTACAAATTCATTTATAAAATAAGGAGTCAAAGAAACCGCTTTTGATCCAAAACCATTTACAATATATAAATTGGAATGTTCCGGATGCACACCCAAAAAAGGTCTTCTATCTGAGGTAGATGGTCTAATTCCTGCCCATTGATTGGTTACTTTTAAAGGACTTAATATGAACTTATTTGCCTTACTAACCAATTCATCTTTAGCCTCTTGGGTTATGTCATAATTCAAATTATGCCATTCATAGGTGGACCCAATTTTGTATTTAATCTCAGAAATCGGAAGTACAAATACTGATTTATTATTGATATAATTACCAAAATAATCATTTGATTCAACCTCAATCAATTCACCTTTACATAAATTAAATGGCAGCCATTTCCATAGTGGATTCATAGTAGCCTTCCAACCTTCACAAAATATAATTGAATCATATTTTTTTGAGACTTCTGTGATTTTCACAGCATCAATGTGCAATATTTCAAATGCTGATTTTTCTTGAAAGTAATTGATTATGCTTGAAATATACATTCTGGTATCTAACCAACCGGCTTTTGGAACATAAAATCCTCCAAATGGGGCAACAACAGTTTTTTCTTTTATTTCATTTGCCGATTTTATTTCAACCCAATTTTGATAAGCTTCGTCAGTCAATTGAGATGCCCAGTTATTTTGTTCTTGTACGGAATCAAATGGTTTGAATAAACCTATTTGATGAAATAATTTTACATGAAATGATTTTTCGAATTCCTTGTAATAATTTGACATGTAAGGAAATATCTCATCGGCCATCCAGGTTTTGAGCCACCTTTTTCCGGTGATTGGGTTAAACAAGCCGGCAGCAATGGTGGATGAACTATCTTTATGATCATTGTCCATCAAATGGACTTTATAATGTAATCTATCCAGTTCATAAGCTACCGTACATCCTACAATTCCGGCACCAACTACAAGAATCTTATTTGATTTGTGGTTATTCAATTATTTTTATAATTTGGTTAAAATTAACTTGAAATTGGGATAAACTAAAGTTTCTATATGAAACCATGTGCGGTGGGTTGTCCACGAAAGGTGTGAAATATTTGTTTTTTGGCATGGTAAGGTGGGTAGTGCGGCAAAAAAACAAATATTTTTCTTTCGTGGTGGGTTTTTTGTTTACTTTTTGACCAAACAAAAAGTAAAAGACTATAAGTAAACAATTATTGAATAATTCAATTATATGTAATTAAACACTTAGAAAATAATCCTATAAATTTATTATTAAAAAATATACAAACTCAAGTTAAAATTAAACAAAGCCACTTTTTATGAACAAAAAAATCACACAATTTTCGACAATTGCAATTTCAGTATTAATCGGCAATTTTATAATCGACTTAATAATGATGAAAACGGAACCATATTTGCGAAGCAAATCACTTCAAATGACATTGGTTTTGAGAATGCTTGCATCAGTGATTATTTTCTACCCGGTATTTACACTTTTGGAAGTGTATGTTAAAAATTTGTCAGAAGCATTTATCAAATCCACCAAACAACTCACCGGAATGGGTGCTTTGAGTGTGGTTATTTCGTTTTTGGTTGCTTTCGGTATTGTATATGCGGGGTATATTTGTCTGATATATAAAGTGAAGTTGTTTTAAAAATAACAATTATTTCACTATCTCGCGGATAATAAACTCCACACGTCTGTTTTGAGATTTGCCCCAAGGTGTTTTGTTTGGTGCAACGGGTTTGGTGTCGCCATAACCATTAAATGAAACTTGCGTAGTCGGTACTCCTTTTGCCTCAATATACAATTCTACCGCACGAGCTCTCCATCTGGAGAGTTGCAAATTTTTGTCTTTTTTACCAACATTATCTGTGTGTCCTGCAATTTCAACACGAAGCGATGGATTTTCGAGTAAGAATTTGGCAAGTTTATCAAGTTCCGGATATGATGCAGGTGTTAATTGAGCCTTACCACTTATAAAGAAAATATTATTCATTCGAACTGCTTGACCAATTACCACAGGAGCTATTAAAAGATCTTTGATAACTTTAATTTGACCTTTTTCTTTAGTCAAATCCACAATTTCGAATATTGGGTAGTATTTTTCCGCTCGTGCCCCTAAAGTGTATTTTCTACCGGGGGTTACTTCTATAGTGTACTCCGATGTTACCGCATTGATTTGAGGAACTAAATTTGGCAAACTATCCACTACGATATTGAAGGGAACTGAACTTAAAATAGGTTTGCCGGTTTTCTTATCGATTACTTTTCCGGTTATTATCGAACGGGTTACGATTTTCTCTACCTCTTTTTCACCAAGTAAAGGTTTTGAAATTTCTTTGTATTCTGTAACTGATTCCAAGTTCAAGGTGTCAATTACCGGGTTATATTTAAAGGCCTGCAAACTCAATGAATATGTTTTGCCATAGGGTAGTTTTACAGAATAACTTGAAGTAGAAAGTTCAATTTTTGCAGAATCGACCACCGCACCATTCACCACAAGTTTGGGTGAAGCAGCAGGAGGGATTGCCAAACCTGTATTACGATCTAAAAAAGTACCACGAACAACTACATAAGGAATGGGTTCAACATACAAATCTTTGGTGACTTCAGTATATTCGTTAATATCTTTGAATTTCAAAGTATCAGGATCGGATTTATAATTTTTCATTAATACTTTGGCAACATAGTTTTTGCCGTATGGAATTTTAAATTTATAAGTAGCTGAGTCAAAATTGATTTTAATCGAATCTACCTTCATATCATTGATGGTAATCGAATATTCTTTTTTGGAAGTCATTAATTCATTTGTTTTTTTGTTTCTGATTTTACCTGAAACAACAACATAAGGCTGTTCTTCATACAACTTAATTTTAAAAATATCAGCTCCTCCCAATGAATTAGAAGTTGAAACAAAATAAGCGTAATTGCCTCTTTTTGTGCATTTAAAGTACGACTCATAACCACCGGAATTAATTGTGTCACTTAGTATGACAGGGGTAGTCCATTCTTCCCAATTAGCACTCATACGATTTGACTTATACAAATCAAAACTTCCTTTGCCGGTTGGTCTTTTTGAAGCAAAATACAGAATTTCGTTGTTGTTACTCAAAAATGGAGATTCCTCACTGTATTTGCGAGTATTAATACTTTTCCCAAGGCTTTTGGGTTTACTCCAATATCCATCTTCATACTTGGAAACATATAAATCAAGTTTTTTACCATTATATCTTTTGGTAATTGCCAACAATAGGTATTGACCGTCATAACTCAAAAATGCATTACTTACCTGACCTTCACTGAATCGTTTGTATGCAGGAATTTTTACTTTTTCGGGAATTCCCCATTCGTCTCCAAATTTGCTTACTACTGAAAGTCCATTTTTATACCATCTTTTGGAACCATTGTATACTCCAGATATCAACAATCGCTTGCCGTCATTTGAAATGGACAATACGGCATTGTAACGTGCATTATTGATGAAATTATTAAAATGCTTTGCAGGACCCCACGTTTTATCGGCTTGAAGTTCAGAATACCATACATCTTGTGAATCGTTTTTGCCGTAATTGTTATCCGGATGGTTGATACGAATAAAATAAAGTGTTTTGCCATCAGGAGAGATTACGGGATTAATTTCATCATAAGCTGAATTCACTCCACTCCCTACATTTACAGGCAAAAATGAAGATTTTGTTTGTTTTTCTTCAAGTTTAGTCCCTGCAATACTTGCTTGCGAAAATCCTTTGAAGCAAACGCTACAAACTAAAAAAATAAGTAAAAAACGAACGATATTCATTGTATAAATTCTTGATTTATAGTTGTTTAATCTTTGTCAAATGGTTGTTTTTGATTCAATGCATTTCTACCAAATACCCAATTCATACCTGTTCGGATATTTACCATACGTTGATCAACCGGAATATAAATATTGGAAGCAGGATTACTGGAATCATTCGATAAAGGAGCGCCACTTAAGTATATATTATCCAGTGCTCCATAAAATTGAAAACAAGCCAATTTAACCATAAGTCCTGCACCTGTCATTAATGAACTATACATATATGATACATTACCTGATAAACTAAATATTCTGCCTAGTTTGACTTGTGCCCCAACAGAACCGCCAAAAAACAATTTTCTATAATTCATTGCGAATAAAGTTAATGACATATCTACCCTTGGTGTAATATAATATCTGCCTGATAAATAGAAATTAGGAATCAAAAAAGTAGTATATGCTTGATTACTGTTGCTTTTAGGTGTTAATTTTTTAGAGATTGAATCTGTAATATTATTTCCGGCAAGTGTATTACCTGCAAATAATTGCCGACCAATATCTATACCACCAAATTTAATGGTGCCAGAAGATAAATCATAAGTGTTGGTATTGCTTCTCCATGTTATAAAGCCAATATTATTTGCAGACAAATTGACATGGAGGCCTTTGGTGATTTTATATGTGAGTCCTAAATCAGTAGCAAAACCAAGATTATTCATATTTCCATAATACTTTGCGAGTGCAGATCCTGCATTATCACCGGTGGTAAAATTTGCTGTAGAAGTTTGAAATGTACCTTCCGCATTTAATGAAATATCATACATGTTTCTTGGATCGCTAAAATCAAGTTTTGCTGATTTCGCATCAATATTAGCATTAGCTAAACCTTGTAGAAATTTAGCTCTTACCCCTATATTTAATTTTTTTCCTTCTCTTGCAAAACCTAATGCATATTGATTGTAATGCATAAAACTCAAACCGAAACTAGACAAATCAATGGTACGACCAGTAAAATCAGGATTTATATTTCCAGAAGTTAATTTTGATAAATCTTTAGGCAAAAACATATAGAAATTTAATATGGAATTAATATCAAATGATATGTATGTTGTTTTAAATTTGGCACGAACATGCATTAATTCAAATGAATTAGTAATACCAAATAAATTGTTACTGCTGCTTAACGCTCTTTCTAATGACTTTTGATTAATTTCACTTTTGCCATCAGCAGTCAAATCTTTAATTGTTATGGGACTTATTAAACTCCCTTGTAAAATTGATCCTGTAACTACGCTAAAGCTAACTTTTTGATCTGGAATCGCTGCTGGGTTTGAATATGAAGATTGATACACATGTTGCATCCCCTGCATCACAAATTCTTGTGCAAATGAGTTGCTTATTGCAACGAAAATGAATAATATGAAATTAATTTTTTTCACGTAAAAAAGCTATTTTGATGTAAATCCTAAGTTTGCAGTTGCTGCCATTGATATTTTAATTTTTAATTTGTCTTGCGGACGTATTTTAACATTTGTAGAATTCGTAATTGGGGTTTGCACAAATCCGGTAGAAAACATATTTCCAGTTAAAATCATTTTCTTGCAATTTTTTCTAATGTTTAAGTACCGATTTGCATCCATGACTGTAACTATGGGTTGATTAGGAATGGTGGCAGTACTTGGATTCCCATCAGCTGCAATGGCTGAACCTTCAATTATTAATCCACCTCTTTTTTTGCCATCTGACGTTGTAACGGGAGTTACAAACAATGAATCAATGTAATTACCATTAACATCGGTAAAGTAGGCTTGAAATAAAATTGCGAGAGGCATATTATTTACATAATCTAATTTAAAATTTGCTGCATTTATAGTTAAATTAAAACCTGAGGCAGTTTGTTTTGTGTCAGGTGTATCACTTTCTTTGAATGGGTAATCAATCACCGTTCTCATATTAAACAAGGATACATAACCATATAAAGGAATTCGCACGGTGGTTTTTGAGGAAATTGTACTTTTGTCAAAAATGTAGTCAGTAGGAGAATTACCCGAGCTGTCTAATTTTAACACGATGCCGCTTTCTAATACTCGCGGTCCAGGTTGTAATATGCTTTGAAGTGTAGATAATTGACTGGGGTTATTGTCTTTATTTATTGAATATGTTGGTGTAATGGCCGGAGAAATGCCCGCGAAATTATCAAAACCGGGATCATTGGCTTTTTTTATCTGAATGGGACCTAATGCTGCGGCACGTGTTGTTACATCTACAAAGTTGGTTTCTCCCTTTTTGTTAACAGAGTATATCGAATCTATTAATGTTATTGGAACTCCAAATGAGCTTGTAAAATCCAAATCTACTGATGGTTCTTTAAAGTTAAATCTGATGGTCGATGTATCAGTTGTAGTGATTGCATTACCATTAAAAACAGAAAGGAAAATTTTGTTGATATCTAAAAATTCTGAGTTAAATTTCTTTACAGGAATGGTTACGGTTCCTAACCTTCCATCAATACGTTTCCACTTAGGATTTTGAAGGTTCAAAGATGTGATTGACAAATTGGTTGCACCTCCTGCATTATTTGAAGTAGTAATATTTTTGAGAGCAATGGTAATGTTTAAAGTAGGAACTGTGCTACCTCCTATTTTCCAATAATAGTCTTTTAAATCTAAAGGGGTATTGTCTGCAGTTTTAGCAATTCCATCTATCAGATTTGATACGGTCAAAGTTAATTTAGTATCTGTATTTCCACTTTTCTTTAGTATGTTATCAAATATAATATCTGCCGACAAACTCACTCCGCCTGTGATGTCTTTTTTGGTGAGTGCAAGATTAAGTAAACCACTTTTGAATAATATATTTTGAATTTTTGCTTTATTTAATCCACTGGTAACGCCTGCAATTGTAATTGTATAAGAAACCGGTGGAATAAGAGCACTAGGACTAGCTCCTCCTGGGATAGTTAACGGAAATGATTTTAAAGTATTTCCGAAATTGATATTTTCAGGTAATGTTATGTATTCTTCAGCGTTAGCAAATGTGTAACTATCTGTATAAACAAATTGATAACAGCAGCTTTTATCATAAACCATATAAAACTCTGAAGTATCAGATGAAGCTTTTTGAACCATATCTTCAATTGAAAGGCTCGATTCTACCAAGGGGACCCCAACCGCATAATCTTTGAAAACTAAATTATTGGCAGTTGGTAAATCTTGCTCCTTACGGCACGAAAAAATTGTGAAGAGCAGAATAATAGTTATAAAAGTATTTTTAATCATTTGTATCAATCTATTGATGCGTAAAACTATATTTTTTTATACATAATCCAAAAATTATTACAAATTAAATAACATTAAGATTTGCCAATTTTTTAAAAGTTGGCAAATCTTAATAAGTACATTAATACGAACCTAACCACTTACGAACAAACCATTCTGTGAAAATCAAAGCCAAAAAGAAGAAACATAGCCATTTTAATGATATTAATTCAAGTAAGTTTTCTGTATTTGTTACAATTGGTTCTGTACTTTTGGATAGCAATGAATTTGTCAGATTATCAATTGAATTAATCGTTGCAAACAATCCGTTATTCTTTGTTGAAAGTTCTCTTAACAAATTAAAATCTGCTTTTGATGTTTCATCTTCCAAATCCACAGATTTGATTATAAACTCTCCTTTTACTTTTTCGTCTTTACCGGAAATGTTTGTTATTGCTTGATATTTGTAAACTCCTTTTTGTAATCCTTTGATTATAAATGGATTGTTTTCAGAAGTGTTTACAATATTGTATTCAAATGTTTGACCACCTTCAGAGAATAGTTTTAATTTAATGGCATTACCGGTAACAATTTCAAACAAGTCGTTATAAGCTTCAATGTTAAACGAAACCATTTCATCTTCTCCAAAAATGGGTTGTACAGGACTTAATCTGAACTTGGATTTGGCATCTTTTTTTACTAATAATTGAACTGATTTTTTAACAAACTGGTCAAAGTATTCGGAATTGCCTTTGTCAGCAAACTCTGACATTCTCCATTGCCAAAGTCCTTCACCCGTTATAATTCCAAAGTTTTTTTCTGCACTTAACTTAATCGCAAATAAAGGTTTATCAGTTGTTAAACTACCAACTTTTTGCAATAGTATTTTTTCCCATGTCCCTGTGTTATAAGCACCAAAAGGCACTGATAGTGGAGGATATTTGGATACATAATTAATTACATCAGGCTCTAAAGTAAATCTGTTGAAAGATGATACCATGGTTGGCGTAACTTTATCAAACTGGTTTGGCTGAGCAAGAATAGTAAAATCACCCAAGAATGCATTGATTTGTTTCACATCTGATTGATTTCCAACAATAAATAGAAAAGAGGTGCTTTTTTTACTAATATCGTTTAGCACCTCAGAACCTACGGCTTGTGAATTGGGTATTTGGTGTATAATGGCAAGGTCATAATTGGCTGGCTTATAAGTAGTTTGTCCGCCAATATAATATTCTGTAACGATGTTGTTATCCTTTTCAAGAGCACTTTTAATTGCTTTAATATCCGGATGAGGTGCGAGTGCAGCCAATAAAATGGTTGATTTTAGATCCGTAATTTCGATGTAGGCATGTACAGTGTTATTTTTAGGATTGAATTCTCCGGCAACAGGTTGAATTTCAATTTGATAATGATGAAGGCCATTTTCTGTTTCTTGCCAATACAGTTCAACTTTGTCAAGTACTCCCGAATTGGAAAGCATTATTTCTTTAGAAATTAATACTTTTTGTTTTTCTTTTAATAGTAAATTAACTTTTTGACCGGAAAACCCGTAATTCGAAAATTCAACTAATAATGGAAATTTGGCTTTTGAAGATGATAACTTGTTGTAAAGCACATTTTTTAAGAAAATATCCTTTTTATCGGTAGTATCGCCTACTCCAATGGTGTGAATGTTATAATTTCGGCTTTTAAATGTTGGAGAAACCCCCGCATTATTTATACCATCAGAAAAAATTACTACATCCGATAAATTGCTTCCATCAAACATATTTTCGATGCTTGTAAGAAAGGCATTTATGTCCGTACGCTTATAATCAAATGAAATAGTATTTATCTGCCCTTGAGGTTGTTTTCCAGAAAGTAAAAATGTTTCAACACGCACTTTGCCTTCTGATTTAATATTTGAGATAAATTTGTCTAATGCATTGATTTCTATTGTATTGGCAGCCGATTTCATTGATTTGGAATCGTCAATTCCCACTATAATTATTGGCTTTTCTTCAACAACAGTTCTTTGTTTGAAATATGGGCTAATGAGGAGGAAAACAATTCCTGAAACTAGGAAAAAACGCAAAAAAGCTACTAATAAATTTACCCTAGTCGACCAGGAATGTTTTCCGGAATAAAGTAAAAATGCATACAAAAATCCTGCTAAAATTGCAGAAATAAACCAAATGGGATTACTCAAGAAACTCGTACATTTTGTATGCTAAATAATACTATTAATACTTGATAAGCAAACTGCGAAAAATAATTTTGGATTTTGATTTTTGGATTTTGAATTTCTTTGGAATAATAATTCGAAAAATAAAGTTTGATTTGCAGTTCATATTTGACCGAAATTATAAATACCATTGATGAAATTTCTGATTTTTTGGATTCTTTACATGTTGAACATGTGATTGAAAATCATTGGTTGATTTGTACAAAAGAAGCTTTTGCCATTCATATTATAATATTACAAAGTAATGAAAATCAGCTTGATGCAATTTCAAGAAGGAGCAAAATACTTGAGAAGAGGAATGAAGTAAAATCAATAGAATTGTGGGAGGATATTTGGAGGTGTCAACAGTATAAAGTCAAAGAATTGATTAAGGCAAAATTGGGATTTGTTCATGTTATTCAAGCTTCCGAAACCTCTGTGGCCAATGTTGATAAGAACACTGCAAATGATTTTCTGAATAAGTACCATTTGAAAGGAGAAACAAACAGTGAAGTGAGATTAGGAATCATATATAAGCATACATTAATTGGGTTGGCAACTTTTAGTGGCAAATTATATATGAAAAATGAACCCAATCCATATACTTCGTATGAGTTGATCAGATTTTGCTTTGAATCAGGAATTTTTGTAGTAGGTGGGTTTGCCAAGCTTTTACATCATTTTTATACTAAATTTCAACCGGGTGGAATAATGACTTACGCCGATGTGGAATTGTCGGATGGTGAAATGTATACCAAAAATGGATTTATTTTTAAGGAATTCACTACTCCAATTGAATTTTTAGTAAGCAAAAAAGACCTAAAAAGAACATATCTCAAGAATATGACAAACAGGGAAAATGTAAATTTGGAAGAGGATTATTATAAGATATGCAATCTGGGGAATTATAAATTCATTAAAAGGTATGTTTAATCCCGAAAACGATTTGGTTGTACTGATGGGGCCGACCGCAAGCGGTAAAACCAAACTGGCTGTTCAATGGGCATTTGAGAATAATACGGAGATAATAAGTGCCGATTCCAGACAAGTATATCGACAGATGAATATAGGAACGGGCAAAGATTACAATGATTACATTATAAATGGCCAACAAATCAAAGTTCATTTGATAGATATTTGTGAACCGGGTGACAAATATTTTATTTACCAATATCAAAAAGATTTTTCGAATGCATTCAGTCAGCTCAAGTCCATGGGCAAAATTCCTATTCTTTGTGGTGGTACCGGATTGTATATTGAAGCCGTTTTGAAAGAAAAAAAATATACCTCTATACCGGTTAATGAAACGCTGAGGGCCAAATTGATTGATAAATCCATGGATGAATTACTAAGCATTTTTATCAGATACAAAACAGAATACAGCCAAATTGCAGACATCAACACACATAAAAAACTAATAAGGGCAATTGAAATATCTGAATACTTATTGCATCATGACCACGTTCCAAACAAGCTAGTTTATCCTGAGAATCCAATATTGTATTGTTTGAATCCTGATCGCGAAACGAGAAGATTAAGAATAAGTGAAAGGCTAAAATACAGACTGAAAAACGGATTAATTGAAGAAGTAGAGCAATTGTTGAATAGTGGAATTTCTGCTGAAAGTTTAATGTATTATGGTTTGGAATATAAGTTTGTAACGGAATTTATTACAGGTGTATTGGATAGAAATGAAATGGAGATTCGACTGGAATTTGCTATTCATCAATATGCCAAAAGGCAAATGACCTGGTTTCGAAAAATGGAAAAAGATGGATGGAAAATCAATTGGATTTGAAGTTAATAATTAACTACACCTTTTGATATTTGAAATCGAATAGTAGTAAATAAATAATGCCTAGTGCATTTACAATTCCAACAAAAGCGAACAATAAAATAAGTTCCATAGTCTTTATTAAAGTCAATTTACATCTTCAAAAATTTCATTTACCGAAATACTTATCCCTTGCCAAATGTGAATGGGAGCGTTTTCGTTTAAGCTAAAATCACCTTTGTTTTCATAAATATTATCTTTGGAAAGTACAAATACGGATACTTGCTTATATTCTGGAGCAATGATCCAATATTCTTTAACACCTGCTTCCTCATACAAATGGTATTTGCTATCAATATCCCTCCTTAAGGTAGATGGAGATAATATCTCTACAATCCAATCTGGAGCACCTACGCATCCTTTATTGTGTATTTTAGATTTATCGCAAATTACACATATGTCAGGTTGTGTTACTGTTGTATTTGATTCATCAATACCAAATAAATAAACATCAAATGGAGCAAAATAGGCGCTGCATTTATTCTTCTTTATAATTTTCGCAATTTCATAACTAAGATTCCATGAAACTTTTTGGTGTGAATTGACTGGAGCTGGAGACATTTTATAAATCTTGCCTTTAATCAATTCCACCATTTCTTCGAATTTCCAATTGAAATAGTCGCCTAAAGTGTATGTTTTACTAAGGTCGAGTTGCGATAATTGAGTGATTTGTGCCATATTTATATATTACAAATATAGTTTTTCGGGGATTTAATTAATCTAATCTTATTGAATAAAGTTTTGAAAATGATTCAATAAAATTGCTTTGCCATACATTGGTTAAAAATATAAACAATCTATATATTGCCAAAAAATTCAACAAAAACTATGAAAAACAATATTTTTAAAATTTCCATTATACTGATTGTAATAGTAATTCTAATAGGGTGTAAAGGAGAAAAGAAGATCAAATCCGCCATCTATCAGGATGCTACTAAGCCATTGGAAGCCAGGGTGGAAGACCTAGTTAAACGAATGACTTTAGAGCAAAAAATTGCACAATTGGCAGGGCATGGCATGAAAAGTGATGAAGACACCGTTCTGGGTATTCCAGGTTTCAGGATGACAGATGGCCCTTCCGGCTTGGTATGGACCGGTCAGGCTTCAGCTTTCCCTGCTGGGGTTGCATTGGCAGCATCATGGGATACGAGCAACATTAATAGTGTGGCAAATGCTATTGCTATTGAAGCCAAAGGAAGAGGAATCAATATGCTTTTGGCTCCTTGTACCGATATACAAAGGTTGCCTGTAGGTGGAAGAAACTTTGAAACTTACAGCGAGGATCCATATTTGGCTTCACAAATGGTGGTTGCATATGTAAAGGGTGTTGAGAAAAATAAAGTGATAACTTGTACCAAGCACTTTGTTTGTGAAAACATCCAATTCGATAGGTTCGGGTTGAATCAAAATGTGTCGGAAAGGGCACTACAAGAGATATATTTTCCTGCATTTAAAGCTGCGGTTCAAGTAGGGAAGACCCAATCATTAATGGCATCATATTACAAAATTAATGGCTCTCTGGCGTGTGAAAACAAATATTTGCTAAAAGATATGCTTAAGAATGATTGGGGATTCGATGGATTTGTTGTTTCGGACTGGAATGCCAATAGAAGCACTGTGGAAGCGGCAAATAATGGTTTGGATTTAGAAATGCCGCAACCTGATTTTTTTGGAGATAGCTTGCTTAAAGCTGTTAAAAATGGCAAAGTGCCGGTAAGTGAAATTGATGATAAAGTTAAAAGAATTATTCGAGTGAAAATGCGTGCAGGAATGTTTGAAAATAAACCTACTATTGATGAAAAGCTGGTAAACTCAGATTACAGCAAAAAAATAGCTTTGGAGTCGGCTAAGAATGGAATTGTTCTCTTGAAAAATGAAAACAATATTTTGCCTTTGGATAAATCAAAAATCAAGTCAATTGCAGTTATCGGTCCCAATGCCAAAACTTGCCGTCCCGGCGGAGGAGGAAGCTCAAGTGTAACGCCTTACTATACAGTTTCGCCTTTGGAAGGAATAACCAACATGGCTGGGAATGACATCAAAATCAATTATGCTCTTGGAGATGTACTTGAAAAACCCTCAGATTTGGTTCCAATTGATGCCAAATACTTCTTTCAAGATGAATTAAAAACAAAACCGGGCTTGAAATTGGAACTTTGGAATAGTATCGAAATGACCGGTGATCCTGAGGTGGTAAAAACGGCTGATAAAATTGATTTTGATTCTAAAGATTTATCACCTGATAGTAAAATCAGAGGTGATATGTGGGGCGCCCGGTATACCGGTTATTTGATATCTCCAAATCCTGTCAAATTCAAAATAATGACCTTATCCGATGATGGTGTTCGTCTTTGGATTGATGATAAATTGTTAATCGATAACTGGGATTTTCACGGAGCTGAGAAAGACTCAGTCGAAATATTATTAGACCAAAATAAGCCACACAAAATAAAACTTGACTTTTTTGATGGTCAAATGGGTGCATTAATCAAACTAGGTTGGGACTATGCTTCCGGATCAGCCCAAACAGAAGGAGAACAATTAATAGCGGATGCCGTTGCCGCTGCCAAGGCTTCAGACGTTGCAGTTGTGTTTGTTGGTTTGGCCAATTTTCTGGAAAGTGAAGGAGCTGATGTAAACGAAAAATTACGTTTGCCCAATAATCAGGATGCATTGATTAAGGCAGTTGCCAAAGCTAATCCAAACACAATTGTGGTATTGAACACAGGTGCACCTATTTATACGGGCAAATGGCTTTCAAGTGTTGCCGGATTTGTTGATGCATTTTATTTGGGTCAAGAAACCGGAAATGCAATTGCTTCTGTGTTGTTTGGAGAGACAAACCCATCCGCAAAATTGCCTTTCACATATATTGCTAAGAAAGCGGATTGTCCATTTTTTGAAGGATACAAAAATCCAAGTCGTTCCGTTGATTTCAAAGAAGGTATTTTTGTTGGTTATAGATATTATGACAAACATAATGTAACTCCTTTGTATCCATTTGGTTATGGGCTTTCTTACACAACATTCAATTACTCGAATTTGGAAATCAAAGAGGCTGGAAATTACAATTATTCCGTTTCTTTTGATATCACCAATACAGGTAACAGGGCTGGTTCTGAAGTGGCTCAATTATATGTTAGAGATCTTCAAAGCACAGTTGAAAGGCCGGAGAAAGAACTTAAGTCATTTGGTAAAGTAATGTTGCAGCCTAATGAAACCAAAAGAGTGACTTTGACGCTAAACAAAGATGCTTTTACATATTACGATGATATCAAACATCAATGGACTTTAGAGTCAGGGGACTTTGAATTACTTGTCGGAAAATCTTCACGTGATATTGTATTGAAAAGAACTATTTTGGTGAAGTGATATGGAATGTTGAGTGTTAAATTTTGGAATTTGGATTCTAGAAATACTGCCATTTAAGTTTGATAAAATGGAATGTTTATTTCTTAGAAATTGATTTGTTATGAAACGTAAATCAGAGATTTACTTACACTATGACGTAGTCTGGAGACTACGCCAAACGGGGGGCGATTAAGCCCCTTTTTTATGAATACAATTTGAAATAAAATGAAATTCATTTTCTCTTTTATTTTGATTTTTGTCCTTTTAAATCATGTTGGGTTGATTGCCCAACCCACTACCACAATTGCTTTTGGTTCCTGTATGCATCAAGACAAGCCTGCACCTTTACTTAAAGTTGCTAGTGATATCAAACCGGATTACTTTATATTTCTGGGAGATAATATTTATGGCGATACCGAAAACATGGATACACTGCAAATGAAATATAACTTACTTGCAGCCAAACCCGAATTTCAAAAATTAACCAAACAAACCCAAATACTTGCCACTTGGGACGATCATGATTATGGCAAAAATGATGGGGGAAAGGAATATCCTCAAAAAGAAGCCTCAAAACAACTTTTCTTGAAATTTTGGGGTGAACCTGATACTTCATCTCGATTCAGTCATCAAGGTATTTATCATGCTAAATATATCATTGTCAAGGATAAAATCATCCAAATATTATTGCTTGATACCCGTACTTTTCGCGATTCCTTAATAGTTATTAAAAAAGAAAATGAAGATTATTATTTGCCAAATTCAAATCCTAAAGTGAGCTTGCTTGGATCACAACAATGGCAATGGGTCGAGAATGAATTAGGTAAAAAAGCCGATATCCGAATTATTGCATCCAGTACACAATTTGGAATATCGCACAATGGATATGAAGCTTGGGCTAATTTCCCTAAAGAGCAGCATAAAATGCTTGAGTTAATCAAAAAAACAAAAGCTAAAGGAGTGTTTTTTATTAGTGGTGACGTGCATTATGCTGAACTTTCAAAAATCAATTACAAAGGACTATATCCAATTTATGATCTTACGTCAAGCGGAATCACGCAAACGTGGGATTTTGCTACACCAAACTCCAATAGAATTGGCACACCTGTAATGGAAAACAATATTGGATTAATAAGAATAAAGTGGAACAAAGACCCTGAAATTCAATTCCAAATTATTGATGGAGAAAACAAAGTAAGGATTCAGAAGCTTATTTCGTTATCTGATTTGAAATAAGCTTCTGAGCCTTGGTTCTTAACTAAACTTCTACAATAATCTTATAGTCAGCTAATTATAAAACAATTGCACGGTACATTTGCCTACTTTTTGTTTGGGACGTACTCTAAGCCAGTGCGCACTAAAGCCATCTGGGAAGGTAAAATATGCATACTTTGAATCTGCCTTTGCTTGTATTGTATTGAGTGTAACCCAACTTCCTGTACCCGTTATATCAACTTGCAATTCAAAATCTATTGCTATATTTTCTTCATGTTTGAAATGAATCACTTTTTTATCAAATCCATTCATCAAATACGGGTCGCTCCATTCATCTGCTTTTAATTTATCGTCCCACCACAATGCCCCCCAGCCCGATGGCTTGCCCCAACTCCAAAGTTTGTCAATGGTAGTAAATTGTAGATTTGATTGTGGTTGACCTACCGCATTATCTACTTGATCACCTCCCAAAACCAATAATCCTTTCCAACTTGTAAAGTCCGGGATTACTCTTAAGTGGTTGCATACAGGTTTGATTCCAAGCATATTACCCCCATACACCATTACAGGCAGTTCGTAAAATATACCAAAAGCATCCATCATGTAACGTTCGGTTTGAGCTTCACGAATACGCATCCACTCTGTATTCCAAGCGTGTTCCCATGCTTGGCTTCCTTTAGGCAATCGATATGTGCGCCATTCGTTTGTATAAGGAGAGAAAAATTTCATTTTAACCGATTTTCTGTCCCAACCTACACACCACATGCCATTTCCATATATGGCATTGTTTTTTCCAGCCACCTCTACATAAGCAGTACTATCGAGAATATTCCAATTTTGCCCTTTCCATTCAGCCAATCTGCCCCCTTTAATTTTGCCGATATAGTCACCTTCCTGATACGAATTATTGGCAACAACTACCCTTCCATTGAGCGTAAAACCTCCTTTAAAGTGCGTATAAATCCCTTTTGAATACAAAGCTTTGTAATCCATTCCATAAAATATCTTGACTAAATCTTCTACTAATTTGGTATCTAGAGAATAAACATTGGTTTCAAATAACAAACCTTCCATTGTAAGGAAATATACCAAGCTGTCAGGTTTAAATAAATGGGCAAATGTCGCAGTAAGTCTGTGGGTTGTTAATGGCTTACAAGTACGCACATTCCCTTTGATATCAATAAAATGCGGTCCAATAATTCCCTGATTGGATTTATCGTGCACCATTCTGTTAGCAAAAGTGCCAGTAATACTTTCGGGGTGTTTTTTAGCTTTGAAATCTTCACCAATTTCGTAAAGTCCTATGCCACTACCTTGGATATGAGCTACATACGATATCATCCAAAGGCGGTCGGCCCAAGGCAGCAGGGCTCCAATACCTGTTTCACTTCTTCCGACATGATCTCCTATCACACTCAGATGTGGAAACACACCTTCCACCTCTATAATTTTGTCGGGAGCCATGTTACCGTGTGGAGGTTCTTGATTTTTGGAATCGGTATTGGATGACTGACCTTTAGATATCACGCTGATAACCGCCAATAGCAGCAGAATTATATTTGACTTTTTCATAAATTGTAGTACATTTTTTATTATTTCTCTCCTTTGTATTTCCTTTCCAGTTCTTCAAACAACAGTTCCTGCAAAAATTGTTGATCCATATTGTCGTTAATTCCTACATGGTATAAGTTTTTGGTACGCTCATCATAATCGCTTGATTTATTAAATGCTTCCACTTCATGTTTGCCCGAAAGTAGATACCAACGGTTGAGACTGTCTTTGTCCCAATTATATATTTTAAGATTAAATCTTCTGAGGAATCTATCTCTTTCTCCTGCGTTGCCAAAGGAATGATTGCCTCCTACTTTATCATAAGTAGTTTTTGAAATTAAGAAAATGGTTTTAACAGTTTCCTCTTTACCATTGATTTTTGTTTTCAAACTAGGAGTAGTGGACAGCATATACATTTTAAGGGCCTCAGGTTGTATGGTTTTGCTGGTGATGTCACCCGATTCAAGTTTCACCCACTGATCTTTTTGAAAAGGAGCAAATACTTTATCTATTTCTTCTCGTTTTCTTGTTTTAGTGGCTTCAACCAATCGATTTTGAAACCAAGGTGTCCATGGGGTTTCTCCTAGTTTAATTTCTTCCAAAGTAGGTGTGACAATATTTAGTTTTGGGAAAATGGCCTTAATTTTCTTTCCAAGTTCATCAGCTCTTGCCTTGGCAAGCATTTTATTATTTTCAATACTAGTTTTGCCATAAATGGATCCCCCATCTTTTCTTAAATTGTTGTTGGGTTTGGAAGGGTCAAAACTGGTTGGAATTTGAGATGCACTACCGGTTATTTTTAATACAAACGGTTTTCCATGATTGTCCGTTTCCAGATAATAGCCCAATTTTGCAATTAGTAGTTTGAATTCTTCCTCTCCATCCTCTGTGAAATCTGTTCGGTTATTCTTAAATTGTTTGAATGCAGGAATATTTAGTTTAATGTCTTTAATTTCAATAATATTCATTTTCATGGTATTCGTTGATCGTACCAAATTAGCTTTAGCCTGAGGAACGAATGTAGGTGTGACCACATCATAACCATCTGGTTTCACAGGCACTTTTACTGGGCAATCACGTGGGTCTTGTGGGTTGCGTTTGGAAGGTTGCGTACTTCCGTTAAGCGATTTTTTAGATTGATTGGTACCTGCTTGTTCACGGTTTTGAGCTACTGCAGTTGTTAATATTGCAATTACAAAAAATATATAAGTGACTGTTTTGAATGTTTGCATCAAATATAGAATTTGTGCTAAATATACTTTTTATAGTGCAATTTCAAATAATACTTTTCTCATATTTTGTTTCTCAAATAAAATCCTAAATTTGATTTTTCAATATCTGATTCTACATGAAGCATTTTTGTACCCTTTTCGTCATTATCACAGCATTTGTTTCTGCATATTCTCAGGATACGTCAAAATATGCAAAGAAAATTTTCATAGTCAATAAAGACACCCTTCGATATCGAATTTTATTGCCAGACAATTATGACCCTTCAAAAAAATATCCGGTCATAACATTACTACATGGCAGTGGCGAAAGAGGCAGAGATAATTCTATTCAATTGAATCATGGAGGCAGCTTTTTTGCTGCGGACAGCAACCGAGGCAAAAAACAATTTATTATTATTTTTCCCCAATGCCCTACTGAAACTAGTTGGAGAAAAACAGAAGTCAAAAAAGATTCAGGTTCTTTCACAGGTCGTTTATTCGACTTTTCATTCTTTTCTGAACCCACAATTCCTTCCAAATTAGTTAAGCTTTTGCTTGACAGCCTTCAAAAAACTAATGTTGCGGATCCCAAGCGAATGTACATTGGCGGGCTATCCATGGGTGGGTTTGGGACCTTTGATATGATTGAAAGATATCCCGATTATTTTGCTGCTGCTTTCCCGATTTGTGGTGGTGGGGATGTAAATAAAGTGCAGGATTATGCCAAAAAAACACCCCTTTGGATTTTTCATGGATCAGATGATAAATCCGTAGATGTTTTGTATTCACGACAAATTGTAGAACAATACAAAAATTTGAAATTAAGTGTAAAATATACGGAATATCAAGGCGTAGGACATGATAGCTGGAATAATGTATTCAGAGAAAAAACTTTGATTGATTGGCTGTTGAGCAATAAAAAATGATATAGAGTACTAATTTACAAATTAATCATCAAATAAGTGTTATTTTTGTAATATTCTAATTTTATGGTAAGGACTATAATTACACCAAAAAAAAATCATGTTTCAATTAATTTACCTAAAGAATATATTGGTAAAAAAGTTGAAGTAATTGCATTTACTATTGATGACGATAATAAAAAAGATTTCCATGATGATTCTGTTTTTACTCATTTTGCATCAGAAAAAGTATTATCAAAAGCTTGGCTAGAACCTGAAGAAGATAATGCATGGAAAAATTTGTAAAAGGAGATATTGTAGTTATCCCGTTTCCATTTTCAAACTTAAAAGGTCAAAAAAAACGACCTGCATTAGTTTTGGCTGATTTAGAAAGTGAGGATATTATTTTATGTCAAATAACTTCACAAAATAAGGATACTAAATACTCAATACAACTTTCTTCAAAGGAATTTAAATCAGGAAGTTTACCTGTTCTTTCTTATATTCGACCAAATAGAATATTCACAGCAGATAAAAATATAATTATTAAAAAGTCAGGTACAATTTCAATGGAAAAATTCAAAGAAGTTATTTCAAAATTGAATGAAATACTAAACTGAAAATTATTTTATACTTTTTCTTTCATTGCCAAATTATTATTTCCTTAACATCAAGCTTTTCTTATCTTCGCAACCTTGTTTAAAAATATAATTAATTATGCTTAGAACACACACCGCAGGTGCACTTAGGTTGACAGATAAAGGGAGCAAAGTAACATTGGCAGGATGGGTACAAACCATTCGCGATAAAGGAGCCATCATTTGGATTGATTTGCGTGACAGATATGGAATTACACAATTGATGATTGAAGAAGCTACCGCACCTAAGGAGCTTATCGAAAAAGCACGCACTCTGGGAAGGGAATTTGTGATCAAGGCTACCGGTGAAGTTATTGAAAGGGTATCAAAAAATGATAAAATTCCTACAGGTGAAATTGAAGTAAAACTAACTGATTTAGAAATACTTAATGCCGCTAAATTGCCGCCGTTTACTATTGAAGATGAAACGGATGGGGGAGAGGATATCAGAATGAAATACAGATATCTGGATTTAAGACGTAATCCTGTACGCAAAAGCTTGGAATTGCGACACAGAATGGCTCAGGAAGTGCGCAAATATATGGACGGTCAGGGTTTTATTGAAGTAGAAACACCTGTGTTGATCAAATCGACTCCGGAAGGGGCACGTGATTTTGTTGTGCCATCACGTATTCATCCGGGAGAGTTTTATGCCCTACCTCAATCTCCACAAACATTCAAACAATTATTGATGGTAAGTGGATTTGACCGATATTTTCAAATTGTAAAGTGTTTCAGAGACGAAGATTTAAGGGCCGATCGCCAGCCTGAATTTACACAAATAGACTGCGAAATGTCGTTCGTTACGCAAGAAGATATTCTGCAAACTTTCGAAGGATTGATTCGACATTTGTTCAAAACAGTTAAAAATGTTGATATCCCTTCTTTGCCTCGCATGACGTATGCAGATGCTATGAAATATTATGGATCGGACAAGCCGGATACTCGTTTTGAAATGAAATTTGTAGAGTTAAATTCGGTATCTCAAGGAAAAGGATTTCAGGTGTTTGATAGTGCCGAATTGGTAGTGGGGATTTGTGCAAAAGGTTGCGCAAATTATACGCGTAAGCAATTGGATGAACTTACTGAATGGGTTAAAAGACCTCAAATAGGCGCCAAAGGTTTGGTGTATGTCAAAATGGAAGAGGATGGTAGTATTAAATCCACGGTAGATAAATTTTATAGCCAAGATGACTTGAAACAATGGGCAGCTGCAACCGGTGCTCAAAAAGGAGATTTGATTCTGATATTATCCGGAGAAGCTGACAAAACCCGCAAACAATTAGGCGAGCTTCGCCTTGAAATGGGAAACCGCTTAGGATTGAGAAGTAAAGATGTTTTCAAATGTTTTTGGGTGGTAGATTTTCCACTATTTGAGTACAGTGAAGAGGAGCAAAGATACTTTGCCATGCATCATCCTTTCACATCTCCCAAACCGGAAGATATTTCTCTCTTGAACACCAATCCGGGTCAAGTAAGGGCCAATGCTTATGATATGGTCATTAATGGAGTGGAAGTTGGTGGGGGCTCTATCAGGATATTTGACAGAACTTTACAAGCCAAAATGTTTGAAATGCTTGGGTTTTCTGACGAAGAGGCCAAACATCAATTTGGATTTTTGATGGATGCTTTCGAATATGGTGCTCCACCACACGGAGGCATTGCATTTGGTTTTGACAGACTTTGTTCATTGTTTGGTGGGGTTGATTCCATTCGCGATTTCATTGCATTCCCTAAAAACAATGCAGGAAAAGACGTGATGATTGACAGTCCATCGACAATAAGTGATAAACAACTTAAAGAATTACACATAGGAATAGCCAATAAATGAGGATAAATGTCATTCTCATTTTTATAATATTCATATGGCAATTATCTATTGCTCAATACATCATCAAGGGCAAAGTAGTTGATGCCAATACAGGTGAACCATTACCATTCGTTGTATTGCAATTCAAAGGTACTACCATAGGTGCTCAAACCGATTTTGATGGAAAGTATATCATTAAGTCATCTTTTATAAAGGATTCATTAAAAGCTACTTATGTCGGATATAAAACCCGTTCAAAAATTGTTAAAGACCAACCCGAACAAACAATTAATTTTCAACTTTCAGAAAACTTACAGGAATTAGGTGAAGTGGTCGTTAAACGAGGTGAAAATCCGGCTTGGGAAATCATTAGAAGGGCTATAAAAAACAAACCTAATAACGATCGAAGAAATTTGACCGGATATGAATACAATAGCTACACCAAGCTCCAAGTAGATATCGACAATATTTCAAACAAGATTCGCAAGAAATGGTATATGAAAAATATCATGAAAGCAATCGATAGTATGAAAAAAGTCACCAACGATGAAGGCAAGCCGGTGATTCCTGTATACATGTCTGAGGCTCTTTCAAAAATTTACTACAGAGATGTTCCTGTTCGCAAAAAGGAACTGATTGAAGCACAAAAAATTACGGGAGTATTGGATGAATCCACACAGGCATTCATAGCTCAGGTTTCAGGTTCATTATTTACTGATTTTAATTTTTACCAAAACTGGATGCGTTTTCTGGGCAAGGATTTCGTATCACCAATTGCGGATAGTTGGAAGGAGTTTTATGAATACGACTTAGAAGATAGTGTGCAAATTGGAGGAGAAAAATGTTATAGAATTGATGTAAAACCCAAACGGGAAGGCGACCTTGCATTTAAAGGCAAAATTTGGATAGCCAAAAATGATTATGCCCTCAAGCAAATAGATGTAAGCACGGGAAAAGGAACCAATATCAACTTTGTTGAAAAAGTTAAAATCCAACAAGAACTTATTAAAACGGACCAAGGAGCCTACATAACAGGTAAAATGCGTTTTTTGATTGATATGGCCGACTTAGGCGATAGCACTGCCGGAATGCTTATTAAATTTTATGTTTCTAATAAGGATATCAAAACAAATGAACCTAAGCCATTGGAGTTTTTTGATTTAGGGGTGGAAATCAAAGAAGATGCTAAAAACTATACAAACGAATACTGGGATAAAAGTAGACATGACACGCTCTCTGAAAACGACAAAAGAGTGATTCAAATGGTAGATACCATTAAAAACCTTCCTATAGTGAAAACTTATATTGAAGTCATTGACATTATAGTAAATGGATATAAAAAAGTAGGATGGATTGAATTTGGGCCATATTTGGAAGCTATAGCTATTAATAATGTGGAAGGATTCAGAGGCAGAGTTGGCTTTCTTACCAATATGAAATTTTCCAAAAAGATGGAATTCAGAGGATTTATTGCTTATGGAACACGTGACGATAAAGCCAAATATGGATTGACTTATACATATTGGTTTTCAAAGAAAAAATGGTTTTTGATTGGAGCTTCACATAATTATGAACTTGATCAAGTAGCCTTAGTATCAAATGTACGTACACCGGGGTCCAGTTTGTTTTATGCTACTTCTAGATGGGGTGATATTGAGTTTGGAAGACCGCTTTACTACCGAAATACTTCTTTTTTTTCTCAAATTGATTATTTAAAAGGTTGCACTCAAAGAATTGAATTAATTCATCGTGACATTACTGGTTCTTATAATCGAAGAAATAAGAACAATTTTGAATATTATCCTGATCTTAATGATACAACACTAGTGAATAATTCATTAACGAACACTGAGATCGTATTTGAATCAAGATTTGCAAAAAGAGAAACCTATTTATATTTTGATCATAACAGAATTACAGGGAGAGCTGAGTTTCCAATTATAACCTTTAGGTATACACTGGGTTTGAAAGGTATTCTTGGAAGTAATTATTCATATAACAAATTTCAATTAAATATTTTTCACAGATTTACAGTTGGGAAATTTGGACAATCTATTATCAACACTACAGGAACTTATATTCCAAATATTTTGCCATATCCAATGCTAATAGTTCACCTAGGAAATCCAACACCTTTTTATAACTCCTTGGCATTTAATATGATGCGTAGTTTTGAATTTGTTAGCGATAGAGCAGTAACAATTAATTATCAACACAAGTTTATGGGTTATTTTTTTAACAGAGTCCCATTGTTCAATCGCTTAAAATGGCGTGAAGTTGTTTCATTTAATGCTATAATTGGCACGGTAACGCCTGAATCTCCCAAAGTCATGGTCCGAGAGGAACATAGATTTAAAATTTTAGATCCTTCGTTGCCATATATGGAAGCAGGATATGGAATCGAAAATATTTTTAAGTTTGTTAGAATAGAAATGTATCACAGGTTAACCTATCTTGAAGGCATTCATCCTTGGCAAAATTGGGGTATAAAGGCAGGTGTACAATTGGCATTGTAATTTTATGAATCGTATAATAGTTTTTCTCTTTATATTTTTATTTTTAATTAGTTGTGAATCAAATCAAACTGATCAAATCCCGAATGTTAATATTCCTAATCAAAAAGAGCAGACCCAAATTAATATCAAATATTATTTAAGTGAAATCAAAAATCATCCAGATGATGCGGAATTATACTTCAATTTAGCTCAGAATTACATCTCATTGAATAATATAGAAGAAGCATATCAAAATGTAAAAAAAGCTGTTGAACTAGAGCCGGAAAATCGTAATTACTTGGTATTATTTATGGAATGCCTGCATTTGAAAAAACTTAACTTAGATGCTCTTGAGATTCTTGAAAAACTAACTTTTGATGAAAGTAAAGACCAAAAAATAATGCAAATGGCCATCAATATTTATTTACAAACTAATAATTACAAGAAAGCACTTCGACTTATTGAAAAAACCTCAAGCAAAGACGATAATCCGTTAACCCTTACCCGCAAAGCATTTGTTTATTCAATAATGGGTGATACTAATAATGCAATAGCTTTGCTTGATAATGCAATTGGTATTGACTCCAATTACACACCTGCCAAAATTCAGTTAGCAGCTTTGGTTATTAATTTTGAAGATTATGGCAACGCCAAACTTTTGCTTTTGGAATCATTGAAACAAGATACTTCCAATGCATTTTTATTCTACAATTTAGGACTTGTATATAAAGGACTCTCCAAAAAAGACAGTGCTTTGATTTGTTATGAAAAATCAATTCAATTGGATTCTTCTAATGCTAAGGCCCTTTATCTAGCTTCTATTATTTTGTTACAAAAAAATAAATTTGAAAAAGCAGAAAGATATCTCCAAAAAGTAAAACTACTGAAGTCGGATATTCCTAATATTGATTTTAAGCTTGCAGTAACTAAATTCAAATTAAGTAAATATGAAGAGGCTTTGGCTATTTTTGAAAAAATAGATAGTTCGGATGTGAATAATTATAATTTTGCGCAAGAATCAATAAAAGAAATTAGGAAAAAATACAATGTCAAACCAAATTAAAATTACGCTGCCTGATGGTTCAGTCAGGAACTATGATAAAGGTGTTTCCTCATACGATATAGCACTGTCAATAAGTGAAGGTTTGGCTCGAAATGTGTTAGCTGCAAAAGTGAACGGTAAAGTTCAAGACGCATCTATAGCCATTCATGCAGATGCTTCGCTTCAATTGCTTACTTGGAATGACAATGATGGCAAATCTACTTTTTGGCATTCTTCCGCACATTTATTGGCTGAAGCTTTGGAGTCCTTATATCCGGGTGTCAAATTTGGTATTGGACCACCCATCGAAACAGGGTTTTATTATGATGTGGACCTTGGAGATAAAGAATTTTCTCAAGAAAATTTCAAACAGTTGGAAGACAAGATATTAGAGCTTGCCAGGACTAAATCTGTGTTTGTTAGAGAAGAGAAAAGCAAAAAAGAAGCGATAGAATATTTCAGTAAAAAAGGTGATGAATATAAAATTGAGTTGTTGAACGACTTGGAAGATGGCACCATTACCTTTTATAAACAAGGCAATTTTACTGACCTTTGTCGTGGACCGCATATTCCCAATACTGGGTTCATAAAGGCAGTTAAAATTTTAAATCTGGCAGGTGCATATTGGAGAGGTGATGAAAAGCGCAAAATGCTCACCCGAATATATGCGGTTACTTTTCCCAAACAAGGAGAACTGGATGAATACCTCAAAATGTTGGAGGAAGCCAAAAAACGTGACCATCGCAAATTGGGAAAGGAAATGGAACTGTTTACTTTTTCAGAAAACGTAGGTATGGGATTGCCACTTTGGCTACCCAAGGGAACTATTCTGAGAGAAAGACTTACCAATTTCTTGAAAAGGGCTCAGGAAAAAGCAGGCTATCAACAAGTAGTATCTCCTCATATAGCTAACAAAAAGCTATATGTGCTTTCAGGACATTATGAGAAATATGGTAAAGATTCTTTTCAAGCTATTCATACTCCGGAAGATGAAGAATTCTTTCTCAAGCCAATGAATTGTCCGCATCATTGCGAAATATATAAATCAAGACCACGATCGTATAAAGAACTCCCATTACGATTGGCTGAGTTTGGAACTGTATATCGTTACGAGCAAAGTGGTGAACTGCATGGACTTACTCGAGTAAGAGGATTTACGCAAGACGATGCCCATATATTTTGCAGACAAGATCAGGTAAAAGAAGAGTTTTTGAAGGTGATTGATTTGGTGCTTTATGTATTCAAATCGCTTGGTTTTGAGGAATATACTGCTCAAATATCATTGCGTGATCCTGCCAACAAACAAAAATATGTAGGAGGCGATGCCGATTGGGATAAAGCCGAAAAGGCAATTATTGAGGCTGCCGCAGAGAAAGGACTAAAAACGGTTACTGAGCTAGGTGAGGCTGCATTCTATGGTCCTAAGCTTGATTTTATGGTAAAGGATGCAATCGGACGCAAATGGCAATTGGGAACCATTCAGGTCGATTATCAACTTCCTCAGAAGTTTGAATTGGAATACATTGGCTCCGACAATCAAAAACATCGTCCGGTAATGATCCATAGGGCTCCTTTTGGTTCATTGGAACGATTCACTGCGGTGTTAATTGAGCACTGTGCAGGTAATTTCCCACTTTGGTTAGCTCCGGAACAATTTATCATTCTGCCAATTTCTGAAAAATATCACGACTATGCGGAAAGTATCAAAGCGCAATTGGAAGAATTGGACATCAGAGGGAATATAGACAGCCGCGATGAGAAAATTGGACGCAAAATCCGTGATGCTGAGGTTAACAAAATTCCTTTCATGTTGATCGTAGGCGAAAAGGAACAAGAAGAGCAAAAAGTCTCTGTTCGTAAGAAATTTGAAGGTGATTTGGGGAGCTTGGCGTTAAATGATTTTGTAGAAATATTTAAGAAAGAAGCTAAGAAATAGAGAAAAATTATTTCGTTAAAAAAGGTATTAAGCGGCTTTCTTATTCAAATACCAAGTAATTTTAACGATGCCATAAATTATGGTAACGGTAATAAAAAACAGCATAATATATGCAACTATCATAATTTTATTTTTTAAGTTCCAATACAGTTATCAAAATAGAAATTCCCCATAGAAAGGATGATATTATAAATATTCCCACTAAAACTAATACGCATTGTAATAAAATTAGTTTGTCAAAATCTTGAAAGCCAATAATAAAACCGAACCCTGCACATGCGCTTACAAATAAAAAAGCAGTTAAATTCAATAATTGAATTTCCGCATTTAATTTATATTTCTTTTCCATACATTACCAAGACAAAATTAAAATTATTTACTGTATTATTAATTTAATTATAATGAAAATTGATGTTCAAATAAAATAGATGTGTAACTTAAAATATATATTTGTGCTCTTTACTTTTTATCCCAATATTTCATGAAAGCAGCCATAAACACAATCTACGGACCTCCAGAAGTAGTTCAAATTCAGGATGTATCAAAACCGATAGCTAAAGACAATGAGGTTTTAATCAAAATTCACACATCTACGGTAAACCGTACTGATTGTGGCTTCCGAAAGCCCGAATATTTAATTGTATATGCATTTGCGGGTTTCCCAAAACCTAAAAACAAAATTTTAGGAACTGAGCTTTCCGGAGTAATAGAAGCAGTTGGCAAAAACGTCACAAAGTTCAAAGTTGGCGACCAGGTATTTGGATTAAGCACATTCAAATTTGGTACGCATGCAGAGTATATATGTATGTCCGAAAAGTCATCTTTTGCATTGAAGCCCAATAATATGACCTTAAGCGAAGCTGGTGCGGTTACTGAAGGTTTAATGCTTGGGCTCAACTATATCCGTGAAATTGACTTCAAAAAATCACCTAAAATACTGATCAATGGAGCATCAGGTTCAATTGGTTCAGCTTGTTTACAGCTGGCCAAGTACTATGGAGCGCAACATGTTACTGCTGTGTGTAATACCAAAAATGTAGAGTTAATAAGGTCACTAGGTGCAGACCATGTTATCGATTATGAAAAAAATGATTTTACGGAATGTGGTCAAATGTTTGATGTTGTTTTGGATGCTGTAGGCAAGAGCACTTTTGGCAAATGCAAAAAAATACTAAAACAAGGTGGGGTATATTTTTCATCGGAATTAGGGCCTAATTCGGAAAATGTTTATTTGGCTTTATTCACCCCATTTTTCAGCAACAAAAAAGTGAAATTCCCAATCCCAACAGATTCACAGAAAGATACAGAACTGTATAAGGAAATTATAGAATCAGGTAAATACAAAGCTGTTATTGACCGTACATATCCTTTGGATGATATTATAGAAGCATATAAATACGTTGAAACCGGGCAGAAAACCGGCAATGTGGCCATAAGAGTATCTGACTTTTGAAAAAATGAAAATACTTCTCGAAGAAAATAAGCATTTTAATAAAATTGATTACACAGTATCGTTTCTTCCAAAGGGCGATTATGAATTTTGCACCTTTGCCAACTGCGATTTTTCTAATTCCGATTTGTCAGGAATAAATTTTACGGAGTGCTCTTTTACTGAATGTAATTTGAGTATGGTAAAATTAAAAGAGACTTCCCTAAGAGATATTCAATTCAAAGGTTGCAAAATGCTTGGTTTACAATTTGATCATTGCAATCAATTTGGATTGTCATTCAATTTCGACAATTGCAATTTGAGTCATTCATCGTTTTACCATACTCGTATTAAAAAAACTCAATTCAAGAATACTCAACTTCAAGAAGTTGATTTTATTGATTGTGACCTAAATGGTTCTGCTTTTGATGATTGTAATTTGACCAATGCAAAATTCGAAAACTCGATACTCGACAAATGTGATTTCAGATCCGCATATCATTACTCCATCGACCCTGATAAAAATTTAATAAGTAAAGCCAAATTCTCTTTGATTGGTGTAATTGGTCTACTTCAGAAATACGATATTGAAGTAGACCTTTAGGCCTATAATCTTTTGATTTTAGCGCCTAAGTTATTAAGACGAGTATCAATGTACTCATATCCTCTGTCAATTTGTTCTATATTATGTATTATGCTGGTCCCTTCAGCTGACATAGCCGCAATCAAAAGTGAAACACCAGCTCTAATATCAGGAGAAGTCATGGTTATTCCTCTTAAAGGATTTTGTCTGTTTAATCCTATTACTGTCGCTCTATGTGGATCACACAAAATAATTTGAGCACCCATTTCGATAAGTTTGTCTACAAAAAACAATCGGCTTTCAAACATTTTTTGGTGTATCAAAACAGTCCCTTTAGCTTGAATGGCAGTAACGAGTACTATACTTAACAAATCAGGTGTAAAACCCGGCCATGGCGCATCCGCAATTGTAAGTGTAGAGCCATCAATGAATGTTTCGATAGAATAGTTTTCTTTACCTGATACGATAATATCATCATTTTTAATGGTCAAGTCTATGCCTAGCCTTTTGAATGTATCAGGAATTAATCCCAGCATATCCACACGTGCATTTTTAATTGTCAATACAGATCCTGTCATTGCGGCAAGCCCAATAAAACTACCTATCTCAATCATATCGGGCAGCAAAGTGTGTTCTGTGCCTTTGAGTGATTTTACACCTGTTATTTTAATCAAATTTGATCCAATTCCTTCGATTTTTGCACCCATTCGTACAAGCATACCACACAATTGTTGTAGATAAGGCTCACAAGCAGCATTGTATATAGTAGTGGTGCCATCAGCTAAAGATGCAGCCATTACAATGTTAGCAGTTCCTGTTACTGATGCTTCATCCAATAACATATAACAACCTTTTAGCTTGCTTGCATCTATTTCAAAAAACTCACTTTTGGTTTCATAATTGAATTTTGCACCCAATTTTTGAAGACCAATGAAATGTGTGTCTAATCTCCTTCTTCCAATTTTATCTCCTCCCGGTTTAGGCATTTTTGCTTTACCAAAACGTGCAAGTAGAGGACCAATTATCATGATGGATCCACGAAGCATTCCGCCTTTTTGTTTGAATTCACTACTCTCGAGGTAATTGATATCAATATCTTTTGCAACGAACTCATAATCATGATCGTTAAGCTTGTTTACTTTCACTCCAAAGTCTTGTAATAGCTCTATTAATTTGATTACATCTCTTATTTGAGGAATGTTTCTGATAATAACCGGTTCACTGGTAAGTAATACAGCACAAATAACTTCAAGTGCTTCATTTTTAGCTCCTTGCGGAGTGATTTCTCCTTTTAATTTGTGACCTCCTTTAACCTCAAATGATGCCATGATTAGATATATTGAATTATGAATGATAAATATTAAATTAAAAAATAAAAGTAGGACTTTAATCTATTATATAGTTTACTGTGGAAAAATGATTCAAAAAAATCATCCAACTAATGAACTTTCATCTCTGATATGCTTGAACTATTTCAATCACTCAAAAACTCAAGAACTTTCAACTCAATAACTCCTTTAATAATAAGCACCTGTACTTAAATAATTTTTTACATAGTCAGCCACTCCTTCTTCCAGAGTATGGAAAGGTTTGCTGTATCCGATGTTTTTGAGTTTTTGCATATTCGCTTCAGTAAAATATTGATATTTATCTCTAATGTCCAATGGGGTGTCGATAAATTCAATGTTTTCCTTCATGTTCAAGTTGTTGAAAACATTTTTAGTCAGGTCAATAAATGTTCGTGCTTTGCCCGATCCTAAATTAAAAATACCTGAGTTTTTTCGATGGTGCATTAAAAACATGCAAACTTCCACTACATCTTTAACATACACGAAATCACGCAATTGTTCTCCATCCGCATACTTAGGATTGTGCGATTTGAAAAGTTTCATTTTGCCTGTTTGTTTTATTTGATTGTACGAATGATATACAACCGATGCCATTCGACCTTTGTGAAATTCATTAGGTCCATACACATTGAAAAATTTTAAACCCGCCCAATAAAATGGTTTTGTTTTTTGAGCCAAAACCCAATCGTCAAATATTTTTTTCGAATCGCCATAAGGGTTCAATGGTTTTAGCATCGACATTTTTGATTCGTCATCATCATAACCCAACTCGCCAACACCGTAAGTGGCTGCCGAAGAGGCATATACAAGCGGAATATGATATTTTACACATGCATTCCATACATTTTTTGAATATTCTACATTTAGTTCTTCAAATATTTTTGTATCAAATTCTGTAGTATCGGTTCTTGCACCAATATGAAAAATAAATTCAACGTGTTTGTAATTCAAGTCAAGCCATTTGAAAAATTCCTTTCTATCTACTTTTTCTTGAATGTTTTTGCCTTCTAAATTTTTAACTTTTCCAATTGTAGAAAACTCATCAACCGCAATAATGTGATTAAAAAAATCGGCTTGTAATCTGGAAATCAAACAACTACCAATAAATCCGGCAGCTCCCGTTACTATAATCATGAATAATAATTTTGAGCAAATTTAAATAAAACTATTCACACACCTAATGTTAACTTTAAACTCCACCATTCTTCAACTTTAAACCTAAAAACGCATTAACTCATAAACTATCAAATCAAACAACCACCTAAAAAATACCAAATTCATCATTCAAAATTCATCATTCGTCTTTACATTTGCATAATCAGTGGCAGGCAACCTGATTTAAATTAAAACCCGCATTATGTTGTACGTATCAAGAAAAGAGCATTTTAACGCTGCTCACAAGCTATATAACCCCAATTGGTCAAAGGAAAAAAACGAAGAAGTATTTGGTAAATGCGCCAATGAATATTATCACGGCCATAATTTTGAGTTGATTGTTACTGTAAAAGGATTACCTGACCCCAATACCGGATTTGTTATTGACATGAAAAAATTGGGTGATTTGATTAAAAATGAAATAATTGAAAAGGTGGATCATAAAAACTTGAATGAACAAGTTGATTTTATGAAAGGTAAATTGTGTAGTTGTGAAATAATTGTTAAAGAATTTTGGAATATACTACAACCAGGCATTTCCAAAATGACAAGTGGTTCTCTGTATTGTATTAGACTAATTGAAACTAATAAAAATTATGTGGAATATTTTGGAGAATAAAATTAATCCTGAATAATGTATTACTATTTAATAGCAGGAGAACGTTCAGGAGACCTTCACGGGTCAAATTTAATGCGTGAAATTAAACTTTTAGACTCAGAAGCTAAGTTTCGTTTTTGGGGTGGCGATTATATGAAGGAACAAGGAGGTACCTTGGTACGTCATTACAGTCACATGAATTTCATGGGTGTAATTGATGTGATTTTAAATATTCCTAAAGTATTATTAAATCTAAAAAAGTGCCAAAATGATTTATTAAGAAATAAACCTGATGTTATAATACTAATTGATTTTTCGGGTTTCAATATGCGAATTGCTAAGTTTGCTCATCAGAATAATTTGTTAGTATACTATTATATTTCTCCGAAAATTTGGGCATGGAATCGAAATAGAGCTTTTAAAATAAAAGAATACATCAAGCGTATGTTTGTGATTCTTCCTTTTGAAAAGGACTTTTACAAGCAATACGATTTTGAGGTTGATTATGTTGGAAACCCGGTATTGGATGCTATTCGATCATTTGTGCCAAATCCTGATTTCAAAAAGCAGAACAATTTGGATGAAAGACCGGTGTTAGCAATATTGCCCGGCAGTCGCAAAACAGAAGTTGAAGATATGCTGCATTTTATGGTGAGTATAATGCCTGCTTTCCGAAACTACCAATTAATTATTGCTGGAGTCTCAAATTTGGACAGAAACTATTACGAGCATTTCAGAAGAGAAGGATTTGTATCAATTATTTATGATCAAACATACGATCTTTTGGCACATGCCGAAGTTGCTCTTGTAACTTCGGGAACAGCTACTTTGGAAACTGCCTTATTCAAGGTGCCTCAAGTAGTATGTTATGCAACTAATACTTTAACATACATGATAGGCCGTCCATTTGTGAAAATCAAATATATTTCGTTGCCAAATTTGATTGCAGACAAGGAAATTATTCCTGAATTGATACAAGACAGATTTTCACCCATAAATGTAATTGAAGAATTATTAAAAATTACTGAGGATTCAAATAATAGAAAAAGAATGCTAAATGATTACGAAGAATTATCACAAAAAATGGGCAAAGATGAAGCTTCTAAAAAAACGGCATCATTAATTGTAAAATATTTAAAAGAAGATAGTAATAAATAATTAGGCAAGTGTATTTTTGCCCACTTAAAAATCAAAATCAATGGCTGATTTACAAAAAGTAGCAACTCAAGTTCGTAGAGATATCATTAGAATGGTACATGGTGCAAAAAACGGTCATCCGGGTGGAGCATTAGGTTGTGCCGATTTGTTAGTTCTTTTATATTTTAAAATAATGAAAAATGACAATAAATTCAATCCTGATGGAATAGGAGAGGATTTGTTTTTCCTTTCAAATGGTCATATTTCAGCTGTTTTGTATAGTACTTTGGCTAGAAATGGATACTTCGATATTAAAGAATTAGCCACTCATAGAAAATTAAATTCAAGGCTACAAGGTCATCCTACACCACACGAACATTTACCGGGTGTTCGTATGGCATCAGGTTCATTGGGTCAAGGTTTATCAGTAGCTATTGGTGCAGCCATTGCCAAAAAGTTGAATAAAGATGATAAATATGTATATGTATTAATGGGTGATGGTGAGCAACAAGAAGGACAAGTATGGGAAGCTGCAATGTTTGCTCCTCATCATAAAATCGATAACTTGATTGCATTTGTGGACTTGAATGGTCAACAAATAGATGGTTCAACAAATCAAGTTTTGAATTTGATTGATTTGGGCAAAAAATATGAAGCATTCGGTTGGAACGTACTGAGCTGCGATGGCAACAATATGAACGAATTGGAAACGACCATTTTAAATGCTCAAAAAACAAAAGGAAAACCCACGGTAATTATGATGAAAACCGAAATGGGAATGGGCGTTGATTTTATGATGGGTACCCACAAATGGCATGGAAATGCACCAAATGATGAACAAAAAGATAATGCTTTAGCTCAATTAGAAGAAACCATTGGTGATTATTAAGAAATTAATTTAAAATGCCAACTCCAATCACTTCATTTTCTGACCTCGATTTGAATAAAAGCTACACCGTAGCTGATTATTTGAATTGGAAATTTGATGAGTTGGTGGAACTTATCAAAGGAAAGTTTGTGAAAATGTCGCCTTCTCCAAGAAGTGTACATCAAGCAATTAGGGCAAATATATCTTTCGAGATAAAAAAAGTATCTTTAATTCGTAAAAGTAAAGTTTTCAATGCACCCTTCGATGTGTATTTATTTGGCGATTCTGATAAATACAACACAGTGGTTGAGCCAGATATTTGCATTATATGTGATCGAACCAAAATCAAAGATAATGGCTGCGTGGGTGCGCCTGACTTGATTGTGGAAATACTTTCACAACCAACAATGAAAAAAGACCTCAATCACAAATTCAATCTCTATCAAGAAGCCAAAGTTAAAGAATATTGGGTAGTGTACCCACCTGAAAATCAAGTATCAGTATATGTGCTTGAAAATCAATTGTATATTCATAAAGGTGATTTTCTAAAAAATAATTTAATCCCTATACATATTTGGCCCAATGAGACCATATCTTGCGAAGCAATATTTGATGATGTTGATTTTAATTAATTTATAAGAACATAATTATATACATGAAAAAATACACATTTACCGATAAAAAAGATACCCGTTCTGGTTTTGGAGATGCAATGACGGAGTTAGGAAAATCCAACCCAAAAGTAGTTGCACTTTGTGCTGACCTTACTGATTCCTTAAAATTGGGTACTTTCGCCAAAGAAAACCCAGATCGTTTTATTCAAGTAGGAATAGCCGAGGCGAATATGATAGGTATAGCTGCTGGGTTAACCATTGGAGGCAAAATCCCTTTTGCAACCACTTTTGCCAACTTTGGAACAGGAAGGGTATACGACCAAATTCGCCAGTCAGTGGCATATTCTCATAAAAATGTTAAAATATGTTGCTCACACGCAGGACTTACTTTAGGTGAAGATGGCGCTACACATCAGATTCTAGAAGATTTAGGACTAATGAAAATGCTGCCCGGAATGACGGTCATCAACACCTGCGATTACAATCAAACAAAAGCGGCTACTTTGGCAATTGCAAATTATGAAGGTCCTGTTTACCTTCGTTTTGGTCGTCCTGTTGTCCCTATTTACACTGCACCTGACCAAAAATTTGAAATTGGCAAAGCTTGGACGGTGAATGAAGGTAAAGATGTATCGATATTTGCTACAGGTCATTTGGTATGGGAAGCCATTAGTGCAGGGGAGATATTAGAAGAAAAAGGCATTGATGCCGAAATAATTAATATTCATACCATTAAACCTTTGGACGTAGCAGCTGTCATAGCATCAGCTAAAAAAACGGGTTGTGTGGTTTCGGCTGAAGAACACAATATTTATGGAGGATTAGGTGAAAGTATTGCTCGAGTGTTAACAACTAATTTGCCTGTTCCACAGGAGTTTATCGGTACTAAAGATACCTTTGGCGAAAGTGGTACGCCAGATGAGTTAATGAAAAAGTATGGTCTAACAGCCGAAAATATTGTGGAAGCAGCGATTAAGGCAATTTCTCGCAAATCCAAATAGCCATATTGATATTCATTATGGCATTTGGCTTTAACGAATATCAGTGATAGTTACAGATAAGGAATTATTTGAAAATTTTTTAAATCTTGAAACAAGATCTATTGCTTTCAATCAAATAGTAAGAAAGTATCAGAAGCAGGTTTATTATTTGATTCGCAGGATAGTAATCGACCATGACGATGCTAACGATATTGTTCAGGATACTTTCATTAAAGTCTATCAAGCTTTACCAAATTTTAGGGGCGATTCGCAATTATACACTTGGCTATATAGGATAGCAACCAATGAATCATTGAATTTTTTAAAAAAGAAAAGAAGGAAATATTTTATTCCAATATATGACGTTGAAAAAGAACTTACTTCTAAAGTTGAAAGTGGGCACTTGATTTCAGGTGATGAAATTCAAATTAAGCTGCAAAAGGCTATCCTTAAACTCCCTGAAAAACAGCGTGTTGTATTTAACTTAAAATATTTTGATGAGCTTAAATATGAAGATATGGCTGAAATTTTGCAGACTTCTGTAGGTGCGCTTAAAGCCTCATATCATCATGCAGTAAAAAAAATTGAACAATATATTAATGAAGATTAAACTAATTGATAAATATTATATCTAAGAAGTAATTCGCCAATGCAAAAAAAGAAAATACATATCAATCAGATTTCAAAAAATGAAATTTTCAATGTACCTCAAGGGTACTTTGAGAGCTTTGATGCTATTTCTGAAAAATTGTTGAATACCTCTCGTTTGATTCCAAATACAACAAAAACAATATTTCAGACGCCTGAAAATTATTTTGAAACCCTACCCTCAACAATTGAAGCAAAAATATTAAATATATCAAATATTGAACCTATTGAAAAAATACTTCCTAGCGTTCCTGAAGGTTATTTTGAAGAATTACCTACATTAATTCAAATTAAAATAAGCAAAAAAGATGACAAACTTCAACAATGGACTTGGAGTGTTAATGAGGACATAACCAAGTTTGCTATTGCTGCAAGTACAATTCTTTTTATTGCATCTGCTTCTTTTTTATGGATTAAAAATTCAAATGATTGTACAGATTTATTATGCCAAGTTTCTAAAGAAGATATCACGAATTATTTGAATGAAAGTTCTAATGTTTCAGAGGAAATTATTTACGAAAATGTAAAGAAAAATATTTCGATCGAAATCGAAACGAAATATTCAAAAAAGAAAGCAGATGTTTTATATTCTGAGATTGACATTAACGACTTAGATTCAGAAATATGAGGTTAATTTTCGTAATAATATTAATTTATAATTTTAGCGTTTCATTTGCACAATCTTCAAAAGAAAAAATTGAAGCTGCTCGGATTAACTTTATTAAAGAAAGAATAGAGCTTACAAATAATCAAGAAGCCATTTTTTGGCCTTTATACAACGAATATCAAGACAAGCGAAGTGATATCAAGCGACAAATGAAGCTTTTGAAAACCGAAACCGGAGGCCTTTCGGCAACAGATGAACAATTAAAGGCTGATTTAGAAAGACTATTTGAATTAAGGCAATTAGAACAAGAACTTGAAAAAGATTATTATAGGAAGTTTCTCAAAGTTATTAGTATACGTCAGCTAATAGAACTAATGAAAGCTGAAAAGCAATTCACTATTATGTTGGTCAAAAAGTTGGAAGAAAATAAGTAAGTTTTGGGTTTTACTTTTTCCTTCCTCTATTTCTATTTCTGTTATTTTTATTATTTCTACGAGGATTATTATTTAAACCTACTGAGTCATTATTTCTGATATTTTCTCTTCTGCCTTGAGGTACTGCATCCAGTAGATTTTCATTTTTCACTTTCTCCATATCCAAAGTGAGTTTTCTGCCTGAAAGCAATTCAAGTTGATCTTTAATAACAATATCATCTAATACCTCTTTATTGTATTGTGCATAAAAGTGCTTCATAAGCCTTGCCAGATAAATTATTGCATTTTCTTTTTCAGTGCCTTCTTCCAGTAAGCTTATTTGCTTAACAAGTATTTCAATGTTTTTACCATAATGGCGCAATCTGGGTTCCGATTGTGAATATTTTAATGATTCAGGTCGTTTGTTTATAATCGAAGCATCAGGTTTTGGATATGGTCCATCTACGTCTAAATTAAAATTTGAAATGATGTACAAATCGTCCCAAACTTTCTGAGCCAAATCAATATTGTCTTTTATGCCAGGTTGAATAAATTGCTTCATGATCTCAATCAATTGAAGCGCCTGCAAATTTCTTTTTTCTCGGTCTTCCACAGCCAATAGGTTTTGAACCATTGTGTGAATATTACGACCGTATTCTCTGAGTTGAATAAATTCTCTTTCGGTATTGTATGTCATGTGAGTTTAAAAAAACTTTGCAATATTACGTTATTTTTTACTTTTAATTATTTTTTTTAAGGTCAATTCAAAGTCAGACAATATATTCATGTAATAAATATATGCATCATAAGGGGAGTTAAACGGACTGAAATAATTATGCACTTCACCATCTGTTGATTGTTTGGTAGACATATAATAAAAATGATCTGAAGTTTGGAGTTTTCTCCAAGTTTCAAGCATTTCTTCATCATCTATAGCCCAAACTTTATCTTTAAAAGAATATATTTTGGCAAGTGCCTCATATTGCATAGAGTTGCCTATCCAAGCTGACAAATCTTTTTCTGTATCAGCCCATGAAATATATTCAGGACAATCTAATATTTGATTGGTCTCTATATTTTGAATTAATTCAGAGGGTGTTTTAAAACTGTATAATTCGTTTTCACATATTTCTGTAATTAATTTTTCAAAAAACTTCAATATACCCGATTCTTCATCGTGGTGTTCTCCAAAGGTTTCGTAATCAATAAAAATATTTATTGTTTCAGCATTATCTTTGATTTTCGACATGCTTTGCAAGAACTTTTTAGGAGTCAAAGGGTATTGTTTCCAATTTTTATCCGAAAATCGATAAGCAATATCATCTGACAAATTATGGTCTCTAAGAATCGCTTTTATTTTTTTTGTATCCTTAGGTAGGAATAATTGATATTGATTTTTTCTTTTTAATATGTGAGGCAGCCCTTCAGTAATTATACCTCTAAAACCTAACTTTTCAATTTCAATGGCTAAGTCATTATTATAAATCAACTCCGTGTTTCTGAAAACGGTAGGTTTTTGTTTGAAAAATTTTTCAATTGCTTTTGAATGTTTTTGAACTTGAAACTCAAATTCTTCTTTGTTGTAATTAAAGGCAAGTGAATGATAAAAAGTTTCTGCCAAAAACTCAACATTACCTGTTTTATTCAACTTTTGAAATGAATCAATAATATCCGGACGATGATTTTCAAATTGTACCAATGCGGTTCCCGAAATACTATAAGTTACTTTAAATTTATGAGGATATTTTTCTATTAATTTCCCAATCAACTCATTTGCTTTCTCGTAGCAATTGTTGCTTACTTTATCAAGTACCAATTTGTTAAGTATAGCATTTTCATAAAAATGATTATTTCCTATTTGAAAAAACGAATATTCTACTAACCGGTACGGTTGGTGTACCTGAAAATATAGACAAATATTAGGCATGTCTGGTATGTTGGTTATAGCTTTTTAGTTAGTAGCCAACAAGTTATGGGTATATATGTTGTACACATCAGCTGCTGATTTTGTCCAACTAATTTTACTTAAGTCGTGGTAGGCATCTTTAACCAATTGGTCACGTAGTCCTTTGTATTTTAGTATTGAAATGATATTGCTTGCCATTTTTTCAACATCCCAATAATCGGCTTTCAACGTACTAGGCATCACTTCCGCAACACCCGATTGTTTGGAAATTACCACTGGAACACCAAATTGAGCTGCTTCCAATGCTGACAAGCCAAAAGGTTCTGATACTGAAGGCATTACATAAACATCTGCAATGGAATATAAATGTCGAACTTTTTCTTGAGTGAGAAATCCTGTGAAATGTATTTTGTTGCCCAAGTGTTTGAAGGCACCCATTTCAATCAATCCTTTTAGCATATTTCCAGAACCTGCCATTACAAAACGAACATTTGGAATAAATTCCAATACTTTTGATGCAGTTTCAAAGAAATATTCGGGACCTTTCTGTCCGGTAATTCTTCCCAAAAACAATACAATTTTTTCGGGCAGTGAACTATCGCTACGGAACGACTGCACTTGGTCTATTCCATTATGAACCGGATATATTTTTGATGCAGGTATACTGTAAAAGTTGCGAATCATTTCTCCTGTGTAGTGACTCACGGGAATTATGGCATCTGCATAGTCCATAGCAGACTTTTCAAGTTGATAAATCCAACCTTTGCTATCAGGGCCATTTCTATCAATTTCTAAAGAGTGAATATGAAGGACAAGCTTTTTGCCACTTTGAGCTTTAATTTCCATGGCGGCTACAAAGGTCATCCAATCGTGAGCATGAATGATATCAAAGTCTTTTTGAAGGGCTATTAAAGAAGCCAATTTTGCAAAATTGTAAACCCTTTCACCAATAGCACCATCATATAAATCGTTGGTATTGAACACATCAATATCTGCACGAAGTTTGTCCTTAAGTGAAAATTGATCGGTGGCAGCATATTTTTTCTGAAACAAGTCTATTTCTTTTTCCTGATAAGGAAGTAAATTGGCTTGAACAAAATCAATGTTGCTCAAAAAAGTATAATCGTGATCTGACGAACGTAATTTGAAGTTTTCAATGTCAAAATTATTTAAACCAATAGTTTCGACATTTTTCAACACATAATTGATGTCCGACTTAGGTAATATTAGTGATAAATCTACCAGTTTGCTTAGTTCTTTGGATAAACCACTTGTGGCTACTCCCAGACCTCCATTTATAAGTGGTGGAAATTCCCAACCAAGCATTAGTACTTTTGGTTTGTTTTGCATATTTGAATAGTGCAATTTTTTTTTTGAAAAATTATATTATTCTAAGTTTGGACTTATTATTTCATAAAATTAGAGCAATTTTGAAATTTTCGTGCAACTATTTATTAAATTTTCATTAAATCAAGTTCTTGGATGTGCCTTATTTATGGAAAATCTATAATTATTTTGATTTCATATATTTAAGTTTGAATCATTATTCTAAATAAACCTAAGTCTAATGCAAGATCCGAATTCCAGCAAAAGGATACCGGGTTCGTTGTCTAAGTTCAAACGCAACGATGATTTTATAGATTTTTATTCAGACGAATGCATTTTGCGTATCAATGTGATTTCCGATTATGTTATCAGATTTCGATACGGTCCTGATAATATCTTTGAACGTGATTTTAGTTATGCAGTAGATACAGAAAATCAGCCTAAAAGTTCTGAATATGAGTTGAGTAACTTAAAACATGAAATTATGTTATCCACTCAAAACCTAAAATGTTTTATTGACAAAGAATCATTCAAAGTCAGGATAGAAAACAATTTGGGTGATGTAATTTCTGAAGACGAAAAGGGCTTTCATTGGGAAGATTTTGTTGCTCAAGGGGGTAATTTGGTGTATTATTCTCGCAAAATTCAAATTGCGGAAGTTTTTTTAGGATTGGGTGACAAACCTACGGATACTGATTTGAGAGGAAAAGTACTTTGCAATTGGGGATCCGATATGTTTGGTTTTGAAAAGGATGTAGACCCATTGTATAAAAACATTCCATTTTTTATTGGATTGCACAATGGACTTAGCTACGGAATATTTTTGGATAATACCTTTAAAACCACTTTCGATTTTGGTCATTACAATCATAAAGTAATGAGTTTTTGGGCCGATGGGGGAGAGTTTAATTATTACTTTATCTACGGACCTGCTATTGAAGATGTATGCCGAAGGTATGTGATGCTAACGGGATTACCTGACATGCCACCTATTTGGGCTCTTGGATATCATCAAAGTAAGTGGAGCTATTTCCCTGAGCAAAGGGTTATGGATATTGCAAAAAGTTTGCGCGAAAAGCAGTTTCCTTCCGATGGTATTTTTCTTGATATTGACTATATGGAGGCATATAAGTGTTTTACTTGGGATAAGTTGCATTTTCCTAATCCTCATAAAATGATATCAGAACTCAACCAAATGGGTTTCAACGTAATTAATATAATTGATCCTGGAATTAAGGTTGAAGAAGACTATGAAATATATGAAGAGGGTGTAGCAAATGATTATTTTTGTCATAGGGCTGATGGTCCATTGTTAAAAGCAACCGTATGGCCAGGAGTTTGTAATTTTCCGGATTTTACGAATCCAATAGTTAGAAAATGGTGGTCAGAGAAATGTCAAGTACTTTACAATGACGGAGTTGCAGGTTTGTGGAACGATATGAATGAACCTGCGGTGTTTGGTTTACGAACATTTCCTTTTGATGTAAGGCACAATTATGAAGGTGATGCTTGCAGCCACCGCAAAGCACATAATGTATATGGAATGCTCATGACCAGAGCAAGTTATGAAGGATTTAAAACCGCTTTTCCAGATAAAAGACCATTTATGCTCACACGTTCAGGTTACTCAGGCGTACAAAAGTATGCTGCGGTATGGACGGGTGATAACCTTTCGAAGTGGGAACATATATGGTTAGCCAACTTGCAATGTCAGCGATTGAGTATTTCAGGTTTGTCGTTTTGTGGATCGGATATTGGTGGATTTATTGGAGAAGCTAATCCGGAATTGATGTGCAGATGGATGCAATTGGCTGTTTTTCATCCATTTATGAGAGCACATTCGTCCAGCGATAGTGGCGATAAAGAGCCTTGGTTGTTTGAAGAACCCTATTTGTCAATTATCAGATCTTTTATTGAATTGAGGTATCAATTCTTGCCATATTTATATACCGCTTTTTGGAATTATGTTTCTAAAGGAACTCCTATCTTAAAACCTATTTTATTTGCCGATCAGCACAATTTGCATACTTATTACAGGAAAGAGGAATTCCTTTTTGGTAATCATATATTAGCCTGCCCAATTGCCACAGAAGGTGCTGAAAGTAGAATTTTGTTTCTACCAAAAGGAATTTGGTTCGATTTTTTGGATACCACTGTATATGAAGGCAATAGAGAAATAATCACCTATGCACCCTTGGACCGATGCCCTATGTACATCAAAGCAGGCACCGTTTTGCCATTGTATCCGGTAATACAACATACGGGACTAATTAAGAATATTGAATTTCTTCACTTGAAGGTATATTTTACCATCAACGCAGTTGAAAATGAATTATATGAAGATGCTGGCGAAGGATATGCATATAAATCAGGTGAATACGCTATCAAAAGATTTTTTACGTATACTTTTGGAAATATTTTTAGCTTGGAACAATCCATTGAAGGTAATTATCAAATGCATTATTCGAAATATAGAATTGAAATTATAGGTATGCCAGATATAGCAAAAGAAATTATTTCGGATGGAATTAAAATTTCATTTGAAAACCAAGATAGTAGGGTGTTTTTCAATTCCGACTTAACTTTCTCGAAGATAAATATCATGTTTTAAATTATATAAATATTTTCATAACTTTGCCCTCGTGGACAAAAGGTTGATTTACGACAATAAAACACTTGCCATCACATTAAAAAGGCTGTGTTATCAACTTATTGAAAACCATAATACTTTTTCAAACACCGTAATACTTGGTTTACAGCCCAAAGGCATATTTTTAGCAGACAAAATTCAGAAGTTATTAAAAAAAGATTTCAATATAGAAGTTGCAGTAGGCTATCTGGATATTACTTTTAATAGAGATGATTTCAGAAGACGCGAACTCGACATCATTCCAAATGCCATGCATGTGCCATTTTCTATTGAAAACAAGCAAGTGATTTTAGTAGACGATGTACTTTACACCGGAAGAACAATCCGGGCAGCTATGGATGCCATGTTGGCTTTCGGTAGACCCAAATTGGTAGAATTGTTAGTACTTATCAATAGAAAATATTCACGTGAGTTGCCAGTGGAACCTAAGTACGTTGGCAAAAATGTAAACACATTACAAACAGAAAGAGTATTGGTGGAATTAACCGAACAAGGAGCTAAAAGTGATACCGTTTGGTTATTGCCACATAATTTTAAACCATAAATTCAGCTCAATTGTCGCAGTTATCTGTAAAACATCTGATTGGAATCAAAGACCTTAACAAGGAAGATATTCAATTGATTTTGGATACTTCAATAAATTTTAAAGATGTTTTACAAAGGCCTATTAAAAAAGTACCTTCTCTCCGAGAGGTTACCATAGCCAATGTGTTTTTTGAAAACTCAACCAGAACGAGACTTTCGTTTGAATTGGCACAAAAGCGACTTTCAGCAGATGTCATAAACTTCTCTGCATCAGCTAGTTCTGTTAAAAAGGGCGAAACTTTACTTGATACAGTGAACAATATTCTGGCTATGAAAGTGGATATGGTAGTTATGCGCCATGCAAGTGCAGGAGCGGCCCATTTTATAGCAAACAATACCAATTCCATAGTAGTAAATGCAGGCGATGGCACACACGAGCATCCAACGCAAGCTCTTTTGGATGCTTTTACAATTCGAGAAAAAATAGGAAAACTCGAAGGAGTGAAGATTTGTATTTTTGGTGACATCGTTCACTCCAGAGTGGCACTTTCCAATTTCTTTTTATTGAATAAAATGGGTGCAAAAGTAATGGTATGCGGCCCTCCCACACTCATTCCAAAATACATTTCTTCATTAAATGTTCTGGTTGAGCATAATCTTGAAAAAGCACTTGCCTGGTGTGATGTAGCCAATGTATTACGAATTCAATTGGAAAGACAACAACTCAAATATTTCCCTTCACTTCGTGAATACACTACTTATTATGGCATAAATAAATCAGTACTTGATAAAGTAAGTAAAGACATTTTAATCATGCATCCCGGACCTATCAATAGGGGAGTGGAGATAACCAGCGATGTTGCAGACTCTTCTCAATCTGTTATACTTGACCAGGTTGAAAACGGGGTAGCGGTTCGAATGGCAGTAATGTATCTGTTGGCAGGAAAAGTAAATTAAATTGGATAAAGCCGATTTAAGAGAACTACTCAAAGCCGAAATTGAACTTTTCAAAGCACTTTCCTTTTATGTAGGTGGGTTGGCGACTGGGTTATATATTATTTTAAAGAACGAAATAGTATTTCATAAAGTCAATATTACCGATATTCTGTTTTATACCAATGGAGTATTATTTATTTTATTTTCTGTATTTTTAGGTATATCTTTGTTTAATATTTATAAAATTAAAGGTAAATTATAGGGAAATGGCAATAGTTAGTCTAATTGTTTTAGGCATTTTAAGTATTTTAATTTTTGGTACTATGGTGGTTATGGCTATTATTGATTCAATTCAACTTCACAAAACCTTAAATCAAACAAAATAATTAACAATGGCTTATAATTTATTAAAAGGAAAAAGAGGCATCATCTTTGGTGCCCTTAACGATCAGTCAATTGCTTGGAAAGTAGCTTTGAAAGCTCACGAAGAAGGTGCAAAGTTTACACTTACTAATGCTCCCTTAGCGATGCGTATGGGTGAAATCAACAAATTGTCAGAGATTACCGGGGCAAAAATTATTCCTGCGGATGCTACTTTAACAGAAGATTTAGAAAAATTATTTTCTGAATCCGTAACAGAACTTGGAGGCAAAATCGACTTTGTGTTGCACTCTATAGGAATGAGTCCAAATGTACGTAAAAGCCGTTCTTATGGAGATTTGAGTTATGAGTTTTTTTTAAAAACATTAGATATTTCAGCATTGTCGTTTCATAAAGTAATGCAAACAGCCGAAAAATTGGATGCTATGAACGAATGGGGATCAATTGTGGCACTTACTTACATAGCAGCTCAACGTACATTTCCTGATTACTCTGATATGGCTCAAGCTAAAGCTTGCTTGGAATCCATTGCACGTAGTTATGGGCACCGTTTTGCAAAACTTAAAAATGTACGTGTAAATACGATTTCACAATCACCGACCAAAACTACTGCAGGAAGCGGAATTTCTGGTTTTGATGTATTTTATGACTTTGCTGATAAAATGGCTCCTCTTGGAAATGCATCTGCAGAAGATTGTGCTAACTATACGATATCGTTATTTTCAGATTTCACCAAAATGGTGACCATGCAAAATTTAATGCACGATGGTGGTTTTTCTTCATCAGGAATTACAGAAGAAGTAATTGCCCAGTGGAATAAATAGGTATAAATTCTTGTTTGATTATATTAAAAGCCGGGTAGTAACACTCGGCTTTTTTCATTTTCCTGAAACAGTAGTAATTAAAACCTTTATTTTATCTAAAGTACTAATTCCATTTATAATTTGTATGTTCAAATCATCGGATAAACCGGTTTTAATTAGTCTTTTTTCAAATGTTTGGGGTGATTTTTCAAGATATACAAATGCAGAATCACCTTTAAATTCAATATTTTTTTCCCGAATTGATAAAACGCTGTCCTTTTTATCTAAAATGATATCCGCATTTGCACTATATCCGGCTCTAATTAGTTTGTTATTTTCAGAAGGTAATATTCCGGCCTTGATTTCAAATTGTATGGAACCTTTGTCCTCAACTCCTTTTGAAGCAATAAATTCAAGCTTGGCTTTATAAATTTTATCAGGAATTGCTGCAATAACCAAATCCAAATTCATATTTAATGAAAGCTTACCTATTTCACTTTCAACTAGTTTTCCTTTAAAAATTAAGTCATCCATATTTGCAAGTGAGGCTATTGTAGTTCCTTCATTGAAATTATTAGCTTGAATTACATTACTACCTACTTTTATTGGAATATCCAATATTTTACCATCAATTGTGGCTTTAATTTCAGTAGTTGTATTTTTAATTCGGTCTGAACTTCCTTTTTTTATCAATTGAATATTATTTTCAGCTTGAATAAGTTGTTCTTTTCTTATTCTGTAGTCTTGTTCAAATTGAACAAATTCTCTTTGTGATATTACTTTATCATTCAGTAGTTTTTGTTGACGGATGTATTCTTTTTCAGAAATTTCAAGATTAATTTTGGCTGTATTTAATTGAGATTCAGCATCGTTAATTCTAGTCATTTCAGGAATAATGCGGACTTTAGCTATAACATCGCCTTTTTTTACCTCTTCCCCGGCTTTCAAATATATTTCTTCAATTATACCTGATACTTGAGGCTTTACTAAAACTTCTCTTCTTGGTTCAATTGATCCAGTGGCAACCGTTTTTTTGATAATATTCATTATCACCGGTGATTCTGTTTGATAAGTTATCGGGTCTTTTTTTTCTCGAAAAAAAAGATAACCTGTTACTCCAACACATACTAAAACAAAAATTATACCCAGTGTAATTATTATTATTTTTTTCATTTTAAATGGAGTTGATTAGATTATTCATCTCTTAGAGCTTCAATAGGGCTTATTTTTGCTGCATGAACGGCAGGAATTAATCCCGCTAATGTACCAGATATAACTAATAATATTAAAGCAGAAATTGCAACTGAAAATTGTACTTCAGGACGTTGAAAAAAGGGATTTGGTTCAAGTGCATTATTTAAAAGTAAATTTATACCTTCGATAATTCCCACTCCTATTAGCAATCCTGAATATCCAGAAATAGTGGTTAATATTATTGCCTCTTGAACAACAAGGAAGACTATTGAAGACGTAGTAGCTCCAAGCGCTTTTCTTAAACCAATTTCTTTAGTTCTCTCTTTCACCGAAATAAGCATAATATTGCTTACCCCTACAATTCCAGCTATAATCGTACCAATACCTACTACCCACACAAATAAGTTAATTGCACCGAAAAGCCCGTTGAACATATTGCTTTCTGTTTCCATACTCCAACTCCATACTGCTTTATCATCATTTGCATCAAAACTATGTTTTTGAGCTAATAAACTTCTTACTTGTTTAATTACGTTTTCACTATTGGCCTCTTTAGTAACCACGCTTCCCCAAAAATAAACTTTATTTTGCTGATTAAAAGTTACCTGCATTGTTGTGTATGGCATCCACAAAGTTTGAATTTCTTCTTTAGCAGACCAACCTGACTTAATTGGTTTCATTACGCCCACTATTTTAAAAAAAACACCCTTAATATTTAAATATTTTCCAATGGCACTTTCATCTTTGCCAAAGAAAAAATCTTTTACATGAAGTCCAATTACAACAACTTTTCTGTTTTCTTTGATGTCAATATCGTTGATATATCTTCCTTCAATTATTATTATGTCTTCAATTTTTTTCCAATCAGGATATATTCCTTGAACATTGAATGAAGCATTTTTCGTTTTATATGTAATACTATTTTCTCCCCACAGTCCTTGTTTAGGTGATATAGCTTCTATTTCAGGAAATGATTTTTTAATTACCTTGAGATCATATATTGTTGGTTCAATTGTTCTTCCAATTTTCATTCCTTTATATACAATGCTCGTTTTGTTAGATCCCATGTAAAAAGATTTGTTTGAATACCCCGCAAATGCATTTCTGATGCCATTTTCCAACCCTTTACCTGCACCAAGTAGAAGTACCAACATAAGTATTCCCCAAAATACACCAAAGGATGTAAGAACAGTTCTCAGCTTATGCTTAACTATGCTGTGATATATTTCGTACCATTTGTCGAGGTCAAACACAATTCAAATGTTGAATGTTAAATTTTGAATGTTGAATTTTTGTCACCACTGTTTTTGTTAGTTATTTTTATAAATAACTTAGAATTAATTATAATTTGATTTTAAACATTTATTTTTATTTAACACTTATAATTTATAATTTAATACTATAAAATAAGTCCATCTTTAAGTCGAATAATTCGGTTGGTCATATTAGCAATTTCGTTTTCATGAGTTACTATTATTACTGTCATTCCATTGCTATTTAACTCTTTCAAAATATTCATTATTTCAATTGAAGTTTGGGTATCCAGAGCTCCTGTTGGTTCATCTGCTAAAATCATCTTAGGATTTGAAGCAATTGCTCTTGCAATTGCAACCCTTTGTTTTTGTCCTCCGGATAATTCATTTGGTTTATGATAAGCACGTTCTTCAAGTCCAACCATTTTTAAGTATTGTAGTGCAATTTCATTTCTTTTTTTACGAGAAATACCCCTGTAGTATAGAGGAAGTGCAACATTTTCAATTGCATTTTTAAAATTCAAAAGATTAAACGACTGAAATACAAAACCTATAAATTGATTTCTAAGATAAGCAGCGTCTTTATCTTTCAAGTTATTATGAATGGTAATATTACTTAATTGATAAGTTCCAGAATCGAATGTATCAAGAATACCTATAACATTCAATAAAGTAGATTTTCCTGAACCAGAAGACCCCATAATAGACACTAATTCACCATCTTCGATATTTAAATCAATACCTTTCAATACCTCAAGTTTATTTTTGCCCATTGGGTAAGATTTGCGAAGGTTATTGATTTGAATCATTAAAATGATCAGTGAATTGAATGGTAAACGAATTTATCAGATAATAATTATGCAAAAAATAATATTAATGAATTTCTTTATGTCTATCATTCATTACATGTTGCATTTGAGAAGTTGTTAATCCGGCATTAATCCACTCATCATCGAACCAAGCACCATATTTTTTATAGAAATTAATTGCGGGGTCATTCCAATCCAAAACTTGCCATAAAATGCCGTTGCATTTGGTGGTGATTGCCTCTTCAATGGTGGCATCCATAAGCATTTTTCCTATTCCTTTTGCACGGTGAGCTTCTGTAACAATGATATCTTCTATATATAATCGTTTGCCTTTCCATGTAGAGTACCGATTATAATATAAACAAACTCCAATTATTTTTGAGTCAAATTCGGCAACAATTGTATAATAAAAAGGATTTGTACCAAAACCATCAGCTTTGAACTGTTCAAATGGCACTTCCATTTTGTCAGCAGCTTTTTCATAAGTCGCTAATTCCTTGATCAATTCATAAATGCTAAATGCATCATTTATATTCCCTTTTCGGATATTTACTTCATTCATTTTTGTAATGTAAAAAAAAAGCTGTCTTATTCAGACAGCTCTTTTCAATCTTAATCAAATTTTAATTATTTCTTCATAAATCGCTTACGAGCAACACCGGATGGGGTATTCACTTGAATGATATAAGTTCCAGATGCCAATCCGGATAAACTCAATTTTGAATTACCTTCAGAAGCACCTGATTCAGAAACTAATTTGCCATATAAATCAAATATTTGAATAGAACTGATGGATTGATTAGAGTAAACCACATTCAACTCTTCTGTAGCCGGGTTAGGGTAAATGTTTAATTCTGAACTGCTTCCAGAGTTTATTCCAGTTGAAGTACCTGGGATTGTTCCTGGAGTGGTGATAACAGAAGGTATTGGATTAATTGTAACTTCAATTGAAGCTGTTAATCCAGAGGGATTAAATGTTCCGGTAATAGTTACTACACCAGCTTTTAGCGGAGTCATGACTCCATTACCATCAATGGTAGCAATGCTATCTTTTGATGAAGTCCAAGTAATAGAAACACCTACTGTTGTTGCAGGATCTGTAATTCCTGTAAATGTAACATTTCCCCCGTTTACGGTAAGTACATTTGGTCCAGTAATAGTTCCGCCAGAAATTACTGTTGCAGGTATACAAGTAGTTGAGTCATATTGACCAGAAATTACTATTGAATCTTCAACATAAATCAAAGGGTCAAGAGCGGCACTTACTCTAACTTTGAGCGTTCCATTTGCGGATGCATTACACCCCGCAGATGCTTGTACGTTTAAAACTGTCTTTCCAGCTACGGTAAATAATGAAACAAAGTTACTTTGTAGGAATGCTGGATTTGAAGAGGACCAAGACCATTTTATATCAGTATTGAAAGCTCCATTTGTATTTGAAACTATAGCTTCATATTGAGTAATATCTTCTGGAATGCTCAGATTTTTAGGATTACCACTTATTGGAGCAATAGTAATACCATTAATCTTCTTATAAGTAGTATATCCTAGCGGAAGTGGACTTTGATTCAAGTTTTTACCTACAAAAGTCATAATTATCATTCCATACTTAGGAACATTAACTATCATACCGTCACTTAAATTTATATTTGACAAAGTGGTTGTTACTAGCAGATTTTCACTAAATGATGTATTGTTAGATTGAATGTTCCAAAGAGAAGATTGACTTTGTGGAGTAAGGAAATTATTCATGTTATTCAATTGGACTTGATAATCAATTGTGAAATCACGACTTACTAAAACCAAAGCATAATTTCCATTTTCATAGAATAAATGTGCTCCCACTGGATCTAAACCAGTTTGTGGAATTGTTCCAGCTCCATTATATAATGTCACTAAACTTGAAACGCTTTTGTCCAAAACATTACCCTTGGTATATTTGCTTAACAACGAATTAAGTGAATAAAATGGTTGAGGACGTGAAGTAATAGGATCTATCATTGACCATTCGCCACCGGAATATGAAAATGCAGTTGGCAACAAACTTCCATATCTGCTTGATTCTAAGAAATAGTCAGTCATAATGATTGCTTGCCCCAATTTGCCATTATAATCTGAGCGAGTCATATTACTTTCATACATATAAAACGGTTTGTATCTTTTAGTTTGTGTCCATGTATCATTCATTGTAGCTTGAAGGCCTTTTATATTGTTCCACATAACTTCAGTACTATTTTGATAATATTGAAGCTCGCTTTCACCTCTAGGTATATCCGGAGTATAATTTAAATTTCCCCCCATATAACCAGATATTGCTAAACCATCTACTTCACCTGTATCACCTTGCATTACAGCGATATTTTGACCATAGCTTTCATTCGGACTTGCATTCCTTCCTGAATAAAATATTTTTATTTTGTCCTTGTTGGCTGCATAATAAGGAGAAGATTTAATATATCTAGCTACCTCCCTACACCATCTCCCGTATTCTTGATAATTTAAACTAGTTGGATTATCATTAGTAAAACAGATATCGCAATTATGATTGACTCCATTTGGACAAGCTGGGCGAGGAGCGTTACAACTTCCACCCCAAGCTTCATTTCCTAATTCAATAATTAAACCTTTTAAATTATTTATTAAAGGTGTGGTATATCCTTCGGAATTTCTTCTTGCACCACCATTAGTACTAATTGGTCCAGCAATATATTCCATAAATCTAGTTGCAGTTGTTTGAGGATCACTAACCCAATCGGTTGATCCGGCTATTCCTAGAGAATAACTTGCATAACCACCCATTTTGGAAGCTGTCCAGAGAAAATCTGCAATAGACACAGTTGGTCCGGTACCTGAACTTGAAACATAGGATTTGTCATTGGAACCCAAAGTGCCCCAACGCAATAGTGATGGATTGAGTCCTATAAGTGAATTAATGTTTGATCCTGGGCTGTTAGGTCCTGTATAATTTAGTGTTGCATCTCCATATGGGTGGTTGATTCCAAATCCCTCATTTCTTCCTACGGCTTTTGGGAAAAAGCTAACTGAAGCTTTTCTTATTCCTGCAGCAGTAATCAGTGGATTAAAAACCAAAGTTGTAAAGGTATATTCTGAACTAGGAGGCGAAAGATTAAAAGCACCATCTACGGATTGTATTTTGATTTTATATGTAGTTGATGGTGATAAAACCTTAAAAACATAATTAGGATCTGGAATGTTCAAATAAGAATTAATTAATGTTCCGGTGGAACCTAAAATAGAAACATTGTATCCAATCACTTCACTTCCAACATCAGTAGCACCAGACCATGAAATCCAAGCACTTACATCTCCTAAATTAGTGTTTGTAAAAACTAATGGAGGACCTGGAGGAGTTATATCGGATGGATAAGTTGAAGTATTTAAAATATTACTTGGATTTGACTCATTACCAACTAAATCAAATGCAGTTATTGCAATTGAATAATTTGTGTTTGTTCCAAGACCTGTAAAATTAAAGGTAAGACCAGAAACAGATGTATATTTTAAACCATTTAAGTAAATGTAATAACCAACTAATTTTTGATTGTCTTTTGTTGGGGACCATGTTAAGTTAATAAAATTCGTTCCTTTGTTTTTAATTGTTAATCCAGAAGGAACAGTTGGTGCTGCTAAATCATAGTAAGGTAATGCATCAGTTGAGTTGATATATCTAGTAGAAAAACCAGGTCCACTCCATTGTACGTTTAAGTTTTTAGTAAATACCGGCCAAGCTGCTGCTCTAATTGCATATTTTATTCCACCTGTCAAAGTAGTAATATATGAACCTACATTTGGGGTGCCAGTTGGTCCTGAATTTAATATTTTATTTGAGGTAAAAAGCATATTCGATGTTGTGTCATTGTTATACAATGGAACATAAGTGATATTATTAACGGTTTTTCTATCACCAATAAATACGTCAAAGTTGTCTTGGCTAGAACCAGTGAATGTATAAACACCACTAACCGTAGGTGTTAGATAAGCAGTAAACCCTATGGTCATACCATCTGATTTTTGGAAACATGAAAAATTTCCTTCATTACATGATTGACATTGACCAGGATTAAGAGATGGACCAACAGTTAAACCAATAGGACAATAAAAACTATTGTTTCCGGGTGCTAAAAATTGAGAAAGTACGGTGGTAAGTGCGGCTGGCGTACTAGCAGCAGGAAAACTTCTTTGCCAAAAAACAATATCATATACACTATATAATACACCTCTTTGATAAAATTCCCCAACTGAAATACCTACTGTCGTATTTGAAGTGCCATTCCCGTTACTTGCAGAAAGGCTTAAGTTCAAGGTGCCAGAAGTAGTCTTAGGTACTAAACCATAAATTACTGCAATACTGCTTTGAGCATTGTATGTTATTCCGGTAACACTGAATAAAGCTGAATTACTTGATACTCCGGTAAAAGTAACACCGGAAGCTGTGTTAACCCAGTTCACAGGAACTATAATTGAATTGATACCTGTACCAAAGTTTAATCTGGTTTTGGAAAGTGTACCTATAATTGGATTTTGTGAAAATGCGTGACTAAATAGAAATAGGCATGCAATTGAGAGTAGTATTTTTTTCATTTGTTACGTTTATCAAATTATTAAGCAACAAATATACTAAACAAAATGCAATATGATATTGATTTTGTTATAAAATTTATTCAATAACATTAAATATATTGTTGAAATCAGAGCTAGAAAGCTTGTGTTTTCTGCCTTTAATAATAATCATAACTTCCATAAATACAGGCACATACGCATCTTCATCTTTGGAAATTTGTGAGTCATTATTGATAGTTCTATAATATTGATCTAGCTTATTTAAAAATTCAAATTCTATTGAAAATGATTCATTAATCTTGTAATTGTGATATTGATAGGCATTAATCCGATCTTTTGAGATTATTTTTCTTTTCCAATCCTTCAGCTGAACATATAAAGAATCAAGCTGATTTTGATTTAATAAGCCATATTTAATGAAACTATCTAATTTTTGGTCGGTTTTACTGTAGTCATTAATCCGTAAAGTATCACTTATAATTAAGAACTTGTCGGTTGTGCCATTTTCAATTGAAGAAATTTCAATTATTGATTTATTTTTATTATCAAATTTTTTGTAAATGATTTTTGTATGATCATTATACATTGATAACTCAGATTTATTTTTTAAAAATTGTCTTGTTATTTCAATTGAAGGAGAACATGAATTAAAAATGAATCCAAAAGTACTGAAGAGCACAGAAAAAATGAGGTTGTGAATATTGTTTTTCATTAGGCATGCAAAAATTATATATTTTTATGCCTTAAACAAGTAATAATTTGTTATTCAAAGAAATAATTGGAGTTGATAAGACAAAATCTGCTATCCTTAATGCGGTAAAATCGAATCATTTTGCTCATGCATCTTTAATTAGAGGTATAAGTGGTTCTGCGAATTTATCCTTTGCTTTGGCAATTGCACAATATTTGCAATGCGAAAATCCCTTAGAAAACGATAGCTGTGGCACTTGCTTTAGTTGCAATCAACATGCAAAACTCCAACATCCTGATTGTCATTATTATTTTCCTTTGACTACTTTGGAAAAAGTAGGAAAAGATGATGTGAAAAGTTATTTGGTTCCTTTCTTCCGAACATTTGCAATAAATAGACCTTTTGATTCCATAAATGATTGGGGAAACCACATAGGCACTGAAAACAAACAATTTAATATTCCGGTTGAAGAAGCAAGAAGCATTTTGAAAAATGCAACAATGTCCAGTTTTCAAGGTGGTGCCAAAATTATCTTGGTATGGCTTCCCGAATATTTACATAATTCGGCTTCAAATGCCATTTTAAAAGTGTTGGAAGAACCACCTGCTAATACTTATTTTTTACTTGTGACCTGTAATATGGAATCTCTTTTGACTACTATTATTTCACGTTGTCAAACAATTCAAATTGAAAGATTTACAAATGAAGAAATACAGAATTATTTGAAAAATAAGTTAAATATAGAGTCAACTATTGCTTTTGAAACTTCTTTATTAGCTGAAGGGTCAATTGGAAATGCATTAAAGTTAATTAATGAAGGTTATGATGCTGTATTTGAGCCTTTTACGCAATTTATGAGACTTTGTTTTGGGTTTAAAGTTCCAGATATATTAGTTTTTAATGACGAACTCTCAAAGAAAGGAAGAGAATTTCAAAAAAGCTTTTTAACCTACGGTATAAATATTATTCGTAATGTAATGTTGATTCATTCAGGGAATGGTGCAATTGTAAAACTAAACGGAAATCAATTGGACTTTGTAAAGAAATTTTCTGAATCTATTAATATAAATCAAATAGATAAATTTAATTTAATATTACAAGATGGAATCATTCATGTGGAAAGGAATGGCAATTCAAAAGTAATTTTTCTAGATATTGCCATTCAACTTCACAAACTTTTCAGAGGAACACGTTGAAATTATTCTTGAATTACGATAGTCATTTTGTTAAAAGTATTGCCAACTAGGGTATCTGTTTTTTCGCCATTACCCCAGTTATTCATATTATCTTTTACAACATTAACATAATATGGCATAACTTTTAATTTCTTAAAATGAGCAATTCCTTTTTCATTTGTTAAAACTTGTTGTTCATAATTTTGATCTTTTTTATAATCTTCTTCTTTTTCGTAAACTCTTACTCTTGCGCCTTCTACTGGTTTGCCAAGGTTATTTAAAACAGTAAACTTTATTTGAGTAGACACTATTTGAAAAGAAAAGCTAATAAAAGCTACAAATAGACAAATTGGAATAAAAACAGATGCCTTTTTCATAAATAATACATTTTAAGATTTGTTCAATAATAATACTTTAGTTTTTTCTAACAAAAAAATTGAATGTGAAAATTCCAATCAAAACAAATATGCCTCCAATTATGGTATAAATTGAGGGTTTTTCATTAAACACAAAATATGAAAGCATAAATGAAATTACAGGAATGAGGTAAAGAAAAATACTTGATTTGCTGGTAGGTAAAATCGAATTTACCATTGACCAAGTAAAGTAGGCAATGGCTCCGGGAAAAATCCCAAGGTATACTACTGACAAAGTATTTTTATAATTTGCCTCAATAATTGAAATAGGAAGATTTAATCCGAAGGGAATTAATAATATGGTTCCGGCTAATATTGAAAAATAGGTAATTTCAAACCCTTGATAATGTGTTAAAACTGGTTTTTGAATTATAAAATAGAGGCTAAGACTAATAGCCGCCAATAATACCCAAATCATTCCAATTTCAAATTGGAAGTTAGTTGTGTTTCCAAGAACTATGATACACACTCCTATGAAACTGATAAAAATGCAAGTCCAACCTATAAAATTAACTTTTTCTTTTAGAAATATGACTGACATAGCCGCAGTAAATATAGGGGCTGTGTTAGTCAACAAACTAGCAAGTCCCGGTTTAATTGTGAGTTGACCATTATATAAAAAAATATTGTACAGACTAATTCCGAACAAACCTAAAAGTGCAAAGTGAATAATGTGTTTCGATTGAGGAGGATTTTTGATTTTTAATAATCCAAATACTGGGATTAAAGTTAAAAAAATGGATGCAACTAAATATCTGAATAAAGCTAATTCACCAGGTTCATAACTATTTAATGCCATTCGGTTGCCAATGTAAGCAGTAGCCCAAAAAAATATCGTGGATGACATACAAAGTATCAGCTTCACATTCATAGCATACCCAATAATCTCTTTATTTGTCGTTGATGTACTTTGTAGTGTTCTAACATAAATTTGGTGCAAATTGTAATGCTCATTGGACCTACCAAAGGATGTATCATTAATATTTTGTTTTCCATTTCTGGCTTTAGATTGTGTAAAAAATCGAACCAATTATTTCTTGTTTCAAGCCATTTTTCTCTTTGAACAACAATGTCAATTTCATCAGATAATTTAGATACAAAAGTGGGTGCTTTGAGCGGAATTCTTAATTTGAAAATTGCTATAACTATATAAAATCTCAAATAATTAATAATTGTAGGCTTAATAAATTTTTGATTTACAGCTATGTATTTTTGTATGGCATTATAAATTTGTTTTTCAGAAACACGTACGTGTTCCATAATTTGTATTATTGACCATTTTCCTGCAATTAATTTTTTGTTCAGACTTTCATTGTCTAAGTTCTTAATTGCTTCAAAAGTTTGATTTTGAAGCTCAACCAGTTTTTGGTAAGTTATTTCAAAAGAATTTGCCAATATAAATTACAAATTAAGTTCAATTGTGGTGCCTGGTAATAACTTATCATCTTCTTTCGGTACTGATACTTTTGCAGTTGGTTCAAATAATGAAATTTGACTTTCTCCTGCCTCCTCTTTGGAAATAGGTTTAAGCAATTTAATGTCATCAATCACAGAACTAGCTAATTTGTTACCTGTAGCCTTCCACCCTTTTACATCTATATATTCTTTCAAAAATACTTTAGTGACAAGTGCTTTCTGGTTTTTTGATGCTGCAAAAGTAATTTCAACTTCAGGATTATCGGAAGTGGTGAAAATCACCATTTTTGAACCTTTGGATTCATCGATAAGTAAATATTTTTTATCCAAATTTAAAGCCTCTATTTTAAATCTTTTTACATAATATGTTTTGTCTTCACCCAAATAATGAACTAATGAACAAACCCATTCAGGATTATATTTATCAATAAAATAAACCAAATCAGGTTCATATCTGTTGGTTAATTCAAAATTTGTAAGTTCATAGTTGCCATCTTTATATAAGACAAATATTTTGTCTTCTGTTTCAAAATTCCCTAAGTATTTACCTCTTTTTTCCGTATTTAACCTTCCTATGATTTCCTCATAATAAATATCCACCCCTCCTAATGATGATTTGCCTAATTCTTTGAATTTAACTGATTTAACAGGGTATGGTGTAAGAATATTACCTTGTGACCCTCTTCCTTTGATAATTAAATCGGCAAAATTAAAATCAAATACTTTAGTTCTTGCAGCACTGCTTGGAGTTAATGTTACAGTTACGGTTTCAGTTTCGCCATTTGGCCGTTCTTCCAAATAAATTACTTTGGAACCTTTGTTGCCCATGGTGAGGTCATATTCTTTGTCTCTGGTGATACCCCCAATTTGGAATCGTTTTACCATACATCTACCAGACTTACCATCGAGGTAAATCATATTGTAAACGGTGCGATCATCATTTTTTTTGAATACACTAGCAAATAAAATGTCCTTGCCTATAAACACCTTTTCTCCAATTCGTACTACTTTAAAAATGCCATCACGCCTAAAAGCGATTATATCATCAATATCCGAACACTCAGTTACAAATTCATCTTTTTTAAGACCATATCCAATAAATCCTTCTGCTTTGTTTACATACAATTTTTCATTGGCTGCGGCAACATTTGAAGCATTAATTGTATCAAAAACTCTTAGTTCCGTTCTTCTGTGGCGATTTTTGCCATATTTTTCAAGCAGATTTTTATACCAATTAATTGTATATTCAACCAAATTTTTCAAATGATGCTCAACTTCAACAATCTCATTTTCAAGAGATTTCATTTGTTCATCAGCTTTATCTACATCAAACCGAGTAATGCTACTTAAAGGACGTGCAATTAATTTTGAATAATCTTCGTTGGTAATTTGCCTATAAAATTTTTCAAAAAAAGGCGAAAAAAGTTTATTTAATACCTCAAAGCATTTCTCTGGATTACCAGCACCCTCGTATTCTTTGTTTTTGTACATGCCTTCTCCTATAAAAATGCGAAGAAGAGAAGTGAATAATATTTTCTCCTGAAGTTCTTTCTTTTTGATTTCAAGCTCTCTACGCAGTAAATCCTTCGTTTGGTCGGTACAAATTCTTAGAATTTCAGACACGCCTAGAAAACGAGGTTTGTCTTTAACAATTACGCAAGTGTTGGGTGACACACTTATCTCACAATCTGTAAATGCATAAAGTGCATCTATAGTGATGTCAGGAGAAGTTCCTGGTTGAAGTTGAATTTCAATTTCTACATCTTTGGCAGTGTTGTCATTTACTTTTTTGATTTTAATTTTTCCGGCATCGTTGGCTTTTATAATGGAGTCAATTACTGTGCTTGTGGTTGTACCAAACGGAATGTCTTTAATTATAAGTGTCTTTTTATCAAGCTCTTCTATTCGTGCTCTCACCCTTATTTTCCCGCCTCTATTTCCATCTCTATAATCAGATATATCAGCATAACCACCTGTCAAAAAATCTGGATATAGTTCAAATGGTTGATTTTTAAGATATTTTACTGAAGCATCGCAGAGCTCACAAAAGTTATGAGGAAGTACTTTGGTAGCCAAGCCTACTGCAATTCCTTCTACACCTTGTGCAAGTAGCAAGGGAAACTTAACTGGTAACGTAATGGGCTCTTTTTTACGACCATCATAAGAAGCTTGCCATTCGGTGGTATCGGCATTAAAAACAACTTCCAATGCAAATTTGGATAATCTAGCTTCAATATATCGGGGAGCTGCTGCATTATCTCCAGTTCGTATATCGCCCCAGTTTCCTTGTGTTTCAAGCAATAATTCTTTTTGACCTAAACCTACAATTGCTTCTCCTATGGATGCATCTCCATGTGGATGATATTGCATAGTGCTACCTATAACATTGGCAACTTTATTGAACCTGCCATCGTCCATTTCTTTCATGGCATGCAAAATTCTTCGTTGCACAGGTTTTAGTCCGTCTTCGATTGCCGGAACTGCACGTTCAAGGATTACATAAGAGGCATATTCAAGAAACCAATTTTCATAAAGTCCGGAAACAGGTGTGATATCATGTATTTTTTCACCTTCTTCGCTGGAATCTTTGTTATTTACTTCTTCAGACATTTAATTTGGGACAATAAAAAACAAAACTACTCAATTAGGGGTTACAGTTATACACAAAATCAACCTGTGAATTTTAAAATAGTTTTAATAGTGTCATTGCTAAGTTTTATTTTTTTGAATTCATGTAATTCAAAAATTGATTTAGGAAATTTTAGTAGTATTAATTGGAAAACTGATGCTTATGCGTGCCATGGACAGCGAAAATTCCAATTTGATTTACTTAAAAATTATAAAGAAAATATGTATGGACTTACTGAAAATGGAGTTGTAGAGATATTAGGTATGCCGAACAAGCAAAATTTGAATGAAAGAAATAGGAAAACGTATTTTTATTATTTGGAACCAGGAGACAAATGCAACGATACAATCGTTGTCAATAAATTTATGATTGTTGATTTTGATGCACTTAACAGAGTCAAATTGATTTCAACTTTGGTTACAAATCAAGATAATCCTCTTTGAAATAACCTAAAACTTCAAATAGTGTATAATTTTCATTTTAATAACTTTGTTTTATATCAAGCAGTTATTAGCTTTGGGAGTTCGAGCTTAAACAAAGCTTTATTAGAGTATTATAATAAAGAAATATCATAAAAATGGCCCTAGTAAAAGTAACCATTGATAATGTAGAAATTGAGGTTCAAGAAGGTACTTCTATACTAAATGCTGCAAGGCAAATAGGCAAAAACGTACCTCCGGCAATGTGTTATTATTCAAAACTGAAAGATTCCGGTGGCAAATGTCGTACTTGTTTAGTAAAAGTGACTCAAGGCTCTACCAAAGACCCGCGTCCAATGCCAAAATTGGTGGCTTCATGCAGAACAAATGTAATGGATGGTATGGTTGTTGCGAATACAACTTCGCCGGAAGTAATTGAAGCAAGAAAAGGTGTTGTCGAATTTTTATTGATAAATCACCCATTGGATTGCCCTGTTTGTGACCAGGCAGGTGAATGCAACCTTCAAGACCTTGGTTATGAACATGGTAGAGAAGTCACAAGATATGAAGAAGACAGAAGGACATTTGAACAAATAGATATAGGTCCTTACATAAAACTGCACATGACCCGTTGTATTATGTGTTTCCGATGTGTATTTACTGCCGATCAATTAACAAATAGGAGAGTTCATGGCATATTGAATAGAGGAGATGCTGCAGAAATTAGTACATACATAGAGAAATCAATCGACAACGACTTTTCGGGAAATATCATAGATGTATGTCCTGTAGGTGCATTAACAGACAGAACTTTTAGATTTAAAAATAGAATTTGGTTCTCAAAACCCGTTGACGCGCATCGTGATTGTGATAAATGTTGTGGCAAAGTTACTCTTTGGTATAAAGGAGATGAAGTAATCAGAGTTTCAGCTCGTAAAGACAAATGGAGCGAAGTTGAAGATTGGATATGTAATACTTGCCGTTTTGAGAAAAAAGAAACAAAGGATTGGGTAATTGAAGGACCAAGAATGATCGAAAGAAGCTCAGTGCAATCACAAAATCATTATACTTTAAGTTATAGCAAACCTGTAGTACCACCACAATTAAGTTTAAACGCTGATAATCCGGCATTTATCGAAAAATAGTTTCAAATGGATATTCTATTATTATTATCAAAGTTTGTTTTAATAGCACTGGTATTTAGTGTGAGTTTAGTAATTGCCATGTATTCAACCTATGCTGAAAGAAAAGTTGCTGCGTTTTTCCAAGACAGAAGAGGTCCTGAAAGAGCAGGTCCTTTGGGAATATTGCAACCATTGGCCGATGGTGGTAAATTGTTTTTTAAAGAAGAAATCATTCCAAATACATCAAATATGTTCTTGTTTGTTCTTGGACCCTCATTAGCAATGCTTACCGCTTTAATGACCAGTGCCGTGATTCCTTGGGGTACTTATTTGGAAATATTTGGACAACAAGTTGCACTTCAAGTTGCTGATGTAAACATTGGAGTTTTGTATGTTTTTGGTGTGGTTTCTATGGGAGTATATGGTATTATGATTGGAGGATGGGCATCAAATAATAAGTTTGCGTTATTAGGAGCAATAAGGGCTGCTTCTCAAAATATTAGCTATGAAATAGCTATGGGTTTATCAATCATTTCTGTTGTAATGATAACGGGGTCTTTAAGTCTTAGAGAAATTGCAGTATGGCAGGGTGACAATGTATGGCTAGCTGCGGTTCAGCCTCTTGGATTTTTAATATTTTTGGTTTGTGCTTTTGCTGAAACAAACCGCGCACCGTTTGATTTGCCGGAATGCGAGACTGAATTGATTGGGGGCTATCATACGGAGTACAGCTCTATGAAATTGGGCTTTTATTTATTTGCTGAGTACATTAATATGTTTATTTCATCCGCAATGATGGCAACATTATATTTTGGTGGATATAATATACCTTATGCTTCTTCCTTAGGATTAGATCAAAATACATTAAGTATTCTTGGAATCGCTTTCTTATTTGTTAAAATATTCTTCTTCATATTTTTATTTATGTGGATTAGATGGACTTTGCCTCGTTTCAGATATGATCAATTAATGCGATTAGGTTGGACAGGGCTGATTCCTTTGGCTATCATTAATATAGTTGTAACCGGTACAGTAATAATATTAATGCAAAATAACTAATTAAATAAAAGATGCAATCTCTAACTAATAGATCAAAACAAGTTACGAATAAGCAAATGTCTTTAATGGAGCGCATTTATTTGCCTGCCATATTGAAAGGTATGAGTATAACCCTTCGTCACTTTTTTATGAAAAAAGTAAGCATCAGGTATCCGGAAGTAAAGAAAATGTTCACCAGTACTTATAGAGGATTACATGTGTTGAAAAAAGATGAACAAGGTAAGGAAAGATGTACTGCTTGCGGATTATGTGCTTTGGCATGTCCTGCTGAGGCTATTACAATTAATGCTGCTGAACGCAAAAAAGGTGAAGAACATTTGTATAGAGAAGAGAAATATGCAGCTACATATGAAATTAATATGTTAAGATGTATATTCTGTGGACTTTGTGAAGAGGCTTGTCCAAAACAAGCAATTTATCTTACCAATGAAGAATTAGCACCGGCTAATTATGACAGGGGGGATTTTATTTATGGAAAAGATAAATTGGTTGAAAAGGTTCATGGACCCATCGGAAAAGTAAGAGGTGGAGGTCCATTGGATCAAGATTATTATCATGGGAATGGCGAAATAACTTCGCTTTATCCAAAATTGAATATCACACATAACGCTACAAAGTAATAATAATTGAGTCATGCAGAATTTGTTTTTCTTTCTTTCATTTTTGGTAATTCTACTTGCTTTATTGGTTGTATTTTCAAAAAATCCAATTCATAGTGTTATTTATTTAATCCTCACTTTTTTTGCAATTGCAGGGCATTACATTATGTTGAATGCACAGTTTTTGGCTGTAGTTCACATTATAGTATATGCTGGTGCAATAATGGTTTTGTTTTTGTTTGTGATTATGTTTTTGAATCTGAATGCCGAAACAGAACCACAGAAATCAAATTTGGTAAAATTTGCAGGTATTATTTCAGGAGGGTCGTTATTTCTGATTATGATTGCCGCATTACGCAATATGTATGGGGCCACTAACCAAACGCCTAATTTGGAACTTGGATTGATTAAAAACTTGGGTCAGGTATTGTTTAGAGATTTTCTTTTGCCATTCGAATTAGTATCTATTTTATTTTTAGCTGCATTAATAGGAGCAGTAGTGTTGGGTAAAAAGGAACCAGGAACAGAAGCATAATTATGCTTTTCAAAAATCGACAAATCTTTATTGTATTCATATTTTTAGGAATGTTCTTTTCTTGTAAGAAAAATGAAAAGACAATTAATCAAATGAAGCCATATACAGGACCTGTGGCTCAAGTTACCAACGTGGAGATGCTTTTTAGTGATTCAGGGCAGATAAAAGTAAAAATGAAAGCCCCAAAACAAGATGAGTATTTGAATGGCGATAGAATTTTCCCAAGCGGTATTTTGTTGATATTTAACGACAAACAAGGTAATGAAAATGCAAACTTGGTTGCTAATTATGGCAAATATGATAAAACCAACAATGTATATACAGCCAAAGGCAATGTGATAATAACTGACTTAAAAGAAGGGAAAAAAATGAAATCAGAAGAAATGAACTGGAACCCAACCACGAAAAAAGTATATACTACAAAATTTGTCCGAATTGAAACAAAAGAAGAAATCCTGACAGGAAATGGATTAGATGCCGATCAGGATTTTAAACATTATAAAATTGTAAATCCTGCCGGAGTTTTTTCAGTGAATCAAGAATGAACTTTTTACGCCTGAACAGAAGTGCCGCTTTGTTCTAAAGAATATTTTATAGTTCTTGAAGTAGGGTCAACGTTTGCCAAATCAATCATTCCAAATCCATTTTCGCACAAAGCACCTAAACCAGAGTGGAAGATAAAGTTTTGAACTTCAGGTGAAGCAAACAAGGTGAAGGGGAAAGTATAACCTCTTACTTCATATTTTTCGCCATTGATATAAGTTTGATAAACCCTGCTATATTTTTTATCATCCTGAGCCATTCGCGACAAGTATTCTTTATCAGGAGTCAATTGAAATTGGTTGTAAGATGATATTTGTTCTGCAGTATACATCCCTGATTTTTCCATACGAAGCATCGTTGACTCGTAAACAAAATCGGAGAAGTCATCAGTATCCGGTTCGAAAAACGATTTATTTTCTTCAACATGTAATATTGGATCTAAAATTAAAATAGGGGATATACACACAAATTTGGTTTTTTGTTCAAAGTCCACTTCTGCTTCCATTTCAATACTTTCAGGGCTAAGTTCCATTTCACCAATTTGAACTTCTTTCAATGTGAAAAGCGCATTCAAGAATTGGTTGATAAATTCAATATTCAAGCTCGAAAATACCAAAGTAACTTTAGAAGAAAGATAATGTAATCCGCCTTTTCCTACTTTTATTTGACCTTTAATACCAGAAAAATTATAATATTTAAAATCTCTGTATTTTGGTTCGCACTTTGAAATAATTTGTGACGAAAATTTTGTTAAAAGGTGTTGGTGATGAAAATGGATTTTTGCTCCTCGGTTTTTCAATCCAAAAATGATACGTACTCTCATGGTCTTAAAAATTTTGGTTAATCAAATTAATACTTTTATAAAAACACGGCTTTCAGCCAAATTGTTCAAGAAGATGTATGATATTATTACACATTAAATCTAAAATGCATAATATCTCCATCTTGTACTACATAGTCTTTGCCTTCAACAGCAATTTTACCGGCTTCTTTACAAGCAGATTCTGAACCATATTTTTCAAAATCACTAAGCTTAATAACTTCAGCCCTTATAAATCCTTTTTCAAAATCGGTATGAATTACACCGGCTGCTTGAGGTGCTTTCCATCCTTTTTTAATTGTCCAAGCTCTTACTTCTTTTTCACCTGCTGTGAAATAAGTGGCAAGTCCTAACAATTCGTATGACGATTTTATTAAACGATTTAATCCACTCTCAGTTAAACCGTATTCTTGCAGAAACATACTTTTTTCTTCTTCATCACTTAATTCACTAATTTGTGACTCTAACGATGCATTAATTAGCAATAGTTGTGCGTTTTCACCTTTCACTGATTCTTTAAGTTTTTCACTGTATGCATTACCTGTTTTTAGTGATTTTTCATCTACATTGCATACATAAATCACTGGTTTTAAGGTGAGTAACATTAAGTCGGCAACCGGCTCATAATCATCGCATTCAACAAGTCTTGCGTTTTTTCCTTGTTCAAGTGCTGTTTTGAACTTAGTAAGTATGTCAAATTCCTTTTTAGCTTTAGCGTCACCCGCTTTTGATGCTCGCTCCACTTTTTGTATTTTCTTTTCTACTGATTCTAAGTCTTTTAACTGCAATTCAGTATCAATTATTTCTTTATCAGAAACAGGATTTACGCCTCCTGCTACATGAATAATGTTTTCATCGTCAAAGCAACGAACCACATGGATAATAGCGTCTACTTCTCTGATATTGGCTAGGAATTTATTTCCCAATCCTTCACCTTTACTGGCACCTTTTACTAGACCTGCAATATCTACAAATTCAATGATAGCAGGTAGTATTGCCTGTGGTTTAACTAATTTTTCCAAAACCAAGAGTCTGTTATCCGGTACATTTACAACACCTACATTAGGGTCAATTGTACAAAACGGATAATTGGCTGCTTCAGCTTTTGCATTTGATAATGCATTAAAAAGAGTAGATTTACCAACATTAGGCAAACCTACAATACCACATTGTAAAGCCATTCTAAATTTAAGATTGTAAAGTTAATTTGTAGATATTCAGTAAAAAACGTAATAATCAATTAAAAATTACTCGTAAAATATTATTCCCATTTAAGTTCGCTATCTTCTTCTTCTTCAGTTCGTTCAGAAGTTTTGGTGAAATCGTAATCAGGAACTAGTTCTTCTTTCATATAATTCATTGAGTTATTCAATGCGTCAATAAATTTCATAAAATCTTCTTTATATAAAAATATTTTGTGTTTTTCATAAAAAAAGCCATCATCTTTGAATTTCTTCTTGCTTTCAGTGATTGTTAAGTAATAATCATTGGATCTGGTTGACTTGATATCAAAAAAATATGTTCTTTTGCCTGCCTTTATTCTTTGAGAGTAAATCTCTGATTTTGAATTATCTTTATTTTCTTCCACAGCCTTTTAATAATGATTAGTCATTGGCAAAATTATCAGAAAACTAAAACTTTCAAAATAAAAATTATTAATTAACCTATTTTACATTACATCGTTAAACAATTCGTGTTGAAATTTCTGAAATCAAAAAATATAATTATTCTAATATTTTTTATTATTATAAATGATTCTGCAAATGCTCAAATAGGTTTTGTACAAAAAGGTATTGCTTCATTTTATCATCATAAGTTTTATGGCAGAAGAACTTCTAGTGGTGAAAGATTAAAAAAGAAAGAATATACTGCGGCTCACCGAAAACTTTTATTTAATACACTAGTTAGAGTTACAAATTTGAATAATGATAAGAGTGTAGTTGTACGAATTAACGATAGAGGTCCTTATAAATACATGGACCGTATAATAGATCTTACTTACGTAGCTGCAAAGAAGATAGATATGCTTGATAAAGGATTGGTTCCTGTTAAAATTGAGGTAATTGGAGAACAAGGTAAAATACATCATGCTTTTAGACCGGATTGGATAGCAGGAAGTTTTGAAAAAGGTAAATTTTATAATTTCAAGGGCGAACTTCGCAATCCTAGAGGCTTTGGAATTCAAACTGCAGCATTTATTGAACTAGTCAATGCACAGTATTTTGCAAATGTGCTTCATAGAGAAGGCTTTGGCGAAGTAGTAATTCAAGTCGGAAACTTTAAAGATAAAGGATTGATATACAGAGTAATAGTGGGTGATTATAAATCAAGAGTGGCTGCATTGCAAAGTATTCCAAGACTTACCAGAAAAGAGTTCAAAGGATATGTTATCAGATTTAAAGATTTGAATTAATTCCTTATTATGGCAAAGCATATTTAGTAATCATTGACCTTGCATTTTGTAAAAATCCTAATTTCTAAACATTAAACCCTAAACAAACTTCAATGACCCAATTCTTTAAATTCAAAATCAATATTGATTAATAGATTTGGGTTTAAAATTTTAGATTTGTTTAGAATTTAGAAATTCGGGTTTAGAATTTGCGAAACACCAAATTATATTCAAATATTGAGTTAATTTTACGTGTCTATCCAATATTAATTAATGAATATAAATGAAATAAAACATTCGGGCCACAGGTTTGGTGACATTGAATTTTTGACCAAGCAAGTAGTAGAAGGTTTTATTACTGGTTTGCATCAATCGCCATATCATGGTTTTTCGGTTGAGTTTGCTGAACATAGACAATACAATACAAGTGAAAGTACGCGCCACATTGATTGGAAAGTATATGCAAAGTCAGACAGACTTTTTGTCAAAAAATATGAGGAAGAAACGAATCTGAGATGTACAATTTTATTGGATGTTTCATCCTCTATGTATTATCCGGAAGACAAGCTAACCAAACTTAAATTTAGCATATTAAGTGCTTCAACTATTGCCCATTTGTTACAAAAGCAAAGAGATGCTGTAGGATTAGTAGCATTTGATGAAGAAATAATTCTTCACACACCTGTAAAATCAACTAGTAAACATTTGCACGAATTGATGCTCCAAATGCATAGGCTTTTTGATAAAAAATCAATTAATCATAAAACTAAAGTATATAATGTATTAAACACAATAGCTGAGAAAATTCATAAACGAAGTTTAGTAATCCTTTTCAGTGACATGTTTGAGGATATGCTCCAAACCGATGAGTTATTAAATGCATTGAAACATCTAAAACACATGCAACATGAAGTAATTGTGTTTCATGTAAAAGATAAAAATACAGAATTGGAATTTGAGTTTGAAGATCGACCTACCATGTTTGTAGATATTGAAACTGGTGAAAAAATAAAAGTGAATCCTGCTCAAATCAAGAAAAGTTATAAGGAATCATTATTGAAATTTAGTAATGAAATTAAATTGAAATGTGGCAATTTTAAAATTGACTATATTGAAATAGATGCAAATCAAGACTTTAAGCAAGTGCTTATGCCATTTTTAATCAAAAGAAGTAAAATGTGAGGATTTTGTTTTGAAAAAGATACTCTACATCACGCATATCAAAGCTACTTTTATAGATAAGGATACCGAAATATTAGCCAAGAAATATCAATTAATTCCATTTCAATTTCATGCGAAGTCAAATTTTGAAATTCTAATATTGCTATTGAAACAAATGTTATTTTTAATATTCAATATTTCAAAATGCGATATCGTATTTAGTCAATTTGCCGGATACCATTCTTTTTTACCTGCAATATTTGCAAAATTTACTTCAAAACCATTTTTGGTAATGGTTGGAGGTACGGATGCATTTAGCTTTCCTTCAATAAATTATGGAAATTTTAGAAAAAAGGTTTTAGGGTGGTTTTCAAGCAAAACATATCGGTTTTCTACCGTTATTTTGCCCGTGCATGAATCATTAATTGATTCGGTTTGGAATTACTACAATATTGATTATAAAAGGCAAGGAATAAAGTATTTTGCTAAAAGAGTAAATGCAAGATTTGAAACGATTTATAATGGTTACGATTCAAAAACATTCTTTAAAAATGAGAATATTGTTCGGGCCTACAAAACTTTCGTAACCATTGGAAAATCACTTGAAAACAAAACTGTTTTTTTAAGAAAAGGCATTGATTTAATATTACAAATAGCACCCAAGTTTCCAGAATGTACTTTTATAATTATTGGCATGAATGATAAAAATAAAATGCCACCTGCACCTGCCAATGTGGTTTATCATGAATACATTGAAAACAATAAGTTAAAAGATGTTTTATCCGAAGCTGCATTTTATTTGCAATTATCTATTGCTGAAGGCTTTCCTAATGCTTTGTGTGAGGCAATGTTATGTGAATGTGTGCCTATTGTATCGGATGTAGCTGCAATGCCTATGATTGTTGGAGAAAGTGGATTTATTCTATTAAAAAAAGACAAAGATATGCTGGCTGAATTAATAAGGAGCGCTCTTGAATCGGATTATTTAACCTTAGGCAAATTAGCAAGAAAAAGAATTGAGGAAAATTATTCTTTGGATAAAAGAGCAGAAAGAATGTTCCTGGTTATTGATTCACTTTAATTTCAGTTTTGTAAATGCCCCCTCCATTAGTCTCCATAGTTACCCCCTCTTTTAATCAGGTCAAATATATTGAACACACCGTATTATCCGTTCTTAATCAGGATTATCCAAATATTGAATATATCATTTTTGATGGGGGAAGTACTGATGGGAGTATTGATGTTATTAAGAAGTATGCAGATAAACTAACTTATTGGGTGTCTGAAGCAGACAAAGGTCAATCAGATGCCATTAATAAAGGATGGCGAATGGCAAAAGGTGATATTTTATTTTACCTGAATTCTGATGATTTATTATATGATAATCAAGTGGTTAGCAAAATAGTTGCAGCTTATAAACTAAATCCTAAAGCAGCCGTATTTTATGGAGATTGTCAAATCATAGATTCAAAAGGGAATAATGTCAAATTTAAAAAAGCGCAACCTTGCAATACGAATATGTTGTTAAAAACCAACGAGTTTGCCTCTATTTTGTATCAAACCTCTTCATTTTTCAATGGAAAATATTTGAGAGAAATCAACTATTTGCAAACTAATCTGCATTACTGTATGGATTATGAGCTTATAGTTTCTTTATCGGAAAAAGGGGAAATGGTGTATTTGCCTGTAACTGTTGCAAGTTTTAGAGTACATGGGGAATCTAAATCGCACCTTGGTAATGTACCAATGATGAATGAAATGTTGCAAATCAAATTTAAACATCATTTTTGGCATGGCATACAATATTTATGGACTTATTTGAAATTCAGATTCTTTTTGGTATTGCCAATGAAACTTAAAAAAGCTTTAAAACCTGAATTGTATGAGCGATATTTTAGTTGATCCTGTAAAACAATTTTATGAGGAAGGTCAACTTTTGCTAATTGACAAACCAAAAGGATGGACATCATTTGATGTAGTAAATAAGCTTCGCTATGCTACAAAAGTTAAAAAAATAGGTCATGCCGGCACTCTAGATCCACTCGCAACCGGATTATTAATCATTTGTACCGGAAAAATGACCAAACAAATTGACACTTTCCAAGCCCAAACTAAAACCTATGAAGGAGAAATGGTTTTTGGACACACAACTCCTTCATACGATGCAGAAACTGAATTTGACAAGGATTTCGAAATATCCCACTTAACCAAAGAATTAATTGTTGAAAAATTAAAAGACTTTACGGGTATCATCAACCAGTTTCCTCCAATGTATTCTGCTATAAAAGTTGATGGCAAGCGACTGTATGACATCGCGCGAAAAGGGAAAACTATTGAACTTGTTTCCAGAGAAGTTCGAATAGATTTGTTCGAATTACTTTCATTTGAAATACCTAGGTTCAAATTTAAGGTTATTTGTTCGAAAGGAACCTATATTAGAAGCTTAGTACATGACTTGGCAAAATCTTTACAATCAGGTGCTTATTTGACAGAACTAAGAAGAATAGGTATTGGTAACTATAATGTTAAAGATGCACTATCGGTTGAGCAATTTTTGCAAAAAAACAAAGAATTAAGGGAAAAGTTGATTGTTTAAAAAAAGGGAGAAAGACGGGGCTCGAACCCGCGACATCTAGAACCACAATCTAGCGCTCTACCAGCTGAGCTACAATCTCCGTGTGAATCGGGGTGCAAATATAAAAGAAATATATAAATCAAAAACGATTCAAGCAATCATTTATCAATATTTACCGTAATTTGAACAAAATAAAATAAAAATATGCAACCTGTTTATATAGTTTCATCAGCTCGAACTCCTATTGGAAGTTTTAATGGAGCGCTTTCATCTTTAACTGCAACCCAATTGGGATCTGAGGCAATCAAAGCAGTTGTTAAAAAAGCCAAAATTAATCCTGAATTAATTACTGAAGTGTTCATGGGCAATGTGCTTTCAGCAGGTTTAGGCCAATCACCCGCAAGGCAAGCAGCTTTATTTGCGGGATTAAGTGAATCAGTTGTTTGTACCACAGTAAACAAGGTGTGTGCTTCAGGGATGAAAGCCGTTATGCTAGGTGCACAAAGTATCATGTTGGGAATCAATGATTTGGTTATAGCCGGAGGAATGGAAAGTATGTCAAATACGCCATATTATCTGGATAAGGCGCGAACAGGTTATAAATTGGGACATGGGCAGATATTTGATGGTATTTTAAAAGATGGATTGTGGGATGTGTATAACAATATTCATATGGGAACTGCGGCCGAAATAATAGCAAAAGAAATGCATATTACTCGCGAAATGCAAGATGCCCATGCGATTCAATCGTATCAAAGATCGGCTAAAGCTTGGGAAAATAATTTATTTAAAAATGAGGTAATTCCTGTAAAATCAACCAAAGGCAAAGAAATCATTGAAGTAACTCAAGATGAAGAGTTTAAAATTGTGAATTTCGATAAAATACCCAACTTGAAACCAGTTTTTGAAAATGAGGGTACAATTACCGCTGCCAATGCCTCCACTATCAATGATGGAGCAGGTGCATTATTACTTGCAAGTGAAATGGCAGTTCAGAAATATAAATTAGAGCCATTGGCAATAATCATTGGTTTTGCAGATGCTGCTCAAGAACCGAAATATTATACAACTTCACCTGCTTTGGCAATTCCAAAAGCAATTGAATACGCTGGAATCAAACAACAAAATGTGGATTTTTTTGAGATTAATGAAGCATTTTCTGTAGTAGCATTAGCTAATATTATAAAGTTAAATATCGAAAATTCAAGGTGTAATATTTATGGTGGTGCAGTATCTTTAGGTCATCCACTGGGTGCTTCAGGTGTAAGAATAATTAGTACTTTGATGTCTGTTTTGTCAAATAATGCCTCAAAAATAGGCGTTGCTGGTATTTGTAATGGTGGTGGAGGAGCATCTGCTATTGTAATAAAAATGTTATAAAAATAATTTTTCCACATTATGTTGTTTTTTAGTTATTAAGTTTATATTTGAACAAAATAGTAAACTGAGTAATACTCTTTTTTGAATATGAATGCTTCCTATCAACTTGTAAGAAAAATTGTAGATGACACTTTTGAGGTGGATCATTTGCATCATTACACTTTGTCAATACAGGTAAGCGAAGAGTATTTTAGATTTTGCGTTATTGATACTAAAAGAAATCGTTGTTTACTTATTGAAGATTATAACTTTAGCAAACACTTCAATATTGAAGAACTTATTCAAACGCTTGAATTTTTGTATGATGATCATCATGTGTTGCAAGCTGGTTTTTGGAAAACGGTTAGGTTATCTATAAAAAATTTAAAATTTTCATTAGTTCCATATGCACTTTTTGATGAGAAATCAATGCATAACTACTTGGCTATCAACACCACTTTTACTGAAGGGGATGGAATTTATTATTTCAAACATGGCTCTAATGATGCAGTAAATGTGTTCGCAGCCGAATCAAAACTGATAGAGTGGTTTAAGAGAAAATATCCTCAGAAGAATGTAGAACTTTTGCACCACACAAGTTTAATGATTGAAGGTGCACTTAACAACCAACAATCGAAAAGCGAAAAACAAGTTTATATCAATGTTGAAAATAAGTTTTTTACGATTATCGTTAAGAAAAAAGGGAGTTTAGAGTTTTGTAACAATTTTGCTTACCAAACTCCAAACGATTTCTTGTACTTTGTGCTTTTTGTATACGATCAATTAGGACTTAATCCAGAAAATGTACCTTTGATTCTCGCGGGGAACATTTCGAAAAACTCTGAACTTTATTTGCGATTGTACAAATATATAAGAATGATTCAGTTTGGAAACAAACCTTCTTACATGTCGTTTGGTTATAAATTTGATGAAATAGGCGATCATGAATATTTTGAACTATATAGTTCGTATTTGTGCTAAATCATAATATTTCGCTAAGTTTGCTACAAATTTATTTTCACATTTGAAACTCAACCTAAGGAAGCCGCTGGTATTTTTTGACTTGGAATCAACCGGCTTAAATTTGTCACACGATCGTATTGTTGAACTTTGTTTTATTAAAATATTAGTAAACGGAGAAAAACAAACAATGACTAAACGGATTAATCCAGGAATTCCCATCCCTAAGGAAGTTAGCTTATTGCATGGAATATATGATGAAGATGTGAAAGATGCTCCAAAGTTTCATGAAATTGCAAAATCACTTGCCACATTTATCGAAGGATGCGACCTTTCGGGTTTTAATATGCTCAAATTTGATCTTCCTATGCTAGCGGAGGAGTTTTTAAGAGCCAATATCGACTTTAGTGTACAAGGGCGTAACTTGATTGATGCACAAAAAATATTTCATATGATGGAACCCAGGAACTTAGCCGCAGCATATAAATTCTATTGTGGCAAAAAGTTGGAAAACGCTCATAGTGCTGAAGCGGATACTATTGCTACATTGGAAGTATTACAAGCCCAAATAGAAAAGTATGAAGGGAATTCATTGATTGATGAAAATACCGGTAAAGCACTTTTTTCAATTTCAAATGATATGGCTGCCTTACATAAGTTAACTGAAAACAAAAATATTGATTTTGCCGGCAGATTTGTATATAACGACAAGGGTGAAGCCGTATTTAACTTTGGAAAACATAAGGACAAAACTATTGGACAAGTGCTTCAAGCCGAACATCAATATTATGATTGGTTTATGAAAAGTGATTTTTCATTAGATTCAAAAAGAAGATTTACTGAACTAAAAATTAAGCATGAATTAGCTAAAAAATAGTTATTTATGTAATCTATTATAAAAATAAAGAATAATGCCCACAACTGAAATAAAAAATGTCCTTGTAATAGACGACAATGAAACGGACTTGTTGATAGCGAAAATTGTAATCGAAAAAACAGGTTACAAAGGAAATATCATAACAAAAAGTTCTGGAAAGGCAGCACTTGAATATTTGGCTTCTATTCAAAATTCTCCTGAGAAATTTCCCAATATCATTTTCTTAGATATTAATATGCCTGTTATTAATGGTTTTGTATTTATGGATGAATTTGAGAAGATGCCTTATGAATTCACTAAACATATTAAATTGGCAATGTTAACCAGTTCTGATAATCGTTCGGATATGGATCGATTCAACAATAGTGAATTTGTAATTGACTTTGTTTCAAAGCCAATTACTTTTGAGAGTTTTAATGCCCTAGCTGCAAAATATCAGGAATTATAAAATGGCTTCTTCTGTTCAAAATTTAAGCATTGGAACAATATCGAAAAATGCCGATTGCTCAAAATTTAAAATAGCAATAGTAGTTGCCGAATGGAATGCAGATATCACAGAATCACTTTTCACAGGAGCTAAAGAAGCCTTGATCCAATCAGGTGTTAGGGAAAAAAATATTATTCGGACCAATGTACCCGGTAGTTTTGAACTCACTTTAGGTTGCCAATGGATGGCTTCTAATCTGAAAGTGGATGCAGTGATAGCTTTAGGTTGTGTGGTTATGGGCGATACACCTCATTTCGATTATATATGTCAATCCGTGAGTTATGGAATAACTGAATTGAATATCAAATTTAATAAACCTATCATTTTTGGAGTACTTACTACTTTAAATCAACAACAAGCTTTAGATAGGGCAGGAGGCAAGCATGGAAATAAGGGACATGAGGCTGCGATTACAGCTTTAAAAATGTTGTTAGTTTGGAAAGGGAAATTGGTAAAGAAAGGTTGGGCACTCGCATAATTACACTTTCCTGCCGTGTGCATCTTCGTATTTCAAATAAATTACAGCAATAATACCTAGTATACTAAAAACTAATCCAATAAAAATAACGGGATGAAGTAATATATTCATGATTTTTACTCTTTAGGTATTAGAAATCCGACTAATGCAAGTATAAATGCAAATATTGCACCAAATATAAGTAAATTTAATGAGTCAAATAATTGGAAATTTGTAATTCCAGTAATTACAACACCTGCAATCACTAACTTAGCAGTATCCAAAAAAAAACTTTCCTAACTCTTCTCTAAATTTTGTCAGTGGTTATTCGAATTTAGGAATAATGACCAATTACATTTTCATGCCCTTTAAATGCATCTATTATTTCTGATTCAAGATTTGAAATATCTGAGCAGTCAATTGTAAAGTCGATGGCATTTTCATTAAAAAAACGGATGAATATTCCAATCCCAAAATCCAAGTTAAGTGTATCTAAACTTATCTTATGAAACTCAAAATAGCTGTGGTAACCTTTATCAATAAAATCCTTGAATTCTTTAAATGCAAAAGGGGCTTCTTTTTTGATTTTATTAAGCAGATTTTCCATATCAATTACAATTTTGGAGGTCTTTCAAGCAATCTTCAAACTCAGTTCGGGCATTTTTGAGCGACTCATACGAATCTTCAATATAACCCGATATTTTGCCTAAATAGTTCTTTGAATATGATAATTCTGATTCTTTCAAAGCTTTTTGAGCATATATTTTAATTTCAAAAGTGTAATATTTCATATGTCTGCAATAATCTTCACCATCATCAGCTTCAGAAGCAGCACTATAACAATTTATATCACGAGCTGATTTTTCAGCGATATCTGCATCATTTTCAGCTTTTTTGACAAGTTCCTGAGCCTTATCTGCATGTGCATTAATTTTTGTTACATATTCATTGATTTGTTCTTTTGATTTAGAAGACTGAGCTGCTTTTACTAATGGAGGGATTTTGAGTAAAACATCTTCAATTTCATTTAAACTAGCGTTAATTTTAGTGATATTGGTACTGATTTCTGATTGTTGACCAAACATTTGGAAATTTGATAAAAAAATAACCACAGTTATAAAAAAGCTTTTCACAATTAATTATGGTTGAATATAGAGGCTAAAGTAGCAAAAAGAATAAAAAATCACAAAAACAGCCTCAACCTAATAATAACACAAATGCAATTTCAAACATAAAAAACAAAAGCACTAATTTCTTAGAGCCTCTTCAATTTGTTTCATCAATACTGGAATATTTTCAGTCAAAACATCCCATACAATAATATAATTAATTCCCATATATTCATGTATAAGTCTGTTTCTCATTCCAGCCATTTGCTTCCATTTAATATTGGGATATTTTAGTTTTTCGTCAATTGGAATATTTTTCGTTGCTTCTCCTATTATTTCTAAACTTCTTACAACAGCTCTTTTTAATGTTTCATCTCGAATAAAACTTTCAAAAGTTATTCCACTTTGAATTATTTGTTGTAAATATCTACATTCTTCTAGTATATGCTTCAAAAAATGAGAATAATCTCTATACATATATAACTTGATTCATTATGAGTGGACCAATATATTTATTGAGTCCTTTTGTAGTAACAATATCCGTTTTTTTATTAGGAAATAAATTTTCCAATGCCTCACATACCGTTAAAAAATTGCTAAAAGTTTCTTTGTTTTTTTCAAAATCAATCAAAATGTCAATATCACTTGATTCGGTTGCTTCAGAGAAAGAATATGAACCAAAAATGCCAATTGTAGAAATCCCATTTTCTTGTAAAAATGGCTTAATTGATTTTATACTTTGGATAATGTACTCTCTGTTCATTTTAAGTGCCTATACAAATATCAAAATAATATAAAAACAATCCAAATAGGTCTCGATTCAAAGAATAATCTTTCAATTTATAAAAACAGCCTCAACCCAACGGTTGTATTATGGAAAATAAGATTAGAATTGTTTGTTGGGTATTCTGCTTTCAAAAGTGGGGTATCTTTTGAATAGGTATAATTAAAGCGATATTCTCCATATATACCCCAACCTTCAGTCATTTTTATTTCCAATCCGGCTCCTGCATTAAAACCAACTACTGGCATAAAAAAGAAATCAGTTTTCGATTCTCTGAATTTGTAACCGGTTGGAATAATCAATTCATTTTGATTTTGGCTATTGGTGGTAACGTCCTCTGTGTATTCTTGTCGACTTAATGTCATAAATGACAAATTTGGACCGGCTACAATGTATGGGGACAAAAAATATTCAATGTTGGTGAAATTGAATTTGGCTTGTAATCCAAGGGTAACTAAGTTGAGATTAAAATTCTTTTTAAAAGTATTACCAATCTCGAAATTGCCTCCAATACAAAGTCTATCAGTTACTTGCCTATAAACAGTTCCGCCTAATACCTGTCCGGGAGCATACCCTGCGTATATATTTCTTGGCAATTTATCATCTTCTCCTCTTTGTTCATCTTGAGGGAAAAAACGAGTGCCAATGTATCCTTGAACGTAGTCAATTGCTTGTGCATGAATACTTTTTATTGAAACAATAATAATAATGAATATGTAAAAATAGATTCTCATTTTATTTACATTTAGGCAAATTAATGGTAGTACATTGATTTGCTTTGATAGTGATTTGTCCTGCCCATGTGCAACTATTATCGGCTGCTTTTGCATAGTAAGTGTATGTTCCTGCTGTTCGCGTGGTATTACAAGTAGGTGAAGTTAAAATTGCGCCAGTTATATTTGGCAATGCATCCGTTTCATTAAGTGTAATAGAAATAGGGTATATGGCTTTAGTAGTATCGGTTGACCAAAAGCCCAAATCAGCCCCATTACAAGGTGGCAGATGAACAGGAATCCATGCTGCTCCGGAAATTGTATTAATTCCTGACCAAGCACAATCTTTGGATTTAATATAATAAGTGAATTTACCTTTCGATACGGCTGTAGTTAGTACATTATTATCATTGAATGATGTTGCAGGTCCTGTTCGAGTGCCTGAAAGTACACCAACAATAGTATTGTTTACAGTAATTTCCAATGGCAACCTTGCACTATCAGATTTATCAGCTGAAAACGATACAAGTCCTTCAAATGCTTCAAGTTTGAGCCTTACATAATTAATAGATCCTTTACGTGGCTTCACTGCTAAGCTGTTGTTGATACTTTTATTATTGTACAATAAGTCAATGCCTTTGTATTTATTTGTGTCATTGTAATAAACGGCAAGCCAATAACTTGCGCCTTCTGTAAGGTTGGTAAAAGCAATTTTACCCGATCCATCTGTTTGTCCGGATTGAAGTGCATTTAACAAATTAAGTTGCTTAATATCTATTTGATAAAAACTGAAATCATTGTATATACCTACATTGACGCCTTGCAAAGGGGCACTATTGTCATCTACCACCGTTGCTTCAATTTGAGTGTCAAATTCAAGTTTTTTAACTTCAGTTTTACAAGCATATAGCAAAATAATACATATCAAGGCTCCAAACCAACTTATGGGCGGGTAGGGCATTGTAATTATATATTTTGACCGTATTTTCATTAATTAGTTTGACAAAATAAGTTTGATATTAATAGATTCATAATTCACTAATATTTGAACATAATAAATCCCTTTCGGTTGATTTTGTAAATCAATTTCAAGTTCAGAAGCATTAGATATATAACTTTTTGAGAATATAATTCTAGAATCTGTATCATATATATTCACATTTATTTCTTCATTTGTATTTGAATTTTGGATTTTGAATTTGCCATTTGTAGGATTGGGAACAATGACATAATTTAGTTTTTTAGGCTTCAGAATTTGAATGCTTGTGTCAGTTTCATAATAGCCTAATCTGCTGATGTCAAAATATTTACTACTTTTAACTATGTAGGCATCCGACCTAATCGTGCAATTTCCTGAATTTCGGATTTGAACAAAATAATTGCCATTATAGTATATGGGTAATTTCTCTGAATTGGCACCAATAATAAATTTATTGTTCACATACCATTGATAGGAAGTGTTTGATAATAAAGTGGTAGACAATAATGTATCGTCCGGAGTACCTTGTGAGGTAATAATGGGTTTGTTTGCCAATAAAGGTGAGGTATATGAAACAGGCTGAGAAATACATTTTTTATCTTTATTCACAAAAACAGAATAGCTTCCGGATAATAATAAATTATAGTTGTTTAAAGTATCTCCAAACAAATTAGAATTATTCAATTGCCATTGAAACGATTTGAAATTCGGGTCATTAATTACACCTAGTTTAGATGAACCAATTACGCAATCAGTTGATATTGTTGATGTTATAGTTGGTACGGAATAAATAACTAAAAGGGCGGAACTATCCGAATAAGCATAACTATTGGAACATGAACCGGTAACTTTAGCTCTGAAAGGAGTTCCTGATAAAGTACGATCAGGACCAATTACGATTAGTTTAGGAGAAATGGTTCCAAAATAAATCCCACTTTCACTTAATGTTTGCCAAACTCCATTGATTTTATTTTCCCATTGGTAGTTTAACGTTACACCAGCAGCGGATACACTGAACGTGGCAAAACCTGATTTGTCACAAATTGCTGATGGTGTAGTTGGGCTACTTATGATTGTAGGCACAGGGTTGAAAACAGTTATTCCAACAGTAGAAGAAATCAAATTTCCAGTGATACAGCTGCCGGAAAGTGTAAGGCGATATTGAGTTCCATTTAATCCAGCCTGAGGATTGGTTATGGATAAAGTAGGGTTCGTAACTCCAAAATAAGTATTGTTATTTGGAAGGTCATTCCATCCACCAAGTGTGAATACTTGCCACTGAAGATTTAAGTTTTGACCTTGTACACCAGCATTTAACAATAAGGTGCCATTTGACGCACATACCCCTCCAGGACTCACTGGTTGTGCAACAATTGCGGAAGGAATATTTACATATAAGGTGCTTAATCCATTGGTTGTTACTGATAATCCGCAAATATTAGTTCCTATAACTCTGAACTGATTTAAATTGTTGAGTGTATCGGGATTAATTACTGTAAGACTATTGGTAATAGCGCCACTATATTTTGCACCATTTACTATTGTGACCCAATTTACACCACTATCGGTAGATAATTGCCATTGGTAACTTATTAATGTGCCCACTATAGTCGCATTAAATACAGCATTTCCGGAACTTTGGCACAAAGTAAAATCACTTGGTTGGTTAGAGATAGAAGGGTTTGTTGCAAAAAACAAGGAAGCAGTTCCATCAGAATACACAGGGGCATTACATATATTGGTTATGGCTACTCTGAATGATCTTCCATTCAAAATGATTGCAGGGTTATTGATGGTAAGTCCTGTAGTTGAAGATCCTGAATAAATGCCACCATCTGTAATATTTTGCCAAAGTCCACCTGTGAAATGTTGCCATTGATAGGTATTCCCGATTCCATTAGCAACTACCGTAAGTACGTAACTGCCTGATGTGCAAGCATTAAATATGGTTGAAGGCTGTTGGGTGATTACAGGTAAGGTGCAATTGGTAACCGTAATATTTGGCGTAACTGCACCTGCCACAGTACATTGACTGGAAACTAATATTCGATATTGATAATTGCTAAAAGAAGTAGCAGGGTTTATAATACTTAACTGATTGGTTAGGCTTCCAGAATATGCCCCACCATCTGTAAAACTACTCCAGGTTGTTCCATTATCAGTCGACTGTTGCCATTGATAATTCAAACCTGTTCCGGAAGCTGTTACATTTAAGTTGATTGTGCCTATACCTCCTGTAATGGATAGATTGGTTGTTAAGAAGTTGGTATTAAGCAAAATAGGGTCGCAACTATAATTGAATAATATTCCGGTTTGGGCTGCGGTACGATTGATAAAAACATCATTGGTCTTATCTGCATTAATATCTAAAATCAACATATCCTTTGATGATCCTCCAAAGGTGGTATTTAAATCGTAGGTGGCTGATTGGTTAAATGTGGATGCAGTAATTGAGCCACTTCCGGCATTGTAATTATTGGTATACATAGTTAATTGACCATCCAAAATGGCAATATCAGGTGAACCATTATTATCCATGTCTGATATTTTCATATCAGTAATTACACTGGTTGTGGTCAAATTATATGCAACCGGTGCCTGAAACGAAATAGGACCAACAGTTGTATTTCTAAAAATATTCAATGTTTTGGCACCCGCGCCTGCATCATTAATTAATGCAACGTCAGCCAATCCATCGTAAGTAAGGTCTCCTGTACGAAGTTTGCCAAAATTGGAATTGATTGGAAACGAACCGATTAATGTTGCTGTGCCAAAGGAATTACCAGTTAATGAACCTTGTTGCGTAATATTTTTGTGTACATATACTGCACTTGCGATTGTTGAATTCCAAAGTGCATATACAATGTCCGGTTTTTGATCATTATCAAAATCTGTAACTTCAATCCCCTCGATAGTATAACTGTTGTTATAGCTTATTAAACGAATTAGGGGTGAAAAATAACTTGCATTGATTTGACCCGGAATACAATAATTTTTTATTACAGTTATGGATTGAAGCACATCGTTTTCTGCAAAAATAATATCTGGTTTACCGTCAAAGTCAATGTCTCTAATTAGCATATTATTTGGATTATTGCCAGAAACCACACCGCCTCCATGTATATGATAGTATTGCGGAGCAAAGGCAATATTTCCACCGCCTGAACTGGTGTTCCTAAATATATAAAATCCACTTGCATTATTATCGGCAATTATGATATCTGGTCGGGCATCGCCATCCATATCAGCTATTTCGATATTGTATGTGCTTGAAGCCACAAATCCGGATTGCACCAATATCGAGGTGAAGTTTCTGCCGGAAATGGTGTTTACTACGGGTGGTATGGTACCTGTAAATGTTAATGGTAACGGACTCAATGGTCGTTGAGAAGTATTGCGTAATATTCGTAATTCGTTAGCAGTGCCATCAATATAAGCAATATCTGTTCGGCCATCCAAGTCAAAATCACCTTCAATGGATGCATCAGTTGAAGAGCCATTTGTGAAAGTTTCTAATAAATTGTCCGTTTGATTTAACCCTGGAACAGATATTGGGTTAAGCAATTTGAAATCGCGCTTGGTAACCGGAATATCATATTGTGTAGAAAGATTAGTGTTTTGGCTTATTAAAGTGATTTTATCGTATACTGCTGCACTTGGAATATTTACAGTAATTGCGTTGGCATTGCCTCCAGCATTGGCACTCACGGCAGTTCCTCCAAAATAAATCAAGTTGTTTTCGGAGGGCACACTAAAATTAGCGCCATTGATAACTATGATACTGCCTGTTGCACCATATTGAGGTGAAATAGAAGTAATTACAGGTGCATTTACTTTTATAAATGAAAAAGTAGGCGATACGGAAAGATCACCTGTGATATTTTGTTTTAATACTAAATTTTGTGTGACACTTTGGGGGATGGCTGAAGTATATATCAATAATTTGCGTCCAACGGCATCATAAAAAGTAGGAAGAGGATAATTGAATCCATTGATTGAAACTCCTGATATATTGCCTATGTCACTTCCGGTTAGGGTTACAATATCACCTACTTTATAAATAAACACTGAAGGTAGCGTAACGCAAAACGTAGCATACAAGGGTAGGGCGGAGGTTACTGTTCCATTTGGTGTTTTGAGAAGGATGTTCCCTGAAAAATCAATACCAGGGTTGGTATTCAAAAAAGGCATTTCAAATTCCAAGTAAGTAGAAGTCACCGTTAATATGCCACATCGCACACCACTTATACTCACGCTAGTTGTTCCAATTGTAAAGTTGGTTCCAATAACAGATACTATATCGGCTGTAGAACCACCACATCCACCAATTTGAGCCACTTTAGTACCGTCAAAAGTATTACCAAAGTTGGTAATCGTAGGCACCTGCGCACTTACTTTAATAAGGAAAAAAGTAAATGAAAAAATGAGTGAATGTTTTAAAATTTTTGGCAAGAATTTATGATTTATGATTTATGATTTATGATTTATGATTTATGATTTACGATTTTTTTTTAGCATTAAACATTTAAAATTTAGCATTTAGAATTTAACATTTCCTATATCCCCGACATTACAAACGAACCCCAATAAATTGGCTGTGGATACTGTTTTTTAATTTCTTTTTTTGCATCAGAAAAAGCTTTCCGTTTATCTCCCGAAATAAGCCATTTCTCATAAAATATATTCATTAATTTTTGGGTAACTTCATCATTTACTTTGAACAAACTCATTACTACAGTATTAGAACCTGCCACAACAAATGAACGTTGCAAACCAAATACACCTTCACCCACCTGTACTTCGCCTAAGCCTGTTTCACAAGCACTTAAAATTACCAATTCCGTATTATCTAAATTCAAATTCATAGCTTCGTAAGCAGTAAGTACACCTTTTTCGCTGTTCAAATCCAATATACTGTTTGATTTAAGCACATCACCTGCCCCTTTTAATAACAATCCGGAACGCAAAAGTGGATTTTGGGTAAATTCAGTTTCTGTGCTACTCAATCCCAGTGTTTCTGTTTTATCGACATCTTCTTTAAAAAAACCATGGGTAGCAATATGAAAAACTCGCGGGCTTCGGATGGACTTAATACTATCTTCATCAGCATTGTTACCCATAAATTTACGAATACTCCATTTTTGGTTCGTAAGAAAAGTATTTAATTGATTGATTTCTATTTCAGTACCTGCTAATTGAGATATAGATTCATTCGAACGAAAATCTCTTTGTTGTTCCTTTGAAATGACATCTGTTTTTTTAATGAGTTTAATATCTTTAGTGGAATTAAAATTTACACCTCTACTGCCGTCTGCATTATTTTGTCCTTCTTGTTTGTCCACATAAAATGTTGGATTTCCACACAATACAGCTTTGTTTCCAATATTTTGTGATTCTCTGCTCCTACTGATTACTACATCTTTAGTATTACTTACCAGCACAAAGTCATTTTTATCAATAGCATAAGTTCCTGATTCTGACTTTAAAGCTTCAAGATTAACTTGATTATAAACCCCATCTGCTGAAATAAATACTAAAGCACTATCCTGTATTTTTGACTTAATAAGTTTCCAATAGTTATCGTATGAAGATGTTTCATCAAATTGGTTTTTAGTTGCATTTCTGTAATACTTTAAATACTTGCTTTCCAAATTTTTGCCTTCTGGTATTATTACAATTTCAGGCGCTTTTCCGGATTTTTCGGATACTATAAGTGCGGCATAAATGATACTATCTGTAAATGAAGTATTAAAATTTCTAAGCCTTATAATTTCAATGGCATATTCATCATTCTTCAGAGATTTTTTAACATCTTTCCAAGTAAATGTTTTTTTATCTGCATTTGAAGCAAACAGTTCAGAACTTTCGCTTAGTTCTTTTTCTAAGAAAGTAATCTCTTTTTCAAGTTGCTGAACATCAATTCCTATTTGTTTTTGTGTTTCGGTGCTTAGCGAAATAACACTCGACAGCAATTCTTTCTTAGCCACCCAATCATTGTATCTTTCAATTAACACTTCATCCTTACTATTCATGATGCGTTCTCGTACTTTTATAGAAGAACTAAGCAAAATAGCCTTAGTACTCATCGTATAATTATACATTTTGGCAATCATTCCACCATTATTCATTTTAATTGCCAGATTATTATAAAATTCAAAATCATCTTTAATCAAATTCCAGTACTTCGATTTTTCATTAAAACTTAATGATGGAAAGTAGTTTTTTGTGTATTGGATGTAAATTGATAAGATTTCATCCATTATTTTATTAGCCTTACCATAGTTTTTGTTTACAAAGTAAGTATGAGCAAGTTGTGACGATGATTTTACATATCCCGGATGCGATTTACTAAATATCGATTTGTAAAAACTTCTTGCTTTTATAAATTTTTGTTCAGCAACGCCCATATCTCCTTTACGGTAATAAATAATACCTTGTAAATAGTTGATTTCAGCCGTATTTACATTTTTCTCACCTAATAAACGGACCCATGTTTTGTTTGATTCGTTAAGCAAGGAATCGGCTTTTTCGTACTTTTTTGTTTCCAGATATAAGGTTGCTAATTTGGTGGCTTGGGTAGCATATTGTGGATTGTCGGTTCCGAGATTTGCTTTCACGATTCGTATTGCCTCATTCAAAAATATTATCGAAACGGCAGGGTCATTGGTTGCGTAAAACTTAAGCAATGCAATATTGGCATAGGTAGCAGCCAAATCAATATGATTTAACCCTAAAATCTTTTTCTGTATAGCCAAAATATGCAAAGAGGTTTCTTCCGCTTTGATGAATTCACCTATTTTTTTGTATAATTCTTCTTTTAACTTTAATACTTCGGTAATTTTTACTGAACTATCCCCAAATATTTTGCTTGATAATTCAAATGATTTTCTGATATGTTTTTCAGCGCCCGAATAATTTCCTTTTATCAAATACAATTGGGCAAACTGATTCAATGAAACTATTAACTCGCGACTATTGGGCCCAAATCTTTTTGTTTTTAAATACAAAGCCTTGTCCAAAAGGTTTTCAGCATCATTATATCTACCATTTTTAATATAGAAATCCGCTAATTCATCGGCAGAGCGTGATGTTTCGGTAGTCCCCGTAAACTTTGCTTTTTTGCCACTTCTTTTGGCCTTTTTCAGAGCTTGTTCCGCCTCATCATATTTTCCAAGTGTACTATATAATTTAGCCAGTGTAGTATAGGTAGCTGTTTGATTTGCAGCATTTTCTCTGCCGGCTACTTTTTTCATTATCTCAACAGACTCATTTATTGTTGATTCTGCTTGATTAAAATCGCCTTTCTTAATATATTCATCTGCAGTTTTTTGTTTGGTTGTAGCATAGGTGCTATTTTCAGTGCCATAGTATTTGCTTACTTCATTTGAAGCTGATTTGAGTTGTTCAATGGCTTTATCATATTTATCTGTTAAGTCATAAAGGCTAGCCAATTGTTCCAAATATTTCACGAAATCGATGTTTTCACCTGACAATTGCGGGGCTACTATTTTTACCCAACTTTCATCTTCAATGCGTTGTGCTTCAATGAATTTACTTTGATATAAAGCATAAAAATTTGCAAGTTCCAATAGCGCTTTATGATAATCAGGTGCTTCGCTGCCAAGAAGGTCTTTTTTAATGGTAACTATTTTGATTAAAGAGTCCATTGCGGGATCATAATCGCTTCGTTTGGTATTGAGTTTGTAACTATAGTCCAACATACGGAGTTGTAAATTGGAATTTGGAAGTGGCTTTAATTTATTTTTATTTATTTTATTAAGTTTTCGGAACGACTTATCAAACTTACTAAACATGTAGTTAATGTGCACATCGGCCAAATCGTAACGCAAAAAATTCGGATTTCGTTTACCGTATTCTAAAGTTAAAGCACTTTCAAATTTTCGATAGTATTTTCTGCCCCTATGTCTGTCATTTTCGGCATTGTAGCTATATATTACTTTTTCAAGTATGTCCAATACCTTTTTTTCACTGAACTTAGCTTTACTTTTATGAAAGGCCTTTAAGTAGGTCTTGGTTGCTTTTCGTTTTTCATTAAGTAATTCATATTTATTACCCAACGTATATAATAAATCTCTGGCCTCAATACTATTGCCGCCTACGTTTTTTGTCACCCATTTGTAATCTATTTTCATTAATGAATCCAATACTTTATAAGCACCCTTTTTTAAATATGCAGAGGCTCTAATACTTAACAAGTTGCCATATTCTTTTTTGCGAAGTTTTTTATTTTTTTTCGTAATAGAAACCACTTTTCCATCTACCATTCGTTGACTCTGGGTTGCATAAAACTTTCGTGAATTTATTTGATTATCAATGATTTGTATGCCTTCGTTAAGAAACCCTCTTTCAATTAAGTTATTGGCAAGCAATAATTCATTATTAAGTCGAAGTGTTGAATCTGTCAGATTAGCGGAATCAGCAAAGGCAATCATTCGGTTAATTATTTGAGCAGCAAGTCGGTGATTTCCGGCAGAGGTGTAAGTTTGTGCCACTAATTTTAGGCCATTAATATAAAGTAATGGGTCGGTTTTTTTGACAACTTGCAATCCTTGTAAACCAAGATTTATATTTGAATCAATGCTACCGGCAATGCCATATGCTTCACCTGATTTGGCAATTAACAGATATGAAAATGGCTTATAAGTATCCGAAGTAAATTTAATTTTAAGCTTATTACTAAGCGCATAAGCACGTTTGTAACTACCTTTTTCGTAAAGACGATTTATTTTTTGAACGCTTTTTTCCTCTTTTTGACTAAAAAGTTGAAAACTTACAATAACTAAAAAGTAGAATATTAAAAGTTTGGTATAAAATTCCTTCATTGTATTTCTACTCAAATAAAGTTGAAAAATGATTACTTACAGCATTTTTTTAAATAAAATTTACAAAGTAGTTAAATTCTATTTTTTTAAAAGTGATTGTTTCTTTTTGAAAGTAATTAATGAAATTATTAATTCTCAAAACAAAATTAATATAAAATATAATTTTTAAACTGTCTTTTGCCTCTTAAAATTCAAGTTTTATCTTTAAAAGTTATTATTTGAGTATTCAAATTTTAAATGGTAATATACTTTTAAAAATTATAATTATTTTAAGAAAACCTTCTTTTGTATATTGATGACTTAGGTATTTTAAAAAGTAGTTGTATTTTAGAAGCTTGAAAAAAAGCCCAAATAACTAAAATTACAACGATATGACATCAATGTTACATGCATTTTTTAAGAAAAAAACATTTCATTCTTTTCCCAACTTAATTGTCTAAATTAAATTTCAAGTATATAGTCTTAAAAAAGAATAATCGCTATAATATATAATATAAAATATGAAAAAATACATACTATCAATTTCGCTTATTCTGTTTTCATTTTTTACGACAAAAGCTCAAAACTATGCCCTTACCTTTGATGGTATTGATGATATAGTTTCTGTGCCAGGACTTAGTGCAACTACAAGCTATACTGTTGAGGCTTGGGTATTTGTACCTTCTATCCCTAATACTGGAGGATGGAGAACAATTATTGAATTTGGGAATGATAGTCCGTATTTTGGCATTCAAACACCCAATAGTTTGTTAGGAAACGCAGTTGGTGTTTCTGCTCCCAGTGCATTTCCCACAAACATTTGGACACATGTGGCTTGTAGCTATGATAATGGCACAAATTTGCAAAGACTTTATATAAATGGTACTCAAGTTTCAACTGCAACAGGAGCACCTAATAGAATTGGAGTAGGTATGGGGATAGGTTTCAATATTGGTGATTTCAGCTTTTTGGGTATGATAGACGAAGTTCGGATTTGGAATATTGCTCGTACACCAACTGAAATTCAAAATACACGATTTAATACACTTGTTGGAAATGAAACTGGGCTGGTAGGTTATTATGACTTTAACCAAACATCAGGAACAATACTTCCTGATTTGGCTACAGGAAATGGCGCACAAAATGGAATTCTGTCAAATTTTGGAGTCTCCTCATGGGTAGCTTCTTCAGCTCCTGTCCCTCTAAATAATGCCCTTGATTTTGATGGTGTTAATGATGAAGTAAATGTAGGAAATGTTACTCAGTTGAATATCACACCCAATTTCACAGCAGAGGCGTGGGTGTATAATCGGCTCAATACAGTTGTTGATGGCGATTTTATTAATACAATTTTTAGTAAAAAACTTGGAGGAGCGGCACTAGGATGGTCTCTCTTTATCAATGAATACGGAACTACCAATGGCAAATTGGTTTTTGAAGGTTCTAATGGTATCAACTGTTTTTCTACCAACACCAATGTAGTTCCTCTTAATCAATGGACACACATAGCAGTAAGTGTGAATAATGGGGTGCCCAGTATGTTTATCAATGGTAATCCTATTGCTTCCACAATATTGGGAGGTACTTTTCAAATATCTACTTCATCAACTAATTTCCGTATTGGAAATTTTGAAGGAGCAACTTTTTATAACAATGGAATAATTGATGAGGCACGTATTTGGAATGTATCTCGTACCCCATCCCAAATTCAAGCGTCTATGAATTCACAACTAGCTGGAAACGAAGCTAATTTAGTGGCTTATTACAATTTCAATCAAGGTATAGCGGGGGGCACAAATACTGGTTTGACAACCTTAACTGGAAAAACAACACCTCCAAACAATGGCACATTGAGTGGATTTGGTCTTATAGGTGCTACTTCAAATTGGGTAAGTGGGGTAGTTTATCCACCAAGTTCGCTGGTAGGTACAATCAGCTCATTTGCTGGTGGAGTAATTCCAATTGGGATAATTGGAGCAGATTTTAACGGAGATGGAAAAATTGACCTAATTACAGCTAATGCCGGCGGAACGGGTTTGAGTTTACTTACAGGTACTGGAACAGGTAGTTTTGGGGTAAAGGTGGATTTAACCTCTTCTGCTGGTAGTCAGGTAGATGTGGCTGATATTAATGGCGATGGCAAATTAGATATTGTTTTAGGCGGTAATGGTTCCAATCTAATTACGATATTTACGAATACTGGTACTGGGGGCTTTGGAGCGAGTTATACCTATTCTCCTGCAGGTTCTTATGATGTAGCTTTTGGAGATTTTAATAATGATGGAAAACAAGATATTGTTTCTTCCAATGCTACTGGGGCAAATGTTTCAGTTCTATTGAATAATGGCAATGGTACTTTTTCAGCTCCTACCTATTATGGTACAGTGGGTGTAAACTACGGAGTGACAGTTGGTGATTTTAATGCAGATGGAAACTTAGATATAGCAGCAGCCTATTTTAGTGGATCTGGACAAGTTAGCGTTTTGTTGGGAAATGGGAGCGGTGGCTTTTCAACCAAGGTTGATTATACAACAGATGCATCTCCATTTGGTATACAAAATGCGGATTTAAACGGAGATGGCAAACCGGATATTGTCACGGCCAATTACGGTAGTGCCAATATGAGTGTGCTTATAAATAATGGCAATGGCACTTTTGCTGCACCAGTAAATTACGGAGGAGTGTCTATTAATCCAAATGACCTATCATTTGCTGATATGAACGGGGATGGTAGTTTGGACATTATATTAGGCACGAGAACTAATACTGCTGGTGGAAATATTTTTATATTTACTAATAGTGGTGTAGGTGCATTTTCCTTGGCAACGAAGCTTTCGGCTCAGACGAGGGTATTTTCTACTTTTTCAGCTGATTTTAATGGAGATGGCAAACCCGATATTGCAGCTTCAGATGCAGATGCAACTAATACAGTGGCTATATTTCTTAACACATCTGCCAATAACCAAGCCCCATCATTTGTATCTATAACTAACCCACTTTCAGTATGTGGTGTAAATGGAAATATCACGGCAAATTTTACAGGTAGATTTTTAAGCTATCAGTGGTATAGAGATGGCATTAGTATAGCCGGAGCAAATACAATATCACTTACTTCAGCGATATCGGGTTCATATTATGTAGTGGCAAGCAACATTGCTGGTAGTGCCTCATCAAGCGTTACAACCATCACGGCTTGTAATAATGCCTTGCAGTTAAATGGAAATGGAGCAACAGGACCTTATGTAAATGTAACTTCAAATAGCAACGATTTTAATTTGGGAAGCAACTTTACTTTAGAGGCTTGGATAAATCCAGTAAATAGCGGCAATGGCAACTATACCATAATGTCCAAAGGGAATGGTAATGGTACTTTGGATAACGGGTATATTTTTCAAGTACAAGGAGGAATACTGATGTTTTACAATACAGCCTCGACTCCTTATTGGTTTAGTTCCGGTTACACCATACCTTTCAATACTTGGACCCATGTAGCGGTGACCTATGATGCCAATTTACTTAGATTTTTTGTAAACGGTAATGTTATTACAACAATTGGCACGTCTTTAAACCTGAATCCCGGGTCGAATGATTTTTATATTGGAAATCAAGGATATTCTTGCGCATGTAATCGTTTTTATGGACAAATAGACGAAGCTAGAGTTTGGAACGTTGCCCGAACTCCTAATGACATTCAAGCCAATCTTTATAGAACCATTCAAGGCAATTTGCTAGGGTTGGTAGCGGCTTATAATTTTAATCATGGAATTGCTGGAGCCAATAATGCTGGAGTAACAACTTTAGTTGATCAAGCGGGAGGAAATCATAATGGTACGCTAAACTCTTTTATTCTCAATGGTAGTACTTCAAATTGGGTAGGATCAATCACAACCGTAACAGGTGCTTACCAGTTTGGGGCTCCATTTATCTCAATCCCACCAGCCCTTACTGTGTGTAGTGGCGTGAGTACTACTTACTCTGTTACTACAACAGGTCAAGGCACATTTACTTATCAATGGCTTAGAAATGGTATTGTCATAGCAGGTCAAACTACAGCAACACTTACCCTAACAAGCAACTTAACTACATCTACAGGTACTTTCCAAGTATTGGCAACCAGTATATATGGTTCAAGTACTTCTGCCGGAATGAGTTTGGCTGTAGGTTGTAACAATGCCTTGGATTTTGATGGGGTTAATGATTTTCTTGCGGTACCTCATAGCACATCATTAAATGCGACAAACGAAATTACTATTGATTTTTGGGTCTATAGAAGAGGTAATACAGGCAATGATCAATCATATGTAGATAAGGTAACTACTATTAATAACACCAACTATCGTCCAATTTCAGATAACTCCCGCAATCTTATTTTTTACAATGGCGCTTCTGCCTCAGGAACCAGCAATTCACCTCTGCCAAATAATGTATGGACCCATTTAGCTTATGTTATCAACGGCACTGATTTTAGGGTGTACATCAATGGTAGCTTGTCATTTACCGGAGTGGTAGGATTAGGTGCAACAAATGCAGGAAATTTGTTGATTGGTAAAGATTTTAATGGTCGCAATGTGCTGGGGGCAATAGACGAATTAAGAATTTGGAACAAGGCTTTATCTGCATCAGACATAGCTCAAAATTATAATAAAATAGCAATTGGTACTGAACAAGGTTTGATGGCATATTACAATTTCAACCAAGGGGTATCTGGTGGCAATAATAGCAGCATAACAACTATTATTGATAAATCCATAAATGGAAACCATGCCACAACAGTTTCGGGTTTTTCATTTTTGCAGGGTTCATCTATTTCAAATTTCACAACCTCTGGGGCTCTTGTTTCAGGAACATTTTCTTATTTAACGCCAACGATTACAGGCATCACTTTTTCACAAACCGTGTGTTCAGGAGTTACTATTCCACTTTCTGTTACTGTCTCAGGTTCTGGCTTAGTTTATCAATGGTGCAAAGATGGCGTTAATATTTCGGGTGCTACCTCTTCTACATTGACCTTATCTGGAATTACTTTCACCAGTGCAGGTGTATATTCTGTTTTAATTACTTCATTAGGAGGCAATTTGACTTCCGGGGGCATTAGTTTAAGCGTAGGTTGCAACAACGCTCTTGATTTTGATGGAGTAAATGATGGAATCAATGTAGGGCCATCTGCTTCATTGAATAATTTGGCAACCTCTCAATTTACTTTTGAATCATGGATCAATATTCCTAATTCGGCAACGGCACAATCAATAATCAGAAAAACCGGAGATTATAATTTCTTCATTTTTAATCAGAAGTTATACATAGAAATTTGGCCAAATGGCATAGGAAATGCTACCTGGAGGCAATACATTGGCACACAAAATATTACGCTTGGAGTATGGAATCATGTGGCTGTTTCTTACAATAATAATGTGGCTGAATTTTATATTAATGGTGTTAAGGAAACGATAAGCACATTTTCACCAGGGAGCAATGGCAATGTAGAAAACCTTGGAATTGGTTATAGTAGTATTTACTCGAATTTTATTTTAGGTCAATTAGATGAAGTTAAAATTTGGAATAAGGCACTTAGCCAAGGTGATATTCAAACCAACCGGTTCAAAAATTTGTCTAATACTGTACCAGGGTTAGTTCTTTATTATGATTTTAACCTAGGTATTCCTTCAGGTAATAACAGTTCATTCACTTCGCTTATAGATAAAAGTGGTAATGGAAACACAGGTAATTTAATAGGATTTAACCTTTCAGGATCTACATCAAATTACGTTACTGCAAATACCACTACCATTACTGCTCCATTTGTCAAATATATTCCGGGAGCATTTACGCCTGTTTATACCTTAAGTCCTTTAACTACATTTGGTGGTTCTTCCATTATTGGGAATCCAGGTGGGCTCACAGTACTTAATGATGGGCGTATTATTGTTACAAGCAATTCAAAAAATGCATTGTATTTATTCTCACAAAATGGCACAAGCTTTACTTTTCTTTCTTCGATCGGAGGAACGGGTTCTGGTTTAGGACAGTTTAATACACCTGGAAGTGTTGCTATTAGTTCATTAGGGTTAATTGCCGTTGCAGATGCATCTAATCATAGAATACAAACCTTATCATTGAACGGAAACAATTTCGTTCCAATAAATACTTTTCAAGACTCATTTAGTTATCCATTTGGAGTGACTTTTGGACCGGATGGAAGAATGTTTGTAAGCAATGATCAGATGCATAATATTAAAGTATATAGTGTAAATGGTTCAAACTTTACCTTTTCTTCACAATTTGGTTCATTGGGATCTGGATCAACCAATTTTAATTCCCCTCAAGGAATACATGTAGGCGTTGACAATAGGATTTATATTACAGATTACGGGAATCAACGACTTCAAATTTTAACAATTAGTGGTAATACCATTTCACAAATTACTCAATTTGGAGTAACAGGTTCAAGTGGTACCGCTTCAAATCAACTCTTTAACCCGTACGATGTTGAAGTTGGACCTAGCGGAAATGTTTATATTGTAAGTTACTCAGCAAATAGCATCAGGCTTATCACCGTCAATGGAGTGAGCACCGGATACATTGGTCAATTGGGTACAACTTCAGGAAGCGCTTTGAATCAATTTTTAAATCCTATAGGGGTAAGTCTAAGTAACGATGAGAAAATGGTGTATGTTGCAGATTACAGTAACTCTAGAATTTCCGTTTGGGGAACATGCGATACTCAACCCGAAATTGTAACTCAACCTCAATCTCAAACTATATGTGGTAGCTCTCTCTCTCAAGTTACCGTTTCTGCTGTTGGAGTAGGATTGAATTATTTATGGAGTAATGGTTCAACATCGGCCACATTATCGACATCGGTTTCTGGAATTTATACATTAACGGTAAATGGTTTGTGTGGATATACTTATTCCAATCCTATAACCATTACATCTGTTAACTGCGCTTTAAATTTTGATGGTACTAACGATTACGTTTCTTTAGGGGATATTATTCCTTTCCGTTTTGATGGAACAAAACCTTATACTGTTGAAATGTGGGTAAGGCCAACATCTCTTAGCGGAAGCAATGTATTATTTTCGAAATTTGATAATGGTGTAACTGGAGCATATGAAATTCTTATGGCTTCTCCAAATTTATTACGAAGCAAAAGGAATGTTTCGCCATTTGATTTAAATAGTTCAATAGCCATTACTACTAATAATTGGTATCATGTTGCAACTTCTTATAATGGATCAATTCTTTCATTGTATCTCAATGGTTCTTTAGTGGGTAGTAATACCTTTGGAAGTGTAGCAAATATAAATACTCCTGTACTTATTGGTGCTGACTTTAATAGTGGTACACCTGCCAACTTTTTTGTGGGAGATATGGACGAAATAAGAGTATGGAATTCTGCCATCCCGCAATCTCAAATTGCTAATAATATGAATCGCAAACCATTGGGAACTGAAAATGGCTTATTAGCCTATTATGACTTTGACCAAGGTACTGCTGGCGGGAATAATTCTACAATAATTAATGTGTTAGATCGTAGTGTAAATACATACACCGGTTTGCTTACAAATTTTGCAAAAAATGGGGCATCATCAAATTTCATTAATTCTGGGGTAAGTATTGCAGGTTCATATATTAGTAATCCTACAACTATAACTGGCTTATCAAGCAATCAATCTATATGTAGTGGAACACCAATAACTCTTTCAGTTACCGCTTTAGGAACTGCTTTAACATATCAATGGTTTAAAAATTCAGTTTCAATTACTGGTGCTTCATTGTCAACAATTTCATTGCTTGGAGTTTCTTCGTCATTAGGAACATATTTTGTAGTTGTAACTGGTACTATAGGTTCTGCAACTTCTACCGGAATAAATGTTTCGTCAACAGATTTAGTGCCACCTATTGCAATTGCTCAAAATCTTTCATTGACATTTACTGGAACAACATTGTCAGTTTCAGGAGCTCAGCTAAATAACGGTTCTACAGATAATTGCGGAATCACAAGCATCACATGCACAAGAGTAGGAGGTGTAGGAAATACTAATTTCTTAAACGGGGTATTTTCAGGTGGTAGTACAACCATCCTTGATTTTAGAGCAAATAGTCCAGCTAGTAATTATAGCTCTTTGGGAGGTACATGCTCAAGTTCTTACCAACCAGAAGGAACATTTTGTGATGAAGGGGCAGGTTTGAATAGCCAAACCTTGAGTAACAAAACGACAAATGCTTCAGGTGCTACCTGGTTTTCTGGTGGGGCTTCAGGAGTTGGAATTTTGGTGGTTGACATGTCACAAGTACGGAATTTGAGTTCATTTGCTGTTTTTCAAATGTTTGCAGATGGAAAGGTTACACATTTCAGAGCATACGCTCATCCAAATACATCATCTGCACCCGCATGGAATGATGGGGCTTGGTCTGCCTTATTCAGCGAAGGTGTTGTAGGCGCAGGAAATCTTTCAGGCAACAATGTTACTTTACCTACCATCTTTAACTTCGCTACTGTTAGCACTAGGTATTTAAAATTTGAGTTTAGAAATGATGGAAGATATGGAAATCCCAGTTATATTGAAGTACGTGCAGTAAAAGCTTTTGGGCCAAGTATTACGCCATGCACATTTGGCTGTGCCGATGCGGGTACAAGTGCTCCTGTTACGCTTAACGTGTATGATGGAGGCGGCAATGTCTCTACAGCGGCTGGTATCGTTTCTATTAGTTCGCAAGAAATTGACCTAGTGGGAAATGGAAATCCTATTCCTTACATTCAAACAGTTACATCATCGGTGAATGGAACTCACTTTGGTACAATAAATCCACTGTCAGGTTCTAGAACCTTCGTATATACGATTACAAATTCAGGTACTTTGCCATTGTCAATTACAGGATTCAGTCTTTCAGGACCAGATGTAAGTGATTTTGCTATTGTTACTGCTTTAGGATCTACATTTATTGGTCCAAGTGGTTCTTCTAATTTTGCCATTCGATTCGACCCAAGTTCATCGGGCTATAAAGAAGCATATTTAACCATTAACTCTACAGATTGCAATGAGCCAGTGTATGTGACTACACTTGCAGGTATTGGCAATGAAACTGAAATTGTTTTGGATTTTGATGGCGTCAACGATTACCTAACCATGCCTAGTAATAATGTTGGGGCACCATTAAACCAAGTAACGATTGAAACTTGGATAAATGTACCAACTATAAGTGGTTATGGAATAGGTTTTTATGATATTTTGCGTTCAAACAGCGGTACTCCCTTGTTATTCGCTTTCCAAAACGATGGAACAATACTCAGTTTTGGTGCTGGATTGAGTGTTTATGCAGAGCTTGATGTAAATATTAACAAAAGCGATTACGAAAACCAATGGGTTCATGTGGCTATCACTTATGATGGAAGCACAAAGAAAATGTATAGAAATGGGGTGCTCATAGGAAGTGCTGCTGCCACTGGCAATATTTCTGCAAGTAGCATATTTTATGTTGGTGCCGCTGATGCTTCAGTAAATGAGGCACTTAAAGGTAAAATGGATGAATTCCGAATATGGAACAGGGCATTGACCCAAACTGAAATTCAAAATTATATGGTATGTAATCCTGTTGTTAGTACATCTGGTTTATATGCCCGTTATGACTTTAACCAAGGTGATGCCGGACAATTGAACACTGGCTTAACATCTGTAATTGACCGTAGTGGCAAAGGCAACAATGGTACGGCAAATAATTTTGCATTAAATGGAGCCAGCTCTAATTGGGTTTCTGGCGGTATCGTAAATACAAGCTGTGTTAATGTTGCTGATATTAATATTGTTGGAAATGGTCAAAATATTGCTGCTGGTTCTTCTCTTACTTCCACTGTTAACGGAACATCTTTTGGAAATGTAAATTTGGGTTCTTCAATTACCAACACGTATTCCATTGAAAGTAAAGGATTTACTAATTTGAATATAAATGCCATACAAATTTCAGGTACAAATGCATCTGAGTTTTTATTGGTTTCAAATGCAGCTTCTCCTATCTTACCTGGAAATAGTTCTAATTTCTCTATTCAATTTATCCCATCTGGTGGAGGCACTCGTTCGGCAGTGGTATCAATATTAAGCAATGACCCGAACGAATCACCATATCTTTTCACTATTTCAGGTACAAGTTCTCAAGCAGCAGGTGCCATAAATTTTGCATTAAATGGAAATGTTATTGAGGTAAATGATGCAACAAGTCTTGATCCAACCAACTTAACACTTGAATGTTGGGTTAAATTTACCAAACGTGCAGGGTACTCGTTTTTCTTTTCCAAACACAATAGAGACACCTGGAATGAGGGTTATGGTTTTGCCACTAATTATGATGGAAAGAAATTTTACTTTTTTACGGATGGTTATTATAGAGGTGTTGTGCAATCTACTACCGATATTGTAGAAGGGCAATGGTACCATGTTGCAGGTACTTTTGATGGAAACCAAGCTAAGATTTATGTAAATGGGGTTTTAGAGGGAACGACTAATTATACTTTTGCACTTCCAAATACTACAAACATATTGCGAATTGGTGGCATTGGATATTCATATTATTCATTAAATGGGTCTGTAGATGAGGCTAGAGTTTGGAATGTAGTAAAAACACAGTCTGAAATTCAAGCTTCAATGGATTGTCAAATTCCATCTACTGCTACAGGATTGGTTTTGAATCATCAATTTAACAATGGTTTGGTAGGGGCTAATAATGCTGGACTAATAAATTCTGCCGATGCTTCGGGGCTTGGCAATAACGGAACTTTAGTTGGATTTACTTTAAATGGAAATGCATCCAATTGGGCTGAAGCATATATTAAAGAGCAATGCATACCTCGTCCTGACATCAATGTAAAAGGAAATGGAATCAACATATTGACCGGATCTACAAATGTATCCTTAGTTGATTTCACTAATTTGGGAAGCTCTGTTACAGGAACAAGCATTACTAAAACCTATACAATTGAAAACTTAGGAACTGCCACACTTAATATCAGTACAGTTCAAATTATTGGATTAAATACTTCTGATTTTATAATAACTGCTAATCCAGCAAGTTCCGTAATTGCAGGCGGTTCTACTACTTTTTCAGTACAATTTATAAATACAATTGTAGGATTAAGAGAGGCCATAGTACGCATTATCAATGATGATGGAAACGAAGGTGATTACCGTTTTGATATCGCTGGAAGAGGTTTGGTTCCAGGATTTAATTTAGTAGGCAACGGGGAGTTTACCGACAATGGTTCTAGCCTGCCAAGCACTACTAATGGTACAAACTTTACAAGTACAATCGTTGGATTACCAATTACTCAAACATACACTATTTACAATTACGGTAATTCTATCTTAGGAATAAGTTTAGTTACCATTATTGGGTCAGGAGATTTTACAATTTCGGTTCCACCTGCTTCTACTATACTTCCAGGTCAGTCAACTACATTTACTGTTACGTTTACGCCTACAAGTCCTACGCAGCAAAATGCCATTGTTCAAATAGTTAACACCCAAGGTGTATTTGAATTTGCCATTACAGGGGCAGGAAATATTGGCAGCGCTTTAGCAATGAATGGAAACTTTCAAAATCAATCCGTCCGGATTCCTTATAATCCTAAGATGAATATTAGTGGAACCATAACCATTGAAACATGGCTTTATTTGAATAGATTAGGAGATAACGGAGGATTTATGAATATCCTAATGAAAGGTGATTATGGATATGGATTAGCTGTTGGTGATGATAGTCGTTTGGAATGGTGGAATCAGTATGCCGGTGGTGCGGGCCCAAATTCTAATGATCCTATGCTTGAGAAAACATGGACACACGTAGCCGTTACCGTAAATACAATTACAGGTTTAACTAAATTTTATATCAATGGGGTGCTGAATAGCACCACAAATAATGCTGTTATCAATAATAATATTCAAGATTTAATGTTGGGTGTACAAGGTACAGGTTGCTTTTGCAACTTCTTTGATGGAGCATTGGATGAGTTGCGTATATGGAATGTGGAGCGTAGTCAATCACAAATCCAAGCTAATATGAATACGCAAATACCTGGTACAGTGCCTGGTTTGGTGGCTTACTATCAATTCAATCAAGGGGTTCCAAGTGGAAATAACTCGGCTATTACAAGACTGGTAGATGCCGGGCCTAATGGTTTTGATGGTACTTTGCAAAATTTTGTGTTGAACGGGTCTCTTTCAAATTGGATAAATGGACAAATAAATACCATTACTCCTCAAGTAGCCATAAGTGGATCGGGTGTTTTTGTAACGAAAAGCAATGCTCCTATAGCTTCCAATAGCACATATTTTGGGACACAAGCGGTTGGAGGAATTATTCCCAAAACTTTTACATTGCAGAATGTTGGTAACACTACACTTGGTGTAAATTATGTTACTATAGTTGGGGCTAATCCACAGGATTTTGCCGTAGCATCATCACCTTCCGCTACAATTGCCTTGGGAGGAACAAGTAATTTTACTATTAATTTTGTACCAACAGTTATTGGAGTTAGAAATGCAGTCGTTCGTATAGCAAGTAATGATGTTAATGACCCATTCTACGATTTCAACGTTTCAGCACTTGGATTGAATCCGGGATTTAATGTGAAAGGAAATGGAAACTATGTAAGTGATGGTGCTACTATACCTACCACATTTAATGGTACGGACTTGGAAGGAGCTAGTTTGGGCGTTTTAAAAACACAAACATTTACGATTGAAAATTTAGGAATTACCCCGCTTAACATTTCATTAGTAAGTATTTCAGGGTCAAATGAGTTCTCTGTAGTATCCAATCCTGCAGCTACTGTAAATGCAAGTGGGAATACTACATTCACTCTTGGCTTTACGCCTTTAAGTTTAGGTCAAAAATTTGCTTCCGTAAGAATTGTCAATTCTGAAGGGACATTTATTTTTACGATATCAGGAACCGGCCAAATTTCTAGTGCTTTAGCATTTGACGGCAATCAATCTGTCTTAATTCCAGACAATAATTCTCTGGATTTCACCAATCAATATACATTTGAGACTTGGATTAACTTAAGTGCTTATCAATATGGTACAATCGTAAGCAAATATGATGATGATGCAAATAATCGTGCATGGTTTGTAAATTTTGGAGAATCCGGTAATAATAAAAGATTAACGGTTTTACAATCGCTTGGTAATTTTTCTAATTTCGTTTTCTTCCACACTAATTTTTATGCCGATTTAAATACTTGGTATCACATAGCGGTTGTATATGATGGTACTCTTGGAAGTAACCAACTTAAACTTTATGTGAATGGGGCATTACAAGATCAAACCAATTGCACTGTTAATTTAGAAGCCAACAATCCGGCCAATGTTTACCTAGGTGGATATGATGCAAGTGGCAATGGGTTAAATAGTGGAGCAAATTCAAGATTCTTAAATGGAAAAATGGATGAAGTTCGTTTTTGGAATAGGGCAAGAACCTCCGGTGAAATAGCTGCCAATTACAATTCTACATTTAATACAAGCGTATCCGGATTGGTTGCTTACTACAAGTTTAACCAAGGAATAATTAATGGAAATAACCAAGCTGTAAATACACTTGTAGATGAAAGTGGTAATAAAATAGATGGAACTTTGAATAATTTCGCGCTTACGCAGAATAGCGCTTCCAATTGGGCTTCAGGAGCTATAGATGGTCTTGCGTCTCAAGTTAAAGTTAGTGGAAACAGTAATATAATTGCTATAAATTCAGCACCTTCTGCTACAAATAATACAGACTTTGGAGGCATTGCCTTGGGAGGTTCTGCTATCAAAACTTTCAATATTAGCAATATAGGAAATACATTACTGGGAATATCATCTGTTAATATTTCTGGTCCAAATGCAGCAGATTTTACGGTTGTTTCTAACCCAATTACGAGTCTTTCTGTAGCAGGAACTATTAATTTTGACATTAATTTCACTCCACTTTCAGGGGGTGTTCGCAATGCCATTGTAAATGTTCTCACCAACGACCCTGATGATGCCGTGTATACATTCTCTATCACAGGTTCAGTAAGTGTTCCTGGTGGTGCATTAAACTTTGACGGGGTTGATGATTATATCATAACCTCAGATAATTTCTTACAGGTGAATGATGAATTTACCGTTGAGGCTTATGTAAATACACCAAATACAATTTCAAATCAAATAATAGTATCAAAATCAAATGGATCAGGTGCGATTACTTTTGAAATGAATATTGTAGATGGAGTACTTTCAGGAACTGTTTATGATATAAACAATGTAATGTACTCTGTAACAGGAGGAAATGTGTCAGCTAATAGCTGGCAGCATATAGCTATGACTTGGAAGCAAGGTGGCAACTTTACTTTGTATGTAAATGGTACTCCGACCCAGTCCATAACTGCAAGTGTAGATCCGGCAAGAGGAGGGATTTCAAACTTAATTGTAGGTGCAAGTTCATTAGGCGTATTTGGACCTGATAGGTTTATTGGTAATATGGATGAATTGCATTTCTGGAATAGAGAATTGAGCCAATCTGAAATAATGTCCAGATTAAGTTGCCAAATCAACACCGCTTTGGTGCCTGGATTAATTCTTAATTATGATTTTAATCAAGGTGCAGCAGGAGGTAATAACTCAGGAATTAGTTATGTGATAAACAGAACCGGTCAAGTAATATATGATGGTGTAATTTTAAATGGTTTTGCACTAACCGGGTTGGGTTCTAATTTTGTTCAAGGCAATTCATCACTAACTCCAGGTTGTCCGGTTAATTCAAATGTGACTTATGCAGTACTCAATCAATCAGGAGGGGCATTGCCATCAGAAAGTACAATCGTTGGCACTGCATTAGGTACAGATTTTGGTACTACCACTATGAATAATCCGGTAAGTCGATTATTTACGATTTCGACTTCGGGAATAGGTGATATTATATTTACCATAAGTTCATCCGGTAGCTTCAAAACCAATCCGCCATTCGTTGACAATAGTGATTATGTTGTTACAGTAGCAGGAGGTTCAATGTTTGTATTTACTGCTCAGTTGAATTCAAATGCTGAAATATGTAATGTCACTAAAACAATCCGAATTCAATCAAATTCTATAGTTCAACCTTTGGATTATACTTTTGATGTAGGTGGATTTGTAGAATGGAATACGTATCCACTTTCCATTTCAACTACTTCAATTTGTGGCACAGGAACTACTACAATTTCGTTAAGTGGAACTCAATTTGTAAATGGCATTGGCGTTCATTATTATCTGAGGGATGCAGTTACACATGCGAATATTTCGGGTCCGTTTACTGGTTCAGGAAGTGCAATATCGATACAGTCTCCTTTGCTTACTACAACTACATCGTTTGAAATAGCAGCTACATATCCTTCATTTTGTGTTAAGGTATTTCCGCAAATATTTACTGTAACTGTAAATTCATCGCCAAATGTTACTGCAACTGTTTCTTCTTCACAAGTTTGTTTTGGTAATACGGTTACATTTTCTGGAATTGGCGCTCAAAATTATTCATGGTCCAATGGAATTATCAATAACCAAAGCTACTCACCATCCCTTTCAGGTGCATACTCTGTTGTAGGAACCGATCTTAATGGTTGCCAAAATAGTGCAGTGGTTAATCTAACCGTTAATTCTCTACCAATATTGACAGTTAGCGGAACCGGATTGATTTGTATTGGTCAATCAGCTTCTGTAACTGCCACAGGGGCAAGTTCATATGTATGGTCCAATAGTAGCACGACCTCAATTATTAATTATAGCCCGGTTACAACCAATACATTGACAGTAATAGGAACTAATAGTTTTGGTTGCTCTTCAAATCAAATCTTTACAACTACAGTTGTGTCAAATCCAACTGTAACTGGCGTGGCTTTACAAAATCCTATTTGCATTGGTCAATCAACCACGCTCGTTGGTAATGGTGCCGTTACCTACAGTTGGTCTGGTGGCGTTACGGATGGAATAGGATTTAACCCTTCCGTTTCTGGATTATATTCGGTTACAGGTAGTATTGGCTCAGGCTGTCAAGGTGTAGGATTCGTAAATATTACAGTTAATTCATTGCCAAATATTGGTGCCAATGTATCTCCCTCTACGATTTGTCAAGGTCAGTCAGCGACCTTCTCCGGATCGGGAGGTGTCTCATACTTATGGACGGGAGGGGTCATTAATGGGGTAGCTTCATATCCAACGGTTTCTGGTTTATATACAGTTACCGGAACTGATGTTAATGGTTGTAGCAATACCAATCAGAAAAATATTATTGTAAACGCAGCTCCAAATATCCAAATTTTAGGTAATAATCAAGCTTGCCCGGGTGTAGGTGCAGCTTTAACGGCAATTGGTGGTGATACATATTTATGGAACATTGGAAGTGTAACATCTACAATTAATTATCCCATATCCATTCCTTCAACTTTTTCAGTAACAGGTACAAATACTTTGACAGGATGCTCTGCAGTTGCAACAAAATCAGTAGGACTGGTACCTTCATATGAAATTTTATCAATCCCATCCAATATTATTTATGGATCAACGCAAAGTATTTTTATAAGCACTTTGGCAGGCCAAACTTATCAATTGATGAGCGGTTCTGTACCTCAAGGACTTTCATTTGATGGGTCCAATGGACTTATTTCTGGTACTGCCTCTGTTGTTGGTTTATCGAGCTTTAATGTAAAGATTACCAATGGCGCTTGTACTTCTACAATAGGTCTTTCGTTGACAGTTGACAAGTCACCATTGTTTGTAGGAGCAATAGATACTATAATTTACCAATATTCAAATATTCCTTCTCAATTGCGCGTAACGGTGAGTGGAATTGCGCCATGGGATAATGCTAATATTTCAAGATTTGGAGTAACTACTGCTACTTCAGCAATTCTTGGTTCATACCCAATAAGTGTTTCTGCAAGTGGTTCTGCATTAAGTAATTACATTTTAAATCCACAACCAGCCACCCTTCAAATCCGCTCTCTTACAGGAATTGCAATTGCTGGTAGAAGTATCAGCAAACAATACGGGTTGCCTATCCCTGTTTTACAAGGCTTGTATTTTGTAGATGGCGTCTCGGTTTCTGGAGTTTCACTTTCAGGAGTGAATATTGTAACCATAAATGGTGTTACAGAAACTTTAACAACCAGCTTCAGCACCAATGCAGTAACCAATTCAGGTGTTGGAACAGCAAACTTAGTGATCAATCCTTCAAGTGTAAATATCACAAATCGATATAAGTACAATCTAACCACAATCGGTGGTGCTCAAATGAACATCGACCCTCTTCGATTACGTGTTACAGCTCAAGATAAAGTATGGTTGGATGGGCAACCGGCTCCTACATTAACTGGAATTATTAGTTCTGCTTTAACGATAAATGGTGTATCGGGTGTTGTACCTGGTGATAGCATATATATAACCTATGATTACGATGATGGTACCGATACGTTAAAAGCCAATTATACAAATCCTTATGTTGTAGTTCCAGAAGCTCGTGGATCGGCATTACGAAATTATTCTTTATTAATGTCAACAGGAATAGTAAAAAGGTTGATTGGAGTAACAATTACTGCCACAAACTTTACGAAAGAATATGGCAATGCAAATCCAAATTATTTGAAAGCATATGTGGTGTCTGGTGTTCCTACTTCCGTAGCAAGTGCTATTAATTATAATAATCAGTTGTCAAGTAATTTGAGCACGGACCTCCCTGTAGGGACGTATTCGATTGTGCCAATTTACGGTGGAGGAATAGATTTTAATCGATATTTCCCAATAACTATAGCTGGAACTTTAACCGTCAATCCGGCAGGATTAACCATAGTTGCTGCCAACTTTAGCAAAACGCAAGGTCAACCTGATCCCGCATATAGTGCGCAAATATTTGGATTGAAAAATGGAGAGACAATTAATGTAACTATTGACGATCAAGGAGCGGATAATACCAGTCCTGTAGGGGATTATGTACTTTCGCCAATTCCTTCAGGAAGTGCGCTAGCCAATTATACTTTAACAACTTTTGCAGGTAAATTAACCATTGGTGCAGCACCTGGTCAGTTATCTGTTCAAGCCAATAGCTTTACGCGTACTTATGGTGATCCAAATCCAGTTTTGACAGGCATTGTAACTGGATTGGTTGCACCTGATGATGTGTCACCGATTTATTCTACCACCGCTACTCAAAATAGCCCTGTGGGTACTTATCCAATTACTTTGCAATTGACAGGACCTGATGTAGGTAAATATATCATTACTACTAGTGCAGGAACACTAACAATCACTCAGGCACCTTTAACAGTTACCTCAGAATCAGTTGTAAATGAATTTGGACAAACTAAACCTAATTTTAAACGTCACTTAATTGGTGCTTTATTTAATGATTCACTATTTATGGATTACAATACTTATACTGTTCCTATAACACCTACAATTCCTGATGCAGGCAATTATTCAGTTGTTCCAGTACTTACTGGTACAGTATTGAATAATTATAGCATTGTCACTATAAATAGTTCATTTACGGTGAATAAAAAAGGTTTGAC
>JANRJY010000019.1:0-3106 GCA_033763735.1 Bacteroidota bacterium | reverse complement strand
GTTTACAGGCTTTTTTAGTCCAGGTATATTTGTGATTTTCTTATTTGGATTGTTCTGGAAAAAAGCCTCAGCTAAAGGCGCGCTTTGGGTGGCAATTGCAACCTTACCGGTGTCTCTGATTTTGTTCTATTTCTTTGGAGATAAATCAATGAGTTTGATAAATCTGCCTTTTCTGTTCAGAATGGGAATAAGCTTTGCAGCATTATCTGCAATTATGATATATGGAGGTTCAAAAGAAGAAGACGGAAAAGCTATTCACTTTAGTAAAGACTTATTCAAAACAAGCACGGTGTTTAATGTAGGTGCTATTATTATCATTGCCTTACTAATTATATTCTACTACACTTTCTGGTAGTAGAATTAAGAAGAGCGGTATGCTACCTCATGATACATTTTTATATGAGGTCCTAAGAAAACGCGTGCATATATTCTAATTATACAAAGTCCTGTTAAAAGATAATTCAATGCAACAACTATTGTCAAAAGCACTTGTTCTTCTTTTATGTGACTGAATATCAAATCAATACCTATAAATGTAGGTGAAATTGGAAACCCTACCAATCCTAGGCAACATAACAAGAAAAACAATGCCGTATATCGATATTCGTAAACATGACCTTGAAAACTGTTCAAATCAAGCTTTGGTTCTTTTCTTTTGAACCATCGTAAGCATACATAACCTGCTACTCCGGCTCCAATGACGCCACTTAAGTATATTATGGTTTGGTCTTGAGTAATAGTATCGTTAAAAGTGATACCATATACGGTATAAAAATGGCTGAGTATTACCAGCATCCATGCGTATATCGGATTCCCTCGCTCCGACAAGGCTTTGACTAAAAACAGGAATGCAAATATGCCAAGAGTTAATGGAAAATATGAGCGAATATTTGCAGTAAAATAATCGGCAATGAAAATTGTAAATACTAGTAATATGCCAAAGAAGTTAATAATTAGTCCCGGATGAATTACTTTCAAAAAGGACCCCATTTTTTTTAACGGGCTCCACAAAAACTTGAACATAAACTGGTCCAAATAACCTTCTTTCAAGCAGAATAAGTACAAAGTATATTCTATCCTCTTAGGCAATGAATCTTCAATAGTATCTTCGCGAGGTGTGTAGTTATAAAATTGTTCGCGGATTAAGTAACTAACCACCGATGGTGACACAAGCAATTGATATGTTCTCAAAAAAGCATTTCCGGCAAAGTGAAAAAGAGCCAAATAATCCAAACCCAATGCTACTTCAACAAATATGAGTCCAATTTGCGAAATGGATGCATAAGCAATTTGGCTTTTTACGGTCGATTGCACACGAGCTATACCATTGGCAACTATAGCAGTAAATATTCCGCATAGTCCAATAAGAATTTTTATGGAAAGTTGTTGTTCCCAAAATGGGTGTGTTCGCAACAAAACAAATACCCCAATATGCACCGATAGAGAACCGTAAAATATGGCACTTGAAGGTGTAGGTCCTTCCATGGCTCTCGGCAGCCATGATGAAAACGGTAATTGAGCAGATTTCACTGCGGCTGCAATTAAAATCATTAGCGATATTAACACGCCAATTATACTATGTGATTGCAAATGGTGATGAACCAATTCATAATTGTGTAATTTTTCGAAAGTAATATTTTCGTGCCATAAATGGTGACTCATCCACATGGCCAACAGTAAAGCAGCATCACCAATTCGGTACACTGAAAATACTTTAAATGCATTTTTTACAGGAATATATCTATTTCTGTAAAATGCTATTAAAAGAAAAGACGAAATACCCAATATTTCCCAACCAATAAACATGGTTTCAAAGTTTCCGGCCATGATTACCAGATTGTAACCCAAGTAAAAAAACATAATGGTGTTATAAAATCGCTTAAAACCAGACTCTTTATGCAAATATTCACGGCTATAGATAGCAACCAGAAAAGTTAAAAAAGAGCCAACAAAAAGGTAAACTGCAGTTACTTCATCAAAGTATAAATCAATAAAAAAACTATAGTCACCACTACTATAAATATCAAATTCCTTGATACTCAGTAGTGGAAATCCCATAATGCCCCAAGTAACTAAAAACACTTGGATTACAATGAAATGAAAACCCACCAAAAGAAATGCCGCACCGGATACGATTCTTTCTTTTTTTGAAGGTAAAAATATATTGACAAAAAAACCGAATAACGGAATGAGTATTAATATGGAAACAAATATGCTCATGATTCGGAATAAATATGGACAGGAATATTCCCTTTATTACTTTCAATTACCTTTTCCATATCTTTTGCATAAGATTGATGCTGTGATATAGGATTGTATTCCGTAAAAATTCCGTTTATATAATAATATTCTTGTCTGGTTTCCGGATTAATGGCAATTAAGTTAATCCAGTTGTTTAAAAACCATTGTTCCACAGCTTCCGATTTTTTGATGGTTGATAAAAGCAAATCCGGAAATTGTTCTACAATGAGCAACAAGCGTACAGCATCATGTATTTCTATCATTTGACTTGCAAGTCCGGGTCTTAAATCACCATCTGCACCATTGGCTACACCAAACAATCCAACTACGTTGTGAGGCAATTTGCTACCTGACCCAAATCTTTGATTATCAAGTTTGGAAAAAAAGTATTCTAAGTTAATACCTCCACAAACCGGAGCTACTGCTCTTAAAATATCAAAAAGATATTCTCCGGTAGGGTCTAATTTATAGTCATAAGAATTCAAAAAAGTCCTTCGGTCAAAAAATAAGTTTTTCGTCATAATTCTCCTTCCTACTATACACATGGCATTGTTGGCATGATCCCATTCCGGCCGGGGCTGAAACAAAGAGAATGCTCTTAATTTCACTTTGTTATGTACTTCTTTTGCATTTTTTCGCAATTCTATATTTTCAAACCTTCGGGCACGTTCTTTGGCATTAGTTGAGCAGGCTTTTTCAAAAGCAATTACATTTTCATTGTGCATTCTGGTTTTATCGAAACTCAATAAAAATTCATCAAAAAAAGTAACCTCGTCCAATGTGGTATCGTGCAATCCTCCAACAAAATCTGTTTCATCAGGAATGTCTATTCCTTTAATTTTAAGACCTGCTCTTACTCTTTTAT
>JANRJY010000122.1:0-66171 GCA_033763735.1 Bacteroidota bacterium | reverse complement strand
ATCAACAGCTACAGTAGCAGTAGTGTCAACAGCTGGAGTTTCTGTAGCAGCTGGAGTTTCAGTAGCTGTTTCAGCTTTTTTGCAAGAAGCAAGTGACATAACACCTGCAATTGCGAACAACGCAAATACTTTTTTCATGGTTGAAATTGTTTAATTGTTTAACGATAAATTACACTAAGGGACAAAGTAACAGAATATAATTAATTCTACAAAAAAATTTCTATTTTTCGCGGAATACAAGTGTAAGGGGAACTCCCTGAAAGCCAAAATATTTTCTAATTTTATTTTCCAGAAATCTTTGATACGATTCTTTGATGTACTTTGGTTTGTTGCAAAAAAATGCAAAAGTTGGATTTTTTATAGGTAATTGGGTAATGTATTTCACTTTCACGTATTGTCCGTTAAGGGCAGGAGGCGGATAATTTTCAATTTCTTTAAGTAATATATCGTTGAGTTTTGAAGTAGAAATTTTTTGAGTTTTTGTTTCATATATTTCTAAAGCTACTTCCAGAATTTTATGAATTCGTTGTTTGTCAACTACCGAAGTGAATATAATTGGTATATAATCCATAGGAGCAAGTTTGTCATATATGTTTTCCTCCCATTTTTTGGTCAATTTTGAATCTTTATCCTTAATCAAATCCCATTTGTTAACTGCAATTACCACACCTTTTTTGTTTTTAACGGCAAGGGAAATGATATTAACATCCTGCGATTCTATACCTCGTTCTGCGTCCAACATGCATATACAAACGTCCGAATTTTCGATTGCTTGAATGGAGCGCATTACCGAATAAAACTCTATATCTTCTTTTACAGCACTTTTTTTGCGAATTCCTGCAGTGTCAGTAAGTACAAATTTTTTGCCAAATGCATCATAAATAGTGTCAATGGAATCGCGTGTAGTACCGGCAATATCTGTAACAATGCTTCTATCAACTCCCAAAAGCACATTTAAAAGGGATGATTTGCCAACGTTTGGTCGACCCAATATTGATATTCTGGGCAATCCGGCATTTGGATCTTCAGGAGCATCAACTTTAAAAAAAGTCAAAACTCTGTCCAATAATTCGCCTGTACCCGATCCCGTTTGTGAAGAAACCGGAAATATTTCATCACTGATTCCCAATCCATAAAATTCTCCTGTCAGATTGAATTTCAATGGCGTATCTGCCTTATTTGCAACAATTAAAATTGGCTTTTTCGTTTGGCGAATAAAATTAGCAAAGTCCTTGTCCAAATCTGTTACCCCTTCATCCACATCTACCATAAATAATATGACATCTGCTTCATCTGTAGCAAGTTTCACTTGTTTACGAATTTCTGATTCAAAAATATCATCGCTGCCATGTACGTAACCTCCGGTATCAATTACAGTAAAATATTTGCCACACCATTCGGCAAAACCATAATGACGGTCGCGGGTCACCCCCGACAAGTTGTCCATAATTGCTTTACGCTGACCTACTAACCGATTAAAAAAAGTGGACTTACCAACATTGGGACGTCCTACAATTGCTACTACATTTGACATTGTGCAAAGTTATGCATAATGGATTACAAATTATGATTTTGATTGATTTATGAAAAATGTATCATTATTGAAGCGTTTTATAATATTAATTATTTAGAATATTTCTAAATAATATTTTGCAAATAGAACCAGCACTTCCTATATTTGAGCTGTTATTTTTTAAAAGAATTCTAAGTAGGTTTTTCATCAAAAATATGGCAAAAATTAAGGCATTATCAATATTTTCCTTTGTAATATTTATGATTGTTGGTTGTAATGATGATAAAAAATCGATTCAAAATCAAATCGGCTTTAACCGTGACCCTTTACTATTAAGATATGCCGAAGGCATAATTTTGCCCAATCTGCAGTTACTTAAAACCAAAGTTGATTCACTAAATACTTCTGTAGTTCAGTTTGAAACTTCAATTAACTTTTCAAATTTCAAATTATTGCAATCAACTTACAAAAATGCTGCATTGCAATATGCCAATTGTGATGCTTATAATTTTGGACCAGGATTGGATGCAAACGGTATCGGATTATCTGAAAACTTAAATACTTTTCCTGCAAATACATCCTTAATTGAGTCAAATATCAGCAGTTCTAATTTCAGCACAGCAAATTTTAATAGAGATACACGTGGATTCCCGGCTATTGATTATTTGTTGTTTGACTTAAACGGAGTAGATTCTATTGCATTTAATAATTTGAAAACGAATACTTCTCGTATAAAATATTTAAAAAGCATAATTGCGGACTTGAAAACTAAAACTGACAAAGTATTATCAGATTGGCAAATTTATAAATCTACTTTTTTAGAAAGAAATGGCACAGATGCAGCTTCATCTGTGTCAAGCTTGTATAACGAATGGATACATTCATTTGAAATAAGTAAAAATTATAGATTGGCTTTGCCTTTAGGCAAAAGAGCAGGACAAACGACTGTGCAACCTGAGTTGCTTGAAGCATATTACAGTGGATATTCATTTGATTTATTAAAACAAAATATGATTTCATTTCAGAACTTATATTACGGTATAGGACCTGATAATGTAAATGGAGTGGGACTTGACGATTTTTTAAAAGCAGTATCAACGGGAAGCGAGACTCACACTGAAATTGAAAATTCTTTTAAAAACATTAATGCCATTATTACAAAATATAACGGACTCAAAATGAAAGATAATGTTATATCAAATGATCCAAATTTAAATGAATTGCATACAGAACTTCTTAAATTGACACGTTTTGTAAAAAGTGAAATGTCCTCAAAACTTGGAATTAGCATTACATATTCAAGTGGAGATGGGGATTAATCTTAATATTCCTTGACATTATTGATTTTTACGATATTTATATAAATAGCATTTTTTGATTACAATATTTTTTATGTTTACAATTCGTTGCCCAAAAGGATAAATCCTAAACTGAACAGTCATGGAATTTTCAAATATTAAAGTAAGCATTATTGATGGTGTTATGGTGATTACCATAAACCGACCTGATAAACTCAACGCATTAAATTTTGATACTTTAAAAGAACTACATCAAGCTATAAAGTATTTGTATGACGAAAAAGAAGCGATAGGTGCAATTATTACCGGTGAAGGCGAAAAAGCATTTGTGGCAGGGGCCGACATATCAGAAATTGCAAAATTAGGCGAAATGAATGGACGCAAAGCCGCTGAAAATGGTCAGGAAATATTTGATGAAATTGAAAATTGCCCCAAATTAATTATTGCAGCTGTTAATGGCTATGCACTTGGAGGTGGTTGCGAATTGGCAATGGCATGTCATATTAGAATTGCTTCGGATAATGCTAAATTCGGCCAACCGGAAATTAATTTGGGTATAATACCCGGTTATGGGGCCACACAAAGACTCCCTTTGCTGGTTGGAAAAGGTAAAGCCCTGGAATTAATAATAACCGGTGACATGATTGATGCAAAAGAAGCTGAACGAATAGGTTTGGTAAATTATGTCACCTCGTCAGACCGCTTAATGCCAATGTGTATGGAAATGATGAAAAAAGTGTCAGAAAAACCACCTGTAGCAGTTGGCTTGATTATTGAAAGTGTTAATGCAGCATTCCACAAAGAAGAAAATGGTTATCAAACAGAGGCCAATTCCTTTGCAGCATGTATAAGCACCGAAGATTTTAAGGAAGGAACACAGGCCTTTTTTGAAAAAAGAAAACCAAAATTTAATGGTAACTAGTAAAGTACTGAATACGGATTTTGAAAAGGATTTTATGCCTCTTGCAAGGCAAGCCTATAACTTTGCATTTAGGCTTACTTTGGATCAGGATGCTGCTAAAGACTTGGTGCAAGATTCCTATATCAAGGCTTTTCGTTTTTACGATTCTTTTCAAAAAGGAACTAACGCTAAGGCATGGTTGTTTAGAATTCTGAAGAACACCTTTATTAACGATTACAGGAAAAAAAGCAAAGAACCTCCAAAATACGATTATCAGGAAATTGAAGAATATTACAATTCCGAAAATGCTTCAGTTGCTCCTGATAATAATCTGAAAGTGGATGTGATTGATAATATGATGGGCGATGAAATGACATTGGCATTCAATGCATTGCAAGAAGAGTTCAGAGAAATTATCATACTTTGCGACCTTGAGGATTTTAAATATGAAGAAATTGCTGAAATATTGAACATTCCTATAGGTACTGTACGTTCAAGGTTACATAGAGCACGAAATGCACTTAAAGAAAAGATAAAAACATACGCCAAGTCATTAGGATATTCAGATGAATACTAAATCAGAACAAGAGCTCACTTGTGAGCAAATACTAGAAGAATTTCACAATGCATGCAGTCGCTCTTGCAAAAAAGATGGGGCATGCATAAGGTTCGTCCAATTGTATCTTGACAATATGGCATGTAGAAACAAGGATGCTTATTTTTTGGCGGGTACCAAAAATTGTAAACCCTGCTCTGAATATTTGCAAATACATGATTGCATTAAAGAAAATATCAAATCCAAACTGAACACCCCTGAACTCACAGAAGATTTTATCGAAAAAGTAAGGGAATGTTGCAAAAAAGAAGTTTTATAGACCCCAAATTTTTAAATCGTTTTGGTTTTTGTCATTTTTTGGATAAAACGGCAAAAAATATAATCTTTGTTAAACTAAAGTAGTTGTATGACTATAACAGATAATATTAGAAACAGTATCATTGACAAATTGCTTACTATTTCAAACAAAGAATATTTGACTGCCCTTTATCAATTAGTGGACAAAAGCACGGTAGGCGAAGACATAGTAAAACTCTCTGAAGCACAAATACTTATGCTGAATATGAGTGATGATGACATAAAACAAAATAAGCTTATTTCTCAAGAAGACCTTGATAAAAAGGATTTGGAATGGCTAAAAAGTCTATAATATGGACCGAAACGGCTTTAAAATAAAGGCGTGAAATTTTAAAATATTGGACACTTAGAAATGGTTCAACTAATTACGCTCAAAAGTTAATTAAACTTTCAAAAAAGAAAACGCTTTTAATATCTGAAAATCCATATTCAGGAAAATTAACAAATCACTCTGAAACGAGAGAAACAGCAATGGGCAACTTTAGTATATTTTATAAAGTTTTTGAAAAATCAATAATAATAACTGCATTTTGGGATAACCGACAAAACCCTTAAAAGCTGCTAGAGTTATTGAAAAATGGTAATAAGACATAAATTTTAAATCAAAAAAGACGATTTTTTCTTTTAAAAATTTAGTTAGTGTTTAATTTGTGTAATCTAATATTTGCTTTTGTTTTCTTTAAAATAAAGTCTTAAGCAAACTTCCATTTTAACATAGTGTTGCAAAAAAGAAGTTTTATAGACCTAATAATTCAGAATATCGTATGATACCTTTAACTTGCGATATAATTATACAATTGATTGGAAGGCAAAGCTATCATATTCTCCGCACCATCAGGATCAGGTAAAACTACCATAGTCAAGCATTTGCTTGAAAAATTTCCTCAACTTGATTTTTCAATTTCGGCATGCTCTCGCCCAAAACGACCAAATGAGCAACATGCAAAGGATTATTATTTTTTGTCACTGGAAGAATTCAAAAACAGAATTCAAAATAATGAATTTGTGGAATGGGAGGAGGTTTATACAGATAATTATTATGGCACACTTAAGTCTGAAATTGAACGAATTTGGGGGCAAGGCAAACATGTTATTTTTGATGTAGATGTAAAAGGAGGTTTGAATATTAAAAAATATTTTGGACCCAAAGCATTGTCAGTTTTTGTGAAAACACCTTCTTTGGATATGTTGGAAAAACGACTTCGAAACAGAGGAACTGAAACGGAAGATAAACTTCGTCAACGGCTTGAAAAAGCTCGATTTGAAATTGGATTTGTTAATAGTTTTGACAAAGTGCTTCACAATATTGAATTAGAACAAGTATTTTCAGATGCGGAACTATTAGTTAATGAATTTTTAAATATCAAATGAAAATAGGACTCCTATTTGGCTCATTTAATCCTATTCATATTGGGCATTTAATAATCGCCAACACCATGGTTGATTTGGCAAATCTTGACGAAGTATGGTTGGTTGTAACTCCTCTAAATCCTTTCAAAAACAAAAAAGAGTTGCTTGATGAAAATGAAAGGCTTAAAATGGTAAACCTCGCCATTGCCAATAACCCCAGGTTGAAAAGCAGCGACATTGAGTTTAATCTTCCAAAACCAAATTATTCAATTGACACACTCATGTATATGAAAAATACATACCCTGAGCATATTTTTTATTTGGTTATAGGAGAAGATAATCTTGTAAAATTTGATCAGTGGAAAGATTATAACGAAATATTTGAAAATTTTGAAGTATTGGTTTATCCTCGCCCTTATACTCCTAACACCCAGCTTAAAATACATCCCAGGGTACATATATTTAATTGCCCCTTGTTGGACATTTCTTCAACTTACATTCGAGAAAATATCAAATACAATAAATCTATAAAATACCTAGTACACGAAGGAGTAGAAAAGTATATTTTAGAAAAACTTAAAATCAAGTAATATATTTTTCAGTATATTCATTGACAGTTAGTTTTTATTTTTGTGAAATTTGTAATGAATTAAAAATAACTTTGTTGTGTTATTAACTAGTATTAAACTTAAAACCAAAAACAAATAATTATGGCTTTTACACTCCCTTCGTTACCATATGCTGTAGATGCATTGGAACCCCATATCGACAAAATGACAATGGAAATCCACCACGGTCGCCATCACAATGCTTATGTTACAAATTTGAACAATGCCGTTGCCGGAAAACCTGAAGAAAACCTCTCGATTGAAGACATTTGCAAAAATATCAGCAAGTATCCTGCACCTGTGCGTAACAATGGTGGTGGTCATTATAACCATTCATTTTTTTGGACAATAATGGCACCTAATGCCGGAGGTAAACCAACCGGAGATTTAGCTACAGCTATTGACAAAAAATTTGGCAGCTTTGATTCTTTTAAAGAAGAATTTGCAAAAGCAGGTGTAGGTCGTTTTGGTTCAGGATGGGCCTGGCTCATAGTGGCAAATGGTGAACTTGCCATAACATCCACTCCAAATCAAGATAACCCAATTATGGACATTGCAGAAGTTAAAGGTACTCCTATTTTGGGATTGGATGTTTGGGAACATGCCTATTATTTAAAATATCAAAACAAACGTCCGGATTACATTGCAGCTTTTTGGAATGTTGTAAATTGGACTAAAGTTGCTGAATTGTATAAATCAGCTAAGTAATTTCAAATAATGATTAAATAAAAAAAGTCTCGTTGAGAAACGAGACTTTTTTTATTTATAATTAAATCTCAAATTTTAATGTTTTGCCAAATATTCCGATACGCTTGAAACCGTTTCTTTCATGGCTTCTCCACCTTCTTCCCAATTAGCAGGGCAAACTTCGCCAAACTTGTCGTGATGAATTATAGCATCTAAAGTACGAATAGTTTCATCTACGTTTCTTCCAATAGGGAAATAGTTGATGGTTTCATGCATTACGATTCCTTCTTTGTTTATTAAAAAGGTCCCCCTGAATGCTATAGGTGCCCCTTCAAAAATCATATTTCCTTCATCATCATAAGCATAATTTCCACCTAACACACCATAATTAGTGGCAATGGTTTTGGAAGTATCAGCAACTAATGGATATTTAACTCCTTCAATTCCACCTTTATTTTTAGGTTGTGTGAGCCATGCCAAATGTGAGTTTTCGGTATCAGTGGAACAGCCAACAATAGCGCAATTTCTTTTTTCAAATTCCGAACTTAATTTTTGAAAGGCATGAATTTCGGTAGGGCATACAAACGTAAAATCCTTTGGGTAAAAGAAAAAACATACATATTTTTTTCCCAAATACTGCTCTAAGGAGAAGTTTTCGACCATTTCGTATCCGTTAACTAATGCAGTTGCTTTAAAATTTGGTGCTTTTTTTCCTACTAATGACATAATATATGAATGGTTAAGATTTGTTAATATTGCTTTAATAACAATTAATTCGTAAACTTAGTTTTTGATTCTCAAAAAAAAATAAAAAATATGCATTTCTTAACCTTTTGGCAATGTAAAATAAAATCTGGCTCCTTTTTTAGGTTCAGATTGTGCCCATATTTTGCCTCCATGCTTTTCCACAATTTTTTGAACAATTGATAATCCCACACCGGTTCCCTCGAATTCATCGGAACGATGCATTCTATTGAATACTTTAAATAGATTGGTTGCTTTAGACATATCAAATCCATCTCCATTGTCTTTAATTCCAAATACAAATTCATTCTTTTGACTTTCGTAATTGATAATGATTTCGGGGGTTGGAACTTTTGATGAATATTTAAATGCATTTGAAATTAAATTTTCCCAAACTTGATTAATCAATCCCTTGTCTGCCTTAACTATGGGCAAAGGCGAAACTGTTACTTTGTACAATTTTGAATTCTGTGCTTTGTGATGATCAACAATTTCTTTTACAATTTCATTCAGATCAACTTCTGTGGTAGTTATTTCTTTTTTTCCCAATCTGCTGAACTGCAATAAGTCAGAAATAAGCTGTTTCATTCGAGAAGCAGAGATTTTTATTTTTTGTAAATATACCTTACCCTCTTCGCTTATTTTAGGGCCTTCTTTTAACAAAAGTAATTCAATCAGTGCCGCTTGTTGATTGGCAGGTGAACGCAAATCGTGTGAAACTGTTGAAGAAAATGATTCTAAACTATTGTTAATCGATACCAACTCTTTGTTTGAAGCATCAAGTGCATCAATGCTCGCTCTTAGTTTATGATTAGTAAGTGCCAAATCTAATTGTAGTTTTTGTCGTTCGGATACATCCAATATCAAAACAATTGCACCACCGATAATAAGTAGACTAAAAATAATAGTAAGTATGGGCACCAGTTTTATCAAATATTTGGAAAATTCTGCTTCTTCAACTGTAAGTTGTTGTAAGTGACGCTCTTCGTCCAATTCCATCTTCTTAATAATATCAGATATTTGGTTGAGCTCTTCGCGTTTCAAATCAGAGTCAATGCTATCTAGTAATATATTAACTTCATTTTTACGTTTTAACATTATTGCACGTCTTTGCTCATTTATTCTTTGATTTAGCAAAGGTTTTACTTTGTCAAACATATTTGCTTGGGCTATTTCTACTGAATCGGCATGAATCGTTTTTTCAAAATTTTTTATTAAATTTTCTAATTGAAATATCGTATGATAATAAGGGTTAAGGTAATTTTCCTTTCCTGTAATCAAATAGTCGCGGTGGGCTGTTTCACTATCCTTAAGTAACAAATGCATTGCCTCCAGATTTTTGGAAATTCGGAGCGAACTCTCTGACCTTAAGTGGGATACAATGAGCTGTTCTAAAGTTCGATAATATTGATAAGAGAGAATTGCCAGAGTAATGATCATCAACACTGAACCAATGGCAATCTTCAATTGAAGATTAAATTTCATAATAGTTCAGGTGGTTTACGATTGATGATACATTAGGTTGATTTTGGAGTGCGAAACTAATTATTTGAAGTGTAATATTAAGTCTTCAAATATAAAATTTATGTTAATTCATCAATTAAATATGCGATAGATTCATAATTTTTTCCAACAATATCTGAGAGACTCATTTCACATGTTTTGGAAGAAGAATAATATCCTTCATAAGGTGTATTTTGAAGATCGTTTGCCTCCATTTTGATTGCAGAATGCGTAAGTTCGGGAAACAAAAATCCTCTATCGCCTGCCATGCCACAACAGCCTCCATTGATTGGAATGGTTACTTCTTTTGCCAAATTATTTGCAATGGTCACAAATTGGTTATAGTTCCCCAACTTGTGGAGCGAACACACCGGATGCAAAGCAATATTTTCCTTTTTTGATTTAATTTGAATATTTGGAATAATGTATTCATGCAAATAATCAACTGAATCCATAATTTTCAACTTGTTGAATTTCATTTTATTTTCATCAGAAAGTACGGAATATGAATGTTTTATGGTATGTGTACAAGATGAGATATCCACCATTACAGGAAAACTTCCTTCTTGTGACCACTTCCAAGCTTGAGCCACAAATTCATTGGCACTTTGAATATAAGCAGTCTTAAATCCTTTAGACGAAAATGGCTGCCCGCAACAATTTCCGGATATATTTTTGGGTATAAATAAATCAACCTTTGCTTTTGCAGAAACACTTATTAGCGTTTCAATTATGTTTTTCTTTCCATTTTCACTTCCACCCATTACCCTGTTGATACATGTAGGAAAATATATTATTTTTTGATTTTGAGAATTGTTGGTATGAGACTGTATTTTTTTTGTAGGAATAATTTGGTTGCTCCAAAGAGGGAAAGTTGGGATTAGATTTTTAATAGATTTAGTTAAAATAATCATGAAATTTTTGCCCAAAATTTGATTTAGAATATATCCAAATCCAACTGCAAATTGGACGATTTTTTCTACTATTAAGAAATTTTTGGAAAGTACCAGTGCTATCCAATTGGCTGAATTTGAGTGATTTTCACTTCTTAGTCTTTTTACCAAGTCACCAGTGTTGATGTCCACTGGGCAGTCAGTTGCGCACATTCCATCTACAGCACAAGTGTCCAATCCATCATATTGGTATTGGTCTAACAAAACTTTATAATCATCATTTTTATTCGTAGCTTTCAAATCAGCCAAAGCCCTTCTTACCACAATTCTTCTTCGAGGTGTTAATGTTAAATCACGACTCGGACATTTTTGTTCACAATAACCGCATTCAATACATTTGTCCACCTCTGATTCAACTACCGGTAAGTGTTTCAGATTTTTAAGGTGTATTTTTTCGTCTTCACTAATTATCACATTCGGATTCAAAATATTTCCCGGATCAACCATTTTTTTTAATTGAACCATAATTTCATAAGCTTCTTTGCCCCATTCTGTTTCCACAAAAGGAGCCATATTTCTTCCGGTTCCATGTTCTGCCTTAAGTGTTCCATTATAATTGTTAACCACCAAATGCACTACCTCATTAAGAAAATCACTATACCTTTTGATTTCAGATTCTGAATCAAATGCCTGTGTTACAACAAAATGTATATTACCATCTTTGGCATGGCCGAATATAATGGCATTGTTATATTCAAATTGCACAAACAATTTTTGTAAATCATAAATTGCTTTACCAAGCACATTTACCGGAAATGCAATATCTTCCAGTATTACAGTAGTTCCTTGTTTGCGAACGGCCCCAACCGAAGGAAACATACCTTTGCGGAGCTTCCAATAAAATGCTTGTTTGTATGGATCTGTTGTTAATTCAGGCCTTTCTAAAAGTTTCAACTGAGTCGTAATTGCTTCAAATTCATGCACTTTTAATGCAACTTTATGTGAGGTTTCCTCCTGATATTCAATGAGCAAAGCTGCGGACCCAACAGGCAGTGATTTTATTATTTCCGGAACCCCCTTAATATTTTCAATTGATTTAAGTGAAGCATAATCCATAAGTTCCAAGGCATTTACTCCTGATTCTTTCAATGGAATAATAGCATCACAAGCGGAAAAAATATCGGGGAAATATAGAAAAGCGGTTGATTTGAATGGATAATCGGGCACGGTATGCAGTGAAGCTTCAGCTATAAAAGCCAAAGTGCCTTCCGCTCCAATGAGTAAATGCGCAAAAATATCTAAGGGATGTTTGTAATCAATAAATGCATTGAGTGCATAACCTACTGTATTCTTTGTCAGGTATTTATTTCTGATTTTTGAAAGCAGCAATTCATTACTTTCTATTTTATTTTTAAGTTCAATTATTCCATAAAATAAATCATTGTTTTCAGACTCAAATCGTTGATAGTCAGCTATTATGGATGTGTTGTATGATTTACTGTTTGGTAAAACAAATTCTATAAATTGTAGGGTGTGATATGCATTCATAGTTACCCCACAACACATGCCACTGGAGTTATTGGAGAGTATACCTCCCATCATGGCTGAAGCAATGCTTGATGGATCTGGACCTATTTTTCTTTTGTATTTTTTTAAATGGGCATTAGCTACAGAGCCAATTACCCCAGGCTGAAAAAGTATGGAATCTCCATTGTTTTGAATTTCCAATTTACGCCAATATTGGCTCAAATCAACCAATATACCATCTGTAATCGATTGACCTGATAAACTGGTGCCTCCTGTACGAAAGGTTAATGGAATATTTTTTCTGTTACAAAAGTCAAATAAGGATTTGATTTCATCCGTAGAGTTGGGCTGCACTACCGCCTTTGGGATCAAGTGATAAAATCCAGCATCGGAAGCATAAGCAACTAAATCAATGAGCCTGCATTTGATTCTTGAAGTTGGTAAAATAGATGTTAATTCTTTCTCAATATCTTTCATACGGAAACAAAATTAAAACAAAAAACCAACTTGTAATTACAAGATGAAATATTTGTCAAACAGTTTCAGAATCATAAATCAAAACCTTATCCCAATATTTTTTGCAACTATCAACAAATGCCAAATGTATTGGATGTTCTTGATATACATCGTGCCCTGCTAAGTCTTTGAAAACGGTTAATAAACAATAACTATAGCTTCTGTCAATAACGGGTCGGTCGGTTGATGCAGGTTTTCCTAAGTTATAATATATCAATGAATCTATTTTTTCCAATGATTTAACGCCAGCCTCAAAGGCATTTATTTCTGAAGGAGAAAGGTTGGGTTTAAGCCAAAAATTAACGATGTGAACGAACTTGTTTTCCATAATAATTGTAAATTAAATCAAATAATTTGTTCAAAAACAAACTTTAAATTACTGCTTTCTTCAACAAACTTTTATAAGAAATAAAACTTTTTAATTTCAATATAGTATAACTCCAAAAATCTAAAGTGTGAATCAGAATATAAATCATATATTGTTAGTTGACGATGAAGAGGATTCAATCTTTATCACAAAAAAACTTATTCAAAGTGTATATCCAAATATGATTATTTCTTCATTTCAGAATCCATTGAAAGCGATAGAATATTTGGAATTGAATGCAAAAAATACAGAGATATTGCCTGATTTAGTTCTCCTGGACTTGAATATGCCACTTATGAATGGATGGATGTTTTTGGAGTCGTATAACATTATTAAAGAAGACTTTAAAAAGGAAATTACCTTGTATTTATTAACAAGTTCCGTTTTTGATGGAGACATTAAACGTTCACATTCGTTTCCGGTAGTTTCATACTATTTGCAGAAACCCATCGATATGGAAATTTTTCAAAAATTAATTTCAAAAGAATTGTTGGTAAGTTAATTACTTGATTCCGGGAATATTAACAGCACTTGAACTCATTGGTACAAAATCTTGTCCTGTAAATTGAAATTCCATTTGACCTGATTTCATATTCATAATTGTATTTGGGTCAATTACGGCAAGATTGTCGATATTTTTTACTCTTAAAGGAGCATAAGCTTTCAAATCAGGAGTAGTCATCCCGTTAAGAGCCATTAGGTCTTCAGGAGTCATTGAAAACTTTTTGGCAATGAGTGAAATAGTCATGTGCGGTTCAACTATATATACCATAGCTTTTGGCACATATTCTTCATCTGCTCCGTTGACTGAAAATTCTACTCTACGGTTCAACTGACGACCAATATACGAATCGTTATTTCCAATTGCGTTGGATTGTCCAATGGGCACTTTTTTAAGTATTTTTTTGTCAAGTCCTTTGTTAACTAAATAATCCAAACATTCTTGCGCTCTTTGGTCTGCCAATATTTTGTTATATGTTTCGCCTCCTAATCCATCAGTGAATGCCTTAATTTCAACTTTAATATTTTTGTTTTTAATTAAGTAGTCATAAATATCATCGAGTAACAATTTATAGGCTGGAGTTATTTCTTTGCTGTTAAAATCGAAGTAAATATTTTCAAGCACCACCTTTAAGTTTTTGTCTTTAAGATAAAGTTTTGAATCCGTTTTTTCGTTATCGGCAGAAGCGATGGTAGCATCTGCACGGATTATATTGTCAAAAGGTAAAATGTTTTTTGAAGATGTTTTGGCTAATATTTTTTTCATAACCGAATCAGAATTCGACTGATATTCAGATAATTTCATACCTGCTTTTGAAACTTTGGCAGTTATATTCCGATTGTCAACCAAAAAGGACATAGTAATTTCCATTCGGGAATCGCTTTCATCCATCGTTACTAACAAATCTTTGTCTGTGGGAATATTTTCAAATATAAAATTGCCCGATGCATCTGAGTAAGAAGTTCCGATTACGTTTCCGAGGGTATCTTTCAAAAAAATTTTCGCTCCTTCGATTGCTTCATTAAATCCTGAAAATTGAATTTTGCCTGAAGCAGTTACTTTTTCCCCTTCCTTAAAAAGTCCTCTTTTTACTTTTGTCAAATTATATACTACAGGTTTTCTGTCAAACATAAGTATGTCGGTAAGCCCAACGCCCCCAGGTCTGTTGGTAACCAAATAACCCCTTGATTTGCCGATTACCATATACATATCATCGCGAGATGAATTATAAGGCAATCCCATATTTTCCACTTTTTTCCGATCTTCTGAGAGTTTGAATATATCCAAGCCACCCAGACCGATCTGACCATTTGAAGCGAAGTAAATTAGGTTAGTAGAATCATCCCAAAAAGGCGAAAGTTCTATGCCTTCTGTATTTAATATTTTTACATTGGTTGGTTTATCCCAATCTTCTTTTTTGCCTGTTTTATCTATATTCACACTCATCCATATATCGTGCATTCCTTTGCCACCCTCACGTTGCGACACAAAAAGCATAGTATCCATGGTAGGACTCAGGGTGGGCTGTGCATTCCAAACGCCCATAGGATTAATGTTTTCATTCAATTTTTCAGGTTTTTGAAATTTTCCATTTGTTTTTTTGGAGACATATACTGCACATTGCGGATCGCAAATGGTATAGTAATATTTTGATTTGTCTTTTGAAAGTTCACCTGCACCATCGTCTTTCGATGAATTTACCACATGAAAATTATCATCACCTTCTATTTTTACCCATCGGTCGTTTTGTTTTTCAAATCGAAAGTTATCACATCGGGCTTCACCGGTGGTGTTATTCAAATCTTTGCCTTTAGCATCTGCTCTTGCTGAAGTAATTACAATTAGGCTATCATGCCCAAATATCAATGGTGCATAATCCGTATTCCTTGAGTTGACCGGAGGTGGAATTACTCTTAGATTGATATCTTTGATTGGTTTTCGGATTTGTTCCATGGCAAACTCGCATCCTTTTTGTTCCAAAAATGCGCTTTTTAAATAAGCTCTGTCATCATTGGTTTTCGGACGGTGATTTTTAAAAAAATATTCAAAGTTTTTTGAGGATTCGTAGTATTTGCCATTCAGTTTTTCCATCATTGCAAGCCAATATCGAGCATAAGGATACTTCTTGCCTCCAACTTTTACAGTGTTTTCATAACTAATTTCGGCATCTTCATAATCACCATTATATCGGCAACTTTCAGCAAAACTATAATTGATATCAGGGTCAGAAGGACGCAGTTTTAAAGCTTTGTAGAACTCTTTTTCGGCCAGATAGAAATCCTCATTGTTGAGATAATAATTGCCCTTTTCAACAAATTCTTTGATTACTTTTTCTTTGTCGCCACTTTTATTTTGGGCCGTTGAAATTTGTATGTTAAAAAGTGTAATTAATAAAACAATGATATAATTTTTCAAGATTAATTTTCTAATTATCAGCATCCAAAAAAGTAATCAATAAACCTTCTTCATATATTTTGGATTCTTCTTGATTAAGTTCATGTAATCTGATGTGAACCCTGTTGGACTGAACACCTTTTGATTGAAGATATGATTTTAAGGTTTTCATTTTGTTGACGAATAACTGTTCTTGAGGATTTTGGTTTTTTACTTTTTTTATAGGCTTTTCATCATTTATTTTCAAAAATGCTTCAATACCAATTGCAATGTCCGGATTTGTAACCAATAATAAACTTAAGCTATCCAGCCTTTGACCTGCTTCCGGTTGAATCTTGTTAACAAGTTGGTCATCAAATATTTTACCGCTTATTTTAAATGGTTTATGAAAATCGGGAAGTGGTAAAATCTGAAATTTTTTCCTATCATATTTCGTAGTATCCTTTTCATTATAACTGATAACTTCTGTAAGCGGATAATGACCTTCTGCTTGTATGTTGATGATGTAATTTCGGCCTTTCACAAAGCTGTATTCAAAGTATCCGGAATCCGGATTTGTAACCATGGAACTTAACAAATCACCACGCTCGTTTAAAATGTCAACAGTAGCCTTCACAGGAAACAAATCGCTGATTCCAAAAGCCATTGCTTTAAGATTAACCTTTTGCTCCAATTGTAATGTAGGAGGTACATTTATTTTGTAAATGTCTATTTTGGGCCTGCTGGTAGTCAAAAATTCATTAAACGTACAATAAAAAGCATGTTTGGTAGAAGCTGTCATATATAGTCCAAATTCATCAAATTTTGTATTGATAAGTGGTCCTAAGTTTTGGGGTTTTGACCAGTTTTTCCAAGTGTCATCCAGCCTTTTCGTTACATATATATCCAATCCACCAAAGCCCAAATATCCATTGGAAGCAAAAAACAATGTTTTACCATCAGCTGAAAGAAACGGATAATCTTCTACAAAAGGGGTGTTTAGTGTTTTTCCTAAGTTAATTGGAATACTCCACTGTTTAGTGACTTTATTTTGAAGAGATACATACAAATCGGCACTTCCGACCGATCCGGTATCTTCAAAAGCCATTAACATCACATCTTCGCTTGAGGTTACAAAGTAATTGGAATGTTCATGCGAATTGGCCCAACCGGGAATTGTAATTGTGACAGGTGTTTGCCACTTTCCATCCGGTCCTTTATGTGCAATAGATACTCCGTCACCGGAGTGACTACCATCCGTGTTATACGTATTACCTAAAACTAAAAACTTGCCATTGGCACCAATGGAAGCTACAAAGTTATGACCCTCATTATTAAGTGGATAAGGTGCTTTATATGTGGTTGTGTATTGGCCGTTTTTGTCTTGCTCGGCTATCCAGATATCCTGATCGTCCACATTGAAACATTCTTTTACATAATAGATCGATTTTTCATCAGGAGTGAGTCTGGGATAGAAAACCATACAACTATCAGAAGGGTCGCCAAGTTGTACCAATTCTTTGTTGAAAAACTCATCTTCTGCAAATATATTGGGCTTTAAGTCCATTAATCGTGTGGTAGTAAGCAGTCCTATGCCTCTAAGGATATTCCAATTATTGATTTTTCGATGGTCAATTACCAGCTCAATGGCATCTACCATACGTGGTTCAAAAAATACATTGAAATTGTGGAATTTTGACATTGAGCCTCGTACCATTTTGTACACATCCTCTTTTTTGCCTTTATAAAAAATGTTTACTTCTTCAATGGAACCTTGGTTAAATACACCACCCATTATGATTTGTTCGGCTTTTACTGGCTTTTGAAAACCAACTTTAATTTTATTTTTTTTGTTTCTTTCATCATAAAACATCAAATAACCTTCAGTGGCCATATCAATGTCGCCATTCATAAGCCCTTGATACAGAACGGGCATGCCAATAATATGAGCCGAGTGATTGCCCTCATACTCAAAGTCAATAGTGCTTTTTACTATTTTGTTTGCCCATATAATTTCCTGTGCTCGCACAAGATTTATTGAAAAATTGAGCACAACTAATACATACAAAAAATCAGTAACTTTATTTCTGATTTTAATTTTTGTCATTTACAAATATACTTGATTATGCTTAATTCTTAACTCTAAAATGATTATTTGTCATGTCAGAATGAGCAAGTGGGAGATAAAATTCATAATATAAAATTAGCAATTATTATATGAATATTACAGATATTGGTACAAATATTACACTGATATCTCTTTCAGTATCGTGGTTATTTCAGAAATTCGCTTACAACTTCATGGAAATGAACGGGTTGCTCCGCTTGTACCCAATGTCCCGCATTTGGCACAATTTTGAAAATGCTATTTGTAAAAATAGTTTTAATATCAACTTCGTCTTGTTTGGAAATATAATTAGAGTTTTCGCCTTTGATGAAAAGAATAGGCAATTCACATCTTAAATTCAAATTGGTACCTTCATATATATTGCTAATGTAAGTTGAAAGCACATTCAAATTCATTCGCCAGTGGAAAAAGCCATCTTCCGTTCGATACAAATTTTTGAGTAAAAATTGTCTTTCAGCAACGTTTTGAACGTATTTTGATAATTGTTTATCCGCTTCATTTCTGTTGTTCAAAGTACTCAAATTAATAGACTGCAATCCCGCAATATATTCTTGATGATGGGGTTGATACTGTCGTGGAGCTATATCTACCACAATTGCTTTTTCAAATAATTCAGGATGTTCAATAGCAAGTTTCATCACAACTTTACCGCCCATTGAGTGACCAATTATAACCGGATTAACCAAATGATTATCAGATATAAACGACATAATATCCGCACTCATCAACTCATAGTTGTGTTCGGCCGAATGTGGTGATTGGCCATGATTACGCTGATCAATTAAATATACTTCATATTCATTTGCAAACATTTTTGCCATGGTAAGCCAATTGTCAGACGAGCCAAAAAGACCATGAAGAATTATTAAAGGCTTACCTGCTCCTATTTTTCGAAAAAAAAGATTCATTTGAAATTTTTAGATATTTGTCATATTGCAAATTAAGCCATTTCCGAGATAAAAGTTTAATTTTTATACATTTGCATCATGATTGACAAAATAAAAGAACTATCTGCTGAAATTGAATCCAAAGCCATTGAAAATATGGAGCAACTGGAAGCTTTCAGGCTGCAACTATTAAGTAAAAAGGGAGCTATTTCAATGCTTTTTGAAGATTTTAAAAATGTTGCCAATGAGCAAAAAAAGCTCATGGGAGCTAAGCTCAATGAACTCAAGCAAGCAGCAGAAGCCAGATATAATACTGCCAAAGAAATATTAGAACAAAATACAGAAAATAAGACAGATACTAATTTCGATTTTTCACTACCTATAGTCCCCAATGAAGTAGGTACGCGTCATCCGCTTTGGATTATCAAAAACAGGATGATTGAAATATTTGAACGAATGGGTTTTAACTTATCGGAAGGACCAGAAATTGAAGATGATTTTCACAATTTTACGGCACTTAATTTCCCCGACAACCATCCAGCCCGCGAAATGCAGGATACTTTTTTTGTGAATAAAAATCCGGATATTTTACTTCGTACACATACATCCACTGTGCAGGTGCGACTGATGGCTAAGCAAAAACCTCCCATCAGAAGTATTATGCCAGGCAGAGTTTACAGAAATGAAGCCATATCAGCACGAGCCCATTGTTTTTTTCATCAACTGGAAGGATTGTATATCAACGAAAATGTGAGTTTTGCTGAGTTGAAACAAACGCTGCTGTATTTTGCAACCGAAATGTTCAGTAAAGAAACTAAAATCCGACTTCGACCTTCGTTTTTTCCTTTCACCGAACCAAGTGCCGAGCTTGATATATCATGCCAAATATGTGGCGGTAGCGGATGTAATGTGTGCAAGCATTCCGGATGGGTAGAGATAGGTGGTGCAGGAATGGTTGACCCTGAGGTACTTAAGTTATCAAACATTGATTCCGAACAATATACAGGTTTCGCTTTTGGAATGGGCATTGAACGTATCACAATGCTTAAGTATGGGATAAAGGACCTAAGGTTGTTTTCAGAAAATGACGTTCGTTTTTTGAGACAATTTCATTCGGTTTAATTCAATGCTTATATTGCATTGCAATGTCATTAATGTAAGTCCTCAAGTACTTCTCAGAAGGAGAAGGAATTAGGATGAATGAGGTTGTCGATGTTTAAGTAGTTGACATAACAATTGTGGATTTAAAATATTAAAAAATGAAATTTGGTGTAGTCGTATTTCCCGGTTCCAATTGCGATCATGATTTGTTATATGCAATGAATGATATTATGGGTCATGAAGCAGTAAAGTTGTGGCACAAAGACACCGATTTGCAAGGGTGTGATTTTATTTTTCTTCCCGGAGGCTTCTCTTATGGCGATTATTTACGTTCCGGAGCCATTGCTCGTTTTTCTCCAATTATGAACTCTGTAATCGATCATGCCAACAAAGGTGGTTATCTGATGGGTATTTGTAATGGATTTCAAATATTAACAGAGGCAGGGCTTTTGCCAGGTGCATTGTTACGCAATGCCGGCCGATTATTTATTTCTGACAATCAATATATTACTCCGGTTTCTGACAAAACTATTGTTACAAAAGGAATACCTAAAGGTAAAGCTTTAAAAATCCCGATTGCTCATGGAGATGGGCGATTTTACTGCGATAATGATACTTTAAAGCAATTGGAAGACAATCATCAGGTAATATTCAAATATTGTGATGCTAATGGTGAAATCAATGACACTTCAAACCCTAATGGTTCATTGAACAACATTGCCGGAATATGCAATAGTAAAAGAAATGTATTTGGAATGATGCCTCACCCTGAAAGAGCTGTGGATATGGATTTAGGCAATACCGATGGGAAATATATTTTCGAATCTATACTTGAAATGGTAACGACTTAAGGTAATTTTTAGAATCTAACTTACTTATATATAATTTATCCTTTAAATTTGCCAAATAAATCATATTGCTGTGACTAGAATATTCAAATTGTTAATAATTCTCATTTCAGTACTTTGCATTGGCATATCGTGTTCTCAAAATTCGTTGCGCGATTCAGATTCAAACAAAAGTAGTGATGTAACTGTAGCTGAAGTAAGTACCAAGTACGCACGAATTCTATTTGAACAAAGCACTTACGACTTTGGCAAAATAAAACAAGGTGAAGTTGTAAAACATACCTTTAAATTCAAGAATGACGGTGATACCGCTTTGTACATCACCAATGCCTCGGCATCATGTGGTTGTACGGTGCCTCAATGGCCAAAAGAAGCGGTTCAAAAAGGTGATACCGGAGTGATTCAAGTGCAATTCAATAGCACCGGTAAGTCGGGTGTTCAAAACAAGACTATAATGATTACAGCCAATACTTTACCTAATATTTCGACTATAGTATTGAAAGGGGAGGTAGAAGCCCCAAAAGTCGAAACAAAATAAACCTTTAAACCTTAATAACTCATGTTTATTACCATTTTACTTCAATCAAATCCTTCAACCAGTATGTATGCCAATTTGATATTTATTGGCTTAATCGTGGTTGTGTTTTATTTCTTCATGCTTCGTCCACAGCAGAAAAAACAAAAAGAACAAAAACTTTTCAGAGAATCACTCAAAGTTGGCGATAAAATCGTTACTATTGGAGGGGCTCATGGCAAAATAGTGGAACTTACTAATGACAATGTTACTATTGATATTGACAGAGGCGTAAAAGTAATGTTTGAAAAGTCATCAATATCTGATGAATTAAGTAAAAAATATTATGGTCAGCCACCTGTGGCTAAATCCTGATATGTAAATAATGGCAGAAATTACAAAAAAACCATTTTTTTTTGAAGGCAGAAAGAGAACAAAAATTATAACTTTCTCTATTTGCATAATGATTTCTGCCATTTTTTGGGTTTTCAATGCCTTAAGTAACGACTACTCAACAGTTGTTGATTATCCGATTGCTATTCAATACAATAAAAACAAATTTTATCTTCAGGACCTTAACACAAAAAAAATCCCTATCCGAATTACGGGTTATGGATGGAATATTATTGCTATTAATGCCGGATTGTATATTAATCCGATAATCATTACACCTGATAAACTAAACAACCAACTATTTATTTACAAGAAAGATTTGGAATTGGTAGCACAGAAATACATTACTCAATTGAAAGTAGATGAAGTAATTATTGACTCTCTTTCATTTAACATCGAGCGAATAATTACTAAAAACATTGTTGTTAATATTGATTCACAATCTGTGATATTGCCAAGAAAAGTAAAACTGAATAATGTCATATTAGAACCCAGTGAAGTATCAGTTACGGGCCCAAAGTCAATTTTAATCAATTTGCCCGATAAAATAAAGTTGACAATTCCTGAAATCAAATCATATGAAGTTTTTGAATCTGACATAATATTGCCGGTGAATATTTCCAAAAACTGTAAAATTTCTTCAAAGAGTGTACATGTCAAGTTGTTTTTCAATTAGCTAATGTTGCAAGTAGGAGTTACAGGTGGTATTGGTTCAGGTAAGTCTACAATTGCAAAAGTATTTCAACACTTAGGAGCATCGGTGTATGATTCAGATTCCCGATCAAAATGGCTTCAAGAAAATGATGAAGGTATTATTGAACTAACAAAAGCGCTTTTTGGACAAGATTCGTATGATTCGTCAGGAAAACTCAATCGAAATAAAATTGCACGCGAAGTGTTTTCAAATCCATCATTGTTGCAAAAGTATAATGGTGTTGTTCACCCAGCGGTTTTTAAAGATTATCAAAAGTGGGTTCAGAATCAAGCGGATGCATTATATATTATCAAAGAATCCGCATTATTGATTGAGACCGGATCTTACAAAACGCTTGATAGCCTTATTCTTGTTACAGCAAATAATGATATCAAATTAAAAAGAATAAAAAATCGTGACCCATTTAGAACTGAATCAGAAATTAAAAAAATAATTGCTTCGCAAATGCCCGATAGTGAAAAATTAAAATTTGCAAATTATATTGTTAATAATGACGAATCGGATTTGATTTTGCCAACAATTATTGAAATGCATCATACCTTTGTTTCAAAAAACAAGCCTTAAAAAAAATGACACTCCAAACCGTTTTTGAATCATTCAATAATATCAATGTGCTTATAATTGGGGATGTTATGGTGGATGTGTATGAGTGGGGAAAGGTTGAACGAATATCACCGGAGGCACCGGTTCCGGTAATTCAAATAAACAAAAGAGAATTAAGATTAGGAGGAGCCTCTAACGTAGCGTTGAATATTCAAGCAATGGGCGCTAATCCTATTTTATGTTCAGTTATTGGCAATGATTTGGATGGCAAAGATTTCCTAAGTTTGCTTGGGCAAAAAAATATGACCAAAGAAGGAATTTTGATTTCAGATTCCAGAAAAACTACTTCAAAAAAGCGTGTTTTGGCTGGATCGCAACATTTACTTCGAATTGATAATGAGATTGATACATTACTTTCTTCTACAGATGAAGAACAATTGTTAGACAAAATTCTTAAACTTTTACCAAATTGTAAAGTTGTGATTTTTGAAGATTATGATAAAGGAATTATTACCCAAAAGGTAATTATGGAAGTGGTAAAATTCTGCAAATCATTGAATATCCCCGTTACTGTTGATCCAAAAAAGCGTAATTTTTTAAACTATGAATATGTAACGCTTTTTAAACCAAATCTGAAAGAACTAAAAGAAGGCCTTAAAATTGATTTGCCAATCATAAGTTTAGAATCACTTACTGAAGCGGTTGATAAGCTCAGCCAAATAATCAATGCAGATAAATATTTAATCACACTTTCGGAGAAAGGTGTTTTTATAAAAAATGCAAATATTACCCTCAAAATTGACGCTCATTTGAGAGAAATATCAGATGTGTCAGGTGCCGGTGATACTGTAATAGCGGTAGCATCATTATGTTTGGCATGTAATACTTCGGATCGTTTTATTGCTGAACTAGCTAATCTTGCAGGTGGATTGGTGTGTGAACACGTTGGAGCAGTGCCAGTTGACAAAGATCTTTTGCTTGTAGAGGCAAAAAAATTGCAATTAAATGTAATATGATTTTTAATTGTATGTAGTTATCGTTAGTTTGGTTACATTTATTGAATGATAGTACAAAGCCCAAATGGAAAACAAACTTAACGTTCCAGAGTTAGAAAACTATAGCAGATTACTAGCCAAAAAAATGGCAACTGAATTTTTTAGAGATGGCAAATCAGAAATTACTGGTGCTGAGGTGCTTATATTTTCAAACGTAGAACAGATAAATTTTTTCATATTAAAACTTGTGTTTTTTAAATGGAAAGAAGAAACCGCCAAAAACTTAAGCAGCCCATATTTTGATTATAACCATCCTGAAGTTACTGCGGCTGTCAATCAGCTTTCAAATGCACTTTCAAATCATATAAAGCTTAATCCGTATCATTTCGAAACTATTCTGGCTGATGCAATAGAAGAAACGATATATCTCAGCTTATCTCCTTATAATTATTTCAGAGCATATTACTTTTCACCCGAAAAAATCAGAGTTAGTATTGAAGAACTGAAAGAAAAGGCAAAGTATTTGAAAATTAACAAGTTGTTTTTTACACATTTTATCGAAAAACTCGAAACCTATCGCATAGGCTCTTTTCAAGTTTCAGACATAATGGGGTATTTTCAAGAAGCTTATTACAGTACCAATGATACTTTTGATTCGCATGAACCTATTATTGAAAAACTTTCGGCTATAATTCCGATTGATTTATCAAAAATTGTAATTGATTTGAAAAGAAAGGATGTTGTTCCTCCTACGCCACTCGAGGTTTATGAATTAAAAAAAGCACAATCAGTTAAAGATGAGTTAAATACTGTAAATAATTCAAATGCTGAATTGACCTTGCCGCATGCACCATTACAATCAATAAAGCTGAATTTAAATCAAAGAATTATGTTCTTAAAACATTTGTTTAACAATGATATAGAACAAATGAATCATACAATGGCAAGAATAGAAACATCCTCATCACTTGACAATGCACATTATATATTGGGGTTCAATAATTGGGATCGGAACAATGAAGTTGTTCAAGAGTTTTATGAATTGATAGAAAATAGGTTCAAAGCCAAATAAACTTAATGTGAGTTCGGAATAAAATAATGCAAGGATAAGAAACCATGTGAGGTGGGATGTCCACGAAAAGAGCGAAATACAAGTTTTTTGGCATGGTAAGGTGGGTTGTGCGGCAAGAAAAAACTTGGATTTGGTTTTCGTGGTGGGGTTTTTGTTTACTTTTTGCCCAAACAAAAAGTAAAAACAGAAAAATTAGAATATATTTATGGCTAACTCTATGACTTTAAATAATTTATATAATATTTAGATTTTATTTTTAAAAAAAATATCCCGAAATCTTGTCAAACTTAAGCATTGAATATATTTTCTTCCTTTATGTCGGGTAGTTGATGTAGTTTCAAAAAAATTCGTGCCATTACAATTACATCTCTTTGGCAATAATCCGATATTTCTTTTAATTGACTTGAAAGGTAGTATGCTGCGTTTACTTTGCTTCCATCGATACCATCTTTACTGGTAGGTATATTAAAAATAGCTGCAAGTAATTCTAAAGAGGTGTAATTTTTTTTATCACCAAATTTCCACATTTCTAAGGTGTCTAAGTGTGGTACTTCCCAAGGTTTCAATTCATTTAATTGTAAAATAGGTGGGAGTGGAATTCTGTTTACCAACATTCTGCGACATATGTAAGGAAAATCAAATTCCTTACCATTGTGTGCACATAGTTTTAATGATCGATTATTGAATTTGGCAATCAATTCACTGAATTCGTTCAATAACTTTTGTTCATCATTTCCCTGAATTGATTTGGATTTAAAACAAAGTTCTTTTGATTCGTTGTAGTAAAAAAAACCAACACCAATTACAATAATTTTGCCAAATTCAGCAAATATTCCTGCTTTTTCGAAATACAAATCCGCTACAGTTTTTCCTTCTTCATGCAAATATTTAGCTTTATGATTCCATAATGCTTGAAATCTTTCTGAAAGTTGTTCGTACTTTTCGCTACCTGAAATAGTTTCAATATCAATAAAAAGTATCGAGGTAAGGTCAATTTTAACCATTTTCTACTATTTATGAAGAATACCTTCCATGTTCAACAAGTCAATTGACATCAGGTTTGATTCAACGATACTTTCGGGTACAAATGTAAATCGCTTGTCATATATCTGAGAGCCAATATAGTAACTCACCCAATATTCATTGTACAAAGGAAAAACAGAAGGGTCAATAGGTTCAATTAACAGAAAACTCTGACTTTCCAGTCCATCAAAGTGTTGCCTGAGTGTTGAAGTGCCTCTTTGTTCGCCATCAATTTCGCCATATCCTCTCGAAGTTACGATTACATTATGGATATAAAAGTCATTGTTATTGATCAAATAAACGTACCATTCAGGAAAATTTGCTTCATTGAATTTACGAATAACAGCTACAGATATCCCTTCTACTTTAGGAAAGTAAATATCTTTTTTCATACAAATTGAATGTTAATATTTTGGCATAGTTTCATCTATTTCATCCGCCCAGGCAAGAATACCACCTGTAAGATTGTATAAATTTGTAAAACCGAAATTTTGTTCCAAGTATTGAATGGCATTTGCACTTCTTTTGCCACTTCTACAATGTATTACTACTTTTTTATCTTTAGATATTTTATCAATACTGTTTGGCACAGAGTTTAAAGGAATAAGTTCGCCACCTAAGTCACAAACTTCATACTCTGATTTTTCTCTTACATCAATTAATTGAAAGTCTTCTTTGTTGTCAATCATTTCTTTCAATTCCTGTACGCTAACTTCTTTCATTTTATATAATTTATACTAGTGAATTCTTTGTAACTTAACTTGGCTTGCCGGACGGATAAGTAAAGGTACTTTTTCAACGGTAACAGAACTTGTGTCCAATCCAAAATATTTTTCTTCAGAGGTAGCATATTGTTTTAAAAAGAAATAACCGTCCATAATTAATTGTTCATAAGCGGGTAAATCATTTTCGTAAGAAAGGAATTTTTCGAGCACCACAAATCTAAAGTCACCAATGGCATTTTGAGCACTCAACGATTCGTATCTACTTCTTATATCCACTTCTCCATTTTTTACTAAGTCTTCAACAATTTTTCTGAAATAAAGGTTTATTCTGTTTTCAATTCTGAATCCTAAATACAGAATTACCCTAATTACTTGCCCTTCAGCATAAGTTTTTACTTTGTAGTTCATAGTGTATGGTTCATCTGTAATCTCAACATGAATAAACCAATACACGTCTGCTCTTTTGGGTTGTTTTTGAAAGATGGAGTAAAGCACTTTTGATTCAATTTGGTCTGAAGCTCTGGCACTGGTCATAAAAATTAAGTTGGTTGCATATTTTGGAACCGCTATATCCTTGCTTAATCGTTGAAGCATAGGGATGTGTACATCTTTGTCAAATTGAACATACTCAGTTAAACGGTTTTTGATTTTATAAGCTTCATACCAAATAAACATGATAATAAAAATTATTCCTCCAATAATTAGTGATACATAACCACCATGTTGGAATTTTTTAAGATTTGCTGCAAGAAATACAAATTCAATTATCAGATATAAAATGATAAATAAAGAAATAAAACCTATGTTGATTTTTCGACTGAATAAATAAAATGCAAATAAAAACGTAGTCATCAGCATACATGTGGTAATAGCCAATCCATAAGCTGCTTCCATTTTTGAGGACTGCTGAAAATACAACACCACACCAATACAACCTATCCACATCAAATTATTCAAACTTGGAACGTACAATTGTCCTTTTTCTTCCGTAGGATAATTAAGTTTAACTTTGGGGTAAAAGTTGAGTCGAATGGCTTCGCTTACGAGTGTGAATGAACCTGTAATTAAAGCTTGACTTGCTATAATCGCTGCAATAGTTGCAATTACAATTCCTGGAATAATAAACCATTCAGGCATTATTGAAAAAAATGGATTTTGATCCAGTTTTTCACCGTTATGTTTCAGCAACCATGCACCTTGGCCAAAATAATTGAGCAATAAGCATGTTTTGACATACACCCATGTTATTCTAATATTATTCCTCCCACAATGTCCTAAGTCAGAGTATAATGCTTCTGCACCCGTTGTGCATAAAAATACCGCACCCAATAGCCAAAATCCTTCATGGTAATTAAAAAGCATATCATATGCATAATATGGATTAATCGCTCTGAAAATAGTAAAGTCTTCAATTATCATCGTAATTCCAAGTACGGCTAACATAGTGAACCATATAAACATCAATGGCCCAAAAGCATTTCCAACTACCTTAGTACCAAATCTTTGCAATAAAAACAAAAATGAAAGAATGCCTATAATAATTGGAACCGTAGGTATATCAGACTTTAATATTTGCAATCCTTCAACAGCCGAAGCTACAGAAATTGGTGGCGTAATTAGTCCATCTGCTAATAAAGCAGCACCTCCAATCATTGCTGGAGCAAATAGCCATTTGATTTTTCTTCTCACCAGTGCATAAAGTGAAAATATTCCACCTTCTCCTTTATTATCGGCTCTTAAAATCAGAACTACATACTTAACCGTGGTTTGTAAAGTAAGTGTCCAAAAAATACAAGATAAACCTCCAAGAACTATAGTGTCGTTAATGCTTCCCCCTTCCCCAACAATTGCTTTAAGTACGTATAAAGGTGAAGTACCTATGTCACCATAAATGATTCCAAGTGTTATCAGCAATCCTGCTGCTTTAATTTCATTATGTGAATTATGATGTTTATGCTTCTCGAGCATTTGATTTCAGTAATTATGGTTCAAATTTCCGCAATAATTTTTCTCCTCAAAATATAACATTATTTATTTACGTAATAGGTCTTAATTTTTCATATAAGAGCCCTAAAATTACAAAAGAAATCACAAGTAAATTTCCTGATATTAATGCCTGTGTGCCTTCCAATTTGGCAAACCAATAAATATTAATTAGTATAATACCTACTATCAAGTACACTGAAATTTTAAATAAAGAATATGGAACAGGAAAGTATTTTTGTCCAAAATAATAACTTGCTAAAGCCATTGAAAAATAACATATAAAAGTTGCAAGAACACTCCCATCATAACCTGCAATCGGAATTAGAATATAATTTGCAACCACAGTTATTACCGCTCCACCAAAGGTAATATAAGTGCCCCAATAGGTTTTGTCAGTCAATTTATACCAAACTGACAAGTTGAAATATATACCAAAAAACAAATTAGCTATTAATAGTAAAGGCACAATGTGCAAAGCCTCTCTGAAATTGATTTGACCAATAAATATTTCAGCTATCCAATTGATATTCACACACACCACCAAAAATATTGTCATCGTTGCTAACACATAATAGTTCATTACTTTGGCAAATAATATAGGTGCGTTTTTATCTTTTGAGTTGCTAAAAAAGAATGGTTCGGATGCATACTTGAAAGCTTGAGTTGCTATTACCATAAATACAGATAATTTGTAACTAGCACCAAATACACCTAAAGCTTCCATGCTTGTTTTGCCTGCATAAAAGCCAATAGGCAGCCATTTTTCTATCATTATCCTACTGAACATTTCATTAACCATTCCGGGAATTCCCATTAAAAAAATTGGAAATGCATACACAAACATCTCTTTCCACAATCTGAAATCAATACTAAAACGAATGCCTTTTGCCACAGGTAATAAAAATGGCAAATACACAATATTTGCAAGTAAATTAGATATAAATATATACTCAATTGCAGAATTTACATTATAAAATGATTTTACAAAAGGTAATAATTCAGGAAACAATCCCTGCTCTACGATCATCGGGCATATTATGAGAAAGAATAAGTTCAGAACATAATTCAAAATGATGTTTGAAATCTTTGCTCCCGCAAACAAATAAATCTTATTAAGTAACCTAAGTTTGGCAAATGGCACAGCTACAATTGCATCTGAAGCCAAGATAATAGCAACCCACCTTATAGTTTGTTCATTTCCTTGAAAACCTAATAACACAGCAATTTGTGGTGCTAGTGTCCATATTAATCCCGAAAAAACTACTGAAGAAATTAATATAGATGTAAATGCATTATTGTATGGCTTTTGTCCTTGGTTTTCGCTTTTAGTAGCAAACCTGAAATAAGCAGTTTCAAGTCCATAAGTGTAAATAATGTTCAAAAAAGCCACATAAGCATATACATTAGTAAGCATTCCATAAGCACTTATGCTTAATATACCACTGGTATGTATGGGAGTCAGCCAATAATTAATGAACCTACCGATTATGGTGGTTAATCCATATATGGCCGTTTGGCCTGCGAGTTTTTTTATTAATGACAAATTAGAATAGGTTCAAAACACAAAACTACAGTAATTAATTAACTACTTGCAGAACTACATTTGAAATATTTTTTTACAAAATGTATAATTTCTCAATAAAACCCATTAATTTGTAAACATAACGGACAAAATAAATATTACCGTGAAAAATAAGGAAGCTGATATAGCTCAAGGAACTAATCCTTACGGTTATATAATTGAAAATAAAATTTTTCGGAAATCTTTTTTAGATTATCCTGATTTAGAAATTGGTGTCGTAAAAACTTCCCCGGAAGAAAGTTTCAAATATTTTGAGTCAAAGTTTGGTTTGCTTGAAGCCAAAATACAAAAGCTTTTTGATGAAATTGAAAAAGCCGAAAATAAAGGTTCATATCTCCAAAAACTGCTGCATCTCAAAAGCGCACTTTCAACCTTTGTGGGAATAGGCAATTTTGAAAATTTACACAAAATTCTTAGCGAAAAAGAGCTTGAACTAATAGATAATGTTGGCAAAAATCGACAAAAGAATTTGCTTCAAAAACAAGCATTATTGAGAGAGCTTGAAAATGAAAAACCCACTTCTGACTGGATTAATGCAGGCGAAAAAATCAAAGAAGTCAAAAATAAATGGCTTAGAATAGGTCCAATTGATAAAGATCAAGAGGAAAAAGTAGAGCTGGCATTCCAAAAATTATTAGAAGATTTCTATCAAAGACGTCAAACCTTTTTTGATGAACGAAAAGAACTCGCAAGGGTGAGACTTGAAAAATATAAATATTTTGCCGAAAGATCTACTGAATTATTGCATTCAACCGACATGAAAAATGCAGTAATTGAAATGAAAAAAATAAGTGAAGATTGGAAAAATGTAGGAAAAGTTCCAAAGGCTGATTTGGAACCATATATCACTAAATATAAAAGTAACAAAAAAGCATTTTTCAAGAAAATTTCAGATTACAAAAGAAACAAAGCCAAAGTAGTTGTATTAAGTCCTGCTGAAAAAATTAAAGCATTGATGAAACTAAATGAAGATTTGGTAAATGTACTTGACCAAATGCCTCCAGATGGTGAAGACTTGGTAAAAAGAATGCAGGATAAATGGAAAAAAATTGGCTATGTTCCCAACTCTCAGGAATACAAGCAATTAGAATACCTATTTCGTACCAATTCACAAAAAACTATTGATTCATATTTCCTTAGGAAAACGGCCATTCGTACCGAACCCAAATATTTGAGCATGACACCAGCGCAACAAGTTCGATTTCAAATCGGGTTGATAAAGGAATTCATTCAAAGAGATGCTCAACAAATCGACAATTTTGAAAATAATTTTAACAGAACCGATTATAATGGTAGAGAAGAAACGGATGTTTTTGAAAAAAAATTAATCGGACTCAAAAGAGCACTCATTGTCAAACAATCCTTACTCAAGGATTTGGAGTCTAAGTTGTTGATAAAATAATCGCCTGAATTTCAGCCTGTTATTTTTTTTTGAAAATGTAATTTTTTTTTTCGCTTTAAATATATTGTTTTGCGAAAAAATTAAGCAGAAGCATACGCACACTTTCGCTGAATGTATTAGCGTTTTATAATAATAACTTAGATTAGTAATATGTATTGGACACTCGAATTAGCTTCCTACCTTGAAGATGCCCCATGGCCGGCAACTAAAGATGAATTAATAGATTTTGCCGTTCGAACCGGAGCGCCTATGGAAGTGGTAGAAAACCTTCAGGAACTTGAAGATGACGGTCAGCCATATGAAAATATTGAAGAAATTTGGCCGGATTATCCTACCAAAGACGATTTCTTCTTCAATGAAGATGAATATTAATTAGTCAAAGTAAATTTATCGAATTGCCTACTGCGCTTTCTACTTCTGATGTGTATTTAATGCCTGCGGAATGGGAAAAGCAGGCAAGCATTTGGCTTTCATGGCCTCATAATAAAGAAACTTGGCCTAATGAAGACAATAAATATGAACTTATGATTGCAGAATATTGCAAACTGGTTCATGCTATTGCTCTAAGTCAAAAAGTAAATATTAATGTAGGAAATGCTGCCTTGCAAATGCAGGCAGAAAACTATTTACAAAAATATCAACTCAATCATCAAAATATTTTTTGGCATCATTTCCCAACCAACGATGCATGGTGCAGAGATCATGGACCTATTTTTGTATACAATCAAAGCAAAAAAAAAGTAGCCTTAAAATGGAATTACAATGCTTGGGGAGGCAAATATCCCCCTTTTGATTTGGACAATCTTATTCCCGGTCATATTGCAGGTTTTTTAAAAGCACCATTAATTACTACAAATATTATTTTAGAAGGAGGTTCCATTGAAGTTAATGGAAAAGGAACTTTATTGACAACATCTTCATGCCTATTAAATAAAAATCGTAATCCTTCACTTAGCCAATTTCAAATTGAAGAATATCTCCATAAATATTTAGGGGCAAAAAATATACTATGGCTACATGATGGAATTGTAGGTGACGATACAGATGGACATATTGATGACATTACCCGTTTTACAAATCCAAGTACATTAATAACAGTAATGGAGGACGATAGGTCTGATGAAAATTATGAAATTTTAAAAAATAATCTGGAATTATTGAAAACCTTTAAGGACCAAGATGGCAAATTTTTTGAAATTGAAACTTTACCAATGCCAAAGGCTATCACAGTAGATGGCATAAGATTACCTGCAAGCTATGCAAATTTCTTAATTACAAACGATGCTGTTCTGGTACCCATTTTTGAAGATAAAAACGATGAAAAAGCTTTGCAAATCATTCAGAATGCTTTTCCTGATAGAAAAGTAATTGGTATTGTTTGTAAAAATATTGTTTGGGGATTAGGAACTATTCACTGTTTAAGTCAACAAGAACCTATATGAATGCAAGCGATAAAAAGTATGCAATTCAAATTACTGCCTTCACTTTAGTTTTGTTACTGATAAGCACTTTTCTTTTTTATTTTTTTCCTATTTTAATAAACAGTTATATATGGGGGTTAATACTTTATATTGGTGTATTAACTTATTTGGTTCACTTTGTAATTAAAAAAGGTTTTTCGGGCGATGCTTATGATATGCAAAATTATTTCATGGCGGGTACATTTATTAAGCTAATATTGTGCATGTTAATTTTAGGATTGTATGTATATTTCGTAAGAGAAGACAAGGTAAGATTTACCTTAAATTTTTTTACTGTATATTTTATGTACACTTTTTTTGAAATTAAAACCTTATTACTAAGTTTGCAGCCTCAAAATAGGACAACCAAGGAGAAATGACATTACGTGAAGTGAAAAGCCTAACAAATATTGTATTTTTAACACTCTTATTCAGTGTATTAGGGCTTTCTACAACATTTGCAGGTGAGCATGAAGAACCAAAGGAAGAAGGGAAATTCAATGCAAGCAAAATGATAGTCCACCATATTGCTGATTCTCATGAATGGCATTTCGGTGAAATCGGAGAAACACATATTGTTTTGCCTCTTCCAATTATAATTTATTCAACTACAAATGGTTTACAAATTTTTTCTTCTGCAGTTTTTGAACATGGTACCAAAAGTTACAATGGTTATTCCATAGAACATGAACATATAATTTCAGAAGATCCCAAAGAAAAGGTTTTTGATTTTTCAATTACTAAAAATGTTGCTTCGATGCTTTTGGCAGCATTTATAATTCTTTTTATATTTCTTTCAGTCAGCGCTTCCTATAAATCTCGTAGAGGGAAGGCTCCAAGAGGATTACAATCATTTTTTGAATCGTTAATTGTTTTTGTTCGTGATGAAATTGCAATACCTAATATTGGAGAAAAAAAACATGCAACTTATCTTCCTTATTTGTTAACCGTATTTTTCTTTATTTGGCTTAATAATATGTTGGGATTATTGCCTCAAGGAGCTAATGCTTCCGGTAATATAGCATTTACAATGACTTTGGCTTGTTTCACTTTATTAATAACCATATTTTCCGGAAACAAAGAATATTGGGGTCATATTTTCAAAGCTCCCGGAGTTCCAATTCCACTTTTATTAATTATGACACCGGTTGAAATTATAGGAATCTTTACAAAACCATTTGCTCTTATGATTCGATTATTTGCCAATATAACTGCAGGACATATTATCATTTTGAGTATTCTAAGTTTTATATTTATCTTTAAAAACATTTTAATTGCTGCGGTATCTGTTCCATTTGCAGTAATAATGAGTATGATGGAAGTGTTTGTTGCTGCTTTGCAAGCATACATTTTCACATTATTGTCAGCATTGTTTATAGGTCAGGCAGTTGCTGAACACGAACATCATGATGACCACCATTAACAATTAATAAATTATTTAACCTAAATTCAATAACAAAAATGTCTTTATTAAACGTATTACTTGAAGTTACCGGAAATTTTAGTACACTAGGTGCAGGTATTGGAGCCGGATTGGCAGTAGTTGGTGCTGGTATCGGTATCGGACAGATTGGTGGAAGAGCTATGGAAGGAATGGCTCGTCAACCTGAAATGGCTGGTAAAATTCAAACAGGTATGCTAATTGCTGCTGCTCTTATCGAGGGTGCTACGCTTTTCGCTATTGCTGTGTGTTTTCTTATCGCAGGTTAGTTTTAAAGATAAACCAATAGTTATCAGAAGCCTACATAGTTAGGCTCTATAATCTATTGTATTAATTTATACATTAAAACAATTTTACTATGGAGTTAGTTACCCCAAGTCTTGGGCTGCTTGTTTGGACATCATTAATTTTCCTTATTTTATTTATTGTACTGCGCATGTTTGCGTGGTCGCCAATATTGCAAGCATTAAAGGAAAGAGAACAATTCATTGAAGATGCACTTTCTCAAGCGGAAAAAGCAAAAGAAGAAATGGCTAAATTAACGGCCAACAATGAACAACTACTTCATGAAGCCCGTTTGGAAAGAGATAAAATAATGAAAGACGCTCATGATGCTTCCATTGCAATGATAGCAGAAGCTAAAGAAAAGGCAAACCTTGAAGCTAACAGAATGATTGAAAATGCCAGAATTCAAATTCAAAATGAAAAAAATTCTGCCATTGTTGAGCTCAAAAACTTGGTTGCTACAACTTCTGTACAAATTGCAGAACTCCTTTTGAAAAAAGAATTGAATAATGATTCTGCTCAAAAAGATCTTATTCAAAATTATATCAAAGAATCAAAACTTAACTAAAAGTGGCTGGATATAGAGTAGCGGCAGCATATGCAAAATCACTTTTGGACTTAGCCAAAGAGCAGAAGTCCTTAGATGCTGTTTTCGCTGATATGCAATTTACTGAAAAGCTATTACTATCAAGTCGTGAATTAAGAGGTGTTTTAGGAAGTCCGGTAGTACATATTCTAAAAAAAGAAGAAATAATTAAGCAAATATTTACTTCTCGAGTGAGCAAAATTTCATTAGGGTTTTTTGCATTGGTTGTGAAAAAACATCGTGAAGCTTCTATATTGGCAATAGCTCAAGAGTTTATTCGAACTTATAAAATATTGTCAGGTTTTCAACAGGCCACACTCACAACAGTAGTTAAAGTATCAAAGGAAACTGAAAAAGAAGTATTAAAATTACTTTCTACTATTTCAGATAAAAAGATAGAATTATCAACCAAAATTGATCCTGCGATAATTGGGGGATTCATTTTAAATACGCAAGACAAACAAATTGACTCATCAGTAAGGTCAAAACTTGCAAGGATTAAACAATCAATTTCAAATAATATAATCATTTCAAAATAAGAAAATGGTATCAGAAATCAGACCCGATGAAATATCGGCTATATTAAGACAACAACTTTCAAATGCTAAAACTGCTGCAGAACTTGAAGAAGTAGGTACTGTGCTGAGTGTCGGTGATGGAGTTGCCAGGGTTTATGGTTTAACTCAAGTGCAATCAGGAGAGTTGCTTGAATTTCAAAATGGAATTAAAGGAATTGCTCTTAACTTGGAAGAGGACAATGTAGGGGTTGTGGTGTTAGGTTCATCAAATGAAATTAAAGAAGGAGATTCAGTAAAAAGAACTAAACAAATTGCTTCAATTCAAGTAGGCGAAGGAATGTTGGGTCGAGTTGTTGATGCTTTGGGAAATCCAATTGATGGAAAAGGTCCTTTGTTGGGTCAGTTGTATGAAATGCCTTTGGAACGCAGAGCACCTGGAGTTATCTTTCGTCAACCGGTAAATGAACCGCTACAAACGGGTATCAAAGCAATTGATGCAATGATTCCTATTGGTAGAGGACAACGTGAGCTAATTATTGGTGATCGTCAAACAGGAAAAACAACTGTTGCAATTGACACCATTATTAACCAAAAAGAATTTTACGACAAAGGACAACCCGTATATTGTATATATGTAGCGATTGGTCAAAAGGCAAGTACTGTAGCTTCATTAGTTGCTACGCTTGAAAAAGCAGGTGCAATGAAATTTTCAGTGGTTGTTGCTGCCAACGCTTCTGACCCTGCACCTATGCAGTTTTATGCACCATTTACAGGAGCATCAGTGGGTGAGTATTTCAGAGATTGTGGTAAACCCGCACTTGTAGTTTACGATGATTTGTCAAAACAAGCAGTTGCGTATCGTGAGGTTTCTTTATTGTTAAGACGTCCTCCGGGTCGTGAGGCTTATCCCGGTGATGTGTTTTATTTGCATAGCAGGTTGCTTGAAAGAGCCGCAAAAATTAGTTCTTCTGATGCTATTGCACAGCAAATGAACGATTTGCCACCATCACTTATCGGCAAAGTAAAAGGAGGAGGCTCGTTAACTGCCTTGCCAATTATTGAAACACAGGCAGGTGACGTTTCGGCATATATTCCTACAAATGTGATTTCTATCACTGACGGACAAATATTCCTTGAAGGTAACTTATTCAATGCCGGTATTCGTCCTGCTATTAACGTGGGTATATCAGTATCACGTGTGGGTGGTAGTGCGCAGATAAAATCAATGAAAAAAGTGGCAGGTACACTTAAATTAGATCAGGCTCAATTCCGTGAATTAGAAGCATTTGCAAAATTTGGTTCTGACCTTGATGCTGCTACAAAATTAGTAATTGACCGAGGAAGAAGAAACTTGGAAATATTAAAACAAGCTGCATATAGCCCAGTTTCAGTGGAATTGCAAGTGGCTATCATATATATTTCGACTAATGGTTTCCTTGATAGAGTACCGGTTAATAAAGTAAAAGAATTTGAAAATCAATTTTACAAAATTATGTCTGCCTCTCATAGGGGAGTACTTGACACAATTAAATCAGGCAAAATTGATGAAACCGTTACGGATACTCTAAAACAAGTTGCAAAAGATTTAGTAAAAACATTCCTGTAAATCAATAATAAATGATTTTGGTTTAACAACCTTAAGTTTCGATGGCAAGTTTAAAAGAAGTAAGAAATAGGATTCGTTCTGTACAGTCAACTCAGCAAATCACTAAAGCCATGAAAATGGTGGCTGCTGCTAAGCTCAGAAAAGCACAGGATGGAATCATTCAACTAAGACCTTATGCAGGCAAATTGAATGAAATTCTTACCAATTTGGCTGGAGGAAGTGATGTGTTGGCTGAAAATAGTTTTAGTAAAAATAGAGGAACGGCAAAAGTACTTATAGTTGTAATAACTTCTGACAGAGGTCTTTGTGGCCCATTTAATTCCAATGTTCTTAAAAATGTTTCTGCACTTTTGTTGGATAAATATGCAGAACAACATGCTGCAAAAAACGTAAGTTTTTTATGTATTGGCAAACGTGGTTTTGAGTTTTTTGGAAAGAGATATAATACAGTTATAGGCGAATATAGTCATATTCTTAATGGATTGAATTTCAACAAAGCTAAAGAAGCTGCAGAATATGTGATGGCTGAATTTGAAAAAGGTACTTATGATGTGGTAGATATCGTTTATAACGAATTTAAAAATGTTGCCACTCAAATATTGTGTATCGATCAATTACTACCTATCGTTGGAAATATTGAAGCAAGTGGAACTGAGACAAAAGCAGATTATATTTTCGAACCATCTGTAGAGCAAATCATCAATGAAATAGTGCCAAAATCTTTAAAAATTAAGTTTTATAAAGCACTTCTTGAGTCTAATGCCTCAGAACAAGGTGCTCGAATGACTGCCATGGATAAGGCTACTGAAAATGCAGGAGAACTTATTAAAGATCTTAAAATTACTTACAATCGTACCAGACAAGCAGCAATTACAAAAGAAATATTGGAAATTGTAGGGGGTGCTGAGGCATTGGCTGCAAAATAATTTTTTTAAGGATCCCATTGAATACCAACGGATTGTTTTAAATTTACCGATTACACACTAAACAATTAAAAAAATGGCCTATTACAAAACAATTGACGGTAAAAAATATGATGGTGAGCTAATTGAAGCCGCTGACAAAGCAGTAGCCGGACACGGAGATGGTAGAATATCGTTGAAAGATGCACAGGATTTGCTTGAAAAGGTAAAAGATGGTAATGCTTATACGGATATTGAAAAAGATACCATGAAATATATAAGAGATAATTATAAATGGACTCCAGAATCGGATGAGTGGTTTCGCACTCAAATAGCAAAATGGGCTGCTGAAAAAAGAAACGCCTAGTTTCTGAATAAGAAAAATTCAAAAGGGCCTTCATTTGAAAAAATGAAGGCCCTTTAGTTTATAAACTTTTTGATTTAAGATATTAATAATCATTTATTTTTTGAATTCGTTTATTGAATTCAATATTTGTAATTGTAATGAATAAAGTTATAAATAGAAAAGTAAAAATTTTGAATTTGGGATTGGTTCCTTATGCCGATGCATGGCAAAAACAGGAAAAAATATTTAAAGAAATCATTGATCTAAAAATTAAAAATAGAGATGAATCAATTGATAAATTTGAAACACCAAACTATATTATTACATGCGAGCACCCACACGTATACACCCTTGGTAAAAGTGGTGATAAATCACATTTACTAATTAACAATGAGGAACTTAAAGAAAGAGAAGCCGTGTTTTTTGAAACCAATCGAGGAGGTGATATCACATATCATGGTCCAGGACAACTGGTTGTGTATCCAATTTTGGATTTAGAAAACTTTTTTACTGACATCCACAAATACTTACGATTGTTGGAAGAAGCAGTAATTATAACATTACGATACTATGGTATTGAATCCGGTCGAATTGAAGGACTTACAGGAGTTTGGTTGGGGACAGCCACCAATAATCCTCGAAAAATTTGTGCCTTTGGTGTTCGTAGCAGCCGATGGGTAACCATGCATGGGTTGGCATTGAATGTAAACGTTAATTTGGAATACTTCAACAATATAGTGCCATGTGGAATTTCAGATAAAGCGGTTACTTCCATGCATATAGAAACATACCAACATGTTATATTTGAGGAAGTTAGAAATAAATTAATTCAAAATTTAACTAATTTATTTCAAATGGAAATTACGGAATAACTACCTGATATTCACAAATCCTCTTGGTTGGAAAGTAAAAAAGTGTGCCGTACAAACATCTAATTGATCCCATATAAATTCAGTACCATCCGCCCAAACAGTTTTTATATCAACCATACATGTTTTGCCTAGTTCAGTAGGTATCATCACATTTAGATCGCTTCCATCATTAATAAATCCTCGAAGTACTATATCAGTACTCCATTTGTCAGTACCTGTGGGGGCTACGTACATGTAGGTAATTCGTTTGCCAGTATAGTTGGTTACATTTATTTCACCTTTGGTTTGAGCATTAATACAGTTTGTTATAGAACTAAGTGATAATAAAACACAAACAATAATTATAAAAAAAGAAGTTTTCATAATATAAATCGATTATTTACAGATATAGTTGATTTTAATAGAACTCTGTTCGTTGAAGTCATTTTTACCATTGTTCAGTTTGTGCGTATATTCTTTATATGTGACCAAACCTTGATCATTTTTAGTGCTTGCTGTTAATGAATCTGTTTGAATTGCACTTACTGTTTTGCGTTTGCCATCTGGTCCTTTTTCGGAATACATTACATAATGATTTAATGAAGTTCTAAAATTTTTGTCAATATCACGGGTATGCATATTGGGATTTTCATGCCACGATAGGGTAATTTCATCAATAATATGCAATATTTCTGCAATAGGATTTGGTTGATTTAAATCGTAAGTGGCTGTATATTTGATTTCAAAGGGTTGTGTGGTGTCGCGTCTGAATTCTTTTTTGATCAAATTAGCGTTTTGGTCATAAGTATATTTGTATTCATTTTGCATTCTCCAAGGGGAATAATTTCCGGATGCATCTTTTTCAGTTTCGTACTCAATAACTGCAGTTGGTCTTCCACCGGTGTAGTCAACAAACACCGTACTGTCTTTCATTTGTACTGTACCCATAGTGCCTTTACACACTCTGGAAGTTATTTCTTGTGCATCATCATAGGTATAAACGCATTTGATTAATTCAGACTGCATATTGGATTCTTGGGCATTTATATTGACAGCTTTCACCAATCCATTTTCAAAATATTCAAACGAACGTATGTTGATTCTTGGAATTTTTACATCACCGGCATTTTCGTAATGGGTATAAATGATTTTTTGAATTTTACCTTTATCGTAAAAACATTCAGAATAATGTAGTGTGTCTTCTACCCCTGCAGTGTCCAGATTACTTATTTTGGAAATCAGGTTTTCATCATTATAATAAATCTTATAGTGTTTATTATCTTCAAAAGTGGATCTCCATTCAATCTTATCTACAAAACACTTTGTACCGGGAACTACGTGTCCCATAGATTCATTTACAACTTCTTCTTTTTTAGAACATGAAAATGTAAGTAGAATTATTATTGTGGATATAAAGTAAAAAGATTTTTTCATTGCAAATACAGATTATTAAGTTAGTCAAATTAAAAATAAAATTATTGAATAAAGAAATATAGCAGAACAATAAATAGTAATTCAATTTATAACTACTTGCCTTCCAATCTTTTTCTTAATTCCAAAATATCATTCATAAGCGATTTTTCATTGGCTTTGGCCTCACTCACATCAATAGAAACACCAAGAATGTGAATTTTGCCTGTAAGTTTGTCAATAAAAGGTATTTTACTGGTTTTTAAAACACGAATTGTATTATTAGGCAAATGCAATTCTTGTTCGGGGAAATGGACAGGAACATTTTCTTGTACTATTTTTTGGTCTGATTTCCTGATTTTGCTTATTTCATCTTCATTTTTGATAAATTTACTGTCATCATTTCCAATTATTTCATCAACAGGAAATGATAGTAAATCAGACTGTGCTTTATTAACCAAAACATATTTGCCTTTATCATCTTTTATGAAAATAGGAAATGGAATATTATCAACAATAATGCTTAATAGTTCAGTTTGTGCAAGTTTTTCTGATTGTTTGCGAGCCATTTCTTCCTGAGTAGCAAGTAGTTCCTCCATATTTTGACGCATTTCTTCTTCTTGTGAGCGCATTTCTTCCGCTTGTTCCTGCGAGTGAGCAAGTAATTGCTTAGTTTGTTCGTTAATTTTCGCAGAAGAAATCATAGCAGCAATATTATCAGCAACTTTTCTCACGAAATCAATTTCAAAAGGTTCCATTTCTTTTAATGAAGCAAGCTCAATTACACCTTCTATTTCTTCGTTATTTATCAAAGGCATTAATAAAACCGATTTTGGCAATGCTTTCCCCGTTCCGGAAGTGATATACACATAGTTTTTGGGTATTTCTGATAAGTAAATTTCTTCTTTTTCAATAAAACATTGGCCTACCAATCCTTCTTTTGGATATATTTTTTTGTCGATGTATTTTCTTCTGTCATAGGCATAGCATGCTCTTAATTCCAAAAACTTATCGGATGAATTTGTATCATTAATTAAAAATACACCTCCCTGATTTGCTCCAAGGTATTTTATTATTTGGACTAAAGAATTGTAACAAATAGTTTCCAAATCAGCCTTACTTCTTAATATTTCGGTAAATTTAGCTAATCCTTCTGTAGCCCAATTCCTTTGTTTTTCTTCCTGAGCTACAAGCTTAAGGCTATCACGCATGGTCAACAATGAGGTGCCTAATACATCATTTTCTCCTGAAATTTCCAATGTAGCATTCAATTCCTGATTGCCTATTTTATTAGCAAAATCAGATTTTAGTTTTAATTTTTTTACCAAATCATTAATTGAATCATTCATTTCGGTAATTTCATCATTTCCGTCAATTACAGTTTCATTTAACTTGCCAACAGAAATATCATTTACAGTATTTCTTAAAATCAGCATTCTTTTTGAAATATTATTGGCCGTGTAATATGCAATAATCAATGTTAGAGATATGCATAAAATAGTGAGTACAAGAATTCCTGTGAATTCAAATAATATAATTTTAATTATTGCTGACTTATTTTCAATCAACGCATAGGCTTTCCATTCTTTTCCTTCATAAGTATATGCTCCTTTGGATTTCGTTTCACTTATAATAAAATCATTACTTAGGTTGATGGTTTTCAGTTCATTTTTAATTTGATAATTACCGTTTTTTTCTACAAAATAATAATCTTTCAAAATCCAATTCAAGCTATCACAATCAATAATTTTACCATTTTTATCCGTCAGTATTAATTTTGAATTTGGATAAATTTGTTGAACTTCGTCTTCAGTTTCATGTCTTATTTTTTGAGTTATTTCTTTCCAATTGGAATAATTGTACCATACACCAATAACATTGTCCGATTCATCTTTAATTGGGCAAGCAAACGCCATTCCGGCTCCTTGATTTTTGTCATTGCTAATAAAACCGGCATCTTCACTCAAGGTGAAATCAGACACCCATACTTCAGGTTCTTTGCTTTCCTGATTGATACATTTGGTAAACCAAATTTCCTTTGAAAAATTCATTCCATTTAAAAACTCAGTACTTGCATTGTTACCGGAGCGGTTTTTTGTATTGTAAGCAATAACATCTCCATTTTTATTAAGCACCATCATATAATCATAAAGCACATAATACTTGACCATTACATTCATAAAATCTGACAACTGAAAGGCACTCAAAACGCCTGGATTAATTAATGCTTCTTTTGCTGCTAAATTGTAGGAAAATGCTTGCACGTCACCGTATCTTTCATAAAAATTTCGTTCTACTTTATCAATATAATTGCTACTGATATTTCGAGCATAGTCCTCTTTTATTTTTCTGATATTTAATAACAATTTTGAGGAAGCATATATGGAAATTGCAACAATTGCTGCAATAGGAACTAAAATGATCGAAAGTAAAATTCTGTTTTTTAAATTTAATTTTATGCGTTTCATATTTTCAAATTTCCAAAAATATTTTTAAGATACTATTTTATCATTATTTTTTTTAAGAAATCATTTTTAAATACTGGGTTTTTCTGAAATTAAACAAAAAGTTAATAAGTCTTATTTTTGAGAGTTAAATACCAATATTGTTGATAATTATCAATGTTTTTAGCATATATTTACAAGTTAAATATCTAATAATTAAATAATCTTTTTTTAAATGGCAGAAGTTTCGGAAGCAATAAAATCAACAAATTATTCAGCAGATAATATACAAGTACTTGAGGGGTTAGAAGCGGTTCGTAAAAGACCTGCTATGTATATTGGAGATATTGGAATTAAAGGACTTCATCACTTAATATGGGAAGTTGTCGATAATTCAATAGATGAAGCACTGGGTGGATATTGTGATACGGTGTTGGTAACCATCAATGAAGATAATTCGGTAACAGTTGAAGATAATGGCAGGGGTATTCCGGTAGACATGCATCAGAAGGAAGGTCGTTCAGCTCTTGAGGTTGTTATGACAGTTCTTCATGCCGGTGGAAAATTTGATAAAGATTCATATAAAGTGTCCGGTGGTTTGCATGGCGTAGGTGTTTCTTGTGTAAATGCACTCTCCAAGCACTTACATGTAACTGTACACCGTGAAGGTAAAATGTATGAACAAGAATATTCAATGGGTGCACCTTTGTATCCCGTAAAAGAAATAGGGAAAACCGCCAAAAGAGGCACTCAGGTAAAGTTTTTGCCTGATGATTCCATTTTTATAGTACATGAATTCAAATATGAAACCGTGGCCAATAGGTTACGGGAACTATCGTTTCTAAACAAAGGAATTAAAATTAGTCTCACAGATTTGCGTCAGCTCAATGATGATGGTACGCCTGTTTCTGAAACTTTTTATTCAGAAAAAGGACTTCTTGAGTTTGTTGAATATTTGGATGCAAGCAGAGAAAGACTTATTCCGGAAGCTATTTATATCGAAAACACAAAGCCACCCATACCTGTGGAAATTGCTATTTTGTATAATACTTCTTACAATGAAACGGTATGTTCGTATGTAAATAACATCAATACTATTGAAGGAGGTACACACGTTGCAGGATTCAGAAGGGCGTTAACTCGCACACTGAAATCTTATGCCGAAAAATCTGGTGCACTTGAAAAAGCAAAAATTGAAATAAGTGGAGATGATTTCAGAGAAGGACTTACTGCGGTCATTTCAATTAAAGTACAAGAGCCCCAATTTGAAGGACAAACAAAAACGAAGTTAGGAAATAACGAGGCGATGGGTTCTGTAGATCAAGCAGTTGGCGAAATGCTGGAGCATTACCTTGAAGAGCATCCCAAAGAAGCCAAGTTAATTGTTCAAAAAGTAATACTAGCTGCTCAAGCTCGAATTGCAGCCAAAAAGGCACGCGAAATGGTTCAACGCAAAAGCGGTATGAGCGGAGGTGGATTGCCGGGCAAACTTGCCGATTGCGCAGAAACAGATCCGTCAAAATGCGAAATATACCTAGTTGAAGGAGATTCAGCTGGAGGCTCAGCCAAGCAAGGTAGAAGCCGACATTTTCAAGCAATACTTCCTTTGCGAGGAAAGATATTGAACGTAGAAAAAGCAATGGAATACCGCATATATGATAATGAGGAAATTAAAAATATGATGACCGCTCTTGGTGTTCGTATTGGAACTGTTGAAGATGAAAGGGCATTGAACTTAGAAAAACTTCGATATCACAAAGTAATTATTATGACCGATGCGGATGTGGACGGAAGCCATATTCGTACACTTATTCTTACCTTCTTTTACAGGTACATGAAGTCATTAATTGACAATGGATATGTGTATATAGCCCAGCCACCACTTTATCAAGTGAGAAAAGGAAAAGAAGAAAAGTATTGCTGGACAGAAGCTCAACGCGAAATAGCAGTAAAAGAACTTGCAAAAGATGGCAAAGAAGACTCCGTAAGTATACAGCGTTATAAAGGTTTGGGTGAGATGAATCCAGAGCAACTATGGAGCACTACCATGAACCCTGATACCCGAACTTTAAAACAAGTAAATATAGATTCTGCTATTGAGGCTGATCATTTGTTTTCGATGCTAATGGGAGATGATGTTGCCCCTCGTAGAGATTTTATTGAGAAAAATGCTAAGTATGCAAATATTGATTCATAGAAGTCAATTTGCATACTTATTTAATCAGCTTAATGTGGCCTTTTTCGGCATGCGTTTTACCATTTGACGATACCCATTTAATTAAATAAGAATAAACTCCAGGAGAAAAACCATCGCCATTCCATCCTGTTGTTTTCATATCTTGATATGATTTAGTTTGGAAAATTAATTGACCGGTTCGCGCAAATATTTTTGCATCAAATTCGGAATTTAAATCTATGTCATTATCGTCAGCAAATATCCTAAATGAGGTGTTTTCGGCACTTTGGGCATTAGGTGAAAATGTATCGGGTATATAAATTTTATCTTTTGAGTATGCATACAACCGCAAATTTAAAGTGTCATATCCTTTACATGTAAATTGGTCCGTTGCGGTAAGTACAATTTGATATGTTTTGACACTATCAAAAACTTGGATAATGCTTTGTCCTGATTGATTAGTGTATCCTTGAATTTGCCAAACATAATTTAACCCTGCATCTCCGTTTGCACTCAAACTTATGGCATCTTTAATATAAGGGGTGCCCGGTACATCATTAATCGAAATTTGAGGTAAGGCTTTGGTTTCAACAATCATTTGGTCGGAAGCTTTACATCCTGTTACAGTAGAGGTAACTGTAATTGAATAGGTGGTTATTACCCCTTTTGAAGTAGTTATAATAGTTGGATTTGGTATATTGTTTGCTGATAACCCTACACTTGGTGACCACAAATAGGTATATTCACCAGGAATATTTGATAGTGGAGTAACGTCTACCTTTTTGGATTCATTTCCACACAAATAGCTGGTTTTGTCTACAATCCTTGGTAAGGTTGCAGGGATTATTCCAATTTTAATATTATCAATATCTGTACAGTTTTTACCGTCTTTAATAGTTACATATATGCTGGTGTCTTTGTCTATTGCATTTACAAAATAGGTGGAATCATTGATTTTCTTTAAATAAGCATCAGGTGACCAGGTATAAGAAAAAGGTGCTGTGCCTTTTTGTCTGCCGGCAGTCAACTCAAAGCTTGAAAACCTACAAACTGCTAATGAATCTTGAGCAAAGTTTTTGATTGACATTGATAAAGCTGATTTCTTCACCCATACAGTGTCAGAAGCCGTACAATTGTTTGAATCAATAGCTACAACTGTATATTTAATACCCGAAACTGAAATAGGTGAAATAGTTGGGGTGGTTAATGTACTGTCATTCATGCCTATTTTTGGAGACCATGAATACTTATATTTATTTAATCCGGCATACTGAGTTCCTCCAGATGGCGAACTCTTAAGATCAAGTGTGCTAAATTTGCAAACAATACTGTCTTTAAAATTAGTACTCACATTTAGTGGAGGGTTGAGCCTCACGAAAATAGTAGAAGTGTCTCTGCAATTATTTACATCAGAAAAAATTATCTGATAAGTTTGTGGAATGTTATTTGTAACGCTTGGATTTTTGATGGCCGTATTACTTATTGAGAAATTGGGCGTCCATGAGTAAGAATATGGAGTTTCAGTGTTAACATTAATTCTTACATCCAAACCAAGAGGCTTTCCTGGGCATCTTACTGGAAAACCTGAAGAGCTGATTGCGGTAATATCTGGTTTGTTTTTGGGAATAATATTAACCACATCGGACCTGTTACAACCATTAGAATTATCCTTCACATTTAACTGATAACTACCTTGCGAATTTACAGTAATTGATGTGGCTCCTGACAAAGTTGTATTGGGCAATAATTTCCACTCGTATGTGTATCCGCTACTTGTTGGACTTGAAGGACTACTTAAAGTGGCATTAAAATTTGGACATAAAATAATGTCATTTCCCAAATCAACAGGAGGAGATGGATTAATTGGTAAATATCCATAGTTTCTGCTTACAGGAGTTCCGGAAGAATCAGCAGTTACTATGATTAAGTAAAGTTCATTTGCAGTTGGAAATCCATTTAATGTAAATGCTGCGTTACTTGATGAAGCTACTACTTCACCACCAATAAGTTTTGAAACAGTCCAGGAATAACCACTTATACCAGGTTTTACCGAAGCCTGAAATGAAATTATACTATTTTGACAAATATTTTGATTTGCCAAATCGGCTGGCACACAACCCAATGTATTTTGAGCATTTGAATCGTAATTCAAAACACAAAAAGTAATAATTAGTAAAACGGTAAAAATGTGTTTCATTAAAATATTCATATTCATTACACCCATCTGATACAAAAATAATGGTAATTTACTCAATGGATTTAATTTAATCAATTTTAATATCGATCTAGTTAAATTAATTATTAATTATTAATTATTAATTGTCTAATAATTAGAAGGTTATGTCATAGTATGAAATTATAACTTAATTTGTAATTGAACTCTAATTAATCAACAAATTTTGTTTAATCTCTACTTTTAAATACATACATCATCATAAAACATTTTACATCATGTTAGTAAAAAATACGTAACAAAACATTATTAAACAACTAAATAAAATGAAAACTACAGTGTATGTATCAATGATTGCAATAGTGATGTTGAGTTCATGCGCAGGAAACAAACAGGTTTCACAAACACCCGCTATCGATCCTCCGACAGAGAAAGCACAGGCGTATAATTATAACTACAATCAAGCAAAGAAAATAGTAAATTATACCTCGAAACATAAAAAACTAAGACAAAAAATTGCAAACCATAACAGGGATATCCAAAACGACAATTGGTATCGACTGAATGCAAGCAAAAAAAATCCTGACTTGCGTAATCAAGGAGGTCAGTTTAAGTTTTATAAAAATAATTAGTGGTTATACGAAAATTATATAGGGGCTTTGAATTTCAATGCCCCTATTTTTGTTACCAATTAAATCTATTCAACTTTGAATCAAATCGATAATTATGATAGAATAATTTTTTTTGACGGGGTGTGCAATTTTTGTAATGCATCCGTTAATCTGGTAATGGATAATGATCCGAAAGAAAAATTCAGATATGCTAGTTTGCAATCGGAGGCTGCAAAATTATACTTAGATTCAAAATATTATTCCGGAAAATTAGATTCAATTGTATATCTTAATTCAGGGAAAATTCTAACCAAAAGCACCGCAGCTTTATATATAGCAAAAGAAATGAAGGGATTTTGGTCAGTTTTGTACTACTTATTAATATGGATTCCTCCATTTATAAGAGATTTTTTTTACACTATTATTGCTAATAATCGATACAAATGGTTTGGCAAAACAGAAAGTTGTCGAATTCCTGATCCCGAAAAAGCACATTTGTTTTTGTAGAATTTCTCTCTGTCCTCCTTTTCTCTGTGGTTAAAAACATTATGTTTGCAATCTAAATTTAACTACTTAAAAAGAATTAATGAAAGCATATATATTCCCTGGTCAAGGTGCTCAGTTCAAAGGAATGGGCAAAGATGTTTACGATTCATCCAAAAAAGCAAAGGACTTATTTGAACAAGCCAATGAAATATTAGGATTCAGAATTACCGACATCATGTTCGAAGGTTCAGATGATGATTTAAAACAAACTAAAGTAACCCAACCCGCCATTTTTATTCATTCGGCAGTTTTAGCCATAATTTCTGATATTAAACCTGATATGGTGGCGGGTCATTCATTAGGAGAATTTACAGCCCTTGTTGCCAATGGTGCCTTAAACTTTGCTGATGCATTGTCGTTGGTTTCAAAAAGAGCATTAGCCATGCAAAAAGCTTGCGAAAAAACACCTGGCGCAATGGCAGCGATACTTGGCTTAGATGATGCTAAAGTTGTGGAAATATGTGCTTCTATAAAAGGAGAGACTGTTGTGGCGGCAAATTTCAACTGCCCTGGGCAATTGGTAATATCCGGATCAGTTAAAGGAATTGAAATTGCTTGCGAACAAATGAAGGCAGCAGGTGCAAAACGTGCATTGCCTTTACCAGTTGGGGGCGCATTTCATTCACCTTTGATGGAGCCGGCCAAAATTGAATTAAAAGATGCCATTGAAAAAACCAATTTTTCTACCCCAAAAGCACCTGTATATCAAAATGTTAATGCACTTCCATCAATGGACCCAAGTGTGATTAAAAGCAATTTAATCGCACAGCTTACCGGTTCGGTACTTTGGACACAATCGGTTGCTAAAATGCATGCCGATGGTGCAACTCAATTTATTGAATGTGGACCAGGCAAAGTACTTCAAGGTTTGGTTGGTAAAATAGTGCAAGGGGTGGAGACATCATCAGTAACTATCAATAACTATTTATAGTATCGAAGTTAAAATGCTAATTTCTAAGCACTAAACACTAAACAAATTCCAAAGAGCAAATTTTATAATATTCAAATTAATCTTGTTTTGGAGATTTGGATTTTAATTTTAGAATTTGTTTAGGGTTCAGATATTAGGATTTTGTATAACATGACCAATTTATAACTTACTTAAAATGCTTTCTAATTATGATGAAAATTGGTGTACTCTTCGATATGGATGGGGTTATTATTGATAGCAATCCTTTCCATAAAATTGCTTTGGATATATTTTTAGAAAAATACGGGTTTAATCTTTCTGAAGAAGAACGCAAAAAAAAACTATACGGAAGGGCCAATAAGGATTGGATAAATGAAGTTTTTGGTGGTGGGTTGACGGAAGCCAGATTGTTGGAACTTGGTTCCGAAAAGGAAATGTATTGGAGGGATGTTTACAAAAATGATATTAAACCTGTGAAAGGGTTGGTCCAATTTCTTGATTTATTGAAATTCAATGAAATACCTATTGCAATAGGGACTTCAGCTCCTCCTGAAAATGTTGAATTTACACTTGAAAAATGCCAAATTTCATCTTATTTCAAAGTTATTCTTAATCAAGATCATGTTATAAAAGGCAAACCTGACCCTGAAATATATTTGAATTGTGCCAAAAGTCTAAATTTACCTTCTTCACAATGTATTGTAATCGAAGACTCATTAGCCGGAGTAGCAGCAGGTAAAGCAGCAGGTTGTAAAGTGATAGGAATTACAACCACGCATACCAAGGCAGAATTGAGTCATTGTGATATGATAATTGAGGATTTTAAAGGACTGGAAATTGAACATCTTAAAAGTATTTTTTAAATTTAAATATGGAATCAAATCCAGAACTAAAAATTCAATTAGCACTTTTTGACAAAATTATTGAAGGCATCTGCTGGTTAATGTTTGTGGTAGTTTGGTTCATACCGATATTTTATTATACTCAATTGCCTGAGGTTGTTCCTTTGCGCTTTGCATTTGATGGAACAGTAGTTGGCTGGGGTAATAAGAGAACCATTTTAGTTTTGCCAGTGATATTCACTTTTGTTTTTATATTATTATCTACTATTAATTATTATCCAAATACGTTTAACTATTTGGTTAAAATCAACAAGGATAATGCATTAAAACAATACAAACTTGCAACTAGATTTATCAGATACATTAAATTGATAATTAGCATTATGTTTGCATTTATTGTATTTGACATTGCACAAATGTCATTAGGAAGTAATCTTCAATTTAGAAATTGGATTCCTTTTTATATTGTAATTTTTATATTAATTCCTGTTGGGATTCAAATATATCTTTCAATTAAAAATAAATAATTACGCTTTGTTTTGACACTAACAACAAAAACAAAATAAAAGCAGTAGTTCGTTTTTTTAAAATTAACAGAAAATAAAGTTTGGTCCAGACTGGAATTCACCTTTTAATAATCTAAATATAATACCAAATAAATCTTCTGTATTTAATTTAGATATTTGTTAAATTTGATTTATCAACGTAACAAAATTATGCTCATTACATTAATAGCTACAAATCCTAAAGATGTTTCTGCTTTAAAATTATTTGTGTCTTCACATCCAGAAGTTAAGGAGATCAACTCAACTTTTGCACATCAGTATAATGATGCAGGTGATTTCAAAGAAATAGATATGCACCTGAAAGGGCCATCTGTAAGCAAAGAATATTTAGATTGGTATTTCGAATTATGCGATTCTGACAAAGATGAATCCAACGATGTAGCATTAGAAGACTTCAAGAAACAAATGAGTAGCATTGCCATTCAATTAAAAAATCAAGACACCAAGTAGGTAGTATGATTGTTAAAATTTCTACTCGTGCTCAAAAGCAAATTGAGGAAATTTATCGATATTATTTTGTTAATGAAACGCCCTTGAGGGCTGATAAAATTATAAATTCATTTTTTGAAGAATTTGAAAGTTGTAAATTAAATCCTTACAAATTTCCTAAAGCAAAATCCAAAAGTGGTAATCATCACATCAGAAAAGGAATAATTCACCAAACATTTGTTTTCAGATATCATGTTTACCCTACATATATTCGTGTTATTACAATTATTCATGGGAAAAGAATAAAATAACTTTTGAATTCGTCAGCAAAATAATTAATATAAATGACCCTCTGCTTTGCCACCAACAATAAAAACAAAATCAAAGAAGTAGCGCTTTTACTTCAAAACAAAGTTCAAATCGTAAGCTTAGCTGATATTGGATGCACCGAAGAAATAGAAGAAACCGGTGAAACCTTTGCCGAAAATGCCTTTATTAAAGCAAATTATATTTACAATAAATATCATATCAATTGCTTTGCCGATGATTCCGGGCTTGAAGTAGAAGCCTTAAATGGTGCCCCGGGCGTATTTTCAGCAAGATATGCTGGAGAACATGGCAATGACGCCAAGAACAATGAATTATTGTTAGAAAATTTAAAAAATATCCCAAACAGAAAGGCCCGTTTCGTTTGCAATATATGTTTGATACAAAATGGTAAACCGCATCATTTTGAGGGTGAGATATTAGGTAAAATAAATGAAACCCCAATTGGAAACCATGGCTTTGGTTATGACCCAATTTTTGTACCAAACACTTATAATCAATCATTTGCAGAACTTGATTTGGAAACCAAAAACAAAATTAGTCATAGGTCAAAAGCAATTAATTTGTTAGTTAATTATTTAAATAGTCATTAATTTAAAATATAATTATTTTTCTTCGTTATTATCAAATAGAATTATAGAATTCGTTTTTATATTATTTTATGTAAATTCGCCTTCATTTTACAAAACAATTATTAAAAAAAACTCATGGTAGAAACACATTTGAAATTTAGAGTAAAAGATATATCCTTAGCAGAATGGGGCCGCAAAGAAATAAAACTTGCAGAGGCTGAAATGCCAGGATTAATGTCAATCCGTCAGGAATATGGACCAGAACAACCACTTAAAGGTGCTCGTATTGCCGGTTGCTTACACATGACTATCCAAACTGCTGTATTGATTGAAACCCTTACTCATTTGGGAGCGGAAGTAACCTGGTCGTCATGCAATATTTTTTCAACTCAAGACCATGCTGCTGCTGCTATTGCCGCTGCCGGTATTCCTGTTTTTGCTTGGAAAGGTATGAACGAAGAAGAATTTGACTGGTGTATTGAGCAAACTTTATTTGCTTTCAAAGATGGCAAACCATTAAATATGATTTTGGATGATGGCGGTGACTTGACCAATATGGTTTTGGATCGTTTTCCTGAATTAGTATCAGGTATTAAAGGTATTTCTGAAGAAACTACTACAGGTGTACTTCGATTGAAACAAAGAGTTGCAGCCGGTAAATTGCCATTGCCTGCGATAAATATTAATGATTCAGTTACCAAGTCAAAATTCGACAACAAATATGGTTGTAAAGAGTCGCTTGTGGATGCTATTCGTAGAGCAACAGATGTAATGATGGCAGGAAAAGTTGCTGTTGTTGCCGGATATGGTGATGTGGGTAAAGGTTCCGCTGCCTCACTTGCAGGTTCCGGTTGTAGAGTAATTGTAACAGAAATTGATCCAATATGTGCACTTCAAGCGGCTATGGATGGATTTGAAGTTCAAAAAATGGACAATGCTGTTAAACGAGCTGATATTATTGTCACCGCAACCGGAAACTACAAAATTGTTGTAGATCGTCATTTTAAATCAATGAAAGATAAAGCAATTGTTTGTAACATTGGTCACTTTGATAATGAAATTGATATGGCATGGTTGAATAAAAACTATGGCAACACAAAGGTGAATTTAAAGCCACAAGTTGATATCTATAACGTTGATGGAAAAGATATTATAGTGTTGGCTGAAGGTCGTTTGGTAAACTTAGGTTGCGCCATGGGACATCCAAGTTTTGTAATGTCAAATTCGTTTACTAATCAAACATTGGCTCAAATAGAGCTTTGGAAAAATTCAGATAAATACGAAAATGATGTATATGTATTGCCTCGTCATTTGGATGAAAAAGTAGCATTGTTACACCTTGCCAAAGTAGGAGCGGAACTTGACGTTCTTTCAAATGAACAAGCAGATTATATCAACGTAGGTGTAAGCGGACCATTCAAAACGGAAGCTTACAGATACTAGAATTTAATTCAATATTTAAATTAAAAAAGAGCCCTTAATTAGGGCTTTTTTTTTGCGCTATTTGTACTTGTTTACCTTTTAAAATGCCAAATAAGTATCCAAAATTAAATTAAGATTTTCAATGATACTCCTATAAGGTAATCGGATTTAATTCAAAGAAGCTTTTTTCGACAACTGAACAATAATATAAATCCCAAATAAAATTAATGGAATTATTATAGAAAGAACAAATAGTATTAGTGTCATAACTTTATAATTAATCTTTGTTCGTTTTTTTAATAATATAAAATGCTAGTGAAAGCAATAGTAAAACGGATACGGATAAAATTGAAATCAATGCTATTCTATTAATTTCTTCAAATTTTAGAATACTGGCAATTATCCCACCTCCAATAAGCAATTTTGAAATATCAATTAATAGCTTTGAAAATTCCTTCGCTACTTCTTTAATTAACACAAATATAATCCTTTAGATCTAAATTGTAAAGTCAATCCCTAATATATAGTTTACAAAACTGTGTTATTCTAATTTAATGCCCTAACCAAAGAGAAAGCCGAATATATCAACGTAGGCGTAAGCGGACCATTTAAAACGGAAGCTTACAGATATTAATTTTCATTGAGTATTATTGATATTATGCAAAAAGCAAATTGAATTATTTCAATTAGCTTTTTTTTGTTTTACCATTTTTGCAAAAGTTAAGACTGATTTAAAAAAAATTTTATTTGGGTTGCTCCTCTTCTTTGTTTTCAGGTGCAGTTTCCTCAGTTTTTCCTTTTTTCTTCTTTTTCTTTTTAGATTCCTTTTCTGTAGGTTCAACCACGGGCTGACTTTCTTCTTCCGTAGGTTTCGTTTCCTCTGAGGTAGGTGTAGGGGTTTCTTCTGGTGTAGGCTCAGTTATATCTTCTTTTTTCTTTTTCTTTTTTGATTTTTTTTCTGGTACAGGTGTTGGGTCAGCTCCTATTTCAACAGGCTGATTGGTAGGTTGTTCTGTAGGTTTCGTTTCTTCTGGTGCAGATGTAGGGGATTCATCTTGCCTAGGCTCAGATATATCTTCTTTTTTCTTTTTCTTTTTTGATTTTTTCTCAGGTACAGGTGCAGGTTCAGCTCCTATTTCCGTAGGTTGATTTGCAGGTTGTTCTACAGGAGCAGTTTCTGTGGGTGGTGTTTCAGCTGGTGGTGTTTGCTGTTCTTCAGGAATAGGTGCAGTTATATCTTCCTTCTTTTTTTTCTTTTTCGATTTTTTAGTTGGTGAAGGAACCGGTTCGGCACTAATTTCTCCTGACTGATTATTTGATTCAACGGGAGCAACATCAGTATTCGGAGAGGTTTCTATCGAAGGGTCGGTGATATCTTCTTTTTTCTTTTTCTTTTTTGATTTTTTATCTGAGGCGGGTGCTAAATTGGTTGAATCTGTTGGTGTGGATGAAATTTCTAATTGTTGTTCGTCCAATTTTTCTTGAAGTTGCTCTGCTTGAGTGTCTGAAACTTCTTCTATTTCTTTTTCTTCCTCTTCTTCGTTATATTCTTTGCCTAAGTAATTTTTCCAAAAATCCTTTAAATATTGTTGTTTCTCTGTAGGGTCGGGCTGCACAAATGTGTATATCAATGGCGTGCCGGTTTCGCCTTTTGATTTTTCGGCTACCGCTTTAGTGAATTCTGGATCTGATGATAGTAAAGCTAATCTACCCGGTTGATAACTGATATAAAACCAAGTGTCGCTACGCGGATGTATGAAAAAAGTGATTACATCTCCCTGGTCGGTTTTCTTTAATTCAACAAAAGCTTTTATGCGTCTGTGAAAATCATATCCTAAAATATTTGACAAATCGATATGTGCATAATTATGCCATGCTTTGTGTACGTGTGACCAATTTAAGTGCATGTCATATATGCTTATGCCATCCTTAAGCTTAGGTGCATAGGTATATAAAGGTTTGTATTCCGCAGTTTCCAAATAATTTTTTTCGTATGTTCTGGCTGCTTTTTCGCTTTCAATTTGGGCCAAATTATGCAAAGTAGTTTCAAAGGTGTGTGACTCTGAAGAATCTTTGTGCGTTTCATGCATTTCATAGATTTCTGCAATTTTTTTACCCATCAAATCAAGTGCTTTAGTAGGCATATTGAGTTTTATATTCGCCATTACATGTGCCGAAAAAGTTTTGTGTTTCAGATGCCCTTCCATTTTGCCTACAGTATTAAATGCAAAGTACTGGTCCGGTTTTGTAAGTTCAAACTTACCACTGCTTGTAAATGAAGCACTTGAATCATTGTATGAATAGAGGCTGCCGGCTAAAATTTCTTTTTTGATTCTTTTTGGATCACCCACCACAAAAGAATTGGTTTGTTGGTCGAACAGCAATTGTCCGGTAGAGGCAAATATTTCTTCATCCGGGTCATTGATTTTAGTTGATACAATGGCTGTATAAATATCATTAACTCCCATTTCATAAAACACGCCTGTATATAGTTTGCCAACACTTTCCTCTTCAGGTTCCATGTTTTCTTCAGGTACTGGATTTTCGGCAGGTATGGAATCAGAAGCCGACATACCTGATTCACTGATTTCTTTCTTGTTTTTTGGTTTTTTATCCAGATATATTACCACTTCCGATGACTTTCCATCGTTTTCATATGGAAACCAATCTGTTTTTAAGCCTTTTGTTTGAATATCAATCTTAACTTTCCCGTTAAATGCAAGTAATTGATTGTCAGCTTTTAATTTTGCTTTACCTTTATAAAGTATTTTTGGTGCAATGTAAAATTTTGATTCCGAAATGATGGTTCCATCAGCAACTGTTTGTCTTTTGGTTTCTCTTTTTGAAATTTGGGATTCTTCCAAGCGGAATTTTTCGAATTTAATTTTAAAAGTATCGGCACGAGAATTTACGTAATTGTAAGTGGCAATTCCAGTAAAGCTATTTCTTGACATAATATCAATTTTGCCATTATAAAGGGTATGATAGCCATGTAGCGTATCCACACGAATTACTGCTTTTTTGAGTGGCTTTAATTGAGCTCCTTCATATACTGTAATGGAATTACTATCGGGCATTATTTTACAATCAGCAACTTTTACATACGGAACCCCATCTACTTTAAGTAAATTTGAAGTGATGTCATATACTGCTTTTGCACCAATAAAATTTAAAGAATCTTTCTCCGGACTTGTGGAATAAAAATAGGAGTTTTCCAAATGCTCTTGGTCCGCTTCCATGGTCACTATTTTTTTATCCATTTCCCAACGTGCGTTTTCAATGGAGGTTTTGAATTGATTGAAAGGGAATTCCAAACTTGCTAATCCTTTTATTTCAGGTGAAATATTAGCATATGACTCTTCTAGAAAGAATTCACAACGAGCATTATTGGAACTAAGAGAAGGAAGAGGCTTGCCCGGAGTTTTTATATTGAAAACCGAATGACGAGCTTCTATCGACAATTCACGGAAATCGTAATGTGAAGCAATTACATTCACTTTTTTAATTTCCATCATACCTGAGCCAAAAAGACCTTTTGGTGTAATGTTGAGTGAACCTTCAAGCACAACTTTCTTTTTATAAAGCATGAAAGGATCCTTTAGGTTAATTAAGTGAAGTGAGTCATCACGTTGCACCCATTTCATTTCATAATCGCCAATTTCCACTTCAGGATAAAAAGCGGTTTCGGTTTTTAGTTCCTTTATTTTGGCTTGCTGACCAATACCTATTACCGAATCCTGATAAAACACAAAATCGTTGGAATAAAATACCGAAGATTGATATCTTAACTCACCATCCCCCCTAATTCCTTGATTATCAAGTTTTAAAGTGCCAATAAATTTTCCTTTTCCGCCAAATACTTCATATCCTTCAGGTGGTGTTTTGTGCTTGAAACCTAACGAATTATCGGCCATTACACCTAATTGCTCATCAAATTCAGGAAAAATGCCCCCTGATATAAACTGACCTTGAAATTTTAATGCACTTTTATCTGAGCTTTTAACACTATCCGTTTTGAATGGAGGAATTTTAAAATATACTTGTCGGCTATATGCACCTCCTAGTATTTCTTTTTTGTTGAAATACACATAAGCGCCTGTTTTTGTATCAAACTTGGGGTATTCGGGATATTTTTTCTTGCCTGATTTATTTTTGGGGTCGTTAATATAGAGTGTGCCTGATGATTGCAAAAGCTGATTATCCATGAATTCAACCTTAGAGTCTGCCCCGGCAGGTTTTTTATCTTGCTTAATAAACTTAATGGTATCAATGGTTTCAAGTGTTAAAAGAAAATCCTCATAATTGAATCTGAAATTTTTGCCTTTCATATGGTAAATACCAGCTATAAGCGTTCCATTGTACACGATTTCTCTATTTCCATAAATAGTTACGGTTTTGTTTTCAGGTAAGGCATATACATTAGCAGAATCACTAATAAAGAACTTTTCCACACCTCTTACCCGCATTGAAAAGTCGGACATATTAATTGTGGCATTCACTTGCTGAGGACTAAGTGAAGGAATATATAATCCATCATAATCGGCTTTACCAACAAATGATTGCATAAAATGCACAGCTTTGGGCCTTAGTGTGATGGTTCCCGATATTTCGTTATAAAAAACAAATCCTTTTTTCTCCAAATCGCGCATGGCACCCACAAAAGCCGGAGTTGTAATTTTGTATTTTTTGATAATATCATCTGCAACTAGGACATCTGTACCGGTGGCTTTTTGATAGGCAAATAGTAGACGTATAGGATGAAAATTATGAAGTGATTGAATACTTGTAAAGTCCTTTTCTCTGAAAAATTCCTTTGATTTGAACATTGCCGGAATCTGACTCTTAGCAGCAAAAATGTCAAGATTCATAGAGTCAGAAGTCAAATCCCAATTGATGATATCCACCGAAAATTCCAACCCATGAAAGGTATCGTGAAACAAACTATTTTTGTAAGCACCTCTATCTCTGTGAAATACAGCAAATTGTTTGGATGTATTTAAAGTAAATCGCACACCCGGATGCCATAGTGTGTCTCTGTCCAAAAAAATCATAATTGCAGTAGGGTCAGAGTTTACTACAGAATCGCTCCACGAATATTGCTTTGAAAACGTTTGAAATCGGTTGTGTCCATCATTATAAATTAGAGAAGCAGGTTTGTCGTCCATACATTTGCTGGTGAACTGCATGCCAGACAGACAATAACCACCTACATAATTTACATTTCTACCCAAGTTTTTTAAAGCAACATCGTTTGTCAAAGAAGTAAACTTTGGATATTGTGCTTGCGATTTACGAGTGCGTGGCATGCTTTTGAATTCAAAAACACCATTAATACTATTTTCAAGTTTTGATGGGTAATTAAATTGTACATTTTCAATTATCAACTGATTGTTGGTAGTGTTGAAATTATATTCTTTGAGATCTACATATATTTCAGAAAGACTTTTATCTAAAATTGACCAATCAATTTTGCCTCGTTTTCCAACAAATACTCTGCTTCCAAACATAAAATCCCCTTCTGTGTTATTAATAATTGCAGTATCATATCTACTTCCTAACCTTATATTGATGTCTTTGAATACAATTACCGGTCCTTCCACGGTTGGTTGAGGTGCAGAATTCAGAATGTCGGACTCTGATACCGGTTTTGTTTCAGCAAAAGGGTCAGGTTGTGCAGGATCTGAGTTTTCAGTAGTATTTTCGGTGGCATTTGAAACTGGCAACTGAAATATTCCTTTGTAATCAAAATCAAAGCTGCCTCCTAACATGTAGCAACTGTTGTTGTAATAATCAAAAACGGCTCGTTTGGTTAAAAACAATGAGCTAGTTTGCAAAAAACTTCTTAAAGTAGCTTCATCTGAAAGATCAACAGTTTTATAAAGTACATCCAAATAATGCAAAAATATATCTGGTGCCATTTCACTGCTTTGTGAAGCAGAAGTTACAGCAATCATCATCAAAGAGAAATAGGGATTAGGCGAATAACCCTTCTCAATCATTTTTTTGCAAATTTCCAGCAGTTTTTGTTTGTTGATATCATCCATCAAAGTGTTAGTGTACACTTGACTGAAAAAAATGTCACCTTGCTTAATAAGGTTTATATTTTTTGTAACTGAAAGGCTTTGTTTGAAATCAGTTTCCAATTTGGCTTTATCAGTAAAAGCTTCATCTTGGCAAAAACCTGAAAAAAATATCGTAAAAAAAACAAAAGTAAATAAGTATTTAGCGGTCATTTGATACAATGCAAACCAAAATTATAATTATTTCCACAGTTTTTTGACTTAAACAGTAAGTATTTTTAAAAGACAATTCAACAATGGGTTATTTATAATATTTGGAACATACATTTTAAGAAATAATCTAGCGAATTAGTATTTCTAAAAAAAAGCATAATATTTGTTCCCTGACTAATATTAATTTTGATAAAATGGCTGAAAAAGAAGCTTGGCGCAATTGGAATGAGGAAAAAGACTATGGTAATATGTTTTTTAAGCGGGCCACAGGTGAGTTACCCGAAATGGAGTCATCCAAAGCGGTTAGCAATTTGTTAAAGAAAATATACCAACCCAAAATGAGCTTGCTAGATGTAGGTTGTGGTGTAGGTCATTACCTTCGAAGCCTACGTGCGCATTTGGATAAAGACATTAATTACAATGGTACGGATGCCACACCATATTATGTTGAACTGGCTCAAAAAGCGTACGGCAATCCTGATTTGTTCAGAGTAGGAGATATTTTTAATCTGCCACATGCAAGTGAAAGTTACGATATAGTAATGTGTAATAATGTGGTGATGCACTTACCTCCCGATTTAGAAAAACCATTTTCAGAACTAATCAGGTTATCCAAAAAATATATTGTTATTCGTGCCATGTTTGGCGAACGTAACTATGTAGTACGCGAAGTACTTACACCTAAAGACTTTGAATTTGATAAAAATGAACTGAATGTAGCTTCATTTGAACTTACGAAACTTAATTTCAGATACTTTAATATGTATACCGAAACCTATTATCGCAATTTGATAAGTGCTTTATCTCCAAAAAGTAAAGTTGAAATTATTAAAGATATGGATTGGAAACCATTTGATAACTCAACCGATTCAAAAACGCCTACTGCCACCAAAACCATGGGTGAATTTCAGGTGTCAGGGAATTTGATATTGGACTGGAGGTTTATTGTGATTGAAAAGTAACTCAAAACGACTCCCCTACAGTCAAATAATAATTGAATTGATTATTGTTTCCCCAACCTACATCAAATCTAAGATTAAGTTTTTCTTTTGGTAGTAGTTCAAATCGTATTCCAGTGCCTACTGATATTTTAAGTTTGTCGTTGGTATAATCCAGAAAGTTTCCAAATACCTGTCCCGTACCTACAAAAACAACGCCTCCAAATTTCCAAAATATCGGAAATCGATATTCGGTTTGCCCTCCAATAAAATTACGGTCTCTGAATCTGCCTTGATAATATCCCCTCATGATAAAGCTACTACCTAATTGGGCAAAATTTCGATAAGGAACATCACCGAAATTAAACAAACTCACATAATTAAAACCCAAAATATGCTTAGGGAAAAGTTTGATAAATACTCTGCCATCGGCATCCAAGAACGAAAATACATAGTCGCTATAGGTAAATCTGCTGAATTCGCTGAACTTTAATCGAAAATATATTCCTTTGTCAGGGGCATATGCATTATTGCGGCTATCATAACTTAAATAGAAACTTGCTCCGTTTATCATATAGAACGATCGGTCAATTACGCCTCTTACATTATCTTTTACAAACAAAGATGGTTCAATGCCCGTGCCATGATAAAATATATCGTACACTCGCTGATGTTCCAAACCTAATCCGGCAAAAACATGCTTAACAATGCTCCGGTGTACCTGTGGTGAAATGGAATATTGGGAAAAAGTATATAATTCATACTTCCCGGAGTTGGTTTTGTCATTGCCAATGCCCCAGAAAAATTCAGGATATTTGGAATAAGAATTATCCATTCTGAAAAAATATTTTTCCTTGGGGAAATAAATATTAGCCCCAAAATTTACCAGAATTTGTTGATTTAAAGTATACAAAAATCCTAAAGGAATAGTGGAAGTGCGTAAGGTTGAATCAGAACGATTGGTTTTAAAAATAAATGCACTTGCAAACCCAAATTGCCAATTGGTTTCAACACTTGTACCAATAAGAGGGGCTACTAAAAAACTATTTTTATGCTTGGCTTTTAAAGAGTCTGTTTTTAAGGGAACTTGCGGTGAACGCTGTCCTAACGCACTGAACCAAACACAAATATATAGTGTTATTAAAAGTAAAAATTTGCGTGAATTAATCAATTGACAAATATAAATAACAACTTAAGAAAAATAGAGCAATCCAAAAAATTTAAAAATTGCTTATTTTTGTATTTATTTTCAAAATTATGATTGACAAGTTAGAAGCCATACAACAACGATTTGAGGAAGTAGCCGACTTAATAGTTCTGCCTGACGCAATGAAAGACATGAAAAAGTTTTCGGCTTTGAGTAAGGAATATAAAGACCTTGAAAAAATTGTTTCTGTTTTTAAAGAATATAAAACATTACTACAAAATCTGAATTCGGCCAAGCATGTGCTTGAAAATGAATCAGACGAAGATTTCAGGGAAATGGCTAAAGCTGAGGTAGAAGAACTTTCAATCAAAAAAGAAGAAATCGAAGCGAATTTAAAAGAGTTAATGGTTCCAAAAGATCCAAATGATGAAAAAAATGCCATTTTGGAGATCAGAGCGGGCACCGGTGGTGATGAAGCCTCCATTTTTGCGGGTGACTTATACAGAATGTACCAAAGATTTGCTGAAAAGGCAGGTTGGAGAATGTCCGTGCTTGATTATTCAGAAGGTACTGCCGGAGGATACAAAGAGATTATTTGCCAAATAGAGGGGGACGAAGTGTATGGTAGGCTCAAATGGGAGTCGGGGGTGCATCGTGTGCAACGCGTACCACAAACCGAAGCAAGCGGAAGGATTCATACTTCAGCAGCATCAGTAGCAGTGCTTCCTGAGGTAGATGAGGTGGATGTAGAAATCAACATGAATGATATCCGTAAAGACACCTATTGCTCTTCGGGAGCCGGAGGTCAATCCGTGAATACAACCTATTCAGCCATTCGCTTAACGCATATTCCTACAGGTATTGTAGCACAATGTCAGGACGAACGTTCTCAAATCAAAAACTTTGAAAAGGCATTAAGTGTATTGCGTTCTCGAATTCATGAAAAAGAACTTGAAAAACACAATGCCGAAATAGGTGATCAACGCAGATCTATGGTTGGATCGGGCGATAGATCCGATAAAATTCGTACTTACAACTATCCTCAAAGTAGAGTAACTGATCATAGAATTGGTTATACGGTGTATAACTTGCCTACCGTAATGGATGGCTCTATCGATGACTTTATTGAGCAACTTCGAATTGCCGATAATGCTGATAAATTGACTGAGGGTGCAGACGCACTTTAATTGACAATCAGGTTGCTGAGTGCATCTTCCAAATCTTCAAATTCAAACTTAAATCCAGTTTTTTGGATTTTTTCAGAAGAAATATGATTGCCATTAAGTACTAAATCAGCCATTTCGCCAAGTATTATTTTCATTACAAAACCTGGTACATTAGGTAGCAGGATGGGTCGTTTTAATTTTTTTGCCAACAAATAAGTGAATTCTTTATTGGTAACCGGATTGGGTGACACAGCATTAAAGACGCCATTAATATGTTCATTTTCAATGGAATGTACAATCATGGCAGCCAAGTCATTAACATGTATCCAAGGCATCCACTGCCTACCTGATCCCAATGGTGCACCGGCAAAATAGCGTATTGGTTTTGCAATAGCAGGTAAAGCACCACCATTTTGACTAAGAACTATTCCAATCCTTAATTTTGAAGTTCTAATTCCCAATTCGGAAAATTCATCCGCTTTCGATTCCCAGGTTTTACAAACCTCGGCCAAAAAATCGGTTCCTAATGCACTTTCCTCATCTACAATATCTTGCAAATCAGACTGTTTGTATATTCCTATTGCTGAGGCAGATACTATTACTTTTGGAAAATTGCTGGATTCTGTGATTGCTTTTTTTAATAATCCTGATGATTCAATTCTGCTTGAAATTATTTCTTGTTTGTATGCTTCTGTCCATGGTTTATCGGCTATTCCTGCACCCGCAAGGTGTACTATTGCAGATACATTTTCTAATGAATTAATGTCAATCGTTTTATTTTTTATATCCCATTTATATGAAAAAATGTTATTTTTTAATCCTCCATTTCTAGATAAATACCTAACTTCATACCCCTTAGATATTAATAGATTCGTAAGTATTTCACCTATATTTCCGGTTCCACCAGTTATTAAAACTATTTTTTTCTCCACTTTTCAGGTTTTTATATTGTACTTTGTAACCAATTATTTCAATTCAATTAGTGTTACATTTCAAAACGACAGTTTTTACTTTTTTGTTATTAATTCTTTTATTTTCATGTGTTAAAGATCCGGGATTCCCATTAGAACCAAGAATTTCTTTTAAAAGTATTCAGTTTATTAAAGGAAGTGGAGGCAATCAAGACATTATCAGATTGAGTATTGGATTTACAGATGGTGATGGCGACTTAGGTTTGTCAGGAGCGGATACTACAGGTGATTTTAATCCCAAACAAGTAAATGGTTTTCCAACAAACGACAATTATTACAACATGAACTTGACTTTCCTATTCAAAAATGAAAAAAATGAGTTTGTAACATGTAAAGATTTTGTCGAATGTCCGGTTCCCGATTCATTGTTAAAGTTGTATAATGGTAGATTTCCTCCGCTAATCCCTTCCGGTCAAAAAAGACCTATTTCCGGAACACTAACATATGATGTTTCATCAACGAGTTTTTACACAGCATTCTTAAATCAAACTATAAAATTCAGACTATTTATAAAAGACAGATCACTAAATAAAAGTAACGTAATTGAAACTGATACGATTCGAATAAAATAAATAAATTAGATAATTTTGAACTTTAGCAATCAATTTTTGTTGTACTTTTTATATCTAAACCTTTAACAAAATGGATAGCGAAAATATAAAACTTCAAGAAATGGACCACACAGGCGATAATCATATTGGAACTTCCATTGACACTCCTATGAGGGAAGGGGCTTTTGAAATGGAGGATGATCTTAAAATTGAACTCATTCAAGAGCATTTTAAAGAAATAATGGAAATACTTGGGCTCGACTTGACAGATGATAGCCTAAAAGGTACACCTTATCGTGTAGCCAAAATGTATGTGAAAGAAATATTTAGTGGTCTTAATCCCACCAATAAACCCAAAATAGCTCTTTTTGAAAACAAGTACAAATACAATGAAATGCTTGTTGAAAAAAATATCACACTTTTTTCTAACTGCGAACACCATTTTGTGCCTATCGTAGGGGTGGCTCATGTGGCTTATATTTCCAATGGAACCGTGATAGGTCTCTCTAAAATCAACCGAATAGTGAGTTATTATGCCAAAAGACCACAAGTTCAGGAACGATTAACAGTTCAAATTGCCAATGAAATTAAAAAAGTCCTTAACACCGAAGATGTTGCTGTGGTTATTGATGCCAAGCATTTGTGCGTTACTTCCCGTGGCGTTGAAGATCGCAATTCGTCAACAGTAACTTCACATTATAGTGGCAAATTCATCAACGAAGCCACCAAAACGGAGTTTCTCAGATACTTGGATTCTAAATAAATATTACAATTATTTTTTTCTGATCATTAAGTAAAGTGTGACCAAAAACATAAGAACCAATGCTATGTTTGAAATCCACTTTACATATTCATCTTTTTGTGAATTATAAAAATGATTACCATACTTTTCAATGAAATCGTTGAAATCGTTGTGATCATTTACGTTTACCACATTATTAATGGAACTTTCCCCAGATACATTTAATACCATATTTGATTTCAAAGTATCGTATTTGGCGGTTTTTGGGTTAAAATAAATCCACATTATAAAATCTTTCATTCTGAACTTACCTGGTTCTTTGGGTACCAAAAAGTAATTGAAATTTTTTGCACCTGTTACTGCAACTCCACTTCTACTAATATCTTGATAA
>JANRJY010000005.1:0-40039 GCA_033763735.1 Bacteroidota bacterium | reverse complement strand
ATTCCTCAATTGATTTTAGGATTTATGAATTATTACAACAGAAAACTTTATATTTTTGAAAGAAAATCTATTGAAAACTAAAAAATTATGAAATTCTTTATTGATACAGCCAACCTATCCGAAATAAAAGAAGCACATGCACTAGGTGTACTTGATGGTGTTACTACCAATCCTTCATTAATGGCTAAAGAAGGAATTAGCGGAAAAAATAATATTTTCAAACATTATAAAGCCATTTGTGATATCGTTGATGGAGATGTAAGTGCTGAAGTAATTGCTACCGACTATGAAGGCATCATTCGTGAAGGCGAGGAATTAATCACTATTGATGACAAAATTGTGGTTAAAGTTCCTATGATCAAGGATGGCATCAAAGCCATTAAATACTTTAGTAACAAAGGAATACGTACCAATTGTACACTTGTATTCTCAGCCGGTCAAGCATTATTGGCAGCTAAAGCAGGTGCAAGTTATGTGTCTCCTTTTATTGGTCGATTAGATGACATTTCAGTTGATGGAATGGATTTGATTGCCCAAATAGCATTGATATATAACAATTATGGCTTCGAAACAGAAATTCTTGCAGCATCAGTTCGTCATCCAATGCATATTATTAAATGTGCAGAACTTGGAGCCGATGTTATGACCGGACCATTAAGTGCTATCCTTGCCTTATTAAAACATCCTTTGACTGATAGTGGGTTGGAAAAATTCCTTGCCGATTATAAAAAGGTGAATGGGTAACACAGAATGAAACATTCTGTAGATTATCATAAGGAAAGGATTAAAATTTTTGATAAAGTATTCACTGTTAGTTCTGCTGCAGTGGTTACTTTAACAATATGGCTTTTCAATTCATTTAACAATAACTTATTAACTAATCAAGATAAGATTATTAATCTTTTCGCTTTTATTCTAAATTTGTTTTAAATGTTTATTTCGATAGCGATGCTATTAAAAATGTATTTTGAAACTGAAAAATTAAAATGAACGAAGTATTTTATTATATATTGATAATATTTTTGGTTGCTATTCTTGGTTTTGGATATTTTGGTTTTAAGGTTCTTACTGAAAAGAACTAAAAATGTACATTATCAAAATAAAAGGCAAAGCCAAAATACCTGATTACATCCAACTTAGGGATGATAATTTTGTTTTGGTTGCTTATTTCAGAGCTGACAGAATTGATAAAAATCTGGATAAATATGGCTTTAAAGGCAAGGAACAAGCCTTTTATAATTTGGTATCGGAGCTTGAATTCGGAAAGCTTCAAAAATTAGAAATATAAATTCAACTTATATGTCATTTACTTCCCTTCCGGTTATCACAGTTGACAGAGCCAGTATATTTCAGGAGAATTATCCAGTGCTCCAAGATATCAGCTTTACAATTCACAAAGGTGAATTTGTGTACTTAATTGGTAAAACCGGAAGTGGAAAAAGTTCATTATTAAAAACACTTTATGCCGATTTACCCTTAAATATAGGCCAAGCAGAAGTATCTGGTGTTAGCATTAAAGGAATTAAACCAAGTAAAATACCCTATTTGAGGCGAAAAATAGGAATAATTTTTCAAGATTTTCAATTGCTATCGGACAGAAGTGTAAATGATAATCTGATATTTGTGATGAAAGCCACAGGTTGGAAAAGCAAAAGCAAAATGATGAACCGACTTACGGAATTGTTGATTCAGGTAGGATTAGGCACCGCAGGTAATAAACTTCCCCATCAACTTTCGGGGGGTGAACAACAAAGAGTATCGGTAGCACGAGCTTTAATCAATGAACCTTCGGTACTTATTGCTGATGAGCCCACCGGAAATCTGGATCCGGAAGTTGCCGAAGACATTCTTAAGCTTTTTATTGATATTAACAGGAGCGGAACTGCTATACTTATGGCAACACATAATTATGATTTTTTGAATAAATATCCTGCTAGAGTGCTTCGTTGTGAAAACGGAGCCATGATTAATGTGCCTCTTAATTAACAAAAATGGTTGCTGAAGGCATTTCGGTACTGATTCCAATTTATAATGTTTTGATAAAAAATTTGGTTCAAAATCTTCATCAACAACTTTTAAAAATCAATGGAAAATTTGAAATATTACTTTTTGATGATGGTTCTCAGGAAAATTTTAAAAATGAAAATCGAATTTTTTCTGATTGGACTAACGTTGTATACAAAGAATTACCTCAAAATATAGGTAGGTCAAAAATCAGAAACAAATTAGCTCTTGAAGCTACGTACAAACATTTGTTGTTCTTGGATTGCGATGTTTCAATTGTAGACAAAAATTATATTTCAAATTATTTGCCTTTACTGAATCAATTTCAAATTATTTCCGGAGGCACCAATTATACGATCAACCCTCCAAATGATAATGCTTTAAAGTTGCATTGGTTAGCTGGTTCAAAAAAAGAACAAAAAACAGCTTTGGAGAGAAATAAAAAACCCTTTACCAGTTTTACCATCAATAATTTGATGATTCAAAAGGAAGTATTTTTGAAATATCAATTAGACGAATCCATAAGCACCTATGGTCACGAAGACAGCTTATTTGGATATAAAATAATGGAAAACAATATTTCAATTTTGCATATAAATAATCCGGTAATTCACGAAGGATTGAATGAAAGTCATGATTACATTAAAAAATCAATGACAGCAGTTGATAATTTATGTTATATCATCAAAGAATACAACATTGGAAAGGATACTAAATTATATCAGGCATATTCCCTGGTACGGAAATTGGGTCTTTCAAAAGTATTTTCCATCATCATCAAAATGACAGAAAATACTATTTACACAAACCTCCAATCCTCAAATCCTAGCTTAATTCTGTTTGATATGGTAAAATTGAACCGAATGATTCAGTTTTTTACATATACTGACACAGGTACGAAGAGTCAACGTAAATTTTAAGTTGAAACTTCTGATTAGCTGCAACCTCAAAAGAGTCGCCTTTTTCAAAAACATTCCAGGTTGATTCCGTTGGAAGTTTTACAACCAACGCTCCGGAAATCACCAAAATAACTTCTTTTTGACTGGTCGAAAATTCATATTCACCCGGTGCCATTACGCCCACGGTTTCTTTTCCGGCTGCACCATTAATGACTAATGACTTAACGTTACCGTTAAAATATTCGTTTATTTGTATCATTTCAATGAAATTTCAAATTGTATTAAATCAATAAAATCCTGTACTCGGTTATCTATTTCGTTTTTAGTTAATCCTTCAATGCGTTCAGTGCCAAATTTTTCTACACAAAAAGATGCCATAGCCGAACCATAAATAATGGCTGTTTTCATAGTATCGAATGAAATATCATCTTTGCCGGCAATATAACCTATGAATCCACCTGCAAAAGTATCACCGGCACCTGTTGGGTCAAATACTTCTTCCAGTGGCAAAGCCGGTGCATAAAATACCTGATCCTTAGAAAACAATAAAGCGCCATGCTCTCCTTTTTTGATGATCAAATATTTAGGTCCCATTCCCATAATGACTTTAGCAGCCTTTACTAATGAATATTCCTTTGACAATTGACGTGCTTCTTCATCATTGATACTCAATACATCCACCATTTTCAGTGTTTCCATCAAATCATTGTAGGCAATGTCCATCCAAAAATTCATTGTATCCATCACAATAAGTTTTGGTCTACGTCTGAGTCGACTTATTACCGTACTCTGTACTTTTGGCGCTAAGTTACCCAACATCAAGTATTTGCAGTCTTGATATGCATCCGGAATGATGGGGTCAAAAGTCCCCAACACATTTAATTCAGTTACCAGTGTATCACGGCTATTCATATCGTTATGATATTTGCCTGACCAAAAAAATGATTTTTCGTTTTCTTTTATCTGTAATCCGGCAGTGTTGATGCCATGATTTTGGAGTTTCTGAATATCGGTTTTTGGGAAATCACCACCAACAACTGCAACTAAATTTACATTTTTGGTTAGATATGATGAAGAAAGGGAAATATATGTTGCTGCTCCACCAATGATTTTATCGGTTTTTCCAAAAGGTGTTTCAATTGCATCGAATGCAACTGAACCTATTACAAGTAATGACATGAGTGCTTTTTAAATTGAAGCGCAATAATAATGTAATTATCATGAATATGGTAGTAGAATATGTAACATTCGATAATTCTTTTACAATATGAAAATCTTTCAAAAAGCATTTTTGATTATATTTGTTCTTTATTAAAAAACATGAATGAAGACAGATTAAATCGTATTACTGTTAATCCTTTAATTTGCAACGGAAAGCCAACTATTAGAAATATAAGGATTACGGTTCAAACTATTTTGGAATTTTTAACCAATGGCGATAGTATTGAAGATATTTTGAAAGCTTATCCAGTATTGGAAAGAGAAGACATTCTTTCTTGTATTTCATTTGCATTGAAAGGACTTGAAACTCATAAAAATGAATATCAAATTGCGAGTTAATGTCACAATTCTCATTTTTAGTAGATGTAAATCTTCCAAAATATTTTAGTTTTTTTAATTCCTCAAATTTTTACTTTGTATCAGACATTGATCCGGAAATGACAGATTTAGAAATTTGGGATTATGCTTTGGAAAACAATTTAGTGATTATGACAAAAGATACTGATTTTTATGACAAATGCATATTAAATAACCAGTGCCCTATAATTATCCATTTTCGAATTGGAAACTTGTCGTTGAAGGAAATGTATATTTATTTTGAAAAAAACTGGAACAAAATTCAATCATTACTTTCAAAATCTAAAATGATAATTGCACATCCAACTTTTATTGAAGTGATTGAAATTTAGTTTCAACTAAAAAACACAAACAAAATAAAAATAAACAAAATCATAGAAGCATACATTATCAAATCTACTCTAATGTATTCCTTCCACGTTTGATAGAAATCAATAATTTTTCTAAACATTGTTACTCAGCCAGAATAGCTTTTTCGTAGGCTACGGTGTAGTATTTTGTGAGCTCACTCCAATCAAACCCAACGGATGCTCTTTCAGTTTTGTTTCTTTGATCAATCCTTTGTCTTCTGTTCATTTTTACAAAAGCTAATAATTGATTGGAAAGTTGTTCGGCTGAAGCAAAATAGTCTTTGGTTTTACGGTTGGTAACATATATGCCTGTTTCTTCATGATTAGGCATATTAGCGACTACATAATCTCCAAAACCACTCAGATCGCTTGTGACTGTTGGCACTCCGCTTGCTATACACTCTAGAGGCGTATATCCCCATGGTTCATAATAGCTTGGAAACACTCCTAAATGGCATCCTCTAACAAACTGGCTATAATCCATACCAAATAGTGGATTTGACGAAGTAATAAAATCTGGATGATATACAATTTTAACCGGATCATGTCTGTGATTTACCAAATTTGCTGCTCGAAGGTAATTTAATATTGGGTCTTGAGCATCATTCACCAAGTTATGAGTAACTACCAATGGTAGATTTGAATTTCTCCATGTTTGAAGTGTTCTTCTCAAACGTAATTTCCAATAATCATCAACGAATTCGGAAAGATTCGGTAATTTATTATCAAAATTAGAAGCAGCATTGTAGAACAACTTTTCACCTACTTTTTTAGTAATGGAATCGCACGTTTCACGTATCTCTTCTAAAATCGCTCTTGTTTCTAAAGCGGTGGGATTAATACTATAATAAGGTTGTTTTGTAATAAAAAACATGACCACATTAGTATTAATATTATTCTCTTTCATTTTCCAGTTAAGTCTGGCCAAAGCTTCCAGAGTTACGTCAAATCCTTTGTTTGTATATTCAAATCTACCGGAAGTGAAGAAGTATAAAGTATTATCCAAATCCCAGGAATAACTCTGGAAAAAGTGGCCCATCACAAACTCACTTATTTTGTCTTTATATATTTTATGCAAATTTTGGAACTCATGTAATGCCACAAATCGCTCAATATTTAAGCCATTTGGCAATATTACTTCCGGAGCTCTTCCCAAAAACTGGACACATTCTTTAGAAGTAACATCGCTAACCGTTGTAAAAACATGTGCTCCATGTGCAGCAGCCCTTTCTATTTGAGCTTGTGCTTCTATATTAAAATTTTTTGCTTCTTTTGCCCAGTCCATAAATGGCAAATGGTCATAAAAACTTCCATTATTCATTGCCAGATACCTGCCAAGTAATGTTGCATGTGTAGTAAATACGATTTTTACATTTTTTAATTTTTCTCTTCTTAGCTCCGGAATTGAGGTGCCCGCCATCCATTCATGAAAATGAGAAATGATATCAGTAGTTTTGTTTCCTTGCGAAAGCTCCGATATAAACTTATTAACCAAATATCCGAAGGCAACTACTTGGTCGAGCAATCCATCGCCATGACTGGATGAAATACTGTGATGTTCCCACAGAAAAAATTTGATTTTATCTAGACTATGAAAAACAGAATACGGATTTACCAGGACCACTCTTGGTGTACCTGTAACCTGCCATCTACCATAATGAATTTCAAATCCTGCCTCTCGCATTTTCAAAACTGCTTTTCCAAATGCATCAGAATAATCATCTACAGGTTCAAACTCTGCTGCTACATTCTTGTGCACATAAGGTCCAATGAGGCAATAATTTTCTCCCCATTTTTCCACAATTGCAGGTACTTTTGAACGAATTACGGTGTATATGCCTCCTACCTGGTTGCATACTTCCCAGGCGGTTTCCAATAAAAAGGTCTTGTCTCTCATTATGTGATATGTAACAAATTGAATACTTGCATTTTCTGATGCAGTAAAACTAATGGTCTTTTACCTTTCAATCAATATTTTGTTTCGTTTAATTGATATAAAAAGCAAAGATTTTATTATTTTTCACAAAAATCAATTTGCTCATAATCAATAAAGAAGGTGAATCGCAAACAAATTATGTTTATTATTATTACCATCATATTCTTTTCTATTGTTGGAATGGTAGTCTATGACATGGCAAGCAAAACCATTAGCCCCTGGGAAAAGAAAAAACTTAAAAAGGTTCAAAATAATCTTCCTTAAATTATATTTGAAAGATTTAATTATACATTTATGAAAAGAAGACCATTTTTGTCTGGTTTTACAACACTCGGAGTTGGAATACTAACTTCAGGTAAAATTTCTGCTGAAACAATCGAAAAAAATAATTTTTCAAAACCTGACGTTTATTATGAGGATGAGGTCGATTCCAAACCAAGTGTATTAATAAAACTTGAAAACAAGTTTATATCGTTCGAATGGTTTTCTGATGCCTCTGCTATAATAATTGACAAAATTTCAAATACCACCTGGAATATGGCTAAAGTTGCACTTCAGGAAGAAGAAGCAATAGACCGTGGTCATGTATGGGTTCGCCAAGAACGTTCAAGCGTGGAACAATATCCCGGAAGGTTTAGAGGCGAAAAAATAGGCGAAGAAATAAAATTTACACTTTTGGGATTTCAGAAAAAAGTAATGGGAACATTTTATTGTGCGGCTACGTTGGAGGATGAATTATTGAAATTCAGAATAACAAAAATAGATGATCAATTGCCCAATTTGATGTTTCCTCCATATATCGAATCGGAAATGTTGGTTTTGCCTATGGGGGTGGGGCGATTAATTCGCAAACCATTAACAAGTAGATATTTTCATACATTTTTTTCCCATATGAATATGAGGTGGTTTGGTGGATTAAAAAAAGATGGCAGAAATGGTTGGATGGCTGTATTTGAAGAGAATTTTGAAAATTCAGGTATCTTGGCAAGTGAGTTGGCAGTCGTTCCTACATGGTTAAAATCATTGGAAAAATGGGAAACAAGCCGATCCATTAAATATACTTTTACACAAAATGGTTATGTTGGTCAAGCAAAAAAATATAGACAAATAGCTCAGAAAAAAGGTCTTTTTAAATCGATAGAATCAAAAATTAAAGAAAAACCTGCTCTCGCAAATATGATTGGAGGACGACTTATATCCTTTGTCGGTGCCTGGCCTGCAAAAAATGAAGAAAATATTGAAAATAGATTAAAAATCAAAGATCAGAAGTTTAAAGAATCCGAAGGAAAACTTACTATTCTTAACAAATTTAAAGGCATTCCGGAAGCTATTGAAAAAATAAAAGCAGCGGGAATGAAGAAAGGAATATTCAATATAAGAGGCTGGATTAGAGGAGGATATGACTATTCTCATCCTGATATTTGGCCCCCTGAGCCTCAATTGGGGACTGTGGATGAACTTAAAAATGCCTGCAATGTTCAAGGTCCATATTCTGTTGTACTGCACGACAACTATCAGGATAGCTATGAACAAAATCCAAGTTTCCCGAAGGGTGTGAATATTAATAAGAAAGGAAATCTAATGTTAGGCGGATTCTGGGCGGGCGGACAAAGCTATATAATGAATTATAAAGCAGGCCTTGAATATGCAAAACGGAACTGGCCTAATATCAAAAATTTGGAAGCAGACGGCATGTTCGTAGATACTATTACTGCTATGCAATTGTACGAATCATTTGAAAAAGGCAATGAAATATCCAGGAACAAAGATTTGCAACTAAAAACTGAATTTATAAAGTTTTTTAATAACCAGAACCAACTGTTTGGAAGTGAAGAATCAGCCGATTTTGGGATACCTTTAGTCGATTGGATGGAATGCAGACATCAAAGAACGCCTGGAGAATCGATTCCACTTTGGCCATTGGTATATCATGACTGTATAATGATGGGCCGATACAATTCAGTAGCTTCTTCCATACCTAATCAAGATAAATTGAGCAAAGGTGAATACCCTGAACATTTGGAGGATATGTTGTGGGGATATTTTATGTGCTATTGGGCGCATTCCATTGAAGATCAGGAAATTCAATTAAAAGCTATATCATCTACCATGCATGTAGACGATTGGTTTGGCCAAATCGCAACCGCTGAAATGATCAATCATGAGTTTTTGACAGATGATTACAGTGTTGAAAAAACAAGTTTTGGTAATGGGAAATCCATTACAATCAATTTTTCAAATAAAATTGTAAATATTAATGGAATAAGCTTTCAGCCATATGAGTATAAAATTGGTTAATATATTTCCCAAAGCCTTCTGTCTGTTATCATTTGTCCTTTTGTCTTATGTAATTAAAGCACAATCCAGTGACGACTTAAGTGGTCTTGATAGATATGCCGAAAATTCATCACAAGATGGTTTGCAAGGACAATCATTTATTTTAATGCATAATCGTAAGGGAATTCGGATTGAATATAACCTTAATCGCAAAAAACTGGAAATGTGGGTTTCTCCCCTAGCCGGCAAATCCAATATTTATATCGATCGAAATTTTTCCTCTCGGGATGATTTTACAAAGTTGTTTGATAAGATTTCATTTCCAAACTTGCCTTATTCTCAATTTGAAAAATGTGATTATGATCCATTTCATTCAATTATTTACTATAAAAATGGACAAAAGCTTCATATCGTATCCGTTTTTGACAAACCAGCTGTAATAATCTGGTTTGAAAAACCAGAAGTCGTTGATATCAAAACGGATAAACAAGATAAACTGTTAAAATTTGATCCGAAAAATCTATCCACACAGCATCCTGATAGAGGCAAAATTCTAGGTTATATTGCTTCTTTAGGAACAGGAGAAGGTAGTTTTATTCACCAAAAACATTATGATCCGTTCCGAAGCTTTTATTCAAGAGCATATTTAAGTGCCAATCAGACAATGGTATTCGTTGGAGATGATATTTCCGAGAATGTATCTTCAATTGCCAACGTATTAGCTTTTGCAGATGTAAATACTACTTTGGAAGCAAACAAAACCAAAATAATTGCTGCGACACGTAATGGTAAAATAACCGTCAAAAACAACCCTGACCTTCAGAAAATACTTGATATCAATAAAAAAGTATTGCTTTCAATGCAAGATGAATCAGGTGCAATAAGAGCCGCATTGAGATATATTTATTATATGATTTGGCACAGAGATGGAGCTATGGTGAATGCATTTAATGGATATTCCGGTTGGACCAATCCTTTGAAAGATTGGACAGGATTTGAATTGTCAAACCCAACCGTGATTGAAAAAAACGGGAAAAAGGAAAGATTCTTTGGACAGCTTGTTGCCGGTAAAATAACCAAACTTGAAGAAGATGGTCCATTTTATGGTATATGGTCTGCATTCACATATTGGACTTCGACAGGCGACACCAAATATCTTGATGGTAAATATATGAGTGTTTTAGAAGACAACATTCAATGGCTGGAAAACAATTATTTTGATAACAAAAATGGTCTTTTTTATAGATATCATTATTGTGAGTCTCCTTTTTACAATAGTTATGGCGATGGATGGGACGATGCAATGGGTGCCCAAACCGGTAAAAACATTTCCAGATGGAAAGGTGATACCATTACTCAAGCATATGATTTGTATATGAATTACATATGTTACTCATCATACTTGATGATGTCAGCTATGGAAAGTGGCTCGATGTCAGGATTGTATTTGTTGAAAGCTAAAAATCTGGAAAAAAGATTAACAGCTCAATTCAACAATGTTGAGCCTGGCTATGGAACTTTGATTACCACTCAAAATCAACAAGTAAATGCCGGACCATTTGGAATGGATAAAACGGATTATGTTTGGGGCTTAACGGTACCTCCATTTTATCCTTCCTACGAAAATTTGGCCGAGACCAGAAGTAATCTTTTCAAACATCATATGAACAAACCGAAAGGCAACTTTTACCCGGAATGGTTTTCTACATTAATTTCGATGGACAGTGAAATTCATAAAGAAGAAGATATTATTAAAGGAATTGAATATGTAATACCACAATGTATAAAACCAGGCAAATGTCTACCAATGCCATACACCATATGTGAAATAGTTGATGTTGAAGATTGTAATGTATACCACGATGTACGACCTCAAGCATTTTCTATCTCAGCTTTTATTGCAGCAGTAAGCAATTTGGCCATAAAGAAACTACCTTTTGGAATCGCCATACGGGGAACATCTTACTTATCAGGAATTGAAGATTACACGTATCAACAAAGTGAAATAAGCATAAAATACTTAGGCACTGGTAATAACATCAAATTAATTAAGCTGAATGGTAAAGTTCTTAAAAGCACATATCAAATTCCTGACAACTTACTGCTGACAGGTAAAAATCAAATTGAAGTAACGCTAAGCACCGAAAAAGAGTCAAAACCAACATTAATATATTCCACTTTAAAATTGAAAAACATCCAGGGAAATAAATTTGAGATGCAAGCTTTTGGAAAAAACGTGATAATGATGAAAAATATTAATTCACTCCCAAAATTATTATTTGAAGGGAAAGAAATTATTTACCAAAGTCAGGTTAAAGATGGAATAACTTATATTGATTTTGAAGGAGTTGGTGTGTGTAATTTAGTATTCTAAATCATTACTATCTTTGCAATAGTTAATATTACTTTAATGTATATTTCGCCTAATCAAGAATCCGTTATCAAATCTTATTTTTTAAATAAGCCGGTTGTTAATGCTTTTTTATTCGGTTCATATGCAATAGGGAATGCAAATACAGAAAGCGATGTTGACTTACTTCTTGAATTGGATTATTCATACCCAATTGGATTTGAATTAATGGATTATAAATATGAATTGGAAAAATTATTATCTTGTAAAGTTGATATTGTCACAACTCGTTCCTTAAGCCAGTTTATTCGACCAATCGTAGATAGTCAAAAAAAACTTATTTATGCAAGATAAAATTGGTGATGAAATAAGACGAAAACATATTTTGTTTGCTATTCAGGAAATAGAAAGTTATATCTCCGGTGTTGATAAAGAATCATTTGTAAATAATTCGATGATGTTGAATGCTACTTTAAGGCAATTAGAAATTATCGGAGAGGCATCAAATAAATTATCAAACGAATTTTTTGAAAACCACCCAAATGTTCCATGGTCTAAAATTATTTCGCTTCGAAATTTTATCATTCATGAATATTTTGGCGTTGATGATTATGCTATTTGGAATATTATTACAATTAACATTCCACTACTTAAAATTTAACTTGAAAAGATTTAATAAGCTAATAAGTTATAAATATGAAATTAATCACTAAAACCATCTTAATTTTATTTTCTTTCTTCCTTTTATCCAAAGCCCAAACCTCTGATTCAGTCAAAATATATTTGTGGCCGGAAGGAGCACCTTATGCTCAAGGAACCGAAGAGGTCGATAAGCCATCTATAACTATTTATTTCCCTGAAAAACAGAAAAAAAGCGAAGGAGCCGTTCTAGTATGTCCCGGAGGTGGATATGTCACACTTGCATTGGGTCATGAAGGATGGCAAGTAGCCCGATGGTTCAACCAACAAGGAATGACCGCAGCCATACTTCGTTACCGACTAGGCACGTGGGATCACAAAAAATACAAACATCCGGCTATGATCACCGATGCCAAAAGAGCCATGCGTTTATTTCGCAGCAAAGCAAAAGAATATGGAATTAATCCTGAAAAAATTGGAGTAATAGGTTTCTCCGCCGGAGGACATCTTGCCTCATGTTTATCTACTATGTTTGATGGAGGCAATGCAAATGCCAAAGATCCAATTGAAAAAGTAAGTTGTCGTCCCAATTTTTCAATTTTATTATATCCGGTCATATCATTTAGAACCAAATATGCTTTTGAATTTGGAAGAGGCGTACTTTTAGGAGATAATGCGGATGCAAAATTAGTAGATAGTATGTCTACCGAAACCAGAGTGACACCTTACACACCACCAACTTTTTTGGTTCATGCAGCAGATGATTGGGTTAAAGTAGAAAACAGCCTGATGTACTACACTGCATTGCGCGAAAACAATGTACCCTCTGAGATTCATATTTATGAAAGAGGTGGTCATGGCTTTGGTTTTTATCCGCAAAAAGAAAAAGATAGACAAAATCCTGAAAGGATTGCCGACTGGCCTGAAAGACTCAAAAACTGGCTCAGAAACAGAGGTGGGTTGATTGTGGACTAAATATGGCACACGGATAACACAGATTCATCGAATATCAACTAATAAATATGTTCTAATTAGTCAAATTAGCGTTATCCGTATTTTAATTTTTTAAGCTGATTATTAATATCTTATACAACTTGTAACTCTTTTTTTCGTTCTTAATGTTATAATCATAATTATTATGACTTTTGAACTTACCGAAGAACAACAAGCCGTAAAAGAAGCTGCCAGGGAATTTGCCCAAAAAGAACTTTTACCGGGCGTAATCGAAAGGGATGAGCACCAAACTTTTCCTCACGAGCAAATCAAAAAACTAGGCGAATTAGGCTTCATGGGTATAATGACGGATGCGCAATACGGAGGCAGCGGCATGGATACCATTTCCTATGTGGTGGCTATGGAAGAAATATCAAAAGTGGATGCATCTGCAGGCGTTTGTATGTCGGTAAACAATTCCCTTTTTTGTTGGGGAGTTGAAAAGTATGGCACAGAGGCTCAAAAAAAAGAATGGCTTGTTCCCGTGGCTAAAGGAGAAATATTAGGTGCGTTTGCATTATCCGAACCTGAAGCCGGTTCTGATGCCACTTCTCAAAAAACAACTGCTATTGACATGGGTGATCATTATTTGCTCAACGGCACTAAAAACTGGATCACTAATGGTGGAAATGCAACACATTATATTGTCATTGCACAAACACATGCCGAATTGGCCCACAAAGGTATCAACGCTTTATTGGTCAAAAAAGGAACACCTGGTTTTACTATAGGCAAAAAAGAAAACAAATTAGGTATTCGTTCATCTGATACCCATTCGTTAATGTTTCAAGATGTAAAAGTTTCAAAAGAGAATAGACTAGGTCCGGAAGGATTTGGTTTCAAATATGCAATGGAAACCCTTAATGGTGGTCGAATCGGCATTGCAGCACAAGCCTTAGGAATTGCAGCCGGAGCCTATGAACTTTCTCTTTCATATTCCAAAGAAAGAAAAGCATTTGGCAAAGAAATATCGCAACATCAGGCCATTCAATTCAAGCTTGCTGATATGGAAATGGAAATACAAGCGGCTCGTCTTTTATGTTATCAGGCAGCTTGGCTTAAAGATCAAGGTAAGGACTATGCCAAGGCGAGCGCTATGGCCAAACTATATACCTCCGAAGTGGCAATGAAAACAACTATTGAGGCCGTTCAAATACATGGAGGATATGGTTATGTCAAAGAATTTCATGTGGAAAGACTTATGCGTGATGCTAAAATTACCCAGATTTATGAAGGCACCTCAGAAATTCAAAGAATCGTAATTGCACGTGAAATATTAAAATAATCTTATTTTGCAACTTTTCTGTGACTTTGAATATTGCTATTCCTTCTAAAAAAATGAATAAAATATTTTTTTACTATACAATTTAAATGCGCTGTATTTTGTTATATTAAATTTCTCTATTAGTTTTGTACAAATCCGTGTATTTTACACTAAAGATTACCAATCATGGAAGATTACAATAAAATCATCGAGTCCTTAGGTATCAGATTTATCAAGGCAAAATATTTAAAAATCATTAAACCGGTTTTTATTTCCAATTTTTATGATGTTGAAAACCGTCTGGTTTATGTCAACAAAGGCGAGGTTTACTTTGGTGCCGATCAGGCTAAAGTTGAAGAAGGTGAATTTGTTTTTATTCCCGGCGGCAAGCTTACACCTATAACTTATGGATCAAAAAATGCAGTTAAGATTACTAATGAAGATTATGTAACCAATCGTGAAAAATATTTCTCAAGTATAAAAGATGTTAATATTATAGGCAAAGAATCGGACTCCGTAAGCTATATTACCTTTGATGCTAAGGTTTTCGAGACTGTAAACTTTTTCTCATCATTAGACATACCTACTTTTAAAATTGGCAAAAATGAAATGATTGCCAACAACTTAATGGAACTCATCAAGGAAATGCATTCAAGCAACCCCGGCAAAGAGCGCGTAATTGCTTTGAATACGGAAAGGATTGGAGTTGAAATAATTAGGTATATTATCATGCAAGGCCTTTTTGTTGAGCAACTTGCCACTAATGTAACCTACTTTAAAGATCCTCGATTAATAGATATTTTTACTTATATCAAAGATAATCTGGGTGGAGATTTGTCCAATCAACAATTGGCCAATGTAGCTAATGTTTCAGAAGATTACGTAGGTCAATATTTCAAAATGCTTACAGGTATCAATCCTCAGGATTATATTGAATATCAACGAATGGAGGCGGCAGTAAACTTACTACGCACAACCAAATTCAGCATCAGAGAAATAGGTCGACAGATTGGATTTAAAGATACTGCTTATTTTTGCCGTAGGTTCAAAATGATGTTCGGGATTCCAGCAGGAAAAATGCGAAGGAGAGAAAATATGATTGGAGGCGTATAGGTAGGTCATTGTTGTTTTCAACAATTATATTTTTTCTACATTACTTTTTTTTATTATCTTTTATTCCCTTGGAATTTTATTTTTGTCAAAACTAAATATGTTAGAAATGAAAAAGACAATAATTACTTTGGCATTGTTATTGGTTTCTAACATTTTCATGACTATTGCTTGGTACGGACATTTGAAGTTCAAGCAATTCAATTGGTTCAATCAATTGGGATTGATCAGTATTATTCTGATAAGTTGGGGAGTGGCTTTGTTGGAATATTCATTTCAGGTGCCGGCCAACAAAATTGGATATATTGGCAATGGTGGTCCATTTAATTTATGGCAATTAAAAGTAATTCAGGAAGTGATCACGCTGACTGTTTTTACAGTATTTACTATCGTTTTTTTCAAAAATGAAACTTTTCGATTGAATCATTTTATAGGCTTTGTGTTTTTGATTCTGGCTGTATATTTTATTTTTAAAAAATAGCCCGATTTCTACATAGCTTACAACACATTCAGCGTCTGTTCCTTGATTTTTTCCAATTCTTCCTTCATTTCCACCACGCATTTCTGAATGATTGAATCGTTGCATTTGGAGCCTATCGTGTTAATTTCTCGTCCAATTTCTTGTGCTATGAAACCCAGTTTTTTGCCATTGCCTTCTTTTTCTTTCATCGTTTCGGCAAAATATTCGAGGTGGTTTTTTAATCGTACTTTTTCTTCTTCAATATCCAACTTCTCAATATAAAAAATCAACTCTTGTTCAAATCGGTTTTGGTCGATTTTGTCAATTGGGATTACATCTTCCAGTCGTGTTTTGATTTTTTCGCGAATCTTTTCAATTCGTTTAGGATCTTGCTCGATTATTTTTTCAAGTAAACTTTCGATTTTGCCAATATAAGAAAGCAACATTTTGGTTAATGCTGCGCCTTCTTTTTCTCTGAAAGCGTTGCACTTAACAGCAGCATCTTTAATGATTCCGAATAAGGTCTCCCAATCGTGATCCAAATCCTTGTCGCTTTTGTCCACGTCAAATACATCGGGAAGTCCAATGATTGTGCGCAATATATCATTGGTGTTGATTCCAACTGCTTGGGCATTTTTGTTTATATCTTCATAATAAGCTTTGAACAAGTCTGGATTAATAACCAACTTTGGCTTAATATTACCTTTACGGGCAAATTCAATATTTACGCTTACTTTGCCCCTTTCCAGAGTTTGCCCCAAAAGTGTTTTGACATCCACTTCTTTGTCTTGAAAATTTTTTGGAAGTTTGAATGAAAAATCCTGCGATTTTGAGTTGACTGATTTTATTTCAACAGAAATGGAATATACATCGTTCTCAACCGATGATATCCCAAATCCGGTCATAGACTTGAGCATTTTGTTTATTTAGTAATGAGAAAATTGAAAAAGAATAAATCAAAAAACTAACCCCACTCCAAACACCTCCCCGAAAAGGAGAGGGGCTTTTTGAAGGAGCTAAGCTTTTTGCCATTTTAATAAAATTAAAAAGTCGTGCTATCGTACACTATTACTTTTTCCCACATCTCTTTGCAATCTTTAAGAAACTGCTCATGAATGGGGTCAACTTGATAAGCATCATGGCCGGCAACATCATCAAATATTGTGAGCAACGAATATGAATAACTTTTTTCTATAACAGGTCTATCAGCAGTAGCTCCCGGTTTACCAATTGCTCCATATTTCATGGTTTTAACTTTCAAAAGGGAGCGAATACCGCTTTCAAAGGTTTTAATTTGAGCTTCTGTCAAGTCTTTTTTCAACCAAAAATATACTTGATGTACCAATTGTGACTTGCCGGTAGGATATTTTTGTTGTGCATTTGCCTCTAAGTTTGTAACCCCAGTAGTAATTGTTAATGCCCCTATTGCTGATGCTTTTTGAATAAATTCTCTTTTTTTCATAAAATTCAAATATTTCAGTTAAATAATCAGGCGTAATACTTGCCTTTAAAAATCATTTGTGCAGGACCAATAAGGTAAATATTTGTAAATGAATTTATTACCTTACTATATGATACTTTTAAGTCGCCACCTAAGGTGTGAATAACTATAGGGCTATCAAATCCCTCTGATAAAGAAGCTACAAGCGAGGCAGCTGTAACACCAGTACCACATGAAAGGGTCTCATTTTCAACGCCTCGTTCGTAAGTGCGAACAAATATTTCATTTTTGCCAACGGCTTCCAAAAAGTTCACATTGGTACCATCAGGTGCAAAACGATCACTATATCTAATGCTTTTACCTTTATTAAAAACATCGTAGTTATTAATATTCTTAACCCACTCTACATAATGTGGCGATCCTGTATTTAAAAAATATGTTTTGTCTTTTTCTTCAACTACAGGCACATCATTCATTCGAAGATGCACAATTTCATCTCTTATAAATGCTTCATGTACACCATCCACAGCTTTAAAAGTGCATTTTTCTCCAATTATTCCAAGATATTGTGCAAACATCACCAAACATCGACCTCCATTGCCACACATCGAACTCTCTTTACCATCACTATTGAAGTATATCATTCGGAAGTCGTACTTTTTATGCTCCTGTAATAATATAAGTCCATCAGCCCCAATGCCAAACTTTCTGTCGCAAAGCATTTTTACAAGGTCTTTATTACCTACTTCAAATCTTTCATCACGATCATCAATCATGATAAAATCATTACCCGTTCCTTGATATTTGCAAAACTTAAGTTTCATTAATTTATTCTAAGTAAATTATTCAAACAGGTTTGTTACATTCACACAAATTTAATTTTAATTTTGTATAAACAGACATTTGACAAATAATTTCAAAAAAAATACATAAAAATATGAATAAAAGACAGTTTTTAAAGAATTCTTTGGTCGTGAGCGGGGGAATTATATTATCAGAACATGCTGTGGCAAAGTCTTTTATCGATAATAAAATTGCTAACTCTGAAGAGTTTACTTTAGCACCTTTAAGTTATAGTTACGATGCTTTGGAACCATTTATTGATAAATTGACAATGGAAATCCACTATTCCAAACATCACCAAGCATATGTAACCAATTTGAATAAAGCAATTGCTAATACAGATGCAGCTGCGCTTTCAATTATTGAATTGTGTAATAAGATTTCAAAGTACCCAATTCCCGTTCGAAATAACGCAGGTGGTCATTTCAATCATACATTTTTTTGGTCAATTTTAAAAGTAAATAATCAACAAGGTCCAAAAGGAAAAGTAGCAGAATTGATCAATAAGAAATTTGGAACTTTCGAATCATTCAAAGATGAATTTACAAAAGCAGCTTTAGGCAGATTTGGTTCCGGATGGGCATGGTTAGTTCTTGACAAATCAGGTTCGTTAATGATTACCAGCACACCTAATCAGGACAATCCAATAATGGACGTGGTACCGGAAAATGAAAAAGGCACACCTATTATTGGCCTCGATGTATGGGAACATGCGTATTATTTAAAATATCAAAATAAAAGAGCAGACTACATTGCTGCATTTTGGAATGTAGTAAATTGGGATAAAGCGGAAGAAAACTTACAGACCGCACTTAAAAAATAGTTTCTTAGTGATTGATACCCACGCACACCTTTACGATCCGGTATTTGAGCCGGATTTCGATTTGATAGAAGAACGAGCCAAATTCAAAGGGGTCACTCAAGTATTATTGCCAAATGTTGATAGTCAATCATTTAATGAGCTAAAAAAGGTTCATTTACGCAATCCACATAAGTATATCCCAATGTTAGGATTGCATCCTTGTTATGTAAAAGAAAACTATAATGAAGAATTATCTTTTTTACATTCAAAGTTGGACGAATTGAGTTATTGTGCAGTAGGCGAAATCGGTTTAGATTATTATTGGGATACCACATTCATCATTCAACAAAAAGAAGCCTTAAGAATGCAAATTGAATGGGCTTTGCAAAAGGAACTACCAATTGCCTTACATACTCGTAATGCTACCGCGGATACAATTAACATAATTCAAGAATATAAAAATACTAATTTAAGAGGGGTATTTCATTGTTTTTCAGGCACTTCAAACGAAGCAAAACAGATTATAGATTTAGGATTTTTCCTTGGAATTGGAGGTGTAGTTACTTTTAAGAATTCTGGTTTGGCAGAAGTATTGGTTGATATTCCAATTGATAATATTTTGCTCGAAACAGATGCTCCTTATTTAGCTCCTGTTCCATTCAGAGGCAAACGCAATGAACCTGCATATTTGGAAAATATTGTAAATGCCTTGTCAAAAGTGTATAACATGCCAAACAGCGCAATTGATGAAATCACCACAACAAATGCAAAAAAATTATTTTCTAAAAGTTTATTTGCAAAATAAAAATTCATCGTATATTTAACTTATATACAATCATATACACATGTCCAAGGAAAGTGTTACTTTAAAAATTGAAGCTCTTGAAGTCAAAATAAAAAAACTTTTGGAGCAACATTATGTACTTAAAGAGCAATTGAAAGAAACACAAACGGAGAATCAAGTGTTGAGAAAGCAATTAGAAATGAAAGACGAAGAACTCAAAAACTTTCAAAATCAATTTAAAATATCTAAAATTGCACATGCAGTGTCAGACGATAAACGTTTGAACTACGAATATAAAATTAAAATTAACGAATACTTAAAGGAGATAGATAAAGGATTGGCATATTTAAACAGAATTTAGAGGGTTGTTATGGGGATATTATCTATAAAAATTAGGATAGGAGATAGAGATTACCCGATGAAGGTGGAGGAAGGTGATGAGGAAACATTAAGAGTGGCAGGAAAGTTGTTGAACGAGCGTTTAAAAGCGTTTAAAGAAAATTATCAGATTGAAGATCGTCAGGATTTGCTGGCCATGGTTGCATTTGATGGATTAGTAACACAAATTAAAAGTCAACACGAAAAGCTCGAAAACGAAAACCAAATTGTTGACAAAATCAACTACCTTTCTTCACTGATATCTAAATCTGTGAATGATTAATACTTTTACTATTTCTGTAAATAAAAATAAAGTTTATGGAGATAACCACATTAATTACATTTGCATCTTTGCCAACAATAGGCATTTTTATTGGATATTATATTAGTAAAAATATTCTTCAAAAGGCACAAGTAGGCAAACAAAAAGAAGCCATTGAAAAAGCCAATCTTATTATCAGAGAAGCTGAAGTAAAAGCAGAGGCATTGAAAAATGAAAAAATGCTTCAGGCAAAAGAAAATTTTCTAAGGCTGAGGACTGAGTTTGAAGAAGAGTCGAATCGCAAAAAGAATATCATCATTCAGAATGAACAAAAAGTAAAACAACGCGAAAATCAGCTCAATCAAATTCAGCAAAATGTATCGCGCAAAGAGCAAGAGCTTGACCAAATCAAAGAGCAATTTATTCAACAACAGGAATTTTTAAACAAAAAGAAAGAAGAATTTGAAAAGATGCGCCAGACTCATGTGCATCAATTGGAAAGAATTGCTAATTTAACTGTGGACGAAGCACGCGATCAATTGCTTGAAAACCTTAAAAATGAAGCGCAAAGTAAGGCATCTTCGTTCATTAAAGAGATTGTTGAAGAAGCTAAACTCACTGCAACCAAAGAAGCAAAAAAAATTATTATTCAAACCATTCAACGTACCGCAGCTGATCAGGCTGTTGAGAATTGTGTTTCAGTTTTTAATTTGGAATCAGAAGATTTGAAAGGCAAAATTATAGGCAGAGAAGGTAGAAATATACGAGCTCTTGAAGAACTATGCGGAGTGCAGTTAATTGTAGATGATACTCCGGAAGCAATTATTATTTCCGGATTTGACCCTGTACGAAGAGAAGTAGCCCGACTTTCATTGCACAGATTGGTACAAGATGGTAGAATACATCCAGCCCGAATTGAGGAAGTTGTTGAGAAAACTAAAAAAGATATTAACGATGACATAGCGGAAACCGGTGAAAAAACAGCCATTGAATTAGGCATACACGGTTTGCACCCGGAATTGATTAAGTTAGTGGGTCGGATGAAATATCGTTCGTCATATGCTCAAAACTTGCTTCATCATTCTAAAGAAGTGGCACGATTATGTGCAACTATGGCCGCTGAACTTGGTTTGCAGGTTAAAATGGCTAAAAGAGCAGGATTATTACATGATATTGGAAAAGTATTTCAAGAAGAAAGTGAATTACCACACGCCATCCTTGGTATGGAACTTGCAAAAAAATACAAAGAACACCCCGAAATATGCAATGCTATCGGGGCTCACCATGATGAAATAGAAATGACTTGCCTTATTGCACCTATTGTGCAATCATGCGATGCAATTTCAGGTTCTCGACCAGGTGCAAGAAGAGAAGCAACGGATTCATACATAAAAAGATTACAAAACCTTGAAGCACTTGCTTTATCATTTGATGGAGTTGAAAAATGCTTTGCAATGCAGGCTGGAAGAGAATTAAGAATAATTGTGAATTCCGAAAATGTATCGGACGAAAAAGCAGGCATGCTTTCATTTGATATTTCTCAAAAAATAGAAAAAGAGATGCAATATCCCGGTCAAATTAAAGTAACAGTTATAAGAGAGATGCGTGCAGTTAATTTTGCAAAATAATCAAAATGCATTTTTGTTGAACAAAAATCATATAAATTCAAACAAAAATTATCTTTTAAAGTTGTAGTGCTATGAGCAACTACAGTATCAAAGACCTTGAAGTACTTTCTGGCATCAAAGCCCATACCCTCCGAATATGGGAACAAAGATACCATATTATGGCTCCCTCACGGACGGATACAAATATCAGAAAGTATACCGGTGAGGATTTAAAGTTAATTTTAAATATTTCCTTGCTAAATGATAATGGATATAAAATATCCAAAATTGCCTCAATGAGCAAAGAAGATATCAAAAATAAAATACTTGATATCACTGATAGAAATCAAAAATATTCAGATCAAATTCAGGCACTAACCTTATCAATGATTGATATAGATGAAGAAAGATTTGAGAAAATCATGGCCAAAAATATATTGCAACTGGGTCTTGAGAAAACGATGATGCATATAATCTATCCTTTTTTAAATAAGGTAGGAGTTATGTGGCAAACAGGTGCCATTTCACCTTCACAGGAACATTTTATGTCAAACTTGATCAGGCAAAAAGTTATTGTGGCTATTGATGGTCAATACTTTGCTGCCAAAGAAAATGCACCAAAATTTATGCTCTACTTGGCCGAGGGCGAACTTCATGAATTAGGTTTACTTTTTTCACATTATATCATTAAATCAAGACAGTTCAAATCTATTTACTTAGGACAATGGTTGCCATTCAATGATTTAATTGAAATTTATAAAGCTCATAGACCTGAATACATTGTTACTGTAATTACCAGTCTACCGGTTTCTGTTGATTTACAAAGTTATGTATTGAAATTAGGTGAATCTTTCCCTGATTCAAAAGTTTTAATTTCAGGATATCAAGTAATGGGCCAGGATTTAACCCTCAAATCAAATACACAAATATTAAATAAAGTAGAAGACTTAATTGAAATATTAGAATCGTTGCAAGCTTAGCTTGTGAGTTGGGCTTGAAATACGAGCAATATTTATGATTTTTTATTACATAAATACTTTAATTAAATCTAAACTTAAAGGTTTTCAATTTCTATAAAGTATTTTATTCCAAATTTCATTAAGTCAACATACCTCCATCAACCTGAAGCACTTGCCCGGTTATGTAACTTGACATATCCGAGGCTAAAAACACACAAGCATCGGCAACATCTTGTGTTTGACCGGCTCTTTTAAGTGGTATCGCTTCTTTCCAGCTATCAACTACTTTAGGATCAAGCACAGCGGTCATTTCTGTTTCGATAAATCCGGGAGCTACGGCATTACAACGTATGTTTCTAGATCCCAATTCTAATGCTACAGACTTAGTAAAACCAATAATTCCTGCTTTTGATGCAGCATAATTGGCCTGTCCGGCATTTCCTTTTACTCCAACTACGGATGTCATATTGACAATTGAACCATATTTTTGGCGCATCATAACTTTTATGGCTGCTTTGGTCAAATTAAAAACCGATTTCAAATTGATTCTTATAACTTCGTCCCATTGCTCTTCTGTCATCCGCATCAACAAACCATCCTTAGTAATACCCGCATTATTAATTACAATATCCAATTTTCCAAACTCAGTGCTAACAGCAGTTACTAATTCCTCAGCAGCTTTATTGTCAGAAGCATCAGAACGATATCCTTTTACTTTTACGCCATATGAAGCAAGTTCTTTTTCCAAAGCCTGTCCTTTTTCTACACTAGAAAGATAAGTGAAGGCAATATCTGCACCTTGTTTTGCAAAAGAATGTGCTATCGCATAACCAATTCCTTTGGATGCACCTGTAATTAACGCTGTTTTTCCTGAAAGTAATCCCATGGTCATATATTATTAACTATATTTGAACTAAATGTAAATTTGTGTCGTTTTTTAAGGGCAGCAAATGTAAATATTTATTCCAAATGTCATGCAAAGCGGGATAGAAATCGTCCATCATAATTTAAAGGAATACAAAAAAAAGTATTACCTCAATAGGCTATTAAAGGGAATTATCATATTCGCTTCTATAGTTTTGGCTTCTTATTATTTGTTAACAGGTGTTGCATATTTTAGTAATTTGTACACTTGGGTTCGAGCTATTTTATTCTATTCTTTTATTTTAGCAGCAATGATTTCATTCTATTATTGGGTGGCTGAACCTTGTATGCGACTGTTTCTACTAAACAATCAAATATCAGATGAAGAAGCAGCAAACCAAATAGGTAACTTATTGCCTGAAGTGAAAGACAAACTTTTGAACACACTTCAACTCGCCAAATTAAACAGTCAGGATTCAGATTTGTTGCAAGCAAGCATTCAAAGAAAATCGCAGGAATTATCACTTTTTAATTTTAGTGGAACTATCAAACTTGAAGAAAACAGAAGATATCTGCCTTTTTTGTTTCCTGTAATAATGACGGGTGCAATTATTTTGATGCTTGTTCCACAATTTTTCACCGAAGGAACTGAAAAAATAGTCAAATACAATACTGAGTTTATTCCAAAAGCGCCATTTGATTTTTTAATGACTAACCAAAAATTAGAAACATTTAAAGACGAAGATTTATCTGTTAATTTAATTTTAGAAGGAAGATCTATTCCTTCCGATGCGTACGTATTCATAGATGGTATTAGGCAAAAAATGGATAAGTTGGATGATCATCATTTCGCCTTTTTATTCAGAAATCTTAAAGAATCTCAATCATTTAGGTTTGAAGCTGCCGGATTTTATTCCAAAAACTACGAAATACAGGTTAAATCTCGACCCATTCTTAATTTTTTTGATGTAAAACTTGAATACCCTGCTTATTTATCAAAAAAGACAGAGAGGCTTAGCAATGCAGGAAATTTGCTGGTTCCTCAAGGCACTAAAGTGAACTGGATATTTGACACTGATAACACTGATGCACTTACAGTTAAAATAAATAACGATGAAAAAAATATTGAGTCTTCACTATTAGGTGGATATAACTTTACCTATAAAGCTATGCAGAGTACGCCTTACTCATTGCTGTTAAAAAACAAACATGGCTCCAACAAAGACAAAATTGAATATACACTTACAGTTATTCCTGACGAATACCCTAAAATTAATGTGGAGCAGTTCAGAGACACTACGCTTTTCAGCCACATTATATTTGGAGGTAATTTGTCCGATGACTATGGTATTACAGCACTATCATTGTTCTACAAAAGGCAAAGTGACAAAGCATTTATTGAAAAAACAATCAAAATAGCAAAAGGTCAAAACAATCAAAATTACTATTATAAGTGGAGTATAGATTCTTTGGAACTCGCTGAAGGAGAATCACTTGAATACTATTTAAGTGTATGGGATAATGATGCTATCAACGGAAACAAAGCTACCAAAAGTTCTTTCTTTCAAATAAAAGTTCCTTCCAAATCGGAAATGGACAAATCAATTGCAGAATCGTCTGACCAAGCTGAACAACAAATAGAATCCACGTTAAGTAAAGCAGAACAACTTAAAAAGGATGTAAAAAAAATCGAGCAAAAGATGAAAACTAAAAAAACGCTCGATTGGCAAGATAAAAAAGCAATAGAAGAAATGCTCAAAAAACAAGAAGAACTTCAAAAAGAAGTAGAAGAAATGAGCAAAAAGCATGAAGAACTTATGCAAAAACAAGATCGATTTGATAAAACAAGTGAACGTATTGCTGAGAAAACAAAAATGCTTCAAGAGTTAATGAAAGATGTACTTGATGAGGAAACAAAAAAAATGTATCAAGAACTTGCAAAACTGCTTCAGGAAAAAGGAAAAGATAATGAACTAAAAGATTTGGTTGAAAAACTAAGCAAAAAAGAACAAAACGTTGAAAAAGAGTTAGATAGAGCTTTGGAAATGTTTAAGCAGCTCAAATTGGAAACTAAACTTGAAGATATTACCCAAAAAATGGAAGAACTAGCCAAAGCACAAGAGGAATTGGCTAAAGAAACTGAAAAAGCAGATCAGAAAGACGAAAAGAAAAATGAAGAATTAAAACAAAATCAGGAACAATTGGCCCAAAAATTTGAAGATGTAAAAAAAGAAATGGATGAAGCCGAAAAAATGAATGAGGAACTTGAGAACAAGATGGAAATGGAAAGTACCGAGCAAGAAGAAAAAGAAATAAGTAAAGAACAAAAAGAAGGAAAAGAATCGCTCGACAAAAAAGAGAACAAAAAAGCTGCAAAATCGCAGAAAAACGCTGCCGACAAAATGAAAGAAATGGCTGAAAAGCTAAAGAAAATGCAGGAAAGTAATGAGATGGAGATGGCCGAAGAAAATATTGAAGACCTTCGTCAAATTTTGGATAACTTAATTACGCTTTCTTATAATCAAGAAGATTTGATGAAAGAATTCAAAAAAGTGAACCAGCAGGACCCTCGATTTATTGAATTATCTCAAAAACAATTAAAACTAAAAGATGATAGTAAAATTATTGAAGATAGTCTTTATGCATTATCAAAACGCGTATTTCAAATTCAGTCTTTTATCACCAAAGAGCTGGAAGATATGAATAAGTATATGGATGAGTCGTCTGTTGCTATTAAAGCTCGTAGACCGGACTTGTCGGCAGGGAAACAACAATTTGCTATGACTTCCATGAACAACCTCGCACTAATGCTAAGCGATGTGATGCAACAAATGCAAAATCAAATGCAAGACCAAAAACAAAAACCCGGCAAAGGGGGAGGCAGTTCGAAGTCGAAAGGCAAAAAGAATTGCGAAAGTGGCAAACCAAGTATGGGTCAACTACAAAAACAATTAAATAAGCAAATAAGCGAGTTGAAAAAAAGTGGATTAAGTGGTTCCAAATTAAGTGAACAACTTGCCAAAATGGCGCGTCAACAAGAACAAATACGTAAAGCCATGCAAGAAGAAGGTAAAGGAGGGGCAAATGGCAGCGGAGGCAGTCAAGGCAAGCCGGGTGAAGAAGGCAAGCCTGAAGGAGAGGGAAATGGTAAGGAAAAAGGTCAGGGACAAGGGGAGTCTGAAAAATTAATCAAAGAAATGGAGCAAACTGAAAAGGACTTAGTGAATAAGCGCATCACCGAAGAATTACTCCAAAGGCAAGAAGAAATACTTACACGCTTGCTTGAACATGAAAAGGCACAGCGCGAAAGAGAGCAGGATAACCAACGTGAATCCGAAGTAGCTAAAGAAAAAACCCGAAAACTGCCTCCGGCATTCGAACAATTATTAAAAGAAAAAGAACTTCAACTTGAATTGTTACGTACTATACCTCCAAACCTAAGTCCATATTATAAAAGGGAAACAGGTGAATATTTTGAAAAACTCAACAAATAGTAAATTTTATTACATCAAGTCAAACAAAAAATTGAAATATTTGCAGAATTTATTTCACTTTGCACTATAATTAATGAAATTAATTTAATGGAGGCACTAAGAATTGAATTTCCTTCGGTAATGGAAAACATACGCATGGTCGAAAGTTTTATTGACAATGCCAAGGAAAAATTTCAAATCTCTGATGATGTGTATGGCAACATAATGGTAGCTGTGACAGAGTCAGTTAACAATGCCATCGTGCATGGAAACCACAACGATATTAACAAAAATGTTTCATTGGTACTCACTATGAACAACAATGTTCTTAAATGTTTGGTCGAAGATGAAGGTAATGGTTTTGATTATGAAAACTTACCGGACCCTACCGCTCCAGAAAATTTGAATAAAGTAGGAGGTAGAGGTGTTTTTTTAATTAAAAACCTAAGTGATGGAGTCGCCTTTCTTGATGGTGGCAAAAAAATCGAAATGACTTTTAATATCAATTAGTTCTATATTCCTTCAGATGAATGTTTGGTTTCATTATGAGGGCATTAGTAACAAAATTCCTTTTTCAAAAAAACATATTAAATTGTGGATAATGCAAATCGCCAAGTCCGAAAAAGTGATCTTTGGCGAAATCAATTATATTTTTTGTTCGGATGAATTTTTGCTCAACCTTAATCTTAAATACTTAAATCACGATACTTTAACGGATATTATTACATTTGATAATAGTGATAATTCAAATAAAATCACAGGAGATGTATTTATAAGCATTGAAAGAGTTAATGAAAATGCTTCCAATTTAAATATCGATTTTAAATCAGAACTCTTGAGAGTTATGTCGCATGGTATTTTGCATTTGTGTGGTTATAAAGACAAAAATTCGAATGACAAACTAATAATGAAGCAAAAAGAAGATGCTGCAATCGCATTATTCACTATTGTATAATTGCATATAAATTCATTTTTTCTGAATCAAACGACTTATCTTCTTGAATACAATCAATTACAGTCAATATTAAATTATTTATAGCTTCATCTTTGATTCTCAATATTTTGCAAAGATTTTTGCACAAATCCAACTCTTTTGGATCCATAGTTTTGTCGGCAAGCATCAAAAGTACAAAATCATATATTTGCTCCAGCTTTTCATACGAATCGGATGGAATGATATAGTTGGTTGTATAGCCATCTTTCATTATCTGCACAAATTCTTGTTTGGGCATATTGTATCGATCGCAAATTGAAAGCAAAATTTCAACTTCCGACTTTGATAATTTACCATCAACCAGCGATAGCTTAACAAGGTTTGATATATGATTTCTTATTTTATATTGATCTATTTCTGATAAATCTTCAAATTTTTTCATAGTGATACTTGTTTGACGAAAATTGTTGAAATATACTTACAAATTCAATGATTATCTCCAAAAAATTACCTTATAAATATACTTTTAATTACCTCATAATGGTAAACTTAAAAATACTTCCTTTTCCAATCTCGGATTCAAGTGATAGGTTGCCACCTAATTTTTCCACCAATTTTTTTACGGTAGAAAGCCCAATTCCGGTTCCTTTATTATTAAAGCGGTCCAGGTTACCTAGAGTTGCAAAAGTATCCCAAATTTTGCCTTGATCACTTGAATTAATACCTATTCCGTTATCCTTCACTTCAAAAAAGTAAAATGATTCATTACTGTGTTCTTTAATTGAAATTTCAACTTTTGGTTTATTATTATACTTTATGGCATTACTAATCAAATTCATAAGTATTTGGCTTAAAGCAGCTTCATTTAATTTGATTTGAGAATCTTGAAATTGCCATGTGATTGAATGCTCTTTTTGAGGGTCAAGCAACGAAATCAATTCTGTGATAAACTTATGCAAATCAATTAGTTGCTTGTTTTCAACATGTACTTTTATTCCTACGTAGTGAGAAATAATGCCATCAATGAAATTTTTAAGTTGAAATGAGGTTGACATTATGAGTTTTAAAACTTCATTGGTTTTTTTGTCAATTTTAATTTTTTCGTTGTTGTACAATATTTCAGTTAACCCAATGATGTTATTCAATGGTGCTTTCAAGTCATGTGAAAGTACATAGGCTACTTTTTCCAACTCATTATTTCTATCCTTGGCTTCATTTTTGCTTTTTTCAAGTAACAGATTCGTTTTGCGCAATTCGAAAAGTTTCACAACTAAATTTGAAAGCGATTTTAAGGATTCTATTTGATTATCAGATAGTTCACGTGGTTTGTTATCAATTACGCATAAAGTGCCAAGCGCATATCCTTGAGGATTAACTAATGGTACTCCGGCATAAAAAATTACATTTGGAAAACCAACCACAATTGGATTGTCTTCAAACCTGATATCCTGCCTTGCATCGTTCACTTCCAATAATGACTCCGGTTCATTAATTGCATGCGCACAAAAGGCATATTCGCGAGGTGTTTCGGTAACTTCAAGCCCATGTTTGGATTTGAACCATTGTCTATTTTCGTCAATAAGGGTAATTAGTGAAATAGGTGTTTGGCATATCTCTGAGGCAATCTTGGTAATACTATCAAATTCCTTTTCAGCTAAGGTGTCCAATATCGCATATTCTTTCAATGCAGATAATCGTTCACGCTCATTCTGAGGAATAGCGGGTTGAATCATAATTGGATTAAAGGATACTACTGAAAAAATTTACGTGTATAAATTTGCAATAATATCCTTTAACTAATTGATAAATGTAATAAAAATAAATATTTAGTAAGATTAAAACAATTAAATTAGAAGCCTAAGCCTATCCCAAAGTTTAAATAAAAATTATTAATCATAAAGTAATCAAAACCAGCTGGAGAGTTGCCAACTATGTATTTTGATTCATCTAAATTATTTAATCCTGTAGTTTTATTTGTGTAAAAGTTAGAATTATTATTATAATTTAATTTTTGCGAAAATCCAATTTGTACAAATGGAGTTAAAAATAAAGTTTTATTATTGTTTCTAAGTAAAACAAATTCTGGTGTAAAAAATAAATACGATTCAACAATTGTGGCTTCTGTGTTTTTATCTTCATACTTATAATAGTTTTTATACCGACTTGAAGACATACCAGAACCGTTAAATTCTTCAAGATAAATATTAATAGATTCAAAATTTATTATAGAAAATCGATTACAAAATCCTATTTTACTTTTAAATGAATTAGAAGTAATAATATAGAAATCAAATTGAATGTACTTTTTATCACTTTCGCTTTGTAATAAATTGTAATTAGATTCTGAAAATCCAAACGAATTAGTAGAACTTTGCATTTTAAAAGAAGATTTTCCATAACCTACATGTAGGTCAATTCCAATCGGGAAAGTTGAATCACCCGCAATATAAGCAAACACTGAACCTTCATAATTCAACGTTTTTTGATTAGCGAATCCCCAATACCCACTTCCAGTTACACCTAAATGCTTAATTGGAGAATAAGCAACTTGCGCTTCTACATGATTAAGTACACTAGGTAAAATATTTGCTTTAAATTGTCCTCTTTTTGTAAAACAGGGTGTAATGGGCGCATTTTGGACATAGTTTACGGGGGAGCAGCTATATAACAAAACCAAAAGGACTAAAAATATGTAGGCTACTTTCCTCATTCCACTTTAAGCATGTCCTTATCCGGATTAACCCGGTCATTAAGACCTACTTTGTTGCGGTCTTTGCGCGCAACGCGTGAAAACACGGACATGTTTTTGTCAAACAAAAACTTAAACAGTAGTGCCGTGTAAGAAGTATGATACCCTAATGTTTCATAATATTCCGGTGCTTTACTCTTAATTTGGGGTAGTTTGTCCCATGGAACAGAGGGAAAGTCATGATGCTCATTATGATAGCCCACATTGAGGTTCAATAAGTTCAAAGGACCATAATAACTTTTGGTTTCTTGTTCGTTGCCATGCGTCAGAAAGTGCTCTTGCACCCAACGAGCGCCAAGCGGATGAAGTCCAATAGAAAAAAACAAACTTGACACCAAATATATGCCTGAAGTCCAACCCAAAAAGTAAATCAAAAGAAAGGTAACAGTAAAATTGGAAACCCAATTAACCAATGTCCATGCATCAAATATTTCTATTTCATTTTTGAGTCTGATTGGGCGTAATAATTGAAAAAGAGGGTAAAATAATAACCAAAGTGCTTTCCCCAGTGTAGAACTACCTATTAATTTGGCCTCCCATCTAAATGGCATATCGGCATCCAATTCTTCCACTCCTTGAAAGGCATGGTGTTTCAGATGATACTTTTGAAATGACACAGAACTCGGAAACACCATCACACTATTGGCCAAAATGCCTGACAAAGTATTGGCTGTTTTGCCTTTGAATAACAAATTATGTGCACATTCATGAATGCAAATAAATAATGTATGATCGGCAAATGCCCCAATCACATAAGCTGCGACAAATCCTGCCCACCAAGGAAAATCTTTGATCAGTATTGACATGCCTATCTGTATTCCTACACAAAGACATATTACCCAAATGGTATTCGGATTACGTCCAATCAACTCACGTACATCCGGATGATTATTAATGATAGATTTGGTTCTGCTACGGTGTGGTTCGGGTAGTTCGGACCAAACAAATTCATTTGCTGTTGCCATGTATTCTTTTAATAAATATTACACAAAAGTAAAACGAAATGATGGTAACAAAAATGATTTTTATATTTCATTTGAATTTGGAAATAATTCGACTTAACTTTTTATAAATAATGGTTCATTTTTTAACCTCAAAGAGCGAAGAGAAAAAAAAGCGCAAAGAACGCAAAGATTTGAATCCATTCTTAATATCTTCTTAGCGACCTTTGCGAAAACCTTATTATTCTTTGCGATTAATAATATTTGAACTATTTTTGAATTTCCAACTTGTAATTACAAGCTAAAATATAAGGTATGAGAAACGGAATATTAGCCGCAGGCAATTTTATTATCGACATCGTCAAAATGATTGATGTATTTCCATTACAAGATAGTTTGGCCAACATTTTATCGGAGTCTCAAAGTAATGGCGGATCGCCATACAACATACTCAAAGATTTGAATAAAATGGGCGCCAAATTCCCACTAACTGCCTGTGGACTAGTTGGGAACGATGACAAAGGAAGATATATTGAAGAAGATTGTAAAAAACACAACATTGATACGCAGCTGCTTCAAAACACAAATGCGATGCCTACATCTTATACCGATGTAATGACCGTTCAAAAGGATGGAAGACGAACTTTTTTCCATAACAGAGGGTCCAATGCATTGTTTGGTACGTCACACATACAACTTGAGCAGTCAAATGCTAAAATATTTCACCTAGCCTATCTTATGCTTTTGGATGCCCTTGACAAAACAAATAATGACGGTTGTACGGGTGCATCTCAGGTATTCAAGAAAGCCAAATCAATGGGATTCATTACTTCCACCGATATGGTAAGCGAAAATTCAGGTCGATTCAAAGACACCGTAACCCCCAGCTTTCCTTATGTTGACTATTTATTTATCAATGAATATGAAGCTGAAAAAATTACCGGAATTGTGACAAAAAGAAACGGAAATATTGACAAACAAAAGTGTATTGAAGCATGTTTTAAATTGATTGAAATGGGTATTAATCAATATGTTGTGATGCACTTTCCCGAAGCTTGCATTGCAGTTTCAGCTTCAAAGGAAATTACTATTCAACCCAGTTTAAAGATTCTTAAGGAAAAAATAAAGGGCTCAGTAGGAGCAGGAGATGCATTTGCTGCGGGTATTTTGTATGGTATTCATGAAAATTGGCCTATTGAAAAGTCGCTTAAACTAGGCGTGGCTACAGCAGCGAGTTGCTTGTTTGAACCTACTTGTTCGGATGGCATTTTGGATCTGCCTACACTTCAAAATTTAGAAAATATTTATTCTTATAATGAATTTTAATTTTTGCTTAATTTGCCTCTCAATAAAAAATATTAAGCAATGAAAAAGATTATTTTTATCATTAGTATAATGTCAGTAGTATGCGAAGTGTTGGCACAAAATGGAAAAGTATTAGAAGGAAAGGTAATCAAAAGTGCCATATTGGGTAAAGATGTAAAATACAGCATATACTTGCCTGCCGACTATGATGTATCTCAAAGAAAATATCCGGTTATTTACTTGTTGCATGGATATAGTGATGATGAAACCGCATGGGTGCAGTTTGGATCAGCAAATACTGCTGCCGATCAATTAATTAAAAATGGAGAAATAAACCCAGTAATAATCGTTATGCCTTATGGACGATTGGATTGGTATGTCAACGACTACGCTGGAAAAACCAAGTGGATGGATATGTTCACCAAAGAAATGATTCCACAAATAGATGCCAATTATAGAACCAAAGCAAACAGAGATTATAGAGCCATTTCCGGATTGTCAATGGGTGGTTATGGATCATTGATTAATTGCCTCTACAATCCAAACTTGTTTTCGTCATGTGCTGCTTTAAGCTCTGGTGTGTGGACTGAAAAAGAAATAGTAGAAGATAAAGAAGATAATTATGACAACCCTTGGTGGCCCAAAGGGAGCATAGGTAAAGCCCGACTAACAGAGAATTATTACAAATATTCAGTAATAGAACAAATGAGCAAAATGCCTTTGGATAGTATTAAAAAAGTACGATGGTATATCGACTGTGGTGATAAAGATTTTTTAGCTATCGGCAATGCACAATTGCACATAGTAATGAGAGAGCGTAATATTAATCATGAATATCGTGTGCGCGCGGGATGGCACAATTGGGACTATTGGCGTACAGGCATTTATGATGCACTCAAGTTTATTTGTCAAGGGTTTGATAGAAGGTAAAAATGAGTCTTTCGATTATTCATTCAAAAGTTTCTCTACTTCCAACTTTAAAATTGGCAAGTGTCTAATAATTACACCCCAAAGCAAATCGTCTGATATTTTATCATACCCATGAATAATTCTATTTCTAAGATCCACAATGGTTCTTGAGTTACTAATTTGAATATTTGGGTGTTCTTTCAGAATACGATTCATAGCCTCGCCTATGATTTCAATATTGCGTTCAACAGCTCTTTTAGTACGAAGTTCTTTTTGAAAATTGGCAAATATTTTGGGTTTGTCTTCAAAAAAACTTTCAATTTCCATTATTGAATTCAAAATATCGTAAAGCCAAGTATTTACATTATTATCCATATATTAATGTACGGCTTTGATTCAACGCCTTTCTAAAATATGGATTTGTAATTGCTTTGTCTTCCAATAAATCAATGCGCGCATTTAAAAGGCTTTGTAAACTAAATTTGAAATTAAAATAATTATCAGCGTATTCTTCAACATTGATATCTTTAAATTCAATTACTAAATCAATATCACTTTTTTGATTGAATTTCTCGGTTAATACTGATCCAAAAGCATATAGAAATTTTACATTATGATTTTCACATAATTTTTGAATTTGATTTTTATATTGATCCAGTATATGCATGAATTATTGAAAAACTTAATCAAAGTTAAATAATTACATAAAAATCTAAAGAACTAATTTAGTCTCTACACCTTATCGCTCCAATTAAAACGATCACTTGGCGAAAATTTCCAGGGTGCCATGCTGGTTTCCATATTTTGGAACATCATATTCCATGATTGTGGCGCTTGCGACTCTTCCATCACTTTAAACCTTCGAAGCTGTACAATGATATCTAACGGATTGATATTAACCGGACAGGCATCGACACAGGCATTGCAAGTGGTACAAGCCAATATTTCTTCATGTGTGATATAATCTCCCAAAAGTGATTTGCCATCGTCCACAAATGAATCATTCTTTTCAATGTTTCTTCCAATTTCTTCAATTCGATCGCGTGTGTCCATCATGATTTTTCGTGGACTCAAACTTTTGCCGGTAATATTAGCCGGACATACAGAAGTACATCTGCCACATTCTGTACATGTGTACGCATTAAGCAAGTTGAATTGTGTCAAATCTGTAGCATCTTTGGCACCAAATCTTTTTACATCATAGTTGACGGATTCATCGACAGGCAAACTTAACATAAGCTTTACTTCTTTGGTTACTTCAGGCATATTTGAAATTACCCCAACAGGATTCAATTTTGAAAAATAGGTGTTCGGAAATGCCAACATTATATGAAGGTGCTTAGAAAAAGGCAGATAATTGAGAAAAATTAATACGCCTACTATGTGAAACCACCATGCCAATCGCTCCATTACTTCCAGATTTTCACTTGAAAATGAACTAAAAATAGGCATCAAAAAGGAACTGAACATATATATGCCATGACTTTCATAATGACTGAAATTTCGCTCGGACAACACTTGATCAATGCTATTCATTTTAAGGAACGCACCCATCAAAAGTATTTCAACCACCAAAATAATATTGGCATCCATGAAAGGCCATTTTTTCAACTCTGACTGATTGAATCGTTTGACCTTGACCACATTGCGTCTTAATAAAAACACCACACAAGCTATAATAACTGAAACTGCAAAAAACTCAAAAACATTAATTATAAATGGATAAAAACTACCCAACAATGAAGCAAAAGCACGATGCGTTCCAAATATGCCATCAAAAACTATTTCTAGCATTTCGATATTCACAATCAAAAATCCCAGATATACAAACAAATGAAGTATAGCAGGCAAAGGTCGGTCAAACATTTTCTTTTGACCAAATGAGACCAAAGCCATTAGTCTAAGGCGTTCGGAAATATTACCGCTTCTATCTTCTTTTCTGCCTAAATGTATGTTGGCGTATATTCTGGAGAAATTTTTTACGGCAAAAGCAACCGCTGCCGTGAGCAAAGAAATAAAAAGTAAATTGGGCAAAATGTTCATATAAAATGTTTTATCCAGCTGAGTAAACGGTAACTGTTGAAAGATGTTACAAATTAGATGTTGAGGAAGGAATAAAAAAATTTGTGAAAACAAAATAAGCACTATATTTGCAGTCCATTTTCAAAAAGGTGGTATGGGACTGTAGCTCAGTCGGTAGAGCAAAGGACTGAAAATCCTTGTGTCGATGGTTCGATTCCATTCGGTCCCACATTTTTTATAACCTTTTTCTGTTTAACAGTATTTTATTGAACAAGCTTAAGTAACAATATAAACTAACAATCCCTACGGGATTTAAGATTTATAAAACCAAATCCTATTTCTTATGCGACCCCAACGGGGTCGAATTAATCATTATAATTTATCTAGAGATGTTAGACCCCTTTGGGGTAAAAAAGTCCTTCTTGTATAATTTTCATCTCTATTTGATTAATTTATTAATTTTGCGCCCTCAAAAAAGATTAGTGTGAATAAATACCCCGAATATAAAACCCAAGATTATCCTTCAGTTGCCAATAAAGTTCTAGAATTTTGGCAAGAGGAAAATATTTTTGAAAAATCACTTCAAAAAGAATCTCCAAAAGGCACTTTTACATTTTACGAAGGTCCGCCATCAGCAAATGGTACCCCGGGAATTCACCATGTGATGGCCAGGACCATTAAAGATATTTTTTGTCGATTCAAAACCATGGACGGCTATTTGGTCAATCGCAAAGGTGGTTGGGACACGCACGGATTGCCCGTTGAGCTTCAAGTAGAAAAAGAATTAGGCATAACCAAAGATGATATTGGAAAGTCCATTACTGTTGAAGAATACAACAAAAAATGCCGTGAAACGGTCATGCGCTACAAACATCAATGGGATGACCTAACGATAAAAATGGGTTACTGGGTTGATCTTCAAAATCCTTATATCACTTTTGAAAACAACTACATTGAAAGCTGTTGGAACTTGCTCAAAAAGCTGTACGACAAGGACTTATTATACAAAGGATATACCATTCAGCCTTATTCACCAGCCGCGGGAACAGGGCTAAGTTCGCATGAACTTAATCAGCCAGGTTGTTACAAAATGGTTAAAGACACTACTGTGGTGGCACAGTTTAAAGTGGTAAGAAATGCAACTTCTGAAAAGTTATTTGCGAATTTGTCGACCGTTACAAAACCATTTACGCAAAGAGAATTATTAAAATCCATCAATGATCCTGAGGTAACAGACACTGCTACCAATGTGCATTGGAATGAAGTGTTTATTCTCGCCTGGACTACTACGCCATGGACATTGCCATCCAACTCGGCTTTGGCAGTAGGCGAAAAAATCAAATATGTAAAAGTCAAAACCTATAATCCTTATACTTTCAAACCGGTAGTAGTGATTCTTGCGAAGGATTTGTTGGCAAAATATTTCCATCCCAAATCTGCAGAAATACCTGTTGAAAGCTATAATGTTGGAGACAAGGTGATTCCTTATGAGTTAATGGAAGAATATAGCGGTAAAGACCTTTTGGGTATCAGTTATGAGCAATTGATGCCATACGTACAACCAAAAGAAAATGCATTTAAAGTTATACCGGGGGATTTTGTCAGCACAGAAGATGGTACCGGTATTGTACATATAGCACCTACTTTTGGGGCAGATGACTTTAGAGTAGCCAAACAAGCAGGCATTCCTGCCATTACAGTTAAAGACGAACTAGGAAAAGATGCTCCACTTGTGGATAAACATGGAATGTTTGTAAAGGAAATGGGTGAATTCGCTCTAATGTATGTCAAAAACTATAATAATCAGGACGAAAACGACCCAAATTATAAGTCTACCGATGTACTTATTTCCATCAAATTAAAAACTGAAAATAAGGCTTTTAAGGTTGAAAAATACGAACATACGTACCCACATTGTTGGCGTACCGACAAGCCTGTGTTATATTATCCAATGGAAAGTTGGTTTATCAAAACGACTGCCTTGAAAGACCGGATGGTGGAACTAAACAAAACGATCAACTGGAAACCGGAAAGTACAGGGACAGGTCGATTTGGAAACTGGCTTGAAAATCTGGTTGATTGGAACTTGAGTAGATCACGTTTTTGGGGAACTCCACTTCCAATATGGGTAAGTGAAGATAAAAAAGAAATGAAATGCATCGGTTCGATTGAAGAGTTGAAAGCTGAAATTGCAAAAGCTGAAAAAGCGGGTGTTGAGACTTTTAATCCTTTTAAAGACCTCACTCCTAACTTAGTTCAAAAAGACCTCACCCCTAACCCCTCTCCTACAGAGAGGGGGACGCCCAATGCAAGTTTTATTACTACTACGGCTGAAAAGTGGAAGTTCTTAAAAGAGTTTGCAAGAAATAACAGAAAAAACCCAACTGAAGCTGAAAATATTTTATGGCAAGAACTTAGAGACCAAAAATTAGGAGTTAAGTTCAGAAGACAACATGCAATTGGGAACTATATTGCTGATTTTGTAAATATTGATTCGAAATTAGTTATTGAATTAGATGGTTCGGTTCATAACGAAATAGATCAAAAAAAATATGATGAATACAGAACTGAACTTTTGAACGAAGAAGGTTTTAAAGTTATAAGATTTACAAATAATCAAGTAGAGAAAAACTTAAAATCGGTAATTGAAAAAATAAAGTCTGAACTTTCACTCTCCCCTCTCAGCAAGAGAGGGGTCGGGGGTGAGGTTTATAATTCTCCCCTCTCAGCAGGAGAGGGGTCAGGGGTGAGGTTATTCGACCTTCATCGCCCTTTTGTGGACAATATCATATTAGTTGATTCCAGAGGCAATAAAATGATCAGAGAATCTGACTTAATAGATGTATGGTTTGATTCGGGTGCCATGCCATATGCACAATGGCATTATCCGTTTGAGAATAAAGAAATATTTGATGCCAACTATCCAGCTGACTTTATTTCTGAAGGTGTTGACCAAACCAGAGGATGGTTTTTCACGCTGCATGCTCTTGCCGTAATGATTTTTGATAGCGTAGCATTCAAAAACGTTGTTTCGACAGGATTGGTTTTGGATAAGAATGGAGAAAAAATGTCCAAACGCAAAGGAAATGTAATCAACCCTTTTGAAACTTTGGAAAAGTATGGACCAGATGCTACTCGTTGGTATATGGTATCCAATGCCAATCCATGGGATAATCTCAAATTTGATCTGGAAGGAGTACAAGAAGTGCAGCGCAAGTTTTTTGGCACATTGCATCATACCTATAATTTCTATGCATTATATGCCAATTTGGACAATATTACTTCTGAATCGCTTAAAAACACTGATTTAAACAGCCTCACAGAAGCTGACAAATGGATTATCTCCAAATTAAATACACTGATTGCACAAGTTACTGATGCTTACAATGACTATGAACCGACTAAAGTTGCTCGTGCCTTAACTGATTTTGTGTGCGATGATTTGAGCAATTGGTATGTACGACTTAATCGCAAAAGATTCTGGCTCACCAAATTGAATGACGATAAAAAAGCCGCTTATTATACGTTGTTCAATTGCTTAGAAACGGTTTCGAAACTTGCGGCACCTATTGCGCCATTTTACTCCGACGAAATATATCGCAATTTGCATGTGGGCAAAAACACTTCTGTTCATTTAGTAAACTTCCCTATTTCAGACTCATCCAAAATCAATTCAGAGTTGGAAGAAAGGATGGATTTAGCTCAAAAAATCACCTCTTTGGTTCATTCCATACGCAAAAATCATAATCTGCGGGTTCGATTGCCTTTGAACAAAATCATGATTCCTATTCTTAATCCTCATATCAAGCATCAAATAGCTGCTGTTGAGGAACTTATAAAATCGGAAGTAAATGTTAAAACAATCGAATTCATTGAAGACACTACCGGAATTGTAACCAAAAAAGT
>JANRJY010000086.1:0-11091 GCA_033763735.1 Bacteroidota bacterium | reverse complement strand
TTTTCCGGAAATGAGGCGATTTTTGGGTAATTGTAAGTTCAACAGTTGCATGCATATCAATGAACCAGGTTGTGTAATCATTGAAAAATTAAAATCAGGTGAAATAGCCCAAAGCCGATACAAAAGCTACTTAAGTATGCTTGACAGTGAGAATAATAGGAAGTAAGGGAAAATGCTGCTTCCTATGAGAATAAATGCGTTATTGGATAGACAAGAAATCATCAAGGAGCCAATTAATAATTATTAATTAATAATTAAATTCCTGTTTACCTTTTTTTCATATTTTTGATGCTTTATCTTTTAACCACAATTTCACCCCGTTTTTATGCAAACCAGAAGAGATTTTATTATTCGTTCCAGTATAGCCAGTGCAGGGAGTTTACTAATTCCTAACTTATTAAGTGCCGAATCTGTTTCATACACAGGCATTCAACTTTGGACAGTAAGGGACTTTATGGAAAAAGACCCAAAAGGCACTCTGGCAAAACTTGCCAAAATGGGCTACAATGAAGTAGAATCGTTTGGCTGGGAATATTTTGGAATGGGTCCTAAAGATTTCAAAACCTATATTAATAGCATTGGACTTAAAATGCGCAGTGCTCATGGTGCCTTAGGCAAAGAAAAAGCCTCGGACCCTGATCCTGCAAACTTACAAGAATCCATTGATCGTTCGGCTGAAGCAGGCTTAAAATACTACATTATGCCTTGGATGCAACCAGGCTGTCGTGATACCGCAGATAATTTAAAAAAGATGGCAGATTATATGAATCGGTATGGAGCTATGTGTCAAAAATCAGGTTTGAAATTTGCTTACCACAATCATGATTTTGAATTTGCAGTTGTTGAAGGCAAAACCGTTTATGAGCATTTGCTCGATAATACTGACCCAAAACTGGTAACTTTTGAGATGGATTTGTATTGGGTAACTGTAGGAGGAAAAGATCCTTTGGATTACTTCAAAAAATATCCGGGTCGCTTCCCACTTTGGCATGTTAAAGACTTGGATAAAACCAAAAACGAAAGTACCGAAATTGGAAATGGCAAAATTGATTTTACTCGCATATTTAAACAGGCTAAACTTGCAGGGCTCGAACTACCAATCGTAGAACAAGAAGCTTTCAAAGGCTCCTCCTTAGATAGTGCCAAAATATGCTTGGATAATTTGAAAAAAATGAACTATTAATCATTTAAAACAGTCATCATAAATATTTATGTTGACTGTTTATTTTTTAATTCCCATTTGAAACCATTATTTCTTTTTTTGCAATACAATTAAATGCTTTATGTATATTTTTCTGAATTAAAATAACAGATATATGAACAAAAGAGGAATTGATTTCATGCAAATAGTTGTAGTTCAGTTTCTTATCATTGCTGATGCAATTATTTTTGAAGATTTACTCAGTTTATTAGGTTTTGCAAATATTTCACAATTGGCTTGTCAACTCATATTTATGATTGTTGGATTTTTATACCTGACACTACTTTGGCGATTACTCAGGAGCTTTAATGCCGGAAAAATGGCTCTTAATGGCACACTTTTTCTTTTGTGTGTATCATTTTGTATTGGAATGGTAGCAGCAAATCCATTTATTGAGGTATTTGAATCACCTATCAAACGCGTATTATTATTCGTGATACAAATAGGCATTTTTACATCTCAAATCATCATCATTTATCATACCATCATTGAGATATTCAGAGAAGATATTAGTATGAATGAACGCCTTTGGGGTTCTGCAGCTGTGTATTTAATGATTGGGTTATCGCTTGGCAGTTTGTATGACTTTATTGCGGTGATAAATCCTAATGCATTGGGTCCTTATCATGAGCTTAGCCTTTCCGGCTATTTACTTTGTCTAAAATACAGTATGCATATTTTGGGAGCCTTAGATTCTATTTTTCCGGACGCTATTTCTTTAGTCAAAAACATTGGAATTATGGAGGCTGTTTGGAGCCATTTGTTTGTGTGTTTGTTGGTGGGGAGGTTGCTTTCTAAGTAAATTAAGATTTAAGGTATACTACTTAATTTCACTGGATTTTGTCTACAATCAAAAACCGTTGCAATTTTAATATAAAAATCTTCTATCCAATATATTACTTTATAGTTACCTGTAACAATGTATCTATATTCATTTGCCCTATCTTTTAACAATTCCTCAACCTGACCAATTTTTGGTTGTTTTTCTAAAATAATTGTCGCATCAACAATTTCACCAACAATCTTTTGTGCTACTTTTAAACTTGCTTTTGTTTTGTAATAATCAAAAATAATTTCTAGTTGTTCTACTGCCGTTTCCGTCCAATATACACTTAAATCCACGATTTAATTTCATTTTTCAAATCACTCACGCTTTTAACTCTATTGTTAAAGGAATCTTCTTCAGCACTATCAATAATTTTGTTAAAATCATTCAAGAGCATTGGTTCTAGTTTATTTGCAAAAAGTTTCTTCTTTTCTGTTTTAAGCGTTTTTTCTAGTTTGATAATGATTTGCTCATTGCTCAATCTTAAAAATTCTTGTACAAAATGTATTTTTCTGACTTGCAAATCCATAGATCTTATTTTTGTATAAATTTATAAAATACTTTTGTTGTTTTCAAATTTCTATTGAGTAGTTTCGTCTTCTCATTTATATTTACTTTTATTACATCTACTAAAAATAATTATACTAATGAAAAATTGTATTAAAATATTTATAATTTTAATAATATCCATTTATTCTTCACTCGCCCAAAAGCGAACAGTAATCTACGGCAATATTAAGAATAATACCACTGCTACTGGAGTAAGAATAAGCTACATCAAAAATCAATTCAATAACGAATGGATTGATTTTAAAGCTCCCATTGATAAAAAAGGAAATTTTAAAATTGTATTTGAACTGAAAGAATTTAAGCCTATGATCTTCAATATCGGAGATAAATACAATGAAATATTTTTAGAACCTGGTGATAGTTTGAACTTTAGTGCTGATTTCAAAAAATATCCTCAATCGTTCAAGTATTCAGGTAAAGGAAGTATCAACAATAATTTCAACAACGACAACTACACCTCATTTACACACATACTTTACGACAATTCAATATTGATGAAGCTTCATCAAAAAGCTGCTGGGGTAACAATTGAAAAATTTATGCAGGAAACAGATAGCTTATGCTCTTATTATTTGGGGTATTTGAATAAAAGTAAAAATAAAGTAACTCCATCATTTTACGCCCACTTGAACGCAACTATTTACTACAATTTCGTTCAACAAAAGTTATTATACCCAATAACACAGTACTCGAAATTAATAAAAAATGGAAAGTTATCTTATACACAATTAATCTCTTATTATACATTTTTGGATACAGTTTCAGTAAATAACGATTCGTTATTGAACAATGAAAAGTATATTTCCTTTTTAGAATACTTATTCTATTTTAAAAGCAATTTGACTAATAAATCTCTCTTGAAAAATGACTCTGTCAAGTATAATCCATTAGCTTACTATTATTTTAATGATATGATTTTTAGTGGAAAAACAAGTGAATATTTTAAAGCAGATGTTGCTATTAGACATATAGCTCAAGGTACAAAAAAAGACATGCTTCAATTATATGAACTCACGAAAAAGGAATTGACAGATACTTCTTTGTTACGGATATTAGAGCAGTCATATCAAAAAAATAAGAATAGAAAAGAAGAAATTAAAGAAGGAAATATGTTTCCCGAATTTGATTTGATGGATATTAATGGAAAAAAAATCAACCTAAAAGATTTTGTCGGAAAAGTAGTATATATTGATTTTTGGGGCTCATGGTGCAGCCCATGTATGCAAGAGATGCCTAATTCTAAAGAATTAAAAGAAAAATTGAAAGACATTAAAGATAAAATTGTGTTTTTGTACTTCAATTGTTTTGACACCAACGAAGGAATGAATAATGCCATTAAAGACAAGCAAATAGAAGGAATTCATATTAAACTTTCAACTGACCAAGTGGCAAATGAATATGCCATCAATGGATTTCCAACATATTTTTTGTTAGATAAAAAAGGGAAAGTTGTAAAAATACATATGAGACCCAGCGATGAAAAAATAGAATTAATAATTAGAAATTTAGCAAAAGAATAGGCATTTGACTAACTTGAACCAGAATATTTCTATAAAAAGATATCTAGTAAGATATTTAATTAAAAACTCTACACCCTTTAAAACACAAGTTTCGATAAGTTTTCGCAAAGAATTTTGATAAAAACCACTTTGCGACTCTTTGCGCCAAACTTAAAATTTTTGCAGTGAAAAAAGTTTTCAAAATTCAAAAAGAAATAAGTAACCTTTCCCTTCTATTTTCTCGTAATTAAAGTAAAACAATTTTTACCATGTCCAATTATTTCATTGCCCTCGATCAAGGAACTACCAGCTCTCGTACGGTTATTTTTGATGAATACGGGTCAATTGCAAGTCAAAGTCAAAAAGAATTCACTCAAATATTCCCTCAACCGGGTTGGGTAGAGCATGATCCTGAAGAAATATGGCAATCGCAATTATTTACACTTGAAAAAGCATTGACGGAGGTAAATGATGCCAATGCTCAATTCAAATGTATAGGAATCACCAATCAGCGTGAAACCACTGTGGTGTGGAATAAAACAACCGGAATTCCTATATACAATGCCATTGTGTGGCAAGATAGACGCACGGCACCTTATTGCGAACAACTGAAAACCAATGGGTTGGAAAATTATATCCGCAGCAATACCGGTTTAGTTGCTGATGCCTATTTTTCAGGGACAAAAATTAAGTGGCTTCTTGAAAATGTTGCAGGAGCAAAAAAAGAAGCTCAAAAAGGAAATTTACTATTTGGCACTATCGATACTTGGTTGATTTGGAAATTAACTAATGGTAAAGTACACGCCACTGATTTTACAAATGCCTCTAGAACACTGATTTTTAATATTCGATCCAAAGCATGGGATAAAACAATGATAGATGAGCTTGGTATTCTTGAAAATATGCTTCCTGAAGTAAAATCATCTGCTGAGATATTTGGGCATTGGGAATATAAAGGAAATGTAATTCCTATTTCCGGTGTAGCCGGTGACCAGCAAGCCGCACTTTTTGGACAGAGATGTATATCAGAAGGAATGGTCAAAAACACCTATGGCACCGGATGTTTTATGCTTATGTACACCGGAAATCACCAAATTAACAGCAAATACGGTTTGCTAACTACCCTTGCTGCCGATGAAAATGGCAAACCTGCTTATGCCCTCGAAGGAAGTGTGTTTATTGCAGGTGCTGCCGTGCAGTGGCTACGCGATGGCATCAAAATAATAAATAATGCTGCTGATTCTGAACAGATTGCACTAACCGTACCCAATAGCGGTGGCGTAGTGGTAGTTCCTGCATTTACCGGTTTAGGTACTCCGTATTGGGATATGTACGCGAGAGGTGCAATATTTGGAATTACGCGTGATACTACGGAAGCGCACATTGTTAGGGCAACTTTGGAATCTATTGCCTATCAAACAAAAGACATTTTAGATGCTATGGTGAGCGATTCGGGTATTTCCATAAAATCATTGCAAGTGGATGGCGGAGGAAGCAGGAACAATTTATTAATGCAATTTCAGGCAGATATATTGGAAGTTCAAGTTAATCGCTCCTCAATGATTGAATCAACTGCGTTTGGTGCGATGTTACTTGCAATTAAAGGTATTGGGTTGGATATCAATAATTTGAAAGGAAATATTTTTACTTCTTTCAACCCAAAAATGGACAACCAAACAAGAACATTATTATATAAAAAATGGCACAAAGCCGTTGAAAGGGTAAAAAATTGGGAAGATTAGAATATTTTTATTTAATTTGATAAACTAAAACTAAACCCTCAATCAAGAATGAGTCTCTCTGCATTCTTAAGAAGTGAATCCGCCACAAATGCTGAAACTCAAAAGTTTGACTTAATCGTAATTGGTGGAGGCATTACAGGAGCCGGAATAACATTGGATGCTACTTTACGTGGACTCAAGGTTTTGTTAATAGAAAAAGATGATTTTGCATTTGGAACCAGCAGCCGATCAACCAAACTCATACATGGCGGTTTGCGTTATCTTAAAAATCTGGAATTTGGATTGGTTAAAGAGTTAGGAATGGAACGTGCGGTAGTGCATCGTATTGCCCCTCATTTGACAATTCCTGAAAAAATGCTAACGCCTATTGTAAAAAATGGTACTTATGGCAAACTTTTATCAGCCATAGGTATCGGTTTGTATGATTTATTGGCGAAAGTTAAAAAAGTAGAACGAAGGCAAATGCTTGATATAGAACAAACTACTAAAGCAGAACCTTTACTTCGAAAAGAAATACTTTTAGGAAGTGCTTTATATTATGAATACCGCACCGATGATGCCCGACTAACCATTGAAATAATCAAAACGGCTGTCTCAAAAGGAGCAGTTTGTTTAAATTACACTCAGGTTAATTCATTTGAATATACTAATAATGTAGTTTCAGGGGTAAAAGCATTTGATTCTATTGAAAAGAAATTCAGAATATTCACATCATCAATGGTGGTGAACGCAGCTGGACCATGGGTAGATGATCTGCGTAAACTTAATGAAGAAATCAAAGGCAAATATTTGCATCTTACCAAAGGCGTTCATATAGTTGTGCCCAAAGAAAAGCTTCCTGTAAAACAAGCCGTTTATTTTGATGTGTTTGATGGCAGAATGATTTTTATTATCCCTCGTCATCAAATTACATATATTGGCACTACAGATACTGATTATAAAGGTAATATTGATAAGCCTTCCATAAAATATGAAGATGCGCAGTATTTGGTAAAGGCAGTCAATTATATGCTTCCGGACGTAAATTTGAAAATCAAAGATATTATTTCGGGATGGGCAGGTTTAAGGCCTTTAATTCATCAGGATAACAAAAACACTTCAGAAATATCAAGAAAAGATGAAATTTTTATTTCAGATAGCCAATTGATTTCTATTGCCGGTGGCAAACTAACCGGATATCGCAAAATGAGCGAAAAGGTGGTAGATTTCGTTATTAAAAAACTAGGTCTTATACATGTAAAGAGTAATACCGACAAAGTTAAATTAAGTGGAGGAAATTTTGAAAACTATACTGATGTAGAATTATTCAAGGAAAAAATTTGCAATTTCTTTAATCAAAACTTTGAAAATGCATCAGAAGTGGCATCTCGATTGGTGCATTTGTATGGTCAAAATACGGATGAAATTATAGCCTTGTTCTTAAATGAAGTTATGAATTTTGATCCGGAAGAAGCACTGATTAGATCAGAACTCCTTTATTGCCTCAAATATGAAGGCATTCAAACGATTTCAGATTTTTTCATTAGAAGAACAGGTATGGTATATTTTGAACCCAATAAAGTAGAAAAGTACAAACATGTTATTTCTGATTGTTTACATCTACATCTTAACAAATCAGAAGAAACCATTAACAAAGAAAAATTGGATTTGGAATATGCAATCGAGCTAAATATCGGCTTCAAAAAAATGCTCTAACAATAAAGTGTTAATGTACTAAGTGTTCATGTTCGATGTTTACATGACTATTCTGAAAGGTGTAAGAAGCCATTTTCTCATTCACATCTCCTGTCTTAACGCAAGTCATCTTCTTCTTTACCTTCGCTAAGTTCATCAAAGCCAAATTCATCATCAACTTCTTCAAAAGGTTCGTCATCCGAATCACCATCAATATCACCTGACTTGCTTAATCCATCAAGTTCATCATCTTCAACATCTTCAAATTCATCTTTGAATCCGCCTGTTTGTTTTTTAACTCCGTATTTACTATTACTTTCATCATCATCATCATCGTCCAATACTGTTTCAGACTCCGATCGCATCTCACCCATACTTTCAATTACATCCGGATATTGGACATTTCGCTCAGGTACCATTTTTTCAAAGAATATCAAAAATCTGTATTCTTCCAAGTAGTCATAAATCAATAAAAATTCTTTTTTTACTTCAAAAAAATCATCAACAAAAGTATTTTTAAGTGTGTTTTTCTTTGGGTCCTCTTCAAAAAGTTCAAATTTATTCTTTGACTTTGACCAGTTTTCGAGGTTATCATAAAAACCAAAAGGCTCACTTACTTTAAAACCAAAACTCTTTAACAAATGCTGTGCTAACTGCAGCAAATTAGTATCCTTGTGGAACTGAATGATCCTATAAGGTTTCTTTTCAGTTTTGTTGGATGCATCTGTATATATTACTTTTAATTGGTAAATATCTTTATTCATAAAAAACACGTTGATAGCGTAAACGTAAAAATAAATTAAAAATCTAAAAAAAAATACATTTGACCCATGCTTTTGTTATGTAATTGTTAAATTGGGGAAAATTTAATGTATGGAAAACCCTGAAAAAGAGCGGGTATTGGTTACTAAAGGCAGTCGAACTTGGAAACGATGGGGGCCTTATATTTCTGAAAGACAATGGGGAACAGTTCGTGAAGATTACAGCCCTTATGGGTCAGCTTGGGATTATTTCTCTTTTGATCAAGCGAAAGCAAGAGCATATCGTTGGGGTGAAGATGGCATAGCCGGAATATGTGATTACAAACAATTTTTGTGTTTTGCCCCAGCTTTTTGGAATGAAAAAGATCCATTTATAAAAGAAAGATTATTCGGTCTTACCGGTCCCCAAGGAAATCATGGCGAAGATGTAAAAGAAATCTACTATTACTTGGATAGTACCCCTACCCATTCTTATATGAAAATGTTGTACAAATATCCGCAACAGGAGTTTCCTTACAACAAAATATATGAAGAAAATGCCAAACGCAGCAGGACCGAAACGGAATATGACATCATGGACACCGGAGTGTTTGATGAAGACAGATATTTTGACATTTTCACTGAATATGCAAAGTACGAACCTGAAGATATTTGCATCAAAATAACGGCTTACAATAGAGGACCTGAAACTGCTACAATTGACATTATTCCTCAACTTTGGTTTCGCAATTTTTGGAGCTATGTTGCTGACGACCCATACAAACCTCGATTGAGTGCAGGGGTAAACACCATTTATGTTGAACATAGAGACTTAGGAAATTACAATTTTTACTACGAGGGCTTCCCTACGCTTTTATTTTGTAATAATGAAACCAATCATCATAAAGTATATGGTCATAAACCTAAAAAAGGATACTGGAAAGATGGTATCAATGAGTATATAGTAGAAGGAAACAAAAAAGCAATAAACCCAAATGATGAAGGCACAAAGGTAGGTTTACAATACACATTTATAGTAGAACCAGGCGATTGCGCTACCGTGAAATTGCGATTGAGTCATAGTTTCAACAAATTTCCATTCAGAGACTATGACGAAATATTTGAAATGCGTAAAAATGAAGGCAATCAATTTTACAATCAACTTCAGAAAAACATTGAGGATGAAGACCTTCGAAATATTCAACGTCAGGCATTTGCAGGTATGCTTATCACAAAGCAGTTCTACTATTACGATGTTGATTTGTGGTTAAAAGGTGACTTAAAATCCAACCCACCTAAAGAACGGAATTGGGGGCGCAATCATGATTGGCGGCATTTGAACAACATGGAAATTATTTCCATGCCTGACAAGTGGGAATATCCATGGTATGCAGCATGGGATTTGGCTTTTCATTGTATTGCATTAGCAGTTGTTGACCCTGACTTTGCAAAAAGACAACTTATACTTCTGCTTAGAGAGTGGTATATGCATCCGAATGGGCAAATACCTGCTTATGAGTGGAATTTCAGTGACGTCAATCCTCCTGTGCATGCGTGGGCATGTATACGAGTATTTCAGATAGAGCGTGATTTGTATGGCGTATCGGATTATAGTTTCCTCGAGAGAACTTTTCACAAATTGATGATCAATTTCACATGGTGGGTCAATCAAAAAGATAGTGAAGGTAAAAATATATTTGAAGGTGGATTTCTTGGGATGGATAATATTGGGGTATTTGACCGTAGCCGTCCACTTCCAACTGGTGGCAAACTGGATCAGGCAGATGGTACCAGCTGGATAGCTATGTATTGCTTGAATATGCTCAAAATTTCATTGAACCTGGCGCAGAAAAACAGCGTTTATGAAGATGCTGCATCCAAGTTTTTAGAGCACTTTATGTATATAGCCGGTGCTATTGCCAATATTGAAGGAAGTGCGTTGAATCTTTGGGATGAAGAAGATGAGTTCTTTTATGATGTACTCAATCTTCACAATAGCCATTTTACGCCTATTAAAATAAGATCAATGGTAGGTTTGGTACCCATGTTTGCAGTGGAAACCATTGAGCCGGACCATTTGGAAAGTTTGCCTCACTTCAAACGAAGGTTAGAGTGGTTCTTGAATTACAAACCAAAATATAATACCTTAATCTCCGCATGGAAAGATCCTAGCAAAGGAATCAGACGCAGGTTTTCAATTATTAAAGGTAGTAAGCTCAAAAAGGTATTAAAGCGCATGTTGGACGAATCGGAATTTTTGTCAGATTATGGTATCCGCTCTTTATCTAAATATCATAAAGATAATCCATACATTTTCAAACATGAAGGACACGAATATTCAGTAAACTATACCCCCGGAGAGTCCGAAAGTTCTATGTTTGGTGGTAATTCTAATTGGAGAGGTCCTATTTGGTTTCCGGTTAATTATATGATTATTGAATCTTTAAATAAATTCTACACTTATTACGGGGAAGATTATAAGGTTGAATACCCTACAGGTTCAGGCAATATGCTGGATTTGAGTCAGATAGCTGATGAACTTCGTCTTCGAATGATAAATATGTTTGCACGAAATAAAGTTGGTCACAGGGCCATACATGGCAACAACAAAAAACTCCAAACGGATCCTCATTTTAAGGATTACATCACGTTTTATGAGTATTTTCATGGTGATACCGGTACCGGTTTAGGTGCCACACACCAAACGGGATGGACAGGTTTAATTGCCGAAATGATTTATATGCATTTTGAAAAATTTATACCGGTTGAAGCCGCTCCAGAGGAACATGATTAGCATTTACTTTTGTGTTTTGTAAGTTGTAAATAAAAATCAAATGAA
>JANRJY010000078.1:0-3648 GCA_033763735.1 Bacteroidota bacterium | reverse complement strand
AAAAAATCCAAATGTAGGTTGGGAAAAAGTATATGAAACACTCAGCTATATCGATATCAAAAATTTGGCTCCTTGGGTCAAGTGTCCTGTATTAATGGGAATAGGTTTGGTAGATGATGTATGTCCTCCACATATCAACTTTGCGATGTACAATAACTTAAGTGTACCTAAGCAATACATTGTGTACCCAACTGCCGGTCATGGACTTCCTGATGAGTATAACAAGTACAAGTACGAGTGGATGAAGTTGAAATTGGGCCTTAGTACAAAATAATATCATTAACCCTTATTTGGACCAATACATCTTTCGCCCGTGTATTGGTCCGTTTTGCCTTATTTACCATTATTGGTCAAAAAACTCAATAAAGGCGAGTTCCATGCGCCTCAATACTCTTTTTACCCTAGTTAGTGTTCTTCAACAACATGCAACCTATTTTCAATTCGAAACTGGCGGTTCCTCCACTTTTTTCTTGAATTTCTCACTCATGGCACCAAAATTAATGCCTAAGGTGAACAGGTTGGTATTGCCTACTGTGTGTAAAAACATGCTGCTGTATGCGAGTTCAACGGATTTGATCCGAAGCATAACACCAAACGAAAATCCGGAAGCCCCAAATTCGTTGGGCAATCGTAACTCGCTTCTAACCATATGGTTATAGCCACCTCTAATATGAAATCCTTTGGTCAAAAAGAACTCTCCGCCAAATACAAAATGTCGTATCAAGTTGTCGTACCAAGGCACTTTCACTCGTTGTTGATTGCCGTTCAGGTCCGTGGTGTTCGAAAAGTTGGGGTCATCATATGCAATATCCCATCGATGCAAATGGTGAATAGTGAATGAAAACCTGAATGGTAAATGTTCCAATTTGTAACTCACTCCTGCTTGTACGTCAATAGGGATAGCCACCCAACGGTTATTTGCATAATTTTTGATGGGAAATCCAATGTTTTTGGCGAGAATACCTATCGAAAAATCTTTCATTGGATGTTTCCAGGTAGCACCAAAATCCACAAATAGTGCATATGACGAATATACATCTATTTGAGAACCAACAAGTTTGGCATTGGCACCCAATGTGAAGTTATTGAGGTTACGTGCATGAGAAGCGGTAATTACAAAATCATTGGCATAAACGGTTCCTGTCTCTAGACCGGTTTCATCGGTTCTTTTGGCAGAGCCATAGTTGAAATATTGCAAACCTGCACCAAATAATTGCTTTGTTTTTCCGGCTTTGAATACATAAGAGAGCTGAGTCCCTGAAATATCTGCAAAAAATGGCACAAAGCTAATGGCACCCTTTCCGGCCATGCTTGAATTCATCAATCCCGGATTGGAATGAATCATATTGACATCCCCATCTCTGGACGACACATTGATGCCTCCAATGGCTGCTGCTTTAGCGTTCAAAGGAAAATTCACAAAATCGTATCCCGTTTTTCCGCCTACTTGACCATTTGCCAAAAAAGAAAAAATAAAGAAAATAATGAATGGGATAATCAAACGCATGAGCGATGCAAATTAGCTATAAAAACGCAATCGCAAGATTGAAATTGCTTTGCAGCTGATTTTTATTGAGTTAATCATAAAAGGGGATATTTTTTGAGGTAGTTTTTTGGATAAAATTAATCATAATGTAAGCAAAGTGGAAAAAAATGGGTTAAAGTGGTATAAAATCCCAATATTTTTTATATTTGCGTTAATATTTGCATTTTAATAAAGGCAACGTGGCTTTCTTTTCCGGAGAATATGGGTCTAAAATTGACGCCAAAGGGCGTATGGTTTTACCTGCCCGACTCAAAAATTCCCTTCCCTTGCCCGACAATAAGCACGTGATTATCACCAAAGGTTTTGAAACCTGTCTGGTAATTTACCCAATGAATGAGTGGAACATTTTACTTACCCGTTTGTCGGTGTTAAGCGAGTTCAACGAGGAGCAACGCAATCTGCAACGCAATCTGATGGCTAGAAGTGCAGAGGTGGAAATCGATAATCTTGGACGTTTATTGTTGCCCAAAACCATGAAAGAATATGCATCTCTTGAATCGGATGTAACGGTATTGGGAGTGGGGTCTAAAATTGAGGTTTGGAATCCTGCGGTTTACGAAAAAATACAAATAAAAGACAGTGCACAGTTGTCGAAACTGGCAGAAAAATATTTGACCAACAGTACTCAATAGTCCTATGGAAATTAACTCAGGGAAAAGCGTATATCATACCCCCGTGTTACTTCATGAGAGTGTTGAAGGTTTGTCGATAAAACCTGATGGAATATATGTCGATTTGACATTTGGAGGAGGAGGACATAGTAAAGAAATCCTGAAACATCTTACAACCGGTCATCTCTTTGCATTTGATCAGGATGAAGATGCCGTAGCAAATGCGGAGAACTTGGATAAAAGTTCTTTTACATTAATCAGTGCCAATTTCAGGTATTTGAAAAAATATCTGAAGCTGAATGGTATTACAAAAGTTGACGGATTATTGGCCGATTTGGGAGTATCGTCACATCAGTTCGATACCGCACACAGAGGGTTTTCGTTCCGTTTTGATGGTCCTTTGGATATGCGCATGAATCAATTGCAACCCAATAGTGCCATTGATATTATTAATAAATATGAGGTCGCAGATTTGCACAAAATATTTGGAATGTATGGCGAAATAAATAATGCAAAGACACTTGCAGAGGTTATTCATCAACAAAGAAGTGTTGATAAAATTGTGACAACTACACAGCTAAAAAATATAGCTTGGAAAATGACTAAACGAGGGCAGGAAAACAAGTATTTAGCTCAATTATTTCAGGCACTAAGAATTGAAGTAAACGAAGAACTGAAAGCTTTAGAAGAGGTTCTATTGCAAAGTCCTGAAGTGATTAAGAAAGGAGGTAGACTATCTGTAATTACTTATCATTCGTTGGAAGATCGGTTGGTAAAAAACTTTATCAGAAGTGGTAAATTTTATGGAGAGGCGGAAAAGGATGTATTTGGCAATAGTAATGTTCCATTTGTTTCTATAAATAAAAAAATAATAGAACCTACTGACAGTGAGATTCAAATAAATCCAAGAGCTCGAAGCGCAAAGTTAAGAATTGCTGAAAAAACATAGAAATGGCAAATACTTTAAAATCGGAAAGCAAAACCAAACATTCGTCTGATAAAGCGGGCGGAAAGGGTTTGTTTGCCTTGATCAAACAAGGATTTAAAATGGAAGGTTTGTTTGATGAGGGTGTTCCCGTTCGGTTTTTGCCCCAAATATTGTGGGTAACAGTACTCATCATTTTGTACATTTCCAATGCTCATTACACCGAAAAAACAATCAGAAAAATTGATAAATTAAAATATGAAGTAGAGGAATTAAGGGCTGATTATATCACTACAAAAGCGGAGTATATGAAAGAAAGCATTCAATCAAACATTGCTCTTAAAGTGAAAGATTTGGGATTGGAAGAAAGCAAACGACCACCAGAAATTATAAAAATTGAAAACTAGCAAATGAGTATTCGTTCTGAAATAGTACTACGAACTCGAATCGCATTTTTGTTTTGCGTGCTATTTGCTTTGATTGTGGTTGTCAAAATCTCCATTGTTCAAATCAAAGATGGGGAGAAATGGCGCAAAAAAGCTGAGCAGGTTTCCTTGCGATATATG
>JANRJY010000043.1:0-10643 GCA_033763735.1 Bacteroidota bacterium | reverse complement strand
CTCACAATCGTACAATCTTACCACGACAAGGTCTGCAACAATCACCATTCAATCATTCAATCCTTCAATCATTCAATCTTTGAATATCATTCAAACAGGAGCAGCGACTACCTTAAGCTTAAGTGGTTCTTCAATCAGCTTCAATGCTACAGGTGGAAGTCAATCCCTGCAAATCACTACCAACGACAATTGGGTAATATCCGGATTGCCAACCTGGCTGACTGTAGGGTCACAATTTGGAACAGGAAATGCAACACTCAACTTTACCTCACAATCGAACAATCTCACATCCAACAGGGCAGTAACGTTAACCATTACATCAGGCAACCTCACACAAACGGTGAGCATCAACCAAACAGGTCAAAACCCACAAATACAATTGACGACACCGACCGGCAGTGTGTTTGCCGCCAATGGAGAAACCAAAGCGATAACCATCACCAGCAATATCAGTTGGACGATCAATACTTCAGAAAGCTGGTTTTCGGTGACCCCATATTTTGGTACGGGTGAGGCACAGGTGAGCATACAAGCATACATCAATAGTGCTCCCAACCCTAGAACTGGAAGCATCACTATCAGCGGCAGTGGCATACAACAAGTGTATACATTTACACAGGCAGCTAGCAGCAATGTGATATGCACACAGGCAATATTTATACAAGCAAGTCCGGATACCTTAGATTTTGGCAGTGGAGCAACAGCGAGCAAAACCACCACGATCACTTCCAATATGGATTATCAAATAATATCAGATGCTAATTGGTTTACCGTGAGTACAGTGGCAGGGTTAACCGAGCCATGCCAATCATCGAAAATGTTGACCGTAGCCCTATTACCTACAACGGTGGCACCCAAGGGCAGCAATATCATCACATTGAAATCAGGTGGGTTGGAGAAGAAGGTGGTAGTAAAATCAAACCAATTCACCACAGGAATAGAGGATAAACAAGAAGAAGCCAAGCTGGAAATATATCCCAACCCAACCAAACAAGGAACGATTATTCATTTCAACAAAGTGATTGATTTCAAATTGTATGATATCATCGGCAATCAAGTATCAGAAGGGCATCATGAAAAGGCACACAATATTGAGAAACTGCCAAATGGAATTTATTTCATAAAAACTTCCAAAGGGGAAATAAAGAAATTGATTACCGAGTGATTCAATTAATTGGAAATTGGAATTTAATGTCAAATCTGATTAGTAATTTAAAAGAATTAAAATTAAATTATTTTTAAACAAGTTTCAACTTAAAAAAACCGATGTAATCATTAGATAATTGCATTTACCCTTAAGTGTAAATTTTATTTGTTTGATTTAATTTATAATCTAATACTTTTGTTTGAAACAAGTATTTGACCAAAAGTTAATTTTATATATTTTTTATTTATAATCAATATAAATTACTTAAAATATGTTTAGTTTTCTATGTTCATTTTCATCGTTAATAAAGTGTAGGATTTAATCAATTTAAACCGTAAGAATTCGTTTTAATATAATATAAAGCTTTGATTTTTATTTGTTTATCAAAACGAACAAAATAAATGTTTGCATTATTATAGTGTTGTAAATATATAAGCTAGATAATTTGAAAGACCAGTTAAATATCGGAGGATTTTTAGTTTTTGGATTTTTAGTATCTTTAACTTAAATTAATTATAATTTTTATTTGAATAATGAAATATAGAAAATTTTTCTTTCTGGTTTTTATCATTTTTATACCGAAATTTCTTTCGGCCCAACAAACCCAATATCCAAAACGCATTGGTTGGCTCAATATGAAAGACTATGGGGCCATCGGCAATGGAGTGTTTGATAATACCAACATTATTCGTCAGGCAATATCTAACTACCCATATCAATATCAAACAAAAATAGTATTGTATTTTCCGGACGGAGTTTATCTCGTAAGCGATAGTATCAAATACTTAGATGGATATTGGGATTACGGAGTTACACTTCAGGGTCAAAGCACCGATAACACAATCATTAGGTTAAAAAATAACGCAAATGGGTTTAATAATCCGGCCAAACCTAAACCGCTTTTCTATACGCGATCAGGCAATCAATCTTTCAATCAATACATATTTAGTATGACCATCAACACAGGGAATGGAAATTCTGGTGCTGTTGCTTTGGATTACATTACCAGTAATAATGGAACCATAAAAGATGTGAAAATAATATCGGGGGATAATACCGGGTATTGCGGATTACGAATGGAACGCGGATGGCCCGGCCCAGGGCTTATCAAAAATGTAACCATCTCAGGATTTGATTATGGAATCAGAATGGCAGCATCAGAGTATTCCATGACTTTCGAACATTTAACACTTTTAAATCAAAACAAAACTGGTTTTGTCAATGCCGGAAACATTGCTTCCATTCGTGATTTAGTATCGCAATCCTCAAGACCTGTTGTAGACAATTCAGGTGTTTTTGTTGTGGTAGATGGAAAATTTACTGGGGGTGCAAGTGATACTTCTGCTTTAATTAACACAGGTACACTTTTTGTCAGAAATGCATCTACTGCAGGATATGGGTCTATTATTAAGAACAATAATGAAAAGTTAACTACCAATTTTATCACCGAATATGCTTCCAAATCTCCTCAAACTCTCTTTCCTTCTAAAGGAATCAGTCTGAACTTACCTGTAAAGGAAACTCCGGATTACATCAATAATGACACCACCCAATGGGCAAATGCAAACGCTTATGGCGCAGCACCTTGCGATTTGTTTTACAGTTCATGTAATAATGCTACTTCATTGCGAAATGCGTTTAGATCAGGCAAACCAATCGTGTATTTTCAAACTTTTAATGGATCCAATGGCAGTTGTTATAATTTTAGTGACACGGTTTCAATTCCGGCCTCCGTTAAAAAAATTACAGGTTTTGACTATGCAAGTATTTGTGGACAAGGTTCTGCAAAATTGATTATTAAAGATTATTCACCTGATCCTTTAATTTTAGAAAGAATTGGTTTGCCTGATATTGAAAACAGAACCAATCGTACCGTTGTAATTAAATATACAGGTGGTGGAAATTATACAAATACCGCTTCTGCCAATGGAGATGTGTTTTATGAAGATGTTGTTTCATCTTTTACGCCACAGTTCAAAACGAATTTTTACGCGCGTCAATACAATCCTGAAGTTCAACCGAATAATTTACTTCAGTCGTATAACAACGGAGGATTGTTTTGGATTTTAGGGATGAAAACGGAAGGTAGAGCCCCTCAAACCAAAACAATAAATGGCGGCTATACTGAAATTTTGGGTGGATTGATGTATCCTGCAAGTTCATTTTCAGCTTCCGATACTGCTGCTGCTTATGAGAGTGTAAATGGTTGTATTTCAGCAGTGCAAAGTATGTCGTCTTATGTGGCCAATGGCATATATCCGGTAATGGCAAGAGAAACCAGAAATGGCGTTACGAAGAAATTGCTCATTCAAGATGTGACATGGAATACTGTTTTTTATAAAGGAGGGTGTAGTCAACCTAATTTATATACAGCCATTACTTACCCTTTAAATCAAGCATCCTTTTCTCAAGGGGTTCCGATTCCAGTATTCACGGATATAGAAAGTAATGCATCACCTTTAAGTATAGTAGGTTTATATATTGACAATGTAATACAACAAACAAAATTAGCTTATCCGTTTTCCTTTACTGTTTCCGGATTGACGATTGGCGATCATAATATTTACATAGAAGCTATTGACCAGTTGGGTAACAAACAAAAATCGCAACAAGTTTTTTTGAAAATTTTGCAAGGAAGTGGATGTCCTAATTCAGGTACGATTTCAATTGAACGTTGGAAAAATGTGACCACTTCCGGTATCAACACCGCAACGATGTTAACCCCTCCATCAGAATCTGCAAATATTGCCATTTTAGAAGGCAAATTAAATGATGGGGATAATTATATTAGCAGATTCCGAGGGTACATTTGTCCGCCCACGAGTGGAAACTATCAGTTCTATATCGCTGCTGATGACATAGCCGAGTTGTGGCTAAGCACCAATCAAAACCCTTCCAATAAAATTCGTATTGCCTATGTGCCTGATTGGACCAATTATAGGGAGTTTACCAAATATGGCAGTCAGACATCTGCATTGATTTCCCTTACAAGCGGCTTGACGTACTACATAGAAGCAGTAGCCAGAGAAAATGGAGGAGGAGATAATTTAACTGTTGCATGGAAATTACCCAATGGAACGGTGGAAACGCCCATTCCCGGTGGTAGATTGTTACCCTTCAGCCTTATTTCTGTTTCTTCAGCCAATTTAAGTTATACATCGGCAGGTGGAAGTCAAATATTAACTGTTTCCGGTAATCTGTCCTGGAATACTTTTTCTGAACAACCATGGCTTTCATTTTCTCCGTCAAGTGGTAATGGCAATACCACTGCATCTATATTAGTGGCACCAAACAATACTTCAAATTCTCGAGTAGCGTCAATCACATTTTTATCAGGCGCAATCGTCAAAACTATTACCATTACACAAACGGGGGCTTCTCTATCGCCTTTTACATGGCAATCACTTAACGAGCCTGGAAGTGGAGGGGCTATTACAGATTTGGCTATTAGTCCCTACAATCCTAATTTGATGTTGATTGCAGGGGATATGTTAGGAGTAGGAATATCCACCGATAGCGGTAAAACATGGCAGCCTACCTATGGTTTCAAGTCCTATGAAATTGCTGAATTTACATTTCACCCATCCAATCCATTAGAAATATGGGCTGCTACCATGAGTGGACCTTATAAAAGTACAGATGGTGGATTCAATTGGCAAGAAATGCGTTCCGGTTTTCCGGCATTATCTGGCTATTATACAGCGCCCATTCAAAAAATTCTTTTCGACCCTAATAATTCCTCTAGACTTTTAGCATTTGGTGGTTCTCATAGGGGATGGAGTAGTCCCGGGTCTCCGCTTTGGGGGGCAGTTTGGCAAAGCACCGATGGAGGAAATAATTGGACGAATATAGCGCAAATCGGTTCATCCATTTTTCCGGGGATAACAAGTGCAGTATTTGCAGGAGTTAATTCTAACATTCTCTATGCGGCAGCGAAAGGTCAAGGATTGTACAAGAGTACTAACGGTGGAACTACTTGGAGTTTGACCATGAATGGTTTTCCTGCCTCAGCCAATAGTTTTAACTGCTTGGCAGCACATCCATCCGATGAAAATAGAATATATGTGAGTTTAAATGCCTATCAAAACGCAGGTAACAATATGCCTGGTGGTATTTACACAACTACTAATGGAGGTGTCAATTGGTTTGGAATCAATAATGGATTGACCCAAAATTCAAATGGCACTTGGGGCTTAAATTCTTCTTATGATGTTGTTAAACTTTCCAGATCTAATCCGAATGTACTGTACACTTCCGATTTGTCATGGTGGCCAACAGGCGTTTTTAAAACTACCAATAACGGTCAAAGTTGGACAACCATCATAGATAATGGAATCAAAAACAACATTCCAACCGCTTACATTCCTGCACCGGGAATGAATGCTATGGCGATTGATCCCAATAACGCCAATACTATGATTTGTGGAAATTCAGAATATGTGCTAAAAACTACCAATGGAGGTACTACTTGGAAGGATATTACCAGTGATAGAGTAGGAACAAATCCCGATCGTTGGATTGGAAGAGGCTTTAGTGGATTGGTTTGCAGGAATTTTAAATTCAACCCTACCAATCCAAATCACGCAGTATTTACTGGAATGGATGATGCTAAATTCTGGCAAAGTAAAGACAATATGCAAAGCTGGTCTTGGGGAGGAAATGGATTTAACCATTGGGAAGGAGGTACCGATGTAGCGTTTGCAGGTACTAGTGGACAAGTAATGTACGTGACTATGGGACAAGGATTTTTTGGAGGAATTGCCAAAACTACAGATGGAGGAGCGAACTGGGTCAATTTTGAAAACAATGGGCTTCCTGCAAGATATTCAGGAAATGAAGAAGGAAAAGGCATTTATGCATTACCAAATACACCTAACACCGTTTGGGCTGTAGTAGGACAAAAATTATATCAAAGTACCAATGGTGGCACATCTTGGACAATTGTACTCGATAGACCAGGACTGACTTGGATAAGTGCTGAAAAGGCAAATCCTTCTACATTTTATGTTACTGGTTCAGAAGGTGTGTTTAAAACTACAAATGGAACTGTTTTCAACTTAATGGCAGGAAGTCCAACAAATGCTACCCGAATTTTAGTAGATCCTTTTGATGATAATACATTGTACACCACTGTTTGGAGACAATCAAATGGGGGATTGTGGAGATTTAAGAACAATACTTGGACGCAGCTTAGAAACGATCAATTTATCTATGATGTTGACGTTGATCCTAATAATAGTTCAAGACTGGTGGTCAGCACTGCAGACGATCCATATCATGATGCTACGTATGCTACAGGAGTGTATGTGTCAGAAGATAATGGAACGACATGGTCTCAATTCAACGATGGATTGCCCGTTCTTAGAGGGTTGGTATCAAAATTCAATCCTCAGAATTCGAATCAAATTATTTTTGGAACCAGTGGAAGAGGATTTTTTAAAGGAAGTAAAACTACTCCTATCGTTTATAATCTATCCGCTTCCAACAATTCATTAGTTTATGCTTCCAGTGGCGGCCCTATGGTAATTACTGTTTCAGGAAATATGAACTGGACTGTACTAACTGCTCAACCATGGTTAACAGTTTCAAGTGCAAAAGGTACGGGAACGAAAGTTCTAACCGTTTCGGCTTTAAATTTTACAGGAACCGGAACTCGTTTGACACAATTGACCATATTAGGTGTATTAGGCAATAGTCAATTTATAAATGTAACACAGACTGGTGCAGTTGCCGTTTTAACAATTTCATCTAATTTGGTTACTTATCAAGCTTCAGGAAGCATACAAAACGTGTCAGTTACTTCCAATCTCAATTGGTCTGTTTCAGGATTGCCCACATGGATAACCGTAAGTACCACTAATGGATATGGAAATGGAGTAATTTCTATAAATACTCAGACAAATAGTTTGATAACCCATCGCTCATATACCTTCACTATTTCAGGCAGTGGTTTAACTCAATTTATCAACATCACCCAAACCGGTGCTGCTATTGTATTAGGAAACAGATATTATGTTGATGCCACCAATGGCAATGATGGATACGATGGACTCACAACCACTACCCCTTGGAAAACAATAAATAAAGTCAATTCCATGATGTCACTTTTCAATCCAGGTGATAGCATATTGTTTAAAAGTGGCGATAATTTTTATGGATCTTTAAATATCACAAAATCAGGCAATATTAATTTACCAATTATATTTTCTGCCTATGGAACAGGCGACAAACCTTTGTTTTTGGGATCACAAACTATAATAGGATGGACAAATTCTGGAGGAGATATTTGGACTTCAAATCCTGGATTGGTGATTGAAGAGTTGTTTATGAATGATGTAAGGCAAACACCAGCACGTTTTCCTAACAAGGGATACTTAACAATTGAGGCAAGTTCAGGTACCTCTTCTATAACGAACAGTTTATTGGGAATATTTAATTGGACTGGTTCAAAAGTTGTAGTCCGACAACAAAATGATTATATCCCGAGAGGTATTGTTATTTCGCAATCTGGAAATACTATAAATGTAACTTTACCCGGAGCAAGTTCTTTCCCTGTAGGTAACGGTTTTTATTTGGATCATTCATTAAATGCATTAGATATTGCAGGAGAGTGGTATCAAGATCCTTCTACAAATTTAATTACTATTAAGATGCCGAATGGGGTAAATCCAAATACGCAACAATTAGAAGGCTCATTTCTAAATTACGGAATCTACGGAGATTACAAAAGCTATATAAACATATCTAATATCCAATTTAAATATTATAAAAATGCTGGAATCTCCATTACAAGCACAAGGGGATCTAAAATTCTGAACTGTTCATTTAAAAATATTTTGGGAAATGGTATTGTTTATAGAGGTGAATGGACTAATGATATTTATACCTCGCCTTCAACTGATGGCCTCATTGATAGCTGTAGCTTTTATGATATTCAAAGCGGTGCTATCAATGTGGCATTTATGAGAAATATGACTGTAACCAGAAATTTTGCTAAAAGAATTGCGTTAGCTCCAGGTTATGAATTAGATGCTATGAACGCAGGATTCGGTTTTTCCATAAACCAAACGTACATTACTAATATTAGTTATAACCGAATAGATAGTACCGGTTATTCAAGTTTGAGCTGGGGAGGAGAAGGGAATTCAATTTTTAGAAATGAATTTAGTAATCATGGTCTTTCAAAGAACGATAATGGATTTATGCAAACCTGGGGTGGATTTACGAAAAACAACAAAGTTTATGAAAATATACTACACGATGGATTTGGAAATCAAGAAGGTTTGAAAAATGCATCGACAACTTATGCATCTAATTCTAATTTAAGAGGTGCTTCTGAAGGTATTTATTTTGATGATTTTACGCAAAATAATACAATTACAGGTAATACTATATACAATTCAAGCAAAGGGATATTTGTTCAAAGTAGCAGAGATTTTGTAATTAAGGATAATACGGTTTACAACTGTGAAGCTTATGGCATTTTTATAAACGAAAAAAATCTTGCAGATCCATTTACTGAATCTACTTTGGGATGGTCAAGAGCGGTAAGTGACATTAATATTCTTAATAATAAAGTATGTGCGCTAAGGGCCTCTCCTTTGAACAGAAATATGTGTATGACTTGGTCAAGCTATACTTGTAATAGTCTAATTGATTTTGGAGTGTCCGATAGCAATTATTTTTTTAATCCATATAAAAATGAATTACTTATAAGAACTACTTTAAATTGTTCAAATAACATAGGTGTTGAAAAATTATATTCGATTCTAACTTGGAATACTGTCACAAATCAAGATTTGCATTCTAAAACAAATTCTTTTCGATGGAATGAATTCATAATTTCTACTACAGGAACGAATTTAATTACAAATGGCACATTTGATACAAATATTAATAATTGGGGTAGTTATGGCTCAGGTACAATAAGTTGGGAAAACAACATAAGTTTAAATGGAGGATCACTTAAAGCCACTCAAACTTCAGGCACGGGACCAACTTATGAAATTCAAAGTCCTGTTATTGCGGTGCAAGCAGGGAAGGTTTATGTAGTCTCGTTCAGTGCACTTGCCAATAGAAATACTTATTTAAATCCAGTTATTGTAACGAAATATCCCAATTTTAACTATGTATTTAATCCTGGAAATTTTATTGCCAAAACGCAGAAATATGACTATCAGTTTGTTTTTACAGCACCTAGTCCCCTATTATCCGGAGCTAATTATGGCTTGCATTTTAATACACAATCAACAGGAGATACAATTTGGATTGACAATGTGAGTGCATTAGAAGTTACAAGTCTTCAGCCAGATGATTATTTAAATAGAAGTAAATTATTTGTTAACAATCAAATAAATACTCAGTCGTTTAGCTTGGGAGCAAATATTTATACTGATTTGGATGGAAACACCGTAACCGGAAGCATTACATTGCAGCCATATAGCTCTAAGATTCTTATTTTAAATAGCGTTTCAAATGAAAGTTTATCCTCAAATCCAATGTCACTTAATCTTACAAGTGGAGGCGCAATACAGTCAATAACCATAACCAGTAATATTGCTTGGAACATTGCTAAAAATCAAACTTGGCTATCATTAAGTACCATTGGAGGAGTTGGAAATGTTATAATTGTTGTCACAGTATCTTCAAATTTGTCTACATCCGATAGAATCTCTTTTATAACGGTTAGTGGAGGAAATTTATTTAACATAATCACAATAACTCAAACAGGAGCCGCTTCGAGTTTGGTAGCAAGTCCAACTACTTTGAATTATACAGACACTGGAAATTCACAAATTATTAGTGTTACTTCAAATGTCAATTGGAATGTCATAAGTTCACAGCCCTGGTTAACCTTAACAGGAGGCAGTGGAACCAATAATGGTACCATCACGGCAACCGCAGAGGCGAATACAGCCACAGGAATCAGAACGGCACAGGTAACCATCGCCGGAGGCGCATTAACACAAATCATCAATATCACCCAATCGGGAGCGGCCGCAAGCTTAACTGCCAATCCAACGACATTAAACTATGTTTCGACAAGCTCAACACGGGCTATATCCATCACCTCAAATGTAAGCTGGACGAGCACCAGTTCACAACCCTGGTTAACTTTAACAGGAGGCAGTGGAACAAATAATGGCACAATTTCTGCAACCGCAGCTGCCAATACCGCAACCGGTATTAGAACAGCACAGATAACGGTCACAGGAGGTGCATTAACACAAATCATCAATATCACCCAATCCGGAGCAGCAGCGAGCTTAACTGCCAATCCAACGACCTTAACCTATGTTTCGACAAGCTCCACACAGGCTATATCCATCACTTCAAATGTTAGCTGGACCAGCACCAGCTCACAACCTTGGTTGACATTAACGGGAGGCGGTGGAACAAATAATGGCACTGTTTCCGCAACAGCAGCTGCGAATACAGCAACAGGTATCAGAACGGCACAAGTAACGGTCACAGGAGGAGCTTTAACCCAAATTAT
>JANRJY010000038.1:0-2749 GCA_033763735.1 Bacteroidota bacterium | reverse complement strand
ATGTTTGCCGATCTGGATGGCAGCGGCACGGTGAGCAGCTCCGAAATCCTCCAAGAAAACCACTACTACCCCTTTGGGCTGAATATGGAGGGCCCCTGGATGAACGATCCTGCGGCTAAGGACTCGAAGTATCTTTACAATGGCAAGGAGCTCAATGATGATTTTGGGTTGGAGTGGTATGCTTATGGCGCAAGATATTATGATCCGGTGTTGGCAAGATTTTCAGGCACGGATCCTATTAGTAATAAATTTCCTAGTTTATCAACTTATAATTATGCTGGAAATAAGCCAATTAATGGGATAGATTTACATGGGTTACAATGGGTGCATTTTCAAGATCGAAACAACAATGTTATCAATGTTAATGTCACAACCGTCTATAGCGGCACGAGACTTTCTCGTGCAGAATTCCAAAGTTATTTAACTGCGGTCAAAACCAAATATACCCAAGTTGTAGAACAATCATCAGGCGGAACATTCACTGGTTCAATAAGTTTTGACGATGCTAAGAATCAAGACGTAGTGGTCCCGGATGTAGATGTTAGTGATTTTTCAAACTCAACTGGCGTAGCAGGCGCGAGTGGACTAGGAAAATTTGCAGTCTCAGTTAATGATATAGAAGGAAATCTTCAATCACCAGAGGAATTTGCACTGGATTTTTTACATGAGCTTTTTCATACAGCTAGATTAGATCATCCTTTTGAAGTCACACAAGCAGCTGACACAAAATTATTACACGAAGGCGGAAACAATTATTCCACCGTCGAAGGAACAGATCCTAATATTCTGTATAATATGATGAATTATCCCAATATTAGTATTAATGGCGCTAGACTAGGAGATCTTTGGAAAGTTCAACCTGGAGACAAATTAACAATTGGTCAATTATACTTCCTTGTTGGTCAAATACAACAGCAAATGCAAGGTGCAGGAACTTCAAAAAGAGATGATTATTGGGATTATTGGCTTGATGATGCAGGTACTCCAGTTGAAAAGAAAAACAAATAAAAGAATGAAAATTTTTATCTCTTGCGTAATTGCATATGTTTGCATGTGTTGTAATAGTTCCATTTCGGGAAGTCAAAATGGAAACTGCGAAAAATATTATGACAAAAATTTAAAGACCTGGGTATTTACTAAAACTGAGGTTATGCCTCAGTTCTCAAAAGGAGAAATTACATTCTTAAAACTTTTCGCTCAGAAATTCGTATATCCAACTCAAGAATATTTTCAGGGGAAAATCGTATTAGAACTTATTATTAACAAAAAAGGAGTGGTAATTGAAAAGAATATTTATAAAAAGTCGAACCTTGAATATACAGAAGTTGAAAAAGAAGCTTTAAGGGTTTTGGATGAATTGCCAAGATGGATTCCTGGAAAATGCAATAATATAATTGTAGTCTCTAAGATTTATTACCCTATCAACTTTAGTCGCTAAAAATTGTTTGCGGATACAATCCATCAACTAGTCGGTATGACACTTATAAAGCCTACAATTTTATACCATGGAAGTAAAAAAAACACAACCATGCATTAAACATAAGTTAATGTACATCGCTCGTTTATGTTTAATTCTGATCTCTTCTGGAATAATTACCTCATGTGGAAATATGAAAAAAAAAGAAACAGTTCTTAAATTTAAGGCAATTGATCCAGCAATAAAGGAATTCTTAGAGTGTGTCAGCAAAAAGGAGCTATTAAAGATGAAAAAATATTGGCTGATTTCTGTTGGTAAATCAACGGGCAATAGATCCATGTTTCTTATATGGCCGAAAGAAAAAGTAGATAGTTTTCACATATATGCTTATAATTATGCCACTGTATTTAAAGGGGAGGAAAAACCATACCCTGACACATGTACTTTTAATCGGGTGTCAAATGCTCTTATTAGCTATATTTTTGTTGGCTACAGAAGTGCAGGCAAAAAAACATTCCCCTTGTTACTTAATCTCCCTAAATTTTTAAATAAAAATCAATCGACTTTTGATCCTTATTATATTTCAGTTAGTGAATATTGCAAATCAAATGAATTATATAGTTTCAGATTTATAAATGGAGAAAATCAAAGTGTGGACAAATGCATTATTGATTTATTCTATTTATTTAATATGTAAATTTTCATAATAATATCGCCTGTTAGATCAAGCCTTTCACTCACCCTAGGCACCACCCGCAAGCTGGAGGCCATCTACTTTGCCGATGGCCGCGTGTACAACACCAACGTGACCACCGCCAGCACCACGGTGGCGCTGCGCTACGAGTACGCCATCCGCGATCACCTGGGCAACACCCGGCTGATGTTTGCCGATCTGGATGGCAGCGGCACGGTGAGCAGCTCCGAAATCCTCCAAGAAAACCACTACTACCCCTTTGGGATGAATATGGAAGGGGTGTGGCTGAATGATGCGGCCTCGAAAGATTCTAAGTACCAGTACAACGGGAAGGAGCTGAATGATAATTTTGGGTTGGGCTGGAGTGATTATGGCGCAAGGTGGTATGATGCGGCGATTGGAAGGTGGGGGCAGGTGGATCCGTTGGCCATGAAATCAAAGCATACTTCTGGATATTGTTATGCTTATAATAGTCCATTCATGTTTATTGATCCCACTGGAGAAGAAAACATGATTTATTTGGTCTTTTTAAAAAATAATGATGTAAAATTAAAAAACTCCCATATAGTTGAGATTCTTAGAATTGCCCAGCGTATCTTGGATAAAGCAGGAGCTAAAGCTCAAGTCAAGGCAGTGTT
>JANRJY010000036.1:0-4554 GCA_033763735.1 Bacteroidota bacterium | reverse complement strand
ACTTCTTACTTTTTGTTTTGCCAAAAAGTAAGCAAAAAGGCAACCACTCCCGAAAGCTTTCGGGACAAATCCAAGTTTTTTATGCCGCACAAACCCTCCTTACCATGCCAATCCCGATAAATCGGGAGTATTTCGCACTTTTCGTGGACATCCACGCTTAAATTCTACTCAAATAAAAGTTCCCTTATCCCGAATTGAGGTTAAATAAATAGAAATAGCAATTGTTTCTATTTCAAGCCTTTATAATTTTATTCTATTGTCATTTTTCTGTATTGCATGTTAGAAGGCTTTTTAAATCCTTAAGGTAAAATCAAATCTGTCCAACTTTTTATTCCGTCTTTGTGCTCAGTAAGTTTGTCTTTGATTTTTTTATTAAAATCGAGTAAAGTAGCATAACGCATTTCTATATCGTCTGAAAATTGTTTCAAAGGATAAGAAGGAAACTGATGGAAATAATATAATGCAAAGAGCAATTTAACTCGATCAGCGCGTGTGTTTTCAAAAATGGTTTTAGCAGAAGCAGATTCACGGTAATTGCAGGAACGACATTGTCTGGAAAATGGTTCAGTACCCTCATAATATCGATTATAACCACATTTCCTGCATTTAAATTTTTCTTTCCATTTAATCTGTGAAATCAATCCTAAAACGGCATTGTCGTTCGGGAATACTTCTTTAAACTCTTCATATGAGGCGTTTGGTTTAAGTAAATTCGTCTTTTTAACCCAAATTAAATTGTCCTTAAGTTGGACTATATCTTTTTTTAATTCTTCATTTAAAAAGTTTATTTCTTCAAATTTTCTAGCGATATCCTCATTTCCTTGCACTGCATTAATTTTATAACTCTCTAAACTATTTTGGTACTCTATTCTTAAAAGATTCAACTCCTCCGAATTCCTGATAAGCTTATTTTGTTGGTCAAGGGTTTGTTCATATAAAAGCAACTTTTGTTTATTAAGACTATACAGATCATAGGCAATATAAACAAGCAAAATCAGCAGAAATACGTTGGACAAAGGATTGAAGAACAGGGATCTGGAGGTAAAAAACTCTTCCTGAACATCTAAAAAATCAAATTTATGGTTTAAGTATCCCAAATAAATAACTGAATATAAGAGTATAAACAAAACGGAGCCTTTTTGTTTTTTCCAGACCATAAAAAAACCAAGCAATAATCCGGGGAAAAGCATTATAGCTTCTACCAAAGAGTCTCCCCATAATAGAGGATTTATAATGGAGCCTACGGTTAAAACCACAAGTCTTAATCCGATAAGAATTAACGCTATGGTTTTGATATATCTATTATAAGGAGATGTATTGAAATATTGCTGAACAAATAACAAAAGAGTGATAGCCGAAAAACTGTATGGAATGGTATAATATTGAAACCCAAATTTAATGTATTCAAATATTGGGTTAAGAATACCCAGATTTACACATTGAAAAACAAACAGAAAGACAAAAGTTAGTGCAAGAAAAATATACTTTGACTCATTGTATACGAGGTAAAGCATAAGATTGATAATCACCACCAGAATGGTTGAAAAAAGCAGAAAGTACCATTCTCTTCGTTCTTCCTGTATGGTTTTAATCACTCTATTATGGCTTAAAAAATCCCCTCCCAGACCAAAATTTGGGATATCTGCAACAATTCTTGCATAAAAAACCTTGGGAACAGTATCTAAATAAACTTCAAAAATATGACTTGGATTTGGTATGATTTTGTCCTTTTCTTGAGAATAGAAATAACTTTTTTTCATTGAAAATTCACCCTTTGCTTCTTGCTGGTAGAGTAAGACTTCGCGGTAAAATTTATTCATAACCAGATAAAACAACCTGCTTTTCTCTGACTTTATCGCAAATTTCACCCACTTGCAAACCCCCGGGGAGGTTACTTTTTGATTGTCCGGTAATTTTTTGAAGGATTGGGAATGAACAATTGAATCAAATGTTATTGAACAAGAAGAATCTATTAATACCAGAATTTTTTTAATAGCTACTTTGTTTTTATTTGCTTTGATGGATTGAATATTGTCTTGTGCGGATATTTTTACCCCGCAAATTATAAATACTATAATTAAGATATTTTTATAACAGTTCTGCATGTTGCAGGTGTGATTCAGCAAATGTATTTTATTAAACGACCAATTATTTATCAATGTACAAAATTGAAGGAATCAATTAATGTATTATTTAAATATTTTTTATAATTTATTCAATAAACACTTTTTTAATGATGTAGTCCCCGCACATATCACTTTTTTGAATTTTATCTTTAACTACGGCTTGTTACTTTTTTGGATACTGATTTTGAATCAGTTATAGAAATCAAAAGTTGATGTGCATACTATTGACCACATGCATTATAAATAGGAATACATACTTAGTTCAAATAGTTATATTCTTTTGTGTTGTGTTAAATTAATCAATTTTATATTAAAATAATTAAATATGAAAGCATGTCATTTATTTAGAATTTGCAATGTCGTAGGATTCCTCTTGATAGCTATCCTAACAACGACTAATGCACAAAGTGTGTCAAAATTTGGCGTCTTTGAAACAAGCTTTACCCATTCTGGTACTATTTCAAATCCATTTACTTCATTGGAAGGTTCGGTTACATTTACTTCTCCATCTTCAAAAACCTTTACAATTCCAATGTTTTGGGATGGTAGTACAACATGGAAAGTGAGGTTTTCGCCTAACGAAACAGGTTCATGGTCCTATACCACAAGTTCCAGTAACAGTGGTTTATCAGGACAATCAGGAACATTTACATGTACTAGTTCCAGCAACAAAGGTGGAATAAGGCAAAAACAAGGTTCTCCTCTTCACTTCCAATACGAAAACGGAGACAATATGTATTTTATAGGAGATACGCAATGGGATTTGTTTATTGACAGGCCAGAGGCAAGCTTGAATTTAACTTCTGTGAAAACCTATTTTGATGTTAGGTCCTCTCAGGATTTCAATGCTATCCATGCCACTTTAGTAAGAGGTTCTGCCAACGAAGGAGGTAATGCTTTTCCAACAAAGTATTCTGTATTGAATCCCGGCTATTTCCAAGCAGTGGATACAAGAATTAAATACGCCAACGATAAAGGTTTGACTATTGGAATAGCTATTATTTCGGGGGAAAACATTAAAACACATATCGCAGGCGGTGGAAGTGAAAGTGATATAATAAGAATTGCTAAATATGCAGCAGCCAGATACAGTGCATATAATGTTTACTTCCTATTAGGAATGGAATATCAGGAAGCAAACCGGTCAAGCACTTTTTGGAACAACATGGGTAATACATTAGCAAATGCTGATCCGCATGATCGATTAATTGGTAATCATTCTGGAGGTATGATGGTTTCAAGAGAATATTCCTCTCAAAGCTGGGCTGGTTTTGGTGACTATATGCAAATGCAAGATAAATCAAGACAATATAGCGAAGCCATTACTTCCCGATCTTACAGCAAACCTGTAGTAAATGGTGAATACGGTTACTATCAGGTGACGGAAGGTCCAGGTATAGAAAACAGCCTTGATAGTATGAGGGCAAGAACATATAATATAGCTATGGCCGGTGCTTATGCTGTGACAGGTTTTGGTCCAACTTATGCAGGTGGAAGAAGGTCTCCTTCAAATCCATTATTTAATCCAAATTATCCTAGTTCAGCCGATTGGGCAGAAGATTTTAAATACTTAAAAAGAGTATTCTCTTCTGTCGATTATTGGACACTCACACCAAATAACAATCTGATTTCAGGATCTGGTACAAAGTATGTTTTGGCCAATGTTGGCAATCAATATTTTGTTTATATCAAAGGAAATAGCGGAAGTAACACCCTAAGTCTGGGTACTCAAACAAGTAAAACTTATACTGTTCAAAGATACGACCCTAGACTGGGATCGTTTACAGACCTTAGCGGTTATACCGGAAATAGTAGTATTGCTTTTGCCAATCCAGATAACAAAGACTGGATATATATTGTCAAAGCCACCGGCCCTTCAACTAACAACCCTCCGACAATCAGTAGCCTTACAGCCTCTACTACCACCGGTGTGGTACCATTGGCGGTTAATTTTAGCGTTTCTGCTTCTGATCCAGAGGGAGATGCGTTGACATACAGCTGGGATTTGAACGGAGATGGCACGTATAACGAAGGTACTGCCTCTTCAGTTTCTTACAACTATTCAATCGCAGGAACTTATGCGGCCACAGTAAGAGTTAGTGACGGTACCAATAGTGCGGTGACAAGCTCAGTTGTCATTACAGTTTCAGGTTCCGGTTCCGGTTCTGTAGTTAATGGCTCAATTCCATGGACAGAAGATTTTGCCTTAACAAATGGTACAAATTCAGATAATGGCAGCACTTCTTGGTCATTAATTACAACAGGTGTTAACAGTGGTGCAATTGCCTCAGTTCAAAACAATGAACTTCAATTTAGCAACCTGGGCGTAGAAGCTAAATGGTTAAGCGGGCCTATAAGTGTTTCCGGAGCAGGTGATATAAAAATATCTGCCAGACTTAATAGTTCTAACGCTGGAACTCTTGAAGTA
>JANRJY010000044.1:0-4064 GCA_033763735.1 Bacteroidota bacterium | reverse complement strand
TACCGGTTGTGGGCCAATTGATTGCGAACCCATAGCTCGATTATTGAACCAATTCCCATTAATAGAATTGCATTACTTTGAGGAAGGAGAAGGGAAAGATTACAATCCGTTTATTTGCGAAATTGAGAAGGAAGGGTTTGAGGTTGGAGTAGCTCAAATTATTGATATTTGAAAAGTATAATCTCATTTCATAAAAGTATAAAATTCAATTATTTTACTTTTATTTTAAAATTTGGATTTGGCGATAATAATTTCAATTTATAGCCATTTTTATTATTTAAGTAGTAATAAACTTCAGGTTGAATATACGTATTTTTATATAGATTATACTCTTCATCAGAAAGTTTAATTTCTAAAGTAATTGGATCTGGATGGGCGGGATATATTTTAGATATTATTGGGTCATATATCTTATTGTTCAATATTACAAAATAATTTAATTCATCATAAGGGTTATAAGTATCCCAATTCAATGTTACGTCAAATTTAATTTTTTGGTTACAAACGGAATCAGAGGTATATTTTTTTGTTGTAGGTAAGATGTTTAAATAATATTTTTCTTTATATAATGGCATAATATCATAAGTTTGTCCTGAGCCTGCCAAATAAGTAGGACGTAATAGGTATTTCCCTGGTCCTAATGGAACGGCCAATCCATATTCATCTTCGCCACCACCGATTGGATATTCATAATATGCAGTTTTCGCAATGCTGTCTCCAATATGCAACTTGGCTTCTTTCCATTTGAATGAAACGATATCTGTAATCAATGTGAAAAAACCTCCTTCTTCCATTGATATATCTTTAGAAGCATTTGGATAGAAATAATCTGTTTTTATAATTGTATCACGGCAATATATTGTGAATGGTCCATTTTTAATAACTAAAATATTTTTGTGAAAAGCTGGAAATCTATTAACTTTTAGTGAAAAGTATGCAATCGAATCATTAGCAATTGTCAATGCTTTTGATTCAAAGCCAATTTTATCTGTATCATCGTAAATATTTATTAAATCTAACTTTGATATTGCATTCAGATTTGTTCCTTTGATTGTTAATATAGTTAAATTAGGTTTACTTGTGACTACAGTTGGAGTAATAGAACTAATTACAACTTTATTTATACTTTTTATAATAACATCAGTAATATAAATTTTTTTACCATTTGAAGATCTAAGTTCAATTTTGTAAGTATTATCTACATTTGTTAGCTTCGGCAATGTAAATAAAAGGTATAAATAACTGTATTTCGCACCAATTAGACTTATAGGCTTAGAAATCCAAGAGTCATTTATTTGGGTTGAATAATTTGCATTTAATTTACTCGAATCAATAAAAGTTGCAGAAAGAACTTTTATTAAACTATCTCCTACATATAATTGAAATTTATCGTCTAAAGATATTTTGATTTTTAGTTGATAATCTGAATTTGAAAAGTATTTGGTAGTGTCTTTTGAAAGTAATGAATTTTCAAAGTTATTTGGTTTTGGTTCTTCTTTATTTTCAGTCAAACAAGAATTAAGAAATATTACTAATAGATAAATAAATAAATAAATAAGAAATAGATTTTTTCATACTTAGGCCTTGGTTATTGCAAAGTTACTATATGGAATTGCAAATACAAATATCTTTTTAATGAAATGGGCTATCAAATTAATATCTTGCACCTTTATTAAATAAAGTAAAGTATTAAAAATTTTAAACCATTTTAAATATTCCCTTTTTTTCTCCTTTTTTCTCCTTCTAACCCTTACATTAGCAACAAAATAGATTAGCAAAAACAAATTTTATATTTATGCAATTTGATGTAACAGTAATAGGCTCTGGGCCAGGTGGATATGTAGCAGCGATTAGATGTGCTCAGTTGGGCATGAAAACTGCTTTGATTGAAAAATACGATACATTTGGTGGTACCTGCTTAAATGTTGGTTGCATTCCGTCCAAAGCACTTTTGGATAGTTCAGAACATTTTTACAATGCTGTGCACACGTTTAAAACACATGGAATTGACATCCCCGCACCCAAAGTAAATCTCGCTCAAATGATTCAGCGTAAACGTGATGTGGTGAAGCAAACATGTGATGGCATTGTGTACTTGATGAAGAAAAATAAAATCACCACATTCACAGGAATTGGTTCGTTTAAAGATAAAAACACAATAACAATTTCTAAGAAAGATGGTTCTAGCGAGGAAATTACAACCAAAAATGTAATCATCGCTACGGGTTCCAAACCTACTGAACTGCCATTTATCAAAATGGATTATGAAAGAATTATCACTTCAACCGAAGCTCTGGAGTTGAAAGAAGTGCCGAAACATTTGGTATTAATAGGTGGTGGTGTAATAGGTTTGGAACTAGGGTCAGTGTATGCTCGCTTGGGTGCAAAAGTCACTGTTATTGAATTTTTGGATAGTATTATTCCTACAATGGACAGAACTATGGGTAAGGAATTAGAAAAATGCCTGAAAAAGATCGGCTTTGAGTTTTATTACAAACACAAAGTGACGGGAGCTACTGTTAAAGGCAAAGAAGTTACCGTTACAGCTGAAGATGGTGAAGGTAAAAAAGTGGAATTTAAAGGCGATTATTGTGTTGTTGCCGTAGGACGTAAAGCCTATACAGATGGCTTAGGTCTTGAAAAAATAGGTTTGAAAGCAGATGAAAGAGGCAAAATTCCTGTGGATGCCCATTTGCAAACAGCTGTTCCGGGCATATATGCCATTGGAGATGTGATAGCAGGTGCTATGCTTGCCCACAAAGCTGAAGAAGAGGGAACTTTTGTTGCAGAAACACTTGCCGGACAAAAACCACACATTAACTACAAATTGATTCCAGGAGTAGTGTATACTTGGCCTGAAGTAGCTGGCGTAGGGTATACCGAAGAAGAATTGAAATCTTCAGGTAAAGAATACAAGGTAGGCTCATTCCCATTCAAAGCTTTGGGACGTGCACGTGCCAGTATGGATATTGATGGACTTGTGAAAGTATTGGCTGACAAAAAAACAGACGAAATACTCGGTATGCACATAATAGGTGCCAGGGCAGCTGATATGATTGCTGCCGGAGTTACTGCCATGGAATACCGTGCTTCAGCGGAAGATGTTGCGCGTATGAGTCATGCACACCCAACCTACATGGAAGCAGTTAAGGAAGCCTGCTTGGCCGCTACTGAAAACAGAGCGATTCATATTTAAATAGTGATTTGTTTAAAAATAGCAGGTAAAATTTTTTAATTAAAATTCCTTAGGTAGTACTAATAATTCATTTATTTGACCTACCTAACAATCGAAATTAATACTTGCTTTTGATTAATATTCGGTTGGAAATTAAAAGGTCATTTACAATAGATTGAATTGCGTTTTAGTCGATTTTACAGGATTAACTTTTACAATTAGTTCCAAATTAATATCTACTTTTTTAAAAGTAGTGATTTTCTTTTTTATTAGGCTCCATTTGGAAAATATTTTTTAAAAATATTTAATTGATTAAAAAGAGCAGATTAAAAAATATACTTTGAGTAAGGATGTAGCTGGTTTACAAAAGGCAATAATTATTCCTGAATATCAGCTCAATTAGTGTTATCAGTTTTCAAATATTAATGGCGCACTAATGACACGGATAAAACGAATCAACACCAATTATCAGTGCTAATCAGTACAATTAGTGTCATTTGTGTTCAAATAAAGGCACAAAAAAAGGCTCCCGAATTGGGAGCCTCTTTTAAAAACTTAGATAAATCTAATCGCTTATTTAACTATTAACTTCAATGATTTTGATCCGGCTTTTACAATATAGAAACCTGGAGTTAAACCACTGATAGAAGTTTTGTTGTCAACAGCAGTGGCTGATTTCACCACACTTCCTGATAAGTCATATATTACTATCGCAGTACCTACAGGAGCTACAACCGTAACTTCACCGTTTTCAGTTGGGTTAGGATATACTGAAATAACAGCATCGGAATCAGAACTAGCTAATGCGCTAGTAGTAACTGTTACAACAGGACCCACTACTGTAACCAATCCAGCAATTGTACCTGTAGAAAGTAGCAAATCATAAGCT